>JAZQGN010000015.1:0-246599 GCA_045540095.1 Akkermansia sp.
TGGAGAATGAATGGAAGTTCGGTTTACTCAGGCTGCTGTCCGCTAAGGATGAGGCCGATGATGGTGACACCGGCGATGAGTTCCTCAGAGCCGTAGAAAGGAGGCTCGGCGCTTTCGAGGTCGCTGATAATTGACACAAGGTCCACCAGTGGCTGCTGGTGCGCGGCAAACCAGCTGTCGAATTCTGCCTGAATGTCGGCGGGGGGAGCAGGAAGCACGCTGAAGGTGCGGGTCGCTTCCACAAGAATGGGAGCCTGTGTTCTGAGTACATCTCCGGCGTCATCTGCAGAGTCAATATCTTTCACCTCACGGAGAGCTGCATTTATTTTTTCCACGCAGGTGAAGAGTTTTTCCATGGGTGCGGTGTAATCAGCCAGCGCAGGAGCGGCTGCCGGAGCAGGGGCTTCAGCGGTGGCGGGAGCCTGAGCCATGAGGGGGGCAGCAAAAAGGCTAGCTGCTGCAATGAGATAAAGTGCTTTCATCGGATTCAGGATAGCAGAATGAGCCTTTTCTGCAAGGTTGCAGTACGTCAGCCGCTCATAACAATGAAAAAAAATGCGGTGAAGCCACTCTTTCTTCTTTATTTATCGGGGAGAGTGGTTATAATGACTTGCGTTCACAATTTTTTTATCATGAAAATCTGGCTCGACGGAAAATTGGTTGATCAGGCAGAGGCCACGGTGTCAGTGTTTGATCACGGTGTATTGTATGGTGATGGTGTGTTTGAGGGTATCCGCTTCTACTCCGGTAAGGTGTTCCGCCTGGAGGAGCACATCACCCGTCTGTTTGATTCCATGCGTTATCTGGCCATGGAGTGCCCTTGGACCTATGAGGAGGTGTGTCAGGCTACTAAGGATACCGTAGCTGCTAACGGTATGGAGGATGGCTATATCCGCCTTGTCGTGACACGCGGTACGGGTGACCTTGGCCTGAATCCCCGCAATTGCCCCAAGCCCAGCATGTTCATCATCGTGCAGAATATCGCGCTTTATCCTGCTGAGATGTACGAAAATGGTCTGAGCATGATTACCTCCACCTTCCGCCGTCCGAACCCGGATATTCTCTGCCCGCAGGTGAAGAGCCTGAACTACCTCAATGGCATTTCCGCCAAGATGGAGGCAGTGGCACAGGGCGCCGGTGAGGCCCTCATGCTGAATCAGCGCGGTAATGTGGCTGAGTGCACGGGTGACAACATTTTCATTATTCGTAACGGTGTTGTGATGACACCTCCGCTCACGGAGGGTGCTCTGGGTGGCATCACCCGCCACGCCGTGTTTGATATCTGCGAAGAGCTGGGTATTCCCTGCATCGAGAAGGTGATGAACCGCTTCGATATTCTCAGCGCTGATGAGTGCTTCCTGACCGGCACCGCCGCTGAAGTAATCGCGGCCACCTCTCTGGACGGCCGCAAGATTGGTGCCGGTGTGGCCGGCCCCATTACCGGCCGCATTCTGGCCCGCTTCCGCACGCTGGTGCGCGAGTAATTGAAACCTTATCTTAGGGGCAGCGGGGCGATGTGCTCCGCTGCCTGTTTTTTATCGCTATGGAGACCCTTTATAAAGGAAAATTTCTGAACATGGTATGCGAAGGGCGCTGGGAGTACTGCGAGCGCGTGAATAATACCGGAGCAGCCATGATTTTCGCCTGCACTGAGGATGGGAAGGTGCTGCTGGTGGAGGAATACCGCCCGCCTATTGCGGCTCAGAGTATCTGTTTTCCAGCCGGCCTCATTGGGGACGAAGGGCCTGAGAGCGGGGCCGTGGCCGCAGTTCGTGAGCTGGAGGAAGAAACCGGTTATGAGGCTGAGGAAATGCGTTATCTCTTCACCGGGCCTTCGTCTCCGGGGTTGACATCTGAAACAGTCTCCTTTTATCTGGCTTCCGGGCTTAAAAAGGTATCTGCCGGTGGTGGCGTGGATAATGAAAATATCACCGTGCATGAAGTGTCCTTGGCCGGTATTGATGAATGGTTGGCGGCGCAGATGGCTGCCGGAAAATCCATCGACCCCCGCGTCTACACAGGGCTGTATTTTCTGGGAAGGTGAGTTTAGCCTTTGAGAGAGTTCCTCCTTATGACTGAAACGCAATATTATATCGCTAAACCGGGCGGCAAGCCAACGGGGCCGTATACCATTTCCGCGTTGGAAGCGATGGCCGCGGCGCGTGAACTTACGCCTGAGCATATCTATTGCGTGGAGGGGATGCCCCAGTGGCTTCCCATTACTCGTATTGTGGATTTACCGGGGGCGTTTCCCTCGAAGGACATTCTGCCTACGGTGCCGGTGCAGAAGCCTTCGCCGCCGCCCCTTGCTCCGCCACCTGTCCCGACATATAGGAATGAGCCTAAACCCAACACGCACCTTGTGGGCAGCGTTGTGGTGCTGGTGCTGTCCTTTTTTGTCTTTATCCTGTCATTGCCTTTTGCTTTCGTTACTCTGATACAAGCCTGCCGTGCGGATGGCGCATGGGCCGTTGGGCAGTATGAGGAATGTCGACGTCTGGCTTCTTCCTCCGGCTTCTGGTTAATGGTTTCAGTGATAACGATGGTGCTGCAAATACTGCTGCTGGTAGGTGGGTGTCTTTATGTGGTCAATCAGCTTCCCCAAGGGCTCCATAGTAGCTTGTCCCTTGGGTAATGGAATGCACCCTGTAATGCTTGATTTTACAGCACGGCAGCCATGACGAACATTCCTACCATCACGCCGCCGATGCTCAGGTGATGGTGGCCCCAGCGCTCGGCCATGGGCAGAAGTTCATCAAAGGATATGAATACCATGATTCCTGCCACCACTGCGAAGAGAATTCCCAGCAGCGTGGCACTCAGGAAGGGAAGTAGTACCAGCATGCACACCAGAGCTCCTAATGGCTCCGCCAGTCCGGTGAGCGTGCCTACCCAAAAGGCCTTGCTGCGGCTGCCGGTACCATAGAGCAGGGGAACGGCTACAGTGAGACCTTCTGGTATGTTGTGAATGGCCACTGCCAGCGCCACGGAGAGTGCGATGCTTACATCATCAAACGCCGCGGCAACCGTTGCCATGCCTTCCGGAAAATTGTGAACGCCGATGGCGATGGCAAAGAGAAAGGCTGAGCGTTTCACCTTGTCTCGCCCTTGGAGGCTAGTGGCACACTGCGCTTGGTGAACCTCATCCTCGCTGCGGAACTCGTGCGGGTTTTCGTCCTCCGGTACCAGTTTGTCAATGAGGGCCGCTAGCCCCATACCACCAAAGAAGGAGCCCAGAACAATCCATTTGTTTGCTAAGCCTTCTCCCAGTTTTTCCATGGCCAGCGGCATGAGTTCCATGAAGGAAATGTACACCATCACTCCGGCACTTGCTCCGAGCGAGAAGGTGAGCATTTTTGCGTTAGTACGCTTGAGAAACAAAGCTACGGCCGCGCCGATACCCGTGCACAGTCCTGCCAGTAGTGACAAGGCACCACCGATGAGAAGCTGCTCTTCCATGCCGTTGAACATACACTTCTTGTACTCTTTTCCTCCCGTCCTGTCAATGAAAATGCCCGTCCACGCGTTGTCAGAGGGCAGAAATACTGCATATGTACACAGAATGAGCGTGACAAATGGGGGCAGAAAGAGTAGAATTAAGCCATGCACTACACTCCTTACACTCTGTATCCTGTGGGCGCTTTGAGCGCTCGTGCCGCTGCTCAGCCGCGTGAGGGCGTGCTTCTGCGCGGTGATAACGGTGGTTATGCCTGCCTGCAGTCCTGGCCTGAGCTGGGTGATTCTCCGTTGGAGTATGAGCTGGATGCTCTTCGTGACGGCACCCCCCTGCGTCTCGGCGAGCGTGCGCTCAAGTGCATTGAGCTGGATGGCGAGGCCCGTGCCGCTGGCGTGAATCTGTTTGATGGTCTGACCATTCCCCGCAGCCATGCCACTCTTACGGTGAGCGCTACTCCCTCTCAGGTGTATAACCTTCATCAGCGTGGCTTCCGCGTGGGCAAGATTAAGGTGGTACCCAAGCTTGCCACTACAGTGGAGCGCCTGACCAATCTCGCCTCCATGGTGCCGGACTGGAAGTGGCGCGTGGACTTCAACTGCACGCTTTCCAAGGAGGAAGCTCTGAAGTTCTGGGATATGCTTTCTGATGCCATGAAGGCTCGTATCGACTTCGTGGAAGACCCCTGCTATTATGATGTGGAGACGTGGCAGGCTCTGCAGGATGTCGGCATGCCTCTCGGTTATGATACTCCCCGTCAGGAGAGCTCCATTCCTGCCCGCACCAGCAAGCCCATGATGCGCCTTGTTAAGCCCGCTCGCCACCACAGCAACAGCGGTCTGCCCGTGTTCACCACATATCTTGACCATCCCCTTGGCCAGTGCTGGGCTGCTTATAACGCTGCCAAGTTCTATACAGGCAAGCCTGCTGAGGAAGTGCCTCTCTGCGGTCTTGTGACTCATCACGTATACCGTCCCAATCCCTTCTCCGAGGAGCTCGGTATGGATGTAACCCCTGAGTTCCATGCTCCCAAGGGCACGGGCCTTGGCTTTGACGCCCTCCTGAAGGCTCTTCCTTGGAAGAAGCTGTAACGCTAAGATTGATTCAATTTTCAGGCCCGGCCCACTGAGGCCGGGCTTTTTTTAACATGCACCGCTTACTTGCAGTATCTGCTTGGTTATCCACGCATACGGCGCCATTCATCATCGCCGTAGCTGCGTTCACCTTCGTGTTTCCAAGTGCTTTTGAGTGGGTGCGTGGGGACGTGCAAACCTGCATTCTCGGCTTTATCATGCTCACGATGGGCATGACCCTGACCACACAGGATTTTAAGATTCTGGCTCAGAGACCGCTTGATGTCTTTATCGGGGCCGTGGCACAGTATACTATCATGCCGCTGGTGGCCTTCGGTCTGGTGCACTTGTTTGGTTTACCAAAGGGAATAGCGGCCGGGCTTATTCTGGTTGGTTGCAGTCCGGGTGGTGTATCAAGTAACATCATGAGCCTTTTGTGCAGGGGAGATGTGGCGTTCTCCGTGGGGATGACAACGGCCTCCACGCTGTTGGCTCCTTTTGTAACACCCCTGCTGGTGCTTTGGCTTGCCGGAGAAAGCATTGAAGTGGACGCTGCCGGGCTTTTCCTCAGTATTCTGCTGGTCACACTACTGCCGGTGGGCGTTGGTACGCTCTGCAACCGCCTATTTTCTCGCTGTGACGGTTATGAAACATGCATCCGCCTGATGCCCGGGCTGGCTGTGCTGGCGCTGGCCTGTATTGTGGGTGGAGTAACGGCAGTGCATGGTGCCAAGTTCTTTGAAAGTGGCGCCCTGATCTTCCTCTGCATTTTCTTACATAACGGGCTAGGGTATGTATTCGGATATCTCACCGGTAGCTTTACCCGCATGAGCACCCCCAAAAAGAGAACTCTCTCCATTGAAGTCGGTATGCAGAATGCCGGGCTCGCTACTGTGCTGGCCGGAAAACATTTCCCCATGCTGCCAGAAGCCGCCATTGCTGCTGCCATATCCTGCGTGTGGCATTCCATTTCCGGCACGCTGATTGCGGCCATGTTCTCCTTAATAGACCGCATGAAGGGTAGAAAATGATTTTTTGCAGACAGACTGCTGTGGTTTTCTCTTTTCTCAGCTGGAATAATCTGTTAAAGTGAACTCATGATTCGTGAACTGAGAGCTATTGCAATGGGATTGTTGCTCGGCGGCGCTGCTAGTGCTGAGAGTGTGCCGACTGAGTTGGGCAATGTAATGTTCGTGGGGGATTCCATCACGCATGGCTTCGGCGCTCCTTCATACCGCTGGGCTCTGCACAAAATTCTTGTGGATAATGGCGTCCTGTACACGGCTGTGGGGGTGAGCAGGGGGAATCAGAGAGCCAGTAGTGGAATAGCGCCCGGTACTCCCTACGCCGGCGTGCCATTCACGAATGTTCACTCTTCCATAAGTTCTGAGCGCGCTTATGAAGTGGCCGGGCGTAAAAACTGCTCCGGTCGTCTCGCTGATTCGAATATCTTTGATTGGCTTGGGCTTGATTCTACATACACAGGCGAATACCGCATAGACCCCGCCACGGAGATGCCGGATGTTTTTATTCTGCTTATTGGTACGAATGATTTGCTCGCTGAGTGTGAAGGTGTCGGCGGTGTTGGGCGTCCCGAAGTTTATCAGAAGGCATTGACCCAGCTTCTTGGGCCGGATGGCGATATGGAAACGATTATTTCCGCCATGCGTCAGGCGAATCCCGAGGCCCGCATTCTGGTGCTGACTGTACCTACATGGCATGATGGCACGCGTATCAGTAATACCGCCGCTGATTATGCTTCGGCCGCAGCCTATAATGAAGAATTAAAACAATGGTGCCGGAAGCAGGGCGTTACAGTAGTGGATGTGAACCGTGGGCTGGTGGATGTAGCTCGTACTGATTTGCCCGGTGTGGGGGCGGAGCCCCTCTTCAATGCACAGGATCATTTGCATCCCTCTTTGCAAGGCGATTTGCTCATCGCAGCTGAGGTGGCACAAGCCCTTGGTGTTTCAGGTCGAACAGTTGGATTGGAGCGCAAATGTGCTGCGGAATTTTCTCTCGTGGGCAATAGGCGCCATGCGATACCTCCGCAGGAGTGGGCTGCTATGGACGCTTCCGCTGGGGTGACTGTTTCTGTGACCGCTCCTTCCGTGGGCAATGGCGCCGCGGATGGTTGGGATGAGTCCAAAGGAATGCGCCTGCATGTGTGCCGCCCGGAGATGGAGATTTTCGGTAAGCTTACCGTGAAAGAAAACGGAATCTTCTGGAACGAACAAACGCTTCTGTACTCTGCCGATATGTCTCAGAACACGGATGAGCTGCGTGTGGCATGGGTGCCCGGAAATGAGGCTGAGAACCGTCCGCAGGGCTTCTATGTGTGGCTTGGTGAGCGCCTCATCGGTGAGGCCTTGCCCAGCATGCCGCTTTCCGTTAACGGCTGGATAAACGGGGCGATGCTTTTTGTGCCGCGCAATATGTCTTGCCGCATTGGCGAACTGAGAGCCGCCTCCGGCGCTTATGCTCCGGGGAATTGATGGGCTAGCACGCCTGCTGTCAGAGTGGCTGGGGCGTGGTGTGCTGTTCCGGGGCTGAAGAGCTTTTTTCTGCGGATAAAGCGGGCATCATCTCTCGCAGGGAGCGCGCTGTTTCTGGAGAGGTTTGCTCGATGACCTCTATGGCTCCAGGTAAGCTCACCAGATTGAATGCAGCAACCTGGGCTGTGAAGTATATAACGAAAAAGGATACCAAGTAGTGCAGGATGCGCGGCTTTCTGATTTGCAGCGGTAGCGTGAGCGTTTGAGCATCCCACATCGTAAGGCCTCGGCGCGTGAGCATGAAGTAGGAAATGAGCATGGTAACCAGACAGAAGGGGATGAGGAAGCAGCCCATGCCTATCAGGTTTACAGATATGCTGCGGAAAAGTGCTCTGCCGAAGCTCATTTGCTGGCCCGGCCCAAACGTGCTCAGGGTAATGCCCATGGTTCTTTTGCCCGGGGTTGTGCCGAGCTTGCTGATAAGAAGAGCCTCCAGCGGTATCATGGGAAGCCAGAAGAGCATCATCAGCAAATCACTGTACTCCAAGCCAAGCAAGTTGATTGTTGCACTCGCAAGTGCGGCATACAGGCTGCAATCTATCAGGCGGGCTGCTAGACGCGTTGTGGGGCTGGGCAATGTTACAGCTCCTTTGATGTGGGCCGCTGCGGATTGAGGTACGGTGAGATTTATACCGGGAAGCGGCGCTGAGGTGGCAGGCTGCGGAGGAATCGGTGGGAGCTGATTTATATCGTTTTCCGGCGTCTCGGGGGGCGCGGACTCGCTTTTAGTCTTTACAGCACCGAGGAAATCTACCAGCGCGGGCAGTTCTTTGAGCGGCTTCCATCCATCACACCCGGCATGCCAGCCGGGTGTATCCGGTGTGAGTTCTCCCATCTGAACGAGGGAAAGCACATCCGGTACAGTTGCCGGACCTCGTCTCTGCTTGTCTTTAATCCAGTAGATTTCCATGGGGATGACTCATCAGTTGGAACGAAGCGCCTTGGCCGGATCCTGACGGGAAACGATGAAAGCCGGGATGATGGAGGCGATAATTACCATGATGAAGGCTGATACAGCCTGCTTGGCAAAGGTAACGGGGTCATACTCTGCCGGGATGGTGATACCATGGGCCTCCATGGGGAAGGGATCCATGCCGATACTTGCCAGTGCCGCTTGAATTTCAAAGCGGTAGTAGAGCACGAGCAGGGCCAGAAGAATACCCAGTATGGCACCGGTAAGGCCAATGAGAACACCTTGCCATGCAAAGATGCCCATAATCTTGCCGGGGGTGGCGCCAAGTGCCTGCAGTACAGCAATCTCGCGCTTGCGCTGGATGGACATGGTGAACATTACCGCCATGATGCAGAAGCTGGCAATGAGATTGATGGCCGAGAGCACGAAGTTCATCATGATGCGCTCATTAGCGATAAGCTTGTGCCACTGTTCGAATGCGGAAGTCCAAGGTGTGATGTACCAATGTGCACCGAGGGGGAACTCATCCGTAGAGTCCGTGTTATCCGGCAGAAGCGCCTCAATTTCGGCTTGTATGTTTCCGGGCTCATGTGCATTGTTCAGGCGAATGCACATGCCCATCACATTCCCGGCGGCATCTCCGGAGTAGCCAACCACCTCCTGTGCGATACTGAGCGGCATATAGATATCCGGGCCCGGCATGTTTTCCGGGGCCTGATAGATGCCGACGATGGTGAGGTCCACGGGCATGACCATCTCATTAATGCTCTTGACGGCGATTCCGTCTTCACGGTCGCGGTCCAGTGCGGCGATGCCTGCGGCAGTATTCTGCCACTGCTGCTTTTCATCAGCAGTGAAAGGGAGGCCACCGGCGTGAGTCGTAGCAAGCAGATAAAGGGTTTCGCAGGCGGTGACTTCGCTGCGGCGCATCTTAGCCGGGTCAAATCCGCGAATGATATTGATGATGGCTTCAAGTTTCTCGGCAGGTACGATTTCGCCTCCGTTTGCTGGGGCAGTCTGCTCGAAAAGAGAGGCGATATTCTTCATGAACTCCTCATTGCTCTGAGTGATCAGAGGGTTCTGAATCATGGCATAAATGGCGGCAACTTCGTCAATACTGCCCACTGGGGTGAGGTGAAGCTGGTCACCGACTCTGAGTCCGAGAGTATTAGCTGTTTTGCGGGCAATAACGCACTCCGTATCAAAGCCTTCACCGAAGTCAAAAGTGCCTTCTTTCAGCATGGGGAGCAGGGGGGAAAGCTGGTTTTCATTGTGTGCCTGAATGGATGCAAATTGCACCATGATACGCCCGGCCTCACTCTGAGCAAATGCTTGGCCTTCCAGCTGCGGATAGGCACAAGCCACATTTGGCAGTGCCTGCATTTTTTCTACGAGTGTTTCCCAATCTGTTCGCTCCTGACTGAGGGCGATTCTCTTCATGCCATCACTCTGAGCAATGACATAATGCGGAGTAAAGGCCAGTACTCGCTCTTCCATCTCCTTCTGGAGACCTCCCATGACAGAGAGAACTACGATGAGAACCATCACGCCGAGCGCTACACCAAGCAGGCAGATAAGGGTGATGACAGAAAAGAGGGTGCGCAGGGGATTCAGGTAACGTAGAGCCAGCATCAGGCTCAGATTGCGTCTCAGTATTTTCATGCTCGCGCATTAGTATGGCTTAAGCGAGACTTCTTTGCAAGCCAAATGATGCACTGTCAGCTTTGCTGACGCATAAAACCCTTGCGCGTGGGTGTGCGGACGTGTAATATGAACTCAATGGACGAGAAATTAATTATTATTGGAACGGGGCCTGCCGGTTACACCGCGGCCATCTATGCAGCACGCGCTGATCTCTCCCCCTTGGTATTCACAGGTGAGCAGCTCGGCGGGCAGCTTACTACGACCACTGAGGTGGAAAACTTCCCGGGATTCCCTGAGGGTATTATGGGGCCTGATCTTATGTTCAACATGAGTCAGCAGGCGGAGAAGTTCGGTGCTCGCTATGCCTATGAGAATGTGATTTCCGTAACGCAGGAAGCCTGCAGCGGCATGTTCGTGGTAACTACTTCCGGCGGCGCTTACAAGGCAAAGGCTGTTATCATCGCCACCGGCGCCAAGGCCCGCTATCTTGGCGTGGAGGGCGAGGCTGAGCTTATTGGCCACGGCCTGACGGCTTGCGCCACCTGTGACGGTGCTTTCTATCGCGATGTGCCCGTCTGCGTGGTGGGAGGTGGTGACAGCGCCTGTGAGGAGGCTGTATTCCTGACCCGTTTTGCCAGCAAGGTGTACCTCATTCACCGCCGTGACCAGCTGCGCGCCAGCAAGGCCATGCAGCAGCGTGTGCTCTCTAACCCGAAAATTGAACCCGTTTGGAATAGCACCATCGCTGCCTATTCCAAGGATGAGGCAGGGGAGCTTAACGGCGTGACACTTCGTGATACCGTGACCGGTGAGGAGCGCCCGCTGGAGGTTAAATGCGTATTTATGGCTATTGGCCACTCTCCGAACAGTAAGTTCCTCGGAGACCTTGTGGACGTGGACGCTGCTGGTTTCATCATTCGCACTAATGGCGGCACCGCTACGAAGACACCCGGCCTTTTCGCTGCCGGTGATGTGGCGGATCCTGTTTATCGTCAGGCTATTTCCGCAGCAGGTATGGGCTGCTGGGCCGCCATTGAAGCTGAGCGCTATCTGCTCGCCCAGGAGTAATTAAGAGAAATTATTACGCATATTAGTCACCATGAAAAAGAAAATGTTGGGAATCGGTGTGCTGTTAGCCGGGCTTATGCTCAGCAGCTGCCAGACTCCGGAACAACAGCTCGCCGAGGCTACAGCACTCGCCTCTGCTGGTAATCATACTGCCGCTCTTCCTTTGTACCGAAGCGCAGCACAGGCCGGCAATACTCAGGCTCAGCTTGCGTTGGGTAAGTGCTATGATTTCGGACGTGGTGTGACGTCCAATCCTGCTGAGGCCGTTCGCTGGTATAGAATGGCTGCTGTAGCAGGTAATGCTGATGCTCAGGATAATCTGGCTACCTGTTATGCAGAAGGATACGGTGTGAAAAAGGATTTGAACGCTGCTTTCCGCTGGTATCAGGAGTCCGCAGCACAGGGGAATGCATATGCGTATAACAATCTCGGGCTTTGCTACCGTAATGGAGAAGGCGTAACTGCTGATCATGCCAAGGCTACGGAGTGTTTCCATCAGTCAGCACTGTTGGGTAATGCTAACGGGCAGTATAATCTTGGCCGCAGTTATTACCATGGCCTAGGCGTTCCGGTGGATATGGAGCAGGCGCGATTCTGGATTGGTCGTGCTGCTGCACAAGGTCACCAGAATGCTGCCGCTTTCATGCAGGATAATGAGTGGCTATAATTCGCCGCTTTGCTATATTCTTCAGCCGCGTGCTTGCTGGCGCGCGGCTTTTTCATAACGCTGAAATAGACGGTTTTATACATAAATGAGTGAATCCGAGAACAGAAAAACACCATGGGGCTCCTTCTGGGGGCTGAGTCTCATTCAGTCCATGAATTCCCTGAATGAGAAAGGGGTGCAGTTCCTGCTCATTGCTCTGGGAATTTGGATGATGAAGGAACTTCAGTACTCACTTTCTGTGTTGATTGTTCTGCCGTTTGTTCTGTTTTCTCCGCTTGCCGGCTGGTTGTCTGACCGCTATAGCAAGACTCGCCTCCTGCAAGCCATGGTGCTGCTGCAGGTAATCGTGCTGGTGGGAATGACCGTCGGTCTTTTTATGCACAGCCTTTGGATTGCAATCGGCTTTTTCACTGTGTTCTGTGTTCAGGCCATGTTTTTCAGCCCGGCCAAGAAGGGGCTGGTAAAAGATATTGTTGGTTCTGAAAATATCGGTTTTGCCAGCGGAATTCTGGAGATTACCTCCATGCTGGCCCTGTTATTAGGGCAGATTGGTGCTCTGTTTATTGAGTACAGTCTGCTGAAGAAATGGGGGCCGGATTCCGGTTGGGAAGCTGCGGCTTGGCCGTGTGCCTGCTGTGCCTGTGGTGCGGTGGCTGTTTTTATTCTGAGCCTCTTTATTCCTCGTTTTGAGCCGGAAAGTAAACGGCCGTTTCGCTGGAATCTGTTCTGGAAACATTTTGCTCAGCTCCGTATGCTCTGGCGCGTACCGGTGCTCAGAAATAGTGAGATTGGTATCGGCTACTTCTGGTTTATCGCCGGCACGATGATGCTTATCGCTCTGCAGATGGCTGCAGAGGCTCACCCTGTGGCCTCATCTAAAGATTTCATGCAGGTGCTGGGCCAGCAGAAGGATTCAGCTTTGCTCATGGCCTGGATAAGTGGTGGCTCTATTTTGGGTGGTGTAACGGCATCCATCATTTGTGGCCGCCGCATTCGTACATGGGTTGCAACTGTAGGTGGCGCGGGGATGACTCTGGGCTGTTTGCTCTTGGCTATCATTTCATATGGAAGCATTGCTTTCTATGCTTCACTCGCCTTTACAGGCTTTATGGCTGCAGGGTATTTGGTGCCGCTGAACGCGCTTTTGCAGGACCGCGCTGATAATGACAAGCGCGGGGATGTGATAGCTGCGGGCAATCTTGTGGATTGTTTCCTCGGTATCATGTCCGTGGCAGTGCAGGGCTGCATGAAGATGGCTGGAATCAGTCCACAGGCTCAGTGCGCTATTCTGGCTGTGAGCAGCGCGATAGTGGCTGTATTTATTTATCGCAATACTCGAACTCTTTCCTGATTTATATGGATATGAACACTTTCTGTCTGACGAAGTATGGCACGGCCTGTGTGATGTTAACAGCTTTGGCTGTATGCGGGCTTTGTGGCTGTAGTGTGGAGCAGAGCCTTGCAGAGGTAACAGCTGATGTTCAGACAAGCTTTTCTCAGGCAAAAGAATGGGAGCAGCTGCCAGTGCGTACTATCTCTTGGCAGCAGGCCCTCTATATGATTTATAATAATAATATAGACCTGCAGAAGCTCAACGCGAGTATTGCTCGCTGTGAACGTGATGGGATGAGCATTTATACGGATATGATTCCGGGCGTGTCCTACTATGGGTATTTTACAAAAACCCTTAGTGAGCTTACCGGTTCTTACCGTACTGACGATTTGAGTTCAAACGTTAACGTTACTTTCTCTCTACCCACTATCACCAATATTCCTTACCGGGTGTATGCCTCGCGCGCCAATACATTCGCGGCTATCAAATCCAGAGATCTGAGAGAGCGAGAACTGACTTCCAGACTCTATTCCGAGGTGAGAAAGCGTGATGTAGAGCTCAGACGCCGCGCACTGGAAGATGCAAGACCGAATGCTAAGCCTGAGAGCTCTCGAATGCTTTCCGAGAATGCCAGACGTTTGAATGATTCTCAATACTGGAAAACCATCGCTGATTTGCTGGGTGATTACACTGCACGCTGGCAGATTCTTCCGGAATCCATGCCTCGTGTGAATTGGGATACGTATCTGCCGCGTTTTGATAAGCTGGATGACCTTTCTGCCTGTCGATTTGCCATTCGTCTGGAGCAGGCTCATCTGGCGCAGTATGGAATTGCTCTTCAGTATTTGCCCACCATTAATGCGCATTTGTACAGTCCATCTCTTTTCTCTTCCTCGGGCGGTACGTACCAAGGTACATTCCTCGGTGGTGATGACACCCGCTTGAATCTTAATCTGAGTTATACAATAGATACTCAGCTTGATACATGGAATCTGTATCAGGATAGGAAAGAGAATTACGAGAATGTTCAGCGTGAGGTGCATGCCTCCATTATGGAGCACAAACATAAGCTTTCACAGCTTCGCCGCAGCGTGCTGGATTATCAAAGCTGGAGAAGTTACATGGAGAAGCGCATACAGTACCAGCAGGAAACACCTGTAACAACTGCTGAGGAGCTTCTGAACAGAGATTCCCTCATCTACGATATGAAGATGGAGCTGCTGAATCAGGAGAATAGCTCCATTGAAAGCGAGGCCGCTGTGATTATTGAATATGGAATGTCCGGGCGCTAAGCTCGTTCAAAGCCTCTGATTATTTACCGGGCCCGGGGGCGGTAGTTACCGTTTCCGGGCTCGGCCGTTGCAGAGGGCGTGTCCCCGTTGATACGGCGGTCCAGACCAAACTTCCAGTCAAGTTCGTCAATGGTGCCATATATGATGATATCAATCATGAAATCAGAGAGGAATGTGACCGGTGAAAGGATAATGGTGGGCAGGCTTGTCACCTTAGGCCAGAGATTACCGTGAATATAGAGCGTGTCCAGATTAATATCCAGCTTCATATCCACATCCAGATTATAGCCCATGGCTTTCATATCATAGGCCCTCAGGTGCCCATCCGCTAGGACAAAATTGGCGTATGCATCCTGAATGTCATAGGAGAAGATATGATTGTACCCAGGCAGAACTCGGGCTTTTCTTCCTATGGCGCTTATGGCGTTACCGGTGCCGGAGAATGCGCTGGCAATGTAGCTTGGTTCCTCGCCTGCCTCCTGACTTTCAGCGGCGGATTCGAGTAGGAGTAACTTGGCCGGAAGATCTGATACAAGTTCACCGATGGGTTGGAAGATGGTGGAACCCATCAGGTCTCCATTCACTACGCTGATGTTGCCATAACCCTGAATGTCATTTATATCCGGGGAAGGTGAGCGGAATCTGAGCTGACCATTACAGAGTGCGGAACTGAACTGAGTATCGTATGATGCCAGAATACTGCTCAGATTCATATTTCTTGCATTGACCAAACCATCAAAACTGGTGCGTTTGCCGGAGATACCAATTTTCACTGTGGCGTCCAGCACACCTTCCCAGCAGGCTGCATTCATCTGGTCCAGCAGAAGATAATCATCCGTTATTCGGATGAAACCGCTGAAGCCGGTGAGTGGAATGGTGGTCCCCAAGAATCGGAATCCACATTTGCGAGGAGACGCTGCCCGAATAGTGCCGCTCATAGCCCGTGTGCAGTCAGAGTATATGGGGAATACACAGCTACGGGTCTCAATGTCGGCTGGTGTCGGCATAATGACATCCGCCAAAAACTCATGGAGCGGTGCGAAAAACATCCCCAGAGAATAGCCGGGGTACACGCTTCCCTTTACGTTGACTAGCTCTACGAAACTGTTCTCTACATCAATGATAACAGCATCACCCTTCAGGGTAGTATGACGGTGTGCTTGTCGGAGATTTCTATGCTCTGTGGCTGAAAAACCTAAGGCATTAAAGTCTTGCCGCGCAAGCCATGCGGTGTTATCATAGACCATTGTGATATTACCGATGGTAATGCAGCATTCATCTTTGATAGGCTTGCCGTTAAGCTCTTGGTCATAGCGGACTTTTGCCCTGACATAACAGAGGCCATGGCTTACGTCAGTATAAGGATTATTCCCCAAATCTCGGCGAACGCTTTCTCGGCCAGAGGAGTCCTCCTCAATAACGGCGAGCTGGTAACCCGTGTTTCGCAGGGATACATCACAGTAGCTATCCACACTGAGGCCATTAGAATAATCAACTGTGACATCAATGCCGGTGATATCATTGGAGCTATTTGCTGTGAATTTGAAATCACGGATGATTTCATGTGCAGTCGATGAGTCTATGAGCCTGTCAACGATATCAGCGCGAATATCATTGCGACCGGTTACATGCAGACGCCCGGCTGTGGTACCGTTGATTTCAGCCTCAAGACTGTTATTATTGTGATTGACCGTGAGATCCGCCTTATAGGCATACTCGCCATTCTCTGCTGCTTCCAGATTAATTTTTGCGGCAACGGTTATCGGGATTTCGCTGCCTCTGAAGGCAACTACTTTGACCGGTGTACGAACTAATTCCGGAATGTTGAGGTCAATATCAGCATTTTTTACGTGCATCGTTTCGGAATCGAGTGCAAAACTTCCATTTGCACTCACGATTTCCGGCAGTCGAATCTGGGGTATACTTACATTGAAACGCTCTAATATGCCCTGATAAGTGGCAGGGAAGAGCTTAAGCGTTATGTTGGTGAAAAGAATATTGCTCGCGTCTGTCCAGTCTATATCAGCATGGCATTTGTTGATAGATTGGTTGTGTTCTGCTGACTCTGCAGCAAAGGAAATGTCTGCGGAGCCTTGCTCACCTTCGGTCATATGCAGAGTTGCACTCAGGTGACCAAGCTGCGTATCAGCATGGTTTATGTTTTCGATCGAGAAATCGACATTAGCGGAGCGGCAGAGCTCTGAGTGATGCGCCAGCGGGGAAAGCTGTGAAATTTCAGGTATAAGTAGTTTTAATCCTGAAATAAGCGTGTCTTTGTGCGTGATAGATGCGGCGGAAAGACTTGCCTCCGTTTTTTCAATGCTTAGCTGATTGTTCTGGAAAGAAATTCCGGTTAGTGTCAGTCCTACACTGAGTCCATCAACTTTGGAATCTTCATATTCAGCAATTCTTATCAGATGTTCTTCTGCTGGGATAAGTGCCAGACTATTAATTCGTAACTCATTGTTCAGATAACTGATACCCTTGAGCACAGTATTTGCACGGAATCCTTTTACCTGTACGCCTTCCGCACACACTTCATCAGCTGAAAGTGTGAGGTGTATTTCTTCAGCGTTCGTGGGAACTTTATCATCTGTCTGTCTGACTCCGTTAATCAGCAGTCTGATATCCGGGCGGGTGAGAAGTACTCCTCCCGCATTCATTTGTTCTGTTGAAAGCGTCAGCTTCAGATTATGAATATTCGGAGTAAAAAGTTGCCAGTGTTTTTCCCCTTCTTCAAAGTTAGGGGTAGTCAGAGCCGCTTGCAGAGTAAGCTTTACACGCTCACCGATGGTGATATCCTCGGGCAGGGCGATGGGTTTCTCAGTGAACTCGTTAATGATAGCGAGCGTTTGGTTGACATCCACATCCGCGGCCAGAGAGGCTGTTCCTTCGCCCTCATTCGCTGTGGCCATCAGACTGATAGTGCTGTTATTGTACTGAAACTCCAGTCTTTTGATATTGAAGTTGCCGTTCCTGTAGAAGAACTCGAGAGAAATGAGATCGATTTTATTATCCCCGATGAAGAGATTCTTTTGCTCGAGCTTGCCATCCAGTCTGATGTTTTCCAGCGAGTAGCATTCGCTGAGGTTAAAGCTACCGCTCAGACTAATTGTGGGGGCGTCTTCCGGGCTGTGAGTAATCTTGGACAGAACGCCGGCTTCATGTTCACCGAGTGCCTGAGTAAGCATAGGCACCAAGGACGCTGTGCTTTTGAAGCGCAGCCCCAATTCTCTGGAGTGGATTACATAACCTGCTTGCAGTGCTGTATTGGAAGGCGGGTCAATAGTGGTGAAACGCAGGTTATTGATGGTGAGAGTATCATTACGGTACGCTATGGAAAGGCGTACATTCCTGAGTTTGTGAATATCAAAATCATAACGGGGCATTTCGCCCTCGAGCGTAATAACCGGTTCGCCTTGTTTAGTAACGTTCAGGCGGAGTGCAGGGGCCTCGTCATCACTCCAGTTCTGCTTCTTGATGAAGTGATATGCCTCATTTGTGTAGGATGAGTACTCTGCCAGAAGTGCCGGAATATCTAGAGTCTCCTGACTTTCTGATTGCTCATTGTCGGTAGTTGCTTCCTGAGCGATAAGCTGAGTAAAGTCATCAATTTTTGCATTGACGTTAATGCTTACTCCTTGGAGAAGTAGGGAACCTGAGCTGAGGTGGAGTTGCCCGTTCCTGTCGACCGTGGCAACGAGGGTGATATTGCTTACGCTGAGGGTTTCACCCGGAGAATCTGTAACAGGCAAGCTAATGTTACCATTGCCTATATTCAGTTTTCTGAGAGGAAAATCACCACTTATCAGCTGAAATAGATTCAGCTTACAGGACACCGTCTCAAAACAAGCCAATGGTGAGCTGTCCTGCTCCTTGCCATAAAGGCGCACTCCCTCAGCACGTATGGAAAACCCTCTGTATGGTTCGAGATATACTCCGTTCAGCTTCAGGTGCAGTCCGGCATTAGCTGCTTTTTTTTCAATTTCTCGCAGGACTGAATCAGGCAGGCCTGCGAGGGTAAGCCAACTAAGGACAGCTGTTAGAAGCAGAAAAATCACCAAACACACGGTTGGAATTTTGGTACCGACTCGTTTGATGATGAGTTTTCTGCTCATATATTCTGATTTGTGAGAGGTAAATCAGATTTCAGGGTCATATTCACCCTCCGGAAGAGGAGGGGCTTTCGGAAGGTTTTTGTCAATATCGTCCAGCAGGTTGACGAGTTCCACTCCACGCTGGGCTGAGTTGTCGTATTTGAAGGTGAGGCGGGGCGTATTCCGGAGAACTACTCGCTTGCTAACTGCTTTCTGAATAACTCCTCGGTTCTTTGTGAGTTTCTCAATCACCTGTGCCGGAGCCATGCGCCCCACTACGCCTACCCACACGCGCCCCTCCTTCAGGTCTTCTGTAATTTCGACCTGAAGGATGGAGACGATGGTGCCGTTCCACTCGAACTCTTTCTGAATGAAAGAGCCGATTTCGCGTTTCATCAACTCGTTAACTTTATCGAGGCGACGTGTTGCCATATTGGTGAATATAAATCAGAGTGTTTGCTTAATCTTCTCAAGGGAGTAGCACTCGATGACGTCACCTTCCTCGTAATCGTTGTAATCTGCGAGGCGGATACCGCATTCAAGGCCAGCCTTGACTTCTTCCACTTCATCCTGGAATCGGCGAAGTGTGGACATCTTGCCGTCAAATACCACCTGACCATCACGAAGTACGCGGGCTTCAGCGGTGCGCAGCATTTTACCGTCCGATACATAAGACCCGGCTGCGCGGCCTTTGTTCAACTTGAACACCTGTCTGATTTCGGCATGGCCCAGAACGGTCTCACGGGTCTCGGGTTCAAGCAGACCGAGCATGGCGTCCTTAACCTGGTCAATAAGCTCGTAAACGATGGAGTAAATCTTGACTTGGACGCCCTCGCGCTTCACGGCCTTCACTGCGTTGCTTTCCACCTTCACATTGAAGCCGAGAATAACGGCATCGGAAGAGGAGGCCAGCAGAACATCGCTCTCAGAAATCGGTCCGGCTGCAGCGCCGATGAACTGACACTCCACCTTCTCACTGTCGATATCAAGAATAGCCTTCTTAATAGCTTCCACGGAACCTTGTACGTCACCCTTGAGGTAGAGCTTCAGCACGGCCTTCTGGCTGCCATCACCCATCATGGCCAAGATGTCTTCCATTCTGGAGCGGCGCGGAGCACTCAGGCGGGCCTGACGCAGTTCTTCCTGACGCTCTTCTGCGAGCTTACGAGCAGCGCGCTCGTTATCCATTTCCACGAGCTCGTCACCCACGTTCGGAGTCTGAAGGAAACCGGAAACCTCAGCAGGCATACCGGGAGTAACCTTCTTAATAGACTTGCCCTGATCGTTGAAGAGTGTCTTAATCTTGCCGGCGTAGGGACCGCAGATGAAGGGCATACCAACCCTAAGGGTACCACTCTGTACGATTACGGTAGCAGAGCTGCCCTTGCCTTGTTCCATACGAGCCTCAATGATAGAGGCGCGGCAGTTGGCGCGGGGATTCGCCTTGAGTTCCAGCACTTCTGCCTGCAGGCAGAGGAGGTCGAGAAGGTCGTCAATACCGGCACCGGTGTGAGCGGATACATCCACACACTCAATCTCACCACCGAAATCTGTGGGCATAAGGCCTTCTTCCATCAGCTGGGTGCGAACGCGCACGGGATCAGCTGCGGGCAAGTCGCACTTGTTTACTGCCACAATGATGGTCTTGCCGGCAGCCTTGGCGTGCGTGATGGCTTCACGCGTCTGGGGCATGATACCATCGTTAGCGGCAACAACCAGCACAACGATATCAGTTACGTCAGCACCGCGGGCGCGCATCTCAGTGAAGATGGCGTGACCGGGAGTATCAATGAAGGTAAGGATATTGCCACCGTGGTTTACAGAGTAAGCTCCAATGTGCTGAGTAATGCCGCCTGCCTCACCAGCTACCACCTTTGTACGGCGAATGTAGTCCAGAAGGGAGGTCTTGCCATGGTCTACGTGCCCCATGACGGTAATGATGGGGGTACGAACCTTCAGTACATCATCAGGTTCTTCCTCTACAGCTACAGGTTCGGGCTCCTTCACGACTTCCACGGGAGCCTTCACGCCGGCACCTTTCTCACGCTTCACGCGCTCAAACACGTAACCATGCTTTTCGCACAGGGCTGCTACCTGATCGCTGTCGAGAGTCGTAGCGGGATTGGCAAATACGCCCATAGGAAGCAACTCCGCAATAAGCTTGAAGGGTTTCAGGTTCATCTGAGCGGCAAGGTCTGCTACGGAAACCGGCGGCTTCACGTTGATAACCTTGTCTCCACTAGCTTCAGGGGCAGGGGCGGAAGCTGCTTTGGGGGCTTCCTTTACAGGCGCGGGAGCTTCTTTTACTGGCTCAGGCTTTTTGACAGGCTCGGCTTTGGGCGTGTCTTTACGGGGAGCAGGGGCCTTCTTCTTGGGAGCCGTGAGCAAATCAAGAGCTTCTTTTCGGGGAGCTGTCTCTTTTTTGGCAGGAGCAGTCTGAGGCTTACGGGCGGGCTCGGCTGAAGCTGCGGGCTTGGAGGCGGCTGCTTTCTGAGCAGGAGCCGCAGCTTTCTTCTTCTTGGTACCACCGAGAAGGTCCAGAACCTCGGGTTTCTTGTTGTTCTTTTCAGGCATGTTTGATTGAAAAAGTGTTTATTATTCTGAGTGAGCGGCTTTCGCCTTCAGTTTTGTAATCAGGCATTCTTGGCTTTATCCACGATGGCGAATGCCTGATCTTCGCTGATGCCCAGTTGGTCCACAAGGTCCTCAGGCTGTACATAGCTGGCAATACCCTGAACGGTGGTGAAGCCGGCTGCAATCATCTCGGCGGCGAGCTCAGTTGTGACACCGAGAGTATTCACTAGTTCTTCAGCACCTTCTGAGGCATAGCTCTTGGCGCGTGTCATGTTGTCATACGGCTCTACACGTACGTCCCAGCGGTCATTCGGGCCGGAGATAAGGCGGGCTGTCAGGCGTACATTCTGACCTTTACGACCCTTAGCCTTTGCTGCGGCCTTGTCGTCTGCCACATAGACCGTAACAACGCGCTTTTCGTTATCAACATCAATGCTGACCGGGTCAATCGGTGCAAGAGATTCCTGAACCATAGCGGCCTTGTCCTCGGAGTATTCGAGAATATCCACCTTCTCGCGGTTAAGCTCATTTACCACGTTCTTCACGCGGGCTCCTCGCATACCTACGCAAGCGCCGATGGGATCCACGTTCGGGTCATCGCTTTTAACTACCATCTTGGTGCGATAACCGGCATCACGGACGATGTTGACGATTTCAACTGTACGTTCGTAAATCTCCATTACTTCGTTTTCGAAGAGGCGACGTACAAGGTTAGGATGGCTGCGGGAGAGAATCAGCTCGTGGCCGCGTGCGCCGTCTCTTACCTCTACCACGTAGAAGCGCATTTTGTCACCCGCGGTGTATTCCTCACCGGGAATACGCTGACGCAGCGGAACAATCCCTTCAAACTTATCTACTTCTACGATGACATCACCTTTATCATAGCGGCGTACGGTGCCGGTAACAAGTTCACCGATACGGTCCTTAAATGCGTCAGCGAGCATTTCCTGCTCAGCCTTACGGATACGCTGCTGCATGGTCTGACGTGCAGTCTGAACAGCAATGCGACCGAAATCCTTCGGCGTGATGTTCATGGTGATTTTCTGGCCGATTTCCACGGTCTTACCGCTTCTAGCTGCCATGGCCTCAGCTACAGAGAACTTCACCTCATTGTAAGGATCAGTAAAGTCGTCATCAGCCACAACTTCCATTCTGGCCTTAATCTTTACACTGTTCTTCTGCGGGTCTATGACCGCGCGAATGTTTTGAATGCGCTCTGCGCCGTCTACCATCTTGGAGTAGGCGGTGAGGAATGAAGCTTCAAGAGCCTGCAGTACGCGCTCGCGAGTGAGGTCTTTTTCGCGGACGTAGAAGTCGATGAGTGCGGAGATGTCTGTGGCGGCCATAGTGTTTGATGCTTAAGGTTCTTTGTGCCCGGGCTATAAAAAAGGAGCGGGCCTATGACCCGCCCCAATCTCAGAAGACCGGAACTTGTTCGGGGATATGTTACCATTCTCAGACATTTAAGTCAAGTAAAATGCCTTAAGAATACGATTTTTTTAGGGCTATCGGCGAGAATCCTGAGATTCTGTGCTACCGTCTTCATCCACGTAGATAACAGCCGGGTTATTAGCGGGTATGACGTTAACGCTCCTAAGCCTTTTGCCACATACACGAGCGTGTTCAAGAATCCATTGGAGGCGCACCAGCTGCTCTTGGATATCGTACACCTGCATCATCACCTCAGTGCCTCCTTCCAGAATGATAATCATCTTCCAAGGACGCGGGCGGAAAATTTCCGTGATGGTGGGAATTTCCACGAGGTTATAAGCATTGGAGGCTGATATGAGCTCCTTTATGGGGCGACAGTTTTCTGCATTGATAACGGCTCCTACCTTAATTTCATTGATATCTTCCGGCTGGAGATACCAAGTAGGTACATTCAGGAAGTTGCGGTGGTATTTTTCATCAACCGGGAATAGGTAACCGTCCGGATCCATGAATAGGCGGTTGCTATCACCGGTTTCTGTCGCACTTTCTTTCTCCACATATACGACGGGGATGCGCTCAGTAATTTCAATGTGGAGAGTATCCGGCATTTCTGCGTGGATGACGGCAGCAGAAATGCATGGATGAGTCTCCAGCTTTTCTTTCATCTCACTGACATTCAGGGTAGCCATGTTAATGGTACCCTCAATTTCCAGAATCTGCATGACCTGCTCACGGGAAATAATACCGTGGCGTGAAACATAGCTCACATTGTCAATGCTGAGTCCGTATGCCTTTTCCAGCGCGTAGTTGATGAGATGAATTGTACCCCAGATGACGGGAGCCGCAATAAGGAGGATGAGAAGCCATTTGCGCAGACGGCGTGCACCGCGCTTAAGCGCCAGCAGGCTGAAGAGGCGGTCTTTTAAGGAGAGCGCCTTCTCCAGAAGCTGTACGTTTTCCTTCTCTGAGCGGTACTTGTTCTGCTGCTTCATGCGGAATCCGGCTCTCAGCCGCGGGGCTGATTGAGAGAAATCTCGGCTATACGTGAGCAAAGCTCACCGAAGCTGATGCCTACAGCGGCAGCTGCCTTGGGGAAGAGAGAAGCGCTGGTCATGCCGGGAATGGTGTTAATCTCCAGCACGTAGGGCTTACCATCAGCGGTCAGCAGTACATCGACTCTGCCATATACTTCTACGTTCAGAGCCTTGTATGCAGCCAGTGCAGCAGCCTGAACAGCTTTGGTTTCTTCCTCGCTGATATCGGCCGGGCAGATGTAATCCGAACCCACGCCACCGGAAAGGGCCGGGTATTTATTGGCAAAATCGTAGAAGCCTTCACGGGGGGCAATGTGAATGACAGGCAGCGGGGTTCCATCAAAAATAGCTACTGTGAGTTCCTTGCCGTCAATGTATTCTTCCACAAGGATATCTGTACCGTATTTCGCTGCTTCCTTCACCGCGGCAGGAAGTTCTTCCTCAGTCTTTACGATGCTGACACCAACTGAGGAGCCTTCACACGGGGGCTTAATGACGCAGGGGACACCAATGGTAGGAAGCTGTCCGGAGGGGATGACTTCATCCTTGGGCGTAGGAACGCCGGCTGCGAAGAATGCTTTCTTGGTGAGAATTTTATCGAAGCAGTTGCGGCTTGTCTCAGAACCGGCACCTGTGTAGGGTACACCGAGCTCTTCCAGATAGGCCTGAAGGCCGCCGTCCTCACCATACGTGCCGTGAATCATGTTGTAGCACAGCTCGGTCCCTTCAGGGATAGCCGGGCGTACGCTGTCCACCACCAAGGGGGTGACATTAGTGAAGCCTTCTGCACGAAGTGCCTCCAGTACAGCATTGCCGGATACAAGTGAAACCTCTCTTTCAGAACCAGGTCCGCCCATCAGAAGGGTAATGGCTGTGTCTTTTTTCAGTGTCTTCATGTCTAATGATTTGTACGTGTATAGCGCTTCTGCGCATCAGAATTCAGCATCACGATCACCTACCACCTGTACTTCCGTGCGCAGGGTAATGCCTCGCTCAGTTTTAGCTTTGTTACGGATGAAGTCGATGAGCTCGGTCACATCCGTGGCCTTAGCTTTGTTGATATTAACGATAAAGTTTGCATGTTTGGTGGAAATCTGAGCTCCGCCGATAGTGTACCCCTTAAGGCCTAACTCGTCAATGAGCTTACCAGCGGGTATTTCCTCGGGGTTTTTGAAGGTACAACCTGCGCTGGGCTCCACGGGCTGGGAGTTTTTACGGCGCTGGCGGCTGTCTTCTGTGACTGCTTCTATTTCCTTAGGGTCTCCGGGCGTGCCGGAGAATGAGGCCTGCATCACGATATTGTGCTCAAAGTCAGGAATGAGGCGGTAACAGGCAGGACGCATGGTTTCCTTCTCGAACTCCACGATGTCGCCGTCATCGTTCAGCGCAATGGCTGAGCGGAACACACTCCACATATCACCGCCCATAGCTCCGGCGTTCTGACGAAGGCTGCCACCCACGTAACCGGGGATACCATCCATCCACTCGAAGCCGCTGATGCCGTTCTGTGCAGCGAATGCCGCAAGCTTCTTGAGTTTTACACCGGCACCGGCGATAATTGTATTGCCACGCAGTTCAAGCTTCTGGAACTCTCCGGCAGCGGGATGAATCACAGCACCACGAATGCCGCCTTCGCGTACGATGAGGTTAGAACCGCGACCCACGGTGTGTACAGGAATGTTACGGTCTTTGAAGAAGTTCACTACAGCCTGCATGTGCTCGAAGGTATCCGGCTCAATCCAGTACTGAGCTTCACCGCCTACACCTGCGGTCGTGTGTTTGCTCATGGGCTCGTAAAGGCGGCAGGCGAAGTCAGAACCGCACTCTCGCTGCATTTCTGCAAGAATGCGCAGGTCATCTGCGATCTTCTTGCCTGCTTCATGCACATTACCGGCACCGAGGGTGATGAAGAGGTCTCCGGGACGGAGGATGTTACCTACTTTGTGATGTGCAAGCGACAGGTTCGGGAGGAACTCAGCATCCACGGGGCCATTCTCCAGCACAGCATCCACGATGGTCTGACCGCTGATGCCGGGAATGGGCGGCTCGCTAGCAGGGTATACATCAGCCACGTAAAGTTTATCCACATTCTGCAGTACTTTGCCGAAATCATCGCGCAGCAGCTGAGTGCGGGTGTAACGGTGCGGCTGGAAAAGTACAATGAGGCGTTCCGGCTTCAGGCTCTGAGCCGTCTGCAGTGTGGCTGCGATTTCAGTGGGGTGGTGACCATAGTCGTCCACGATTCTGTAATCACGGGAAAGGTACTTGGTCTCGAATCTGCGGCGAGCCCCGGCAAAGCTGACAAGCCCGCGGGTGATGCTGGCAAAGTCACAGCCGAGCTCCAGTGCAAGGGCAGTAGCTGCAAGGGAGTTCAACACATTGTGTCGACCGGGAATGCCGAGCTCAACACGGCCGAGGGGTTCTCCCTTGTAGTTAATGGTATAGAGTGTACGGCCCCGCTTTACTGTTACGTCTGTAGCAGTGTAATCCGCGTCCTGCCAGCCATAAGAAATAGTGTTCGGGTACTGGGAGCAGACATCAGCCGCGCCGGCATCCGTCTTGCAGTATATGAGCTTACCGCGGGTCTGGCGGCAGAGACGGTGGAACACGCTCTTAATGTGATCAAGGTCACGGTAGAAGTCCAGATGTTCGGCCTCAATATTAAGAATGATGCTGTGTTCGGGGATGTAGTTTACAAGTGTGCCGTCACTTTCATCACCCTCTGCTACAAGGTATTCGCTGTCTTCAGTCCAGTGTGCGTTAGCGCCGAGCACAGGAATTTCGGCACCCACGTAGTGACACGGACGCATACGTCCCTCACGGAGCAGGTGGGCACTCATGGCTGATGTTGTGGTCTTACCGTGGGTGCCGGCTACTACAACACCTTTCTTGTTATTGAGAATGGCGGCAAGGCATTCGGCGCGGCGCAAGCAAAGGCAGCCATTCTGGCGGGCTGCCGCAAGAGCAACATTCTCCTCGCGGATGGCACTAGAGTAAATAACAACCTCAGCGTCACTTACAGCTGTAGCGCTGTGCGGGCAGGAGAAAACGAGGCCAGCCTGCTGCAAGCGCTCTGTTTCCTTACTTGTCACGCGGTCACAGCCGCTTACGCGGTGGCCCATTTCAAGCAGCATGCGGGCAAGTCCGCTCATGCCGGAGCCTGCGACACCAATAAGATGAATGCGTACGGGATTGTCCCTGTCCAGAAGCCTTTTGCGTAACTGTTCTATCATAGCTCTTACGCGTTATTATATACAATTACGCCATACAATCAAGCCAAATGTAATTCGGTTTCGACGGAATTACCATTCGGGGTTGAGAATGAACGGTATTTTTCGGGGCAGAGGCCTATGGTTGCCGCTTTACTCAGCAGCGAACCAGCGACGGGTCGTCACGAAAATGAAAATGAGACCGATGATGACACTGAGTGCACCGTACAGAATGAAAGTAGAGGTGGAGGCCGGGTCACTCACAATGCTGGTAAGATAGATGACCAAAAAGTTACCCAAAGTGCTGGTGAGGAACCAGAAGCTTGAGACCGTGCTCTTGAGTTTATCCCCGGCGGCCGTGTAAGCGTACTCAATGCCGGTGGTGCTTACAAGAATTTCTGCTACGGTGATAACAAAGTAAGGGATAATCTGCCAGAGGATACTGAGCTGTTCTCCGGCGTCCATTCTGCTCTGAAGCCATGCGACAATGCCGTACGAGCCGCCTGCAAGGACGATGCCGATACCCATACGCTTAAGCGGCTGACTCCACTTGCCGATATAGGGATAAACCAGCAGGGTGACGATGGGTACGAGAGTCATAACAAAGGCGGGGTTGATGCTCTGCATCTCTTCCGCACCAAGCGAGAAGGTGACCCCAGCAAGGGTAAAGCTGATTTCTTTCATGTCTCGGCCCTGTAGAATCCAGCTGGTGGATGTCTGATCAAAGAGGCTCCAGAAAGGGATAATGAGCAGGAATACGGTGAGTACGCGCAGCATGTTGCGTGCCTCTATCCGCTGTTCTTTGTCGTAAAGTTTTTCTGTCAATTCGCGGCCGTTGAAAATCATGCTGCCCACTGTGCCAAAGAAGCTTTTCATTCCGAAAGTGGCGGCAGCTTTTAACGTGGCCAGCAGCAAGGCAATGACATACAGCAGCAATGCTGCGAGGCCGCAGAAGCTCGAGGCTGTTTCTCCGGCACCGCTGAGCTGTGCGATGCGGGTGGCTCCATCCTGTGCCCATACAGCCAGCGCTATGACGATGGGTGCTATTACGATGAAGATACCTATGCGAATGGCAGTATCGGTTGCTTTTTTGACAGCTTCTCCACTATAGCGCTTGCAGGCAGCGTTCGCTCCTTTGAAAATACGGCAGTAAAGGGCAGGAAGAAACTCGGGTTGGGTCGGTGCCTTATGGAGGTATCGCTTACGTCCGCACCAGAAAACGAGTGTGGCAAGCCCCATGAAGATGCCGGGTATGGCGAAGGCCCAGCTGTAGCCCCAGTTCTTGTGTATCCACGGAATGACAAGGAAGGAGAAGAATGAGCCGAAGTTAATAGACCAGTAGAATGCCGCGTACACGCGGGTCATGGTTTTTGAGTCAAAGCCTCCCACCTGGTCGCCGACAAAGGCTGAAACACAGGGTTTGATGCCGCCGGCACCAAGCGCGATGATGAACAAACCGGTCATCAGTATCATGCGCTTTACCTCGAGGCTTTGCGTTAAATCAGCCGTAGCCAGCACACCATGACCAAGGCAGTAGAAGAGAGAAACATAGAGAATGGTGTGATAACGTCCGAGAAAACGGTCTGCTATCCATGCCCCCAGCAGCGGCAGAATGTAGATAAGAGCATTGAACAGGTGTGCTACCTCCATGGCATCGCTCTCGCTCATAGCGAGAGCGTTTACCATGTACAGCACGAGAATACTCTTCATGCCGTAGAAGCTGAAGCGTTCGCAAGCTTCGTTGCCGACAATGTATTTTGTCTGTGGGGGAAAGGCCATGATGCCTAGCGGGCTCAGTTGGCTGAGTTGGTGCTCACATAATCAGCAAGCTGCACGTTGTAGCGAATGTAGGCGGAGTTAATCCAGTCCTGCATAATCTGCTCGGTAAGCTGGCTGTTAGTCATGGGTACCTGGAACATGTCGCGCAGCATGACGTACTGCTGATCAGCGGGTACAGTACGCTCAGTTACTGCGCTGATGCGAGCGCCTGTGGGCAGGATGGTCAGCTGGCAGAGTTTGCCGCTGGGGGTTACGATGAGAGCCTGTGTGCTGAGACCCTCGGGAAGTTCTGCGTTGATACCCATGGTGGTGGGGCCGAAGTTGCTCACTTCTGCACCGGCTGCCGTGGCCTTGGCAAATACTGCATCCAGATTTTCGCCGGCTGTAACAGCCTCGCTCATTTCGGTATAAAGTTTCTCAGCTGCAATCTGCAGTGCGTTGGCGGCACGCTCGGCCTTCAAATCTGCCAGAGCACGTTCGCGAGCTGCCTCAAAGGGAAGTACGGTAGGTGGCTCCACTGCCTCTACATCAATAAGAACGGCCTTGTTGCCCTCTATGGCGAAGAAACCACGCATCTGTTGCCAGGCACCCAGTTTTTCCGTGGTTTTGTTCTGGACTGCTGCCTCATAATCTGCCACGGATGTGGTGCACTCAACAGAGCCGAATGCTACAGCGGCGAGCGTTGTCTCGCGGCCGTCTGCGTTAATCTTGGTCTGGAGTACAGCGGGTGCCTCTGCCTCAGTGCTGAGGGCTGTGGTAACGTGGCTGCTGCCGTCTTCGAGAAGGTAGGTGAAGGCGGCGTATTCGGAGTTCTCCGCGTTACCTGCTGCGGCTACGTTAGAAAGGATGTTATCAATGCCGGCGCCATCAGCCATGGCCAGCTCCTGCTCGATGACGTTGGCTGTGGCCATGAGGTCATCGATGCTTACCCCCTCAGCGGGTGTAAGGGTGTAGATGGAAACGATACGGCGCTGCTCGCTCTTGTAACGCTCCTTGTTAGCCTCCCAGTATGCGGCAAGTTCCTCATCAGTAGGCTCTGCAGGCGCCTGAACTTTATCTCTAGCAAGCCATGCAGTACGGCCACTGATGCTTTGGCTGCTGGCGTCAATGATAGCACGCTGGGCAGGCGCGTGATAGGAGATACCGTTTGTGACCATTGCCGTGATAGACTCCCAGATGATGATGTCTGCCACGGCTTCGCGGAAAGCCTGCTCCGCGGGATTGTTGGCCACGCCATTGTGGTAACCGGTCAGGTCCTGATACAGCTGCTGGTCAAAGGAACCATCAGCCTTAGTGAAAGCGGGCAGGGAGATGATGAAGGCATCCACCTGATCCTTGGAAGCACGAATGCCCAGAGCCTTTGCCTCTTCACGAAGGATGGCACGGTTGATGGCCACGTTTTCCTCACTGTGTTTGCAGATGCCATAGCACCAAGCCTGAAGCACGCTTTGAAGGCGGCCCATGCTGGCGTCTACCTCGGGATGCTCACGGAGCCATGCTTCCATAGCAGCTGTTTCATCCTCGCTGAGGTTTTCATCACCATTGCTGTCAAATCTCTCGCGCAGCTTGGAGTAGGAAGCCTGCAGGAGTCGCTGAATAGTGGCAGAGCCATTCTCTCCCAAACTATAGACTTCTGCTGACTTGTAATTGGTGCCGTTTACTTGGATATGGAAGTCCCGTGAAAATGCACTACCCTGACCACTGTAGTCCATCATGAGTAGACCGGCGCCAATGGCGACGATTACAATGAGAACCAGCAGTGAGTTTTTGCGGATGAATTCGAGGAATGTCATGGCCTGATATGAGGTGGAGTTTACCCGCGCCTGCGCGCTGAACTTGCGCATTCTACTCCATACTGTATCTGCTGGCAAGAGAATTCCGTGTCTTATGCCGGGATTCATGTGTGAAATATGACACGGTGTAAAAGAAAAGCTTCCGGGGTTACCGGAAGCTCATTCTTACATCCCCACGCGGATTCGAACCGCGGTTCTATGACTGAGAATCATATGTCCTAACCCCTAGACGATGGGGACATGTGAAGTACGCGGACCGGGACTCGAACCCGGGACCAATAGATTAAAAGTCTACTGCTCTACCGACTGAGCTATCCGCGCACTACTTACTGCAGCTGCAGCGGCGCTATGCTACACGAGCATTGTTCTATTGTCAAGCATAAAAGTTAAATAAAGTGAAAAAAACTGAGTCAGTGTAGGGTCGCCGGAAAAGTTACAAGCCGTACCCGGAATGTCCGGATACGGCTTGTGGAAGTGTTTTGATGGTAAGTCAGATTTTTTTTATCAGACTGGCGTCAGAGTAATTACTCGGCCACAACCTGAGCGGCAGCCTCCTTGAGGGTCTTGCCTACCTTGAACTTAACCACGGAACGGGCAGGAATCGGCACATCCTTACCGGGATCCTTGGGGTTACGACCAATCTTGGCCTTAACCTCCTTCACTGAGAAGGTGCCGAAGTTACGGAGAACGACGCGATCTCCATTACCGAGGGACTCGATGATGAGGTCAACGGTCTTCTGGATAACCTCGAGGACATCATTCTGCGTAAGGTTGCTGCGGGTCTCGGCGCAGATCTTGTTAACAAGTTCTCGTTTTGTAATCGTATTAGCCATAAGTTTTCTGCTTTGTTGAAGAAGCCGGAGTGACTATATCGTATTTTTTTCTCTTGTGCACGAAAAAAAAGCGCGTTCTGCGTTTTTTTTGCGTCAACAAAGGACAAAATGTGACTCTGTCGGCATTTTTTGTTGACGAAACTGCCGATTAGGGGCATTTTAAGGGGGCTATGGCGAATCAACATACCGTTCAGCTCAGCCCGACAGAGGCGAGGGTGCTTCGAAAAAAACTGCAGGAGCGCGCAGGCTATGAGGAGAAATCCCGAGATTATGCGGATTTCTGCTTTGAGGGGCCTCGCGTGAATGTGGCTTACTATCCGAAGAAAGGAAAACTGTTAGTGCAGGGCAGCGGTGCGGATGAGTTTATGGAGTTTGTGATGCTCATTGACCCCGCCTCCGGAATTTCTGCGGTGACCGGCAAGCCTGCCACCTCTGAGGCAAAAGCTCAGAAGAGTATGAAGTCGTCGCTCGATATCACACCCCATTTTGGCGTGGATGAGAGCGGTAAGGGTGATTATTTTGGACCATTGGTAATAGCTGGAGTTTACTCGGATGAAAATACGGCAGAGGCTTTAGTTAAGCTGGGCTGCCAAGACAGTAAGGCCATACCGGATGATCGCAAGATTGCTGCCATTGCTGCGAGGGTTATGGCCCTCCCCGGGGTGGCGTATGAGGTGGTCTGCATCGGTCCTAAGAGGTACAATGAGCTTTACGCAGAGTTTGGAAATTTGAACAAACTTCTTGCGTGGGGGCATGCGCGCGTTATAGCTGCTCTACATGAGAAAGTTCCTTCCTGTCCTCGTGCACTTAGTGACCAATTTGCGAACGAATGGGTACTCAAGACTGCATTGAAGAAGCGAAATGTACCCGTGCAGCTGGACCAGCGCACAAAGGGTGAGAGTGATGTGGCTGTGGCGGCCGCGTCCATCCTTGCGCGCGCTCGCTTTGTGAAGTGGATGCGTGAGGCTGCTGCTGCCAGTGGTTGTGATTTACCCCTTGGTTGCTCTCCTCACGTTACCAAAGCTGCCCGCGCATTTGTGGCCACTCATGGCGAAACGCGCCTAGGGGATGTAGCCAAGCTGCACTTTAAGACGACGGCGAAGGTGCTGAAGTGAGACTTCTCCACAGCAGGCGAATCACCGCAGTGATACCTATCAGGGCAATGCTGCATATGGCATTGCTCATCCCGTATATAGCGGCGCCGAACATGCTCATGATGCCATCATAACCACCGAAAATCAGGATTCCTGCCATGTAGAAGATACCGCTGCTTACTAGTGGCAGTACGAGGCAGATGTATGCCGTATAAAAGCTTAGTACACGTCGGCGCTGAATCCACAGGTACCCGATGCTGCAGAAAAGTGAGGGAAATAGGTATGAGCCAATGCCTAGCAGTAAACCACAGACAAGTTCTAAATGTGGATGCCGGCTCAGATATTCAGTGTACGGCGGTGTGATAACGGGGGCGGATGTGGTGTCTCCGATGTCACCGGGGTTTGAAATGATGATTTCCAGAGTTCCTCTCCTAGTTTTTCGTATGCTTGGAGTAAGGAATGGCCTGCCACCATTGAGCCCACCGCGGTTCCACTCCGGAAATTCTGCGATGTATGTTGTTCCTCTATCTCCGTCCGGAAAAGCCTTGCGGAAGCGTTCAATCATTTCATCCGTTGCGGGAAGGATATAGACGTTGTAGGGGGCTTCATCCGGGATGTTTACCTTCCTGATCGTCATGCCGGGCGGCGCTTCTCCCAGCCAGGGGGCTGCTTCCTCCTCCCACTGATATTGCGGATTCAGAAAAAGCTGATACCCCCACCAGATTAACAACGCGTAAACCAGGGGCATCAAAATGGTGTAAAGAAAGGCACTTTTCATGCTTTTTTCCGTATGAGCCGGGAAAGATAGATGATTATTGTCGATATGCCGTAAAGCGTCAGTACCCATATGGCGCAGGGGGTACATGCGCGGAATGTCTGCGGTACCATTAGCAGTCCTTCGGGGTAGATTCGAGACAAATCGATTGCCAAAGCACAGAGCGCTATCGGCAGCACTAGGCACAGAATCAGTGTCGCAGGGCTGAAGGGCGTACGTTTCCCCCGAGTGAACCACAGGCGGGGGGCTATGCAGAGTATGGGGGTAAGTATGGTAATGTAGAATGAGCTTATCAGGAGAGTGATGATATCGAGGTCGTAGGAGGCTCCAACGTATTCAGGATAGTTTGGTGTGGAGAGAACGGGCGAGTCTTTATCTGTTGCGAAAGAACTACAGTCTTCATGGTAGTAAATACATTCACCATTAATGAGGCTGATAAGTACAGGATAAGAACGGTCGTAATATCCGCTTTCTCTCTTGTCTTCTTCTGTGATGGGTGCTTGGGTTCGGTAAACTTGCCGGACTCCCGGCCAGATACGGAACTCATTATGCCGCAGCTCGTCGGCAGTGATTGGAACCATGGAGAGCTTTTGTAAAATCTGTTCTCTCCGCTCAGGATTATCGAAAATGAAGTATAGGGGGGTGCCGTTGATTTTGTTCGCATCTGCATCATCCGGCATGGGGCCGGCCCATGGGGCTGCAATTTGGTTCCATTCGTTCTTCACTGATTTACGATAACTATGCTGAAGGAGCATCAGCCAAAGACCGATGAATACCACGGGCATGATGATGTAGTAGAGACGCTGGCGAGACATACGATTGAGGTAAATCGGAGGGATTAGCGAGGGCGGCTGGCCTTAAGCATCTGCAGCAGGGCCGCAGGATTGCTGAAGTAGGTGTCCACATAGTGCCGTATATCTGCCGCTTCAGTGGCAGGAAGCAAGGGGATGACTTCTTCAAACATTCGTTTTACTGCTGTGATGTCATCCACTGTTTCTGCTGTGCACATAGCATACTGGCACCGCTCCAGCATGACTGCAGGACGATTCTCTGGCAGGGCTTCGGCTAATTGGCGTTCCAGTAACTCGCCGAGGGCAGGGCTCATAATGGGCAGGGCTTCACGCTCGCGGAAAAAGCGCTGAGCTTGTTCCTGAACTGTGGCTTCGTGATGGATACCGGTCACGTTTTCTGGGTCTGCCTGAATGATGGTGTCTCGCAGTGCTCGCCTAGGCGTCTCGAATCCCTTGCCCTTGGGGAAGTTGCTATAGATTTGGTAGAGAGCCCGAGCTCGTTCGGCGCCACTGAGACGCGCAGCCTGATGGTAGAGCTCGTCTGCTTTCAGTGCATTCTCCAAGGGAAGGACTGCTTCTTGTATACCCCTGACGTTTCCGTGGAAGCCTCCGATAACATCCCCCAGTGGGTTAAGAATAAGGATGGTGGGAAAGCCTCCTACCTGATAGAGTTCAGCGGTGGCTTCGTTCTGCGCTCTCAGTTCAGCCGGAAAATCAGGGCTTTGGGGCAGGTCTATTTCCACAAAGATGAAGCGCTCGCCGGCCCATTCGCGGAACTCGGGCTTATTCAGAACATTGCGCTTCAGCGCCAAGCATGCTGTGCACCAGTCCGAGCCTGTAAACTCCACCAGTACCAGCTTGTTTTCTTGCTTCGCGCGCTGTAACGCTGCGGGAAGATCCGTCATCCAGCCTTCTGAAGCATAGGCTGATGACATCATCACGGCAGTTGCCGTACAAAACAGGGAGACTTGGAACGCAGTCATGACGATACTCGTTATATTCTGTACTCAGAGTAACATATACTGCGCGCTGCTACAAGCTTATTTCCTCGCGATTTCCTGCTGGGTAATGCAGTGAATAGCGCCACCTTCAATGACGAGGCGTCGGGCGTCAAAGCCGATGACCTGCTTGCCGGGGAAACATTCACGCAGGATGCCTAAAGCGCGGTCATCTTCCTTGGGTTGGCAGAAGATGGGCACGATGACAGCTCCATTGCAGATGAGGAAGTTTGCGTAGCTGGCGGGCAGCTGTTCCAAGCGCCAATCCTTTGCCACGAGTGGCTGCGGCATGGGCAGGGGGATAATCTCCACTCGGTGGCCGGAGGGTGTGCGCAGGTCTTGCAGTCGTTCGTTGTTTTCAGCAAGATTGCGGTAGTGCGGGGAGTGAGGATTCGGCTCCACGATGGAGACAACCGCCTCAGCATTCACGAAGCGCACCATGTCATCGATGTGGCCGTCCGTGTCGTCACCCTCGATGCCGCAGCCGAGCCAGAATACTTGTTTGGTTCCCATCATGCGGTGGAGCTCAGCCTCGATTTCAGCCTTGCTGACGCCCGGGTTGCGGTTCGGATTCAGCAGTACGGCCTCTGTGGTGATGAGTAGTCCCTCACCATTCCCCTCGATAGCGCCACCTTCCAATATGAGCTCGCTCTTGAGGCTAGGCAGCTGAAGGCTCTCCGCAATGCGTGCGGGTACTTCATTATCCAGATTCCATGGCGCGAACTTGCCGCCCCAAGCGTTGAAGGTCCAGTCCGCAAGCTGGCGAAGACCATCCTGACGCTGCACGAAGATGGGGCCGTGGTCTCTGCACCATACATCATTCGTGGGGTGATTGAAAAGAGCATAATTAAGCACGCCTCTCTGCTCCAGCAGATTGCGGATGCTGTTGTGCAGGGGAGTTGCTGCGTTGATTCGCACCTGAGCATGCGGGGCAATAGCGGATGCCAAGTCCGCATAATGGCCGGTCAGCTCGGCAAGGCCTCCCTGCCACAAGTCTTCACGGTGAGGCCAAGAGAGCCACACGGCTTCCTGTTTTTCCCATTCAGCGGGCCAGCGCAGCTGGTCACCTTGCATAGCTTGCGGTATACTCATGGTGTTGTGGTCTATTGGAATCAGTTGAGGGGTGAAACGCCGCCGACGTAGGGAGCGTTGAGAATTTCCTGCAAGTTCGGCAGTTCGTCGAATTGCTCACGGGAATCGCCCTTTTGCTTGCCGAAAATGCCGACTTCGATGAGATTGTAGACGATGTTGCCGAAGTCACTAGCGCTCTTGATGCCCCAGAACTCTAGCACACGGGAAGCCAGCGGGCCGTATTCGTCTAGCGCGTAGGCGCAGGCGCCAAGGTAAAGCTCGTTCGCGCTCAGATGGGGGCTTTTGTCATCCTTGCAGAATTTGTCTGCTGCGGCATCCAGCCCGGCACGCATAAACTCGTACGCCTCCTCCGTGTATTCGGGGTAACGCTCTGTCAGGATTTCCACTGCTCGCTCAAAGCTCTGCTTCATGCCCACATGCTATCATGTGCCGTTATGATGTGCAATGCTAAAGAATGCCATCATTTGGCTTGCAAGCTAGCGGGCTTTCCGTTACAATGCCGCAAGCATGGAAGACGTGAAGTACAGAGTGGTGGGATCGGTAAGCGATTGGCAGACGTGGTGTGAGACAGCGAAGCCCGAGGTTGTGAACGAGTGCGACTGGGTGGAGCTGCGTGTGGACGCTCTGCCGGAGGATATCAGCCCGGAATGTCTGCTGGCTCAGCGCCCGGCTTGTCCTGTGCTGCTAACTGTACGCCATGAGAGTGAGGGCGGATGCCGCTCTATGTCTGAAGAGCAGCGCCTTTCGCTTGCTATGAAATTGCTGCCCCTTGCTACCGCCATTGATTGGGAAACTGCTCAGCTGGAGCATGCTCAGGAGCTGGTGGCTGCGGCAAAGGCCGCGGGCGTGACGGTCATTGCTTCCAATCATGATTTTGAGAAAACGCCCTCACTTGCTACTCTTAAGGAGCGGGAGGCTTTGGCTCGGTCTCTTGGGGCTGATGTGGTGAAGTTTGCTTGGCGACTTCACTCAGCCGAGGATATTATGGTAGGTGTTCAGCTTCTGCGCGAGTCCACCGGGCCGCTTGCTGTCATGGGGATGGGCCCGCTGGGCGCAGTGAGCCGCTTGCTGTATGTGCAGCATGGTTCCTGCCTGATATATGGATATTTGGGCAGCACACCTACGGCTCCCGGTCAATGGTCTGCTGCGCTCTGCAAGAAAGCTTTGGCCAGCACGGCGGTGTGAGCGTTTCTCCCTTTATCGGATGTTGCATGCGCGGCGCACCTCTCCGAAGGTGTAGGAGCGCGTTTGCATGGAGTGCAGCCAGCTGTGGTGCTCTCGCAGTCTATTCGCGCGGGAGAAGTTTTGAGGCGCGGTGATGCGAGTGAAGATGAGGTTATGCATGCGGCTGAGCGGCACACTCCGTACGCCGTAGCCGCCCGGTTTGTTGGCAGACCAGTATCGCAGGTTGATGGCGCCGTTTTTGCGTTCCAACCCGAGGAATACGACCAGATGCCCGCGCTCTCCGGCACCGATATTTTCATTCCAGAAGATTTTTAGGAAATCACCCGGGCGGGCTAATCGCACATCGTGGAAGTTGATGCCGGCGCTCAGCTCGTGTACCAGCATAGCCAATCCCGGGCCATTGGCGTTGGCTCTTCCCCAAGCACCCGTGCCATCCGGCTGATTGCCCTTGATATCAAGGGCTTCCCAAGCATCAGAGGGTAGGCGTCTGCCAACGGCTGCTTCCCAGCGCTGAAGTGAGCGCAGCAGCACCATGTAACAGGCTGCTGAGCAGAATGTGGGGGCTGCTCGTTGAGGAGAAATAACCAGCCCTTGCAGAGCTTCGCTCCATTCTACCCCGGCTTCTGCCGCACGTGCTACGTCCTCCGGGGTGGCAGAATATCCGCCGCCGGAAGGCATATCATGTTGAATCGTTTGTAGAACGAGTGTATTGAAACTACTGCGTGCCTGTGCTTCTTGCACAGTGGCGGATGTTGTGCTGCGACGCCTCAGCTCCGCGGCTTCACTCAGCAGAGGAAGCAGTATGAACAGCAGAAGTGTGAAGCGGGCAAGCATCGTAAGCGGATGAAGTTAATCTTGGGCCTCTGTGACAGGGGCAGATGTCTGCGTGGGTGTTTCTACCTGTTCTGTAGCGGGCCTTTTCTGCATCTGGCGTGTAACGGGAATCATCACCGGTGCTGATACGATGGAGACGACTGCACCCACGCCCGCTCCCCCAAGCAGAGCTGCGTTCTGTGCGATACTTATCGGTACATCCAGTAATACGGTAGCGGCATAGCCAGCTGCTCTGTGCGCTCCTGCATAAGGAGACGTGCACCGGAAACTTTCCCCACTGGCATTTTTGGGCGCGGCGTTGACTATTGGAAGGCTTACTGTGCAGCGGGATTTTACTTCACTCGGGTTTTCAACTCGAGTTAGGGGATTGTTAAACGGGGCAGACGGTATACGCGAGCTGCGACCGCTCAGGTACAGGGCAAGATCGGTAGGAATGAGGTACAAATCACTCTCGTTGACAGCTTGGTCATAATCCGGCATGCAGAACTTGTCACCCATCATTTCTGCCCAGTTAAGAGCATGGGGCATTTTGCGGTAGCGGGGCAGCTCTATGTAGTACCGACTTCCATCGCTCAGAATGGTACGGCCTGAGTTTGGCGTAATATCAGTTGGCAGGCAGTGGCCGAAGTATTCAGCTCGGGTGAACTCCCGTTGGCCTATGTAGGAGCGGCAGCTGTTCAGGAGCAGGGCTCCGCAGAAAAGTAACAAAAGTGAGGCTTTCATGTTTTATCTATAAGAAAGCTCTGCAGCTTATAGCCACGGAGCTTTGAAGAATGGTAAACTCCGTTTGCTTTATGCCATGCGGGCACGGGCATCAGCTTCTACAGCTGCCCACAGAGAGGAGATGCCGGCTTCCACCGCGGCCTTGGAGGCGCAGAGCTCTGCACCCTTCTCGCCATGAGCGAAGAGGTAGTACTTAATCTTGGGCTCGGTACCGCTGGGGCGCACTGCAAAGCTGCGTCCGTCAGCGAGGTCGATGAAGAGCATCTTTTCAGCGGGGATGGGGTCGCCTTCAGCATCCACGAGCGTGCCGGTGGAGAAGTCACGCACGGCTGTTACAGCGGCGCCATCCATCTCTACAGGAGCATTCTGCATGTAGCTCTGAGTAAGTGCGGCAATCTTGGCGGCACCATCTGCACCTTCCATCACGATGCTCTTGCCGAGTTCCATGTAGTAACCCAGCTCGGTGTAAATGTTATTCAGGCACTCCAGCAGGCCAATACCCTTGGAGGCAAGGTAGGCATTCATTTCGGCAAGACAGAGGGCTGCAGCGTTGGCGTCCTTGTCTCGCACAAAGTCCTGAGCGAGATAGCCGTAGCTTTCCTCTCCACCGAAGATAAAGTACTTGCTGTACTTAAGGCGCAGCTCGCGGGTCTGAGCCTCTGTCATGCTGCGATAACCGACACGCTCAGCTTCGGGAATGGCCTGCTCGTACTTGCCAAGCTTGGCGGCAATGTACTTAAAGCCGGTGAGGACGTTCACGGTGGAGATGCCGAAAGAGGCGGCGATAGCATCCTGCAGCGGGCTGGTAACAAAGGTCTTTACCATGACGGAGTGGTCAATGTTCTCCGGGGTGATGATGCCGAGCTCAATGGCGCTCATGCAGCGGTACCAAGCCAGAAGGCAGCCGGTCTGGTTGCCGGTAAGCAGCTGCATCTTGCCGGTGGCTGTGTCTCGCACGGCGATACCCATGCGGTCACTGTCGGGGTCGGTGGCAATCACGAGGTCGGCATTCTCAGCGTCAGCCTGGGCGATAGCCATATCCAGTGCTGGGGCGTTCTCGGGGTTCGGGCTGGCCACGGTGGGGAAACGACCGTCTAGCACGTCCTGAGCGGCCACGGTGCTCACATTGCAGCCAATCTCCTTCAGAATGGGTACGATGCAGCGGCCACCTGTGCCGTGCAGGTTCGTGTATACCACCTTGGCGCTGGCTTTGGCAAACACGTCCGGGCGCAGGATGATGCCCTTGAGCTTCTCGATGTAAATGGCGTCAAACTCCGGCCCGAGAATGCTCAGTGAGCCTTGCTCCTCAGCGGGAAGCGGTTCATAGGTATCGCCGGTGAGGGCGTTAACTTCTGCGATAACGGCCTTGTCATGCGGGGCTATCAGCTGGGCACCATCGTTGAAGTAGGCCTTGAAACCGTTATCGTGTGCAGGATTGTGTGAGGCGGTCAGCACCACGCCGGTGTCAGCATTCAGCTCGCGGATGGCGAAAGATACCTCCGGGGTGGAGCAGGGACCATCAAAAAGAGCGCAGTCGCAGCCCAAATCCGTGGCGATTTTGGCGCAATACTCAGCGAAGTCACGGGAGAAGTGACGGGTGTCGTGACCCACTACGATACGGGGCTTGCGGCCGGAACCTTCAGCCTGAACAAAGCGGTTCACATAGGTGATGAGGCCGCGCATAGCGCGCCCCACATTGAAGAAGTTCATGGAAGCCGTACCCACGCAGGGGAACTCAGGGCGGCCGTTTACACCACCTTTCCCTTGTTCAGACGGAGCTACCACCATGCCGATGGTGCGGCCACGAAGTCCACCGGTACCGAAAGCAAGTGTCTTGTAGAAGCGGTTGTTCAGCTCAGCCCATTCGCCGGCGGCTGCAAGTTCGGAGATTGCTGCGGGTGCAACGGGGTCCTTCGTGCCGGCAAGAAGCAGGCGGATATTCGTGAGGGAATCTGCAAGCAATTTGCCGTCTGCTACGGCCTGTTCAAGTGTGGAAAGAAGTGTACTGTCCATAATTTCTGAGCGCATTATATATCACATGCGCGTGACTGGCAAGCATTTTCGGTGGCTGTTTGCGATGAGCGCTCTTTCGTTGTTATTTTGAAAGTCTGCTTTATTGCTCTCAGAAAATAAAATTAGAATTTTTCTAATTTTAGTGTTGACATCGGTAAATATAGTGTTATTATTCGCAATCATACACCACATATAGGAAATAAGGGAAATGAAAATACGCAAAAGGAACGGGCAGGAAGAGAGCTACCTCCGCGGAAAGATAGAGCGGGTCATCGGGCTGGCATTCGAGAGCGTGGGGCAGACAGTCGGAGAGTCCGTCATAGGAGAGCTTGCGCTGGGAGTGGAGCGGAAGCTACATGTCGGAGGGGGAGCCATTCCTGTGGAGCATGTGCAGGACATCGTGGAAGAAGCCTTGATGGTCGGGGGGCACTATGAGGCCGCCAGAAGTTTCATTCTGTACCGTAATGAGCGCAGACGTTTGCGAGCCATGCGGGCCACGCTGATGTCATACTTTGGGAATGTACCGGAGCTGGATGCTGTTCTCAAAGAATTGCAGCAAGAATTTCCCGGTGAAGAGTATTCTCTGAGCCTGCTCACGAATCGTTTTCACAGTTTTTATAGGAGTGGAATAGCAAAGGCTGCTGCCCTTGAAGTGCTTACCGGGGCGGCAGCCGAGCTCACCTCGCGTGACGCTCCGCAGTGGGAGATGATTGCTGCCCGCTTCCGCCTACTTCGTTTTTATGATGAGGTCCGAAACTATGAGGAGGGCGTGGGGCTGAACAGCCTGTATGATAAGATTCAACATTTTGCACGTGAGGGATTGTATGCTCCGGCTGTGGCAGAGGCTTACAGCCGCGCGGAAGTGGACGCCTTTGAGCGTATGCTGAAAACGGAACGCGACAAACTCCTGAATTATTCCGGGCTTGAGATGCTTATCGGGCGTTACCTGATTCGAACACGTACCGGGGAGGTGCCGGAAACGCCTCAGGAGATGTTCATGGGGATAGCCATGCATTTGGCGATGAAGGAAGACAAGGACCGCAGTGGTTGGGTTCTTCGCTTCTATGATATGCTCAGCACACTGAAGGTAACCATGGCCACGCCTACCTTGGCAAATGCACGCAAGCCTTTTCATCAACTTTCCTCTTGTTTCATTGATACTGTTCCTGATAGTCTGGAAGGTATCTACCGCAGCATTGATAACTTCGCCCAGGTCAGTAAGCATGGCGGAGGAATGGGCCTGTACTTTGGCAAGGTGCGAGCCACCGGCAGCGCTATACGAGGATTCCCCGGAGCTGCCGGTGGCGTTATCCGCTGGATTCGTCTGGCGAATGACACCGCTGTGGCGGTGGACCAGCTTGGCGTGAGGCAGGGGGCTGTAGCCGTGTATCTTGATGCATGGCACCGCGATTTGCCTGAGTTTCTCGCGCTTCGCACCAATAATGGAGATGACCGCCTGAAAGCTCATGACGTTTTCCCGGCTGTGTGCTATCCGGACTATTTTTGGCAGCAGGCTCGGGACAATATAGAGGGGATGTGGTACCTTATGTGCCCGCATGAGGTCCGCTGCGTGAAAGGGTACTCGCTGGAAGATTACTGGGGTGAAGAATGGGAAAAGCGCTATCACTCCTGCGTGGCGGACTCTCGCATTCACAAGCGAGTGATTCCTATTAAAGAACTCATTCGCCTCATTCTCAAAAGTGCGGTGGAGACCGGTACGCCTTTTGCGTTCAATCGCGATATCGTGAACCGCGCCAATCCGAATAAGCACGCCGGCATTATCTATTGCAGTAACCTCTGCACTGAAATCGCTCAGAATATGAGCGCTATTGAATCTGTGGAGCAGAAGGTGCAGACGGTGGATGGTGACACTCTGGTGGTGACGACCACTCGTCCCGGGGATTTTGTGGTCTGCAATCTGGCCAGCCTTTCGCTGGGGCGTATCAATACTCAGGACTCTGCTGAGCTTGCCGCTATCACGCGTAGTGCCGTGCGTGCTCTGGATAATGTTATTGATTTGAATCTTTACCCCTTGCCGTATGCGGCTGTTACAAACTCGGCGTATCGTCCTATTGGCCTCGGCGTAAGCGGTTATCACCACATGCTGGCAAAGCAGGGTGTCCGCTGGGAAAGCGAGGAACATCTCGCGCTCGCGGATAGGCTCTTTGAGCAGATTAACCACGCGGCTATCTCCGCCAGTTGCGAAATCGCAGAGCAGAAAGGTGCTTACTCGCACTTCCAAGGAAGTGATTGGCAGACCGGTGAGTACTTCCGTCAGCGTGGGTACACGTCTGCTCAATGGCAGGAGTTGCAGCAGCGTGTGGCAACCTTCGGTCTGAGAAATGCGTGGTTGCTTGCGGTAGCCCCCACCAGCAGCACCGGAACTATTGCCGGTACTACGGCAGGGATTGATCCCGTGATGAAGCTCTTCTTCATGGAGGAGCGTAAAACCGGTCTCATGCCCCGCGTTGCTCCCGAGTTGTCACTGGAAACGCTCTGGTACTACAAGAGCGCACACCGTATCGACCAGCAGTGGTCCGTGCGTGCCTGTGGCATCCGCCAGCGCCATGTGGACCAGGCGCAGAGCCTCAACCTTTACATTACTACTTCCCACACACTTCGTCAGATTCTTAACCTGTACATCCTTGCCTGGGAGTCCGGCGTTAAGACTATTTACTACATCCGTTCCAAGAGCCTCGAAATAGAAGAATGCGAATCATGCAGCAGTTAACCCGCAAGCCACTCTTTAATCCGCAGGGTGATACAAATGTGCTCACCCGCCGTATCATCAACGGTAACACCACAAACCTCAATGACTTCAATAATATGAAGTATTCGTGGGTCAGTAAGTGGTACCGTCAGGCCATGAATAACTTCTGGATACCTGAGGAAATTAACCTCGCGTCCGATGTGAAGGATTATGTGCGTCTGTCTCCGGCAGAACGCCGCGCATATGATAAAATCCTCTCCTTCCTTGTGTTTCTGGATAGTATTCAGACGGCTAATCTTCCCTCTGTGGGAGAATATGTTACAGCTAATGAGGTGAATCTCTGCCTCTGCATTCAGGCTTTTCAGGAAGCCGTTCATAGCCAGAGCTACAGCTACATGCTGGATACTATCTGCGAGCCTCAGCACCGCACAGAGGTGCTGTACCAGTGGCAAACGGATGAACATCTCCTCCGCCGTAATACCTTCATCGGTAATCTGTATAATGATTTCCAGCAGCACCGTACCCCGCAGGCATTTGCTCGCACGCTTATAGCTAATTACATTCTGGAGGGCATTTATTTTTACAGTGGATTCATGTTCTTCTACAATCTCGCCCGCCATGGGAAAATGCCTGGCAGCGCGCAGGAAATCCGCTATATCAACCGCGATGAGAATACTCACCTCTGGCTTTTCCGGAATATCATACGTGAGCTGCAGCGTGAGCAGCCCGAACTTTTTACCCCTGAGCAGGTGGAGGAGTACCGCGCGATGATTCGTGAAGGGGCGGAGCAGGAGATAGCATGGGGATGCTATGTCATAGGGGATGAGATACCGGGGCTATCTACCTCTGTGCTCACGGCATACATCCGCTATCTTGCCAACCTCCGTGCGAGAAATCTTGGTTTTGAACCCGTCTATGAAGGGTATGAATCTGAGCCGGCTGACTGCTCATGGGTGTCTCAGTACAGCAATGCAAACCTCATTAAAACAGACTTCTTTGAGGCTCGCAGCACTGCATACGCCAAAAGCTCCGCCTTGGTGGATGACCTTTGAGTCATCCACCGGCGAACTTTGTTATAGAATCACGGACTTTCAAAAATTGTGCGTAGGGGAATGTTCCATGCTTGCCAAACATGCATGGCCGTGCTATACTGCCCTCACGACCATTAGTCCTTATGCCTCATACAACGGAACTTTATCGGCCGAATGCCGCCATCATCTACCAGCGTCATGATGGTACTGTGCTTGTGTGCGAACGCGTAAAACCCGCCGGCGCTTGGCAGTTCCCCCAAGGGGGGATCAAGAAGGGTGAATCAGCACGCAGCGCAGCCTGCCGCGAAGGAATGGAAGAAACCGGGTTCCGCCCGAATGAATACGAAGTCATCGCGCAGCATGGGCCGTATCGCTATGATTATCCGCCAGCTGAGCGTGAGCGCGTTCTGCGTAAGCGCGGTATTCCCTACGCCGGGCAGGAGCAGTATTATTTCCTTTGTCTCATGCATAGTGACGAGGCTGAACCTTGGCTGGATAACAAGGAGTTCCGCGATTATAAATGGGTGCAGCCCGCTGATTTTGACTTCAGCTCACTGCCGGACTTTAAGCGCGGTGTGTATGTGCAGGTGATGCATGATTTCTTCGGTGTCTGAGATGCAACCAGTAGCGTACATTCGCTCCCCCTTCGCGGATAAGTTCGGCGTTCCACGTCAGAGCAATCTTGCGCCCCATGTTATCTCGGAAATTGTATTTGAGCCCGCATTCATAAATCCTGAATGCGTCCGTGGTATAGAAGCTTTCAGCCATTTATGGGTAATCTGGGGCTTCCATTGCAATGAGGGGGCCGGCTGGCATCCCACCGTGCGTCCTCCGCGACTGGGAGGGAACACTCGCATGGGTGTTTTTGCCACGCGGTCACCGTTTCGCCCGAACGGGCTTGGTCTTTCCGTGGTTCGCCTTGTTTCTGTGGAAGAAGGTCCCGTTCTACGAGTGTCCGGCGCTGATATGGTGGACGGTACGCCCATATACGATGTAAAACCGTATATACCTTATTCCGACTGCATTCCCGATGCTTCAGGTGGTTTCACCTCAGCCACTCCCCGCCACATGCTGGAGGTGCAGATTGATTGCGCCTTGCCGAAAGCAGCTGTTGGCGAATGGGAGACGGCCATGATGGAGGTGTTGGCTCAGGACCCGCGACCAGCCTACCAGCAGGACCCGGAACGGCAGTATCATGTGATTCTCAAACCTTACGAGGTGAGCTTCCGCGTGTACGATGGTGTGGCTCATGTCGTAGCCATCCGCTCGTATAAGCCATGATTTCCCGCCTGCAGACGGCCTTCCGTGAGAATCTGGCTGATGGAAGTGAGCTGGGGGGCTCTGTTTCGGTGTGGCAGGATGGGCAGGAGTTTATCACCATTTTCGGTGGTGATGATGGTCATGGCTCACCTTGGAGTTCCGGTACTTTCGTACCTATTTATTCCGCTACTAAACCAGCTGCCGCAGCTTGCCTCCTGCAAGCCCTGTATGATTGCTGCCGGGGCCCTGAACTAGAGGTGGGAGACTTATGGCCGCGCTTTCCTTTACCGCGTCTTACTGTAGGCCAGCTACTTTCTCACCAGAGCGGTTTGGCGGCTCTTGCTGTTTCAGCGCACATAAATGATTTGGACGCATGCCGTCGGGCTATTGAACAAAGTCGCCCGCTGTGGGGGCCGCCCCAGCATGGCTACCACCCGCAGACCTTTGGGCCGCTGGTGGATATCCTGATGCTGGAGCTGACCGGTATGCGGGTGAGTGATTACTGGGAAAAGAACGTGCGTTTTCCCTTGGGCCTTGAGTTTTACATTGGTCATTTTCCGGAAGAACTGTATAGCAAGGTTGCTCAGCTTCGTGCTCCCCGCATGCAGGGCAGTATGCCACGCACGCCGTTTTATCGTGAATATTTTGATGAATCAAGTACTGTTCATCGGGCTTTCCATAGTATTGTCGGGTTGAACTCACCCCGTGAAATGTCAACCCCTGATGCTTGGTTGTGTGGCTCTCCTGCCAAAGGCGGTGTGGCAACCTCTCGCGGATTGGCCGCTTTCTATCAGGCTTTGCTCGGTCAGCTCCCTAGTTCTCCTTTTGCTCCAGAGGTGGCCGAGTGGATGAGTACTCCGCTCAGCGTCGGTATGGATTGCACACTGCTCCAGCACACTTCCTTCACATGCGGTGCTATGTGTGAGCCATCTGCATATTTCCCCGGTGGTGGTTTCGGTCATGCCGGTGCCGGTGGCTCATTCGCATTCTGTCGCCCTGAAGATGGTGTTTCCTTTGCTTATGTTATGCGAGGAATGGAGCTGGGGTATCTCCCGGGGCATCGCGTGCAGCGCCTGCTCGCCTGCCTGTCTTTGTAAATATTTAATTTTTCCGTATCTTCTCTGTTGACATGTGAGGCTGAGAAGAGTAGAATGCTCTGTATGAAGTCACGCATGGATGAGTTCGCAGAATGGGGCACCGAAGTGGTGTTCGGGCGGGCGCATGGTTTTCGTGCGTGGCTGATGAAGTGTGCTCTGCGTTTTGCGAGCTTCTTCTTTTACATTCTGATAAAGACACGTCTGTTTTTATTCCGCCGCCGCCTGAAGACTGTTCGCTATCTGGGCACATTTGTGGTGAGCGTGGGTAATATCACGGCCGGTGGCACCGGTAAGACACCCGTGGTTGAGTTGCTTTCTCGCACGCTCGCGGAGCGTGGTCGCAAATGCGCTATTCTGACCCGTGGCTATAAGAGTGAACCACTTGATGAACCTCAGGAATGGTTTGATAGCAATGGTAAGCCTGTGTCTCATTTGCCTAAGATTGCCAGTGATGGCGTGACGCGTTATCTGGGCCCCCTTTACGCTGGCGACGAGCCTTTCATGCTGGCCCGAAATCTGGATGGTGTAGCTGTGTTAGTGGACAAGGACCGTGTGAAGTCCGGCATATTTGCCATTGAGCAGCTGGGAAGAAATACCCTTATTCTGGATGACGGTATGCAGTACCTCAAGCTCAAGCATGAGATTGATATCGTGCTGGTGGACTGCGGTTTCCCCTTCGGTACCGGTTCGCTGCTGCCCCGAGGAACGATGCGTGAACCTCGTTCCAGCCTGGCCCGTGCTAGTTATATTATTCTTACTAAGAGTGGCGGCAAACCTCAGGGTGAGCTTATCACGACTATTCGTAAGTATAACAAGACTGCGGATATCATTGTAACGAATCACGGCCCCTCTTATCTTGAGAATATCTTTACCGGCGAGCGTCAGCCTCTGAGTTTCCTGAAGGGTAAATATGTGGCCTGCATGAGTGGTATTGCCCGCCCGGAAAGCTTTGAGGGTCTTGTGGAAGATTTGGGTGCTCACGTGGAAATCCGCCGCCGCTATCCGGACCATTACTGGTTCGATCAGGCTGATTTGGAAACCTTTGTGGAGCGATGTGCGGACCGCGCTATGGATATCATCGTCACCACTGAGAAGGATGCCGTGCGTTTCCTGAAACCCGGTGAGATGGAGGTTCCCATTTACTTCCTTCGTATTCAGATTGACATCGAACAGGGGCAGGAGTACTGGGACCGTATGATTGACCGCATTTGTGGTCTCGCTGAGCCTCAGCCCACACCACAGTGGAGTAATAACGTGCTCTGACGCGACTCACACGCGGCAGATACCCGGGCGGATGGAGTGAAGCCCGAAGAATAGCCCACTGAGTGCAATGGTGGTGTAAAGTACTGCCATCCCAATATCCGGCCTTGCATATTGCATGGCAGGGCTGGCCGCCCAGGCGAGAAGTCCACCGCCGATGAAGCCTAGCCCCTGCGCCATTCCGGAAAGTGCCACCGTGGTGCCTTCATCTGCTGAGCTCATGATAATCAGCTCCATCCCCAGCGCGAAGATGCTTCCCAGACTGAGCCCAAGGAGAATGGAAAATAAAGGCCAGAGGTGCAGAGGTCCGAGTAATAATCCCCAGCAGCTGATACAGGAGATTACGATGGCTACGCTCATGAGTTTTCCTTGCCCTCCGAGCCACTTTGCTATATGACTGCTGAGTAGTGAAGCCGGTATTTGGCATGCTGTGGATAGTGATAGTACCAGCCCTGCTTCAACCAGAGGAAGGCCACGCCTTCTCATTAGTGTAGCCAGCCATACAATCAGTAACCACGCCCCCGCTACGCGGCAGAGATAGAACATGCTGACGAACCATGCTTTCTTCTGCCGAAAAAGTGGATGCATGGGCGCATGTATCGTGCGTTCTTCCTTCTTTTGCTCCGGGGTGAACATGATAAGTTCTGCCCACAGTAGTGTGGCTACCAGTAGCGGCAGTCCCCAGAACAGTAATCCGCGCTGCCAGCCTCCGAGTGCAAGTGCAATTGGATCTGATGCGCCTGAGCCCACGGCCGTGCCAAGGCTTACACAGGCTGTATAGGCTCCCATGATTTGCGCGGCATCAGAGGCGAATTCTTGTTTTACGATTCCGAGGATAACAGAGCCGGTAATTCCCAGCCCGAGTCCGATGATAATCGTGCCGCCATACAGTCCCTGTATGCCTCCGTAGCTTCGCCATACTACCCCGGCAAGCGCCAGTAGGAGGGAGTAGATGATAAGCATTCGCGGCCTGATGAGTGCCGTCAGGTTCGCCCCGAGTGGGGCTGCCACTCCTAGAGCGATGATGGGCAGCAGACCGAACAGCCCACTGCCGCTGATGCTCAGCCCTAGATCTCTCATCAGAAATACCAACAGCGGGTCAGCTGCAGAGAAGCTCATACGGAGATTAAAGCTCACAAGAAGAAAGATGATAATGAAGTGAATTCTTTGTGTATGCCCCATGAGGGCATTATATTCTCACTTGTGGAGCGCTGCAATCTATCTTGCTAACGAGTTATGTACTTGCCACCCATGAGCGCAGGTGTTATACTGACCAGCATGACAGAACTGACGATGCTTGGGACTGGAAATGCCGCTGTGACTCAATGTTACAACACATGCTTTACCATCCGTAATGGAAATCAGGTGCTCCTTGTAGACGCCGGCGGAGGCAATGGTATTCTGGCTAGACTGGAACAAGCGTCGGTGCCGCTTTCTGATATTCACGATATTTTCCTCACTCATACGCACACCGACCACATTTTCGGCGTAGTTTGGGTGGTGCGCATGATTGCTCAGGCCATGAATGCCGACAAGTATTCCGGTGAACTTCATCTTTACGGTCATGAAGAAGGCCTGAAAACGCTCGAGCTTATCTGCCGCCACACGCTGCCGGGCAAGGTCTGCAAGCATTTGCATTCGGACATCCTTATGCATCCGCTGGTTGATGGCGGGGCATTCTTTGCCGCCGGTATGCAGGCTCATGCCTTTGATATTGGTTCTACCAAGGCGAAGCAATATGGTTTCTGTCTTGAATTGCCGGATGGGCAGCGCCTGACATGCTTGGGTGATGAGCCATATAACGAGCGCGCTAAAGTTTATGCCGAGGGGGCTGACTGGTTGCTCTGTGAAGCTTTCTGTTTGTATGCTGACCGTGAGCGGTTCAAGCCTTATGAGAAACACCACAGTACCGCACTTGATGCCGGTCGCCTTGCCGCCGGTCTGGGCGTGAAGAATCTTTTGCTGTACCATACCGAAGACAAGACTCTTGCCTCACGACGTGAGACATATACAGCTGAGGCTGCCGAGTACTACAAGGGCACCATACATGTGCCTGATGATATGGAGAGCCTTTATCTCTGAGTAAACAAAAACGACCGGCGCCCTATGGGCAATCCGGTCGTTTTTGTACTTACACCTACTCTATGAAAAACAGTTTTTCTGTCTTCTCTCAGACCGGCTCTCACCCCGGTCTACTCCTAAGAACGCATTAAATTCTTAAATTCTACAGAAAAATTGCATTTTTTTAATTTATTTTTTGCAATTTATTCCTGCGGTTGCGCGGGGGTGTCTCTTATGATTTCAATTTCAACGCCTTCGAGGACGTCGGATTCGTCGCCACTTTTTGCATCACTGAAGTTTTCACCGAAAACTTTTGCAAAAACCGGCCCGTTGATGAAGTCGATGAGCTGCTGATTGCCGAAGCATTCGTTTTCTGCCAAGTAAAGGAGTGTGGGGCCTACGCGGTAGGAAATTCTGCGTGCTGTTTCAGAAGCGGCGCCCCAGCAGTCAGGCCAAGCGGCCTCAGAGGCGAAACGAGAAAGCTGAGTGGCCCCGGTGATGATGCGGGGTGTGAGTATCTCATGGGTATCTTCCGTACATGCGGCGAGCATATGTAGGATGCGCATGAGTGCATTATCCATGGGACTGTCGCAGTAGCGGGCCGGCAGTTCGGGGGCAGGTCCTTCCGTGCACTGCTTGAATCGGGAGAAGAAGGGGTCACTGGTCGAGGTGAGCAGCGCCGTGCCGAAATCTGCCGCTTTATCATCCACATCTACAGTGATGAACTGAATGAACATTTCTCGCTGAGGCTCTTCCCAGAAACAACCTGTTCGCTTCATGCTGCAGCCGATATGTAGAAGATATTCAGCATGGGTGCGGCCGTTGGGGCGGCGTACATGGTTCACATCTCCAATGCCGGCGAACCATGAAACTTGCATCTGTGCCATATCTGAGCGAATCTCAGGGGGCTGAGCTGCTACTTTCAATTTGCCGTTTTCGCAGTAGACTCGGATGTTCCACTCTGAAGGCTGAATCTGCGGATGAACGCTCTGCAAGCCACCATCGAACCAAGTTCCGCGGTGTGGCTCATGAAGCTTGATAGTATGCGTGAAGGAGAAATCGCTGTCAGCCAGATGTTCCGGCAGCTGCACTTCCTGTATAGTGTGGGTAAGCTGTACGAACTCGTCCTCAGAAAGTGCCGGGCGAAACCCTAGGGCCACGATGCCCAGAGCACCCAGTATCAGGACGATGAGTGTCCGCTTGTGCCATTTTTTCATGGGATTGATTTTATCTGATAATCATGGCGGATTCAAGGCTTGAGTTTGCTCATGACAGGTATTATAATGCCGCACGAAATAGCAAGCCATGAGTAACATCTCTCAGTATGCCAATCAGTACGTGCTGGATCTGGTAGCTTACCAGCCCGGCAAGCCCATCGAGGAAACAGCCCGCGAGCTGGGAATGAGTCCTGCCGATATCGTGAAGCTCGCGTCCAACGAAAACTCTCTTGGTCCGTCTCCTAAAGCCATTGAAGCCATTCAGAAGGCCGCTGCCGGTGTGCACATTTATCCGGACGGCGCCTCCTTTACTCTGCGCAGTAAGATTGCAGAGCGCTTCGAGGTTGAGTTTAACCAGACGGTGGTGGGCAGTGGCAGCAGTGAACTTATCGAGCTGCTGTGCCATGCATGCCTTCACGAGGGCATAGAGCTTATCGCTGCCCGCCATAGCTTCTCCATGTATCCTATCATGTGTAAGCTCTTCGGCGCTAAATATGTGGAAGCTCCCATTAAGGACGATTTCAGTTCTGATTTGCAGGCTATCCTTGCCGCTATTACTCCGCAGACCCGCCTTATTTTCATCACGAATCCGGCCAACCCCCTTGGTACTGTTGTGACTCAGGCTGAGATGGATGCCTTCATGGATGCTGTCCCTGAGCATGTCATTGTAGCCTTCGATGAGGCTTATATCGATTTCGCTGATGATAAGCCTGATACACTCAAGTATGTGAAGGCCGGAAAGAATGTCATTCTGCTGCGCACTTTCTCCAAGGCATACGGCCTTGCTGGTCTTCGCGCGGGGTATGGCGTGACGATTCCTGAGATCGCCGACCTGCTGAACAAGGCTCGCACACCGTTTAACATGAATCTCATGTCGCAGGTGGCAGCAGTCGCTGCTCTGGATGATGCCGAGCACCTTGCTGCCTCCGTTGATATGGTGAACCGTGGCAAGAAGCAGTATTATGCAGCTTTCGAGGCTTGGGGCGTGGATTATGTTCCCAGCCAGGCAAACTTCATTCTGGTGAAAACCGGGCAAGGCCGCAAGGTGTTCAATGACGCTCTGGCAAAGGGCGTTATCCTCCGCCATATGGATGGTTATGGGCTGCCCGAGTATGTACGCATCACCGTTGGTACAGAGCGTGAGAACGCTCGTTGCCTTGAGGTGCTGGCTGAGCTGTTGGGCAAGTAAAGCCTTTCACTAGCATTTTCTCACACCGTGCCTATTTACAGGCACGGTGATTTTATTTTGCATCCGGGGCAGTATCCGGCCAGTCATGGCGGGGATATCTACCTGCAAGGTCTTTTTTCATTTGCGGATAACCATTTCGCCAGAAGGATTCTATATCGGATGTGGTCTGATAGGGGCGCTGATTCGGAGCAAGGATTTCAATGAGGCACTTCACGCGCCCATCCGCTATAGTTGGCGTGGAAGGAACGCCAAAGAGCAGCTGGCACTTGAGTCCGAAGGTGGGGGTACCATCCTCACGGTACAGAAGCTTCACTTCACGGCCGTTCGCCAGCTTGATGGCCTTGGGTGTATAACGGTTCAGGCATTCTTTCTGCCAAGGCGAAAGCCATTCTCCGAGAATGGGCAATACGGGGCGAGCCGCGATTTCCTTATAGCTTACTGCTCCATCGCAGAGCATTGTAATGGCCATAAGGCGGTCTTCTTCGCCAAACTCTGGTAACTCCAGCTCCGGCATGGCATTGCGCAGGCAGGTGAGGCGGTTAATCCATTGCAACACGTGGCCGTCCCAGCCTTCCAGTCTAAGCTCGCCGCGTACCACGCGGTCTGCCAGAAGTGGGGCTGCATCGTCAGGGGCGGCATCTCCGGTTTCTTTCTCGTTCAGCACCAAATCTCGGTAGAGCGTGCGGTGTATGTTCAGCACTCTCTTGCGAGTGGAGTCATATACGGGAATATCGTCCTCATGAGTAATTAAATCACTCAGCTCTAGACGAGTGCAGCGGCTTAATCGAGTTTCTACGCCCTTGCCGCCTATCTCAGCAATTTCAGCGGCAAGAAAAATATCTGCCTGTTTTGCTACAACTGAGGCTATTTTTCCGCTTCGGCGAGCAGTGATACGTGCGGTGTCGGTTGCGGTGCTGTTTTTCGCAGCTACATTCGCCGGGAAGGATCCGAGCAGCGCGGAGATGACACCGCTCCTGTTTGCTGCAAAATCCGGCGGAGTGTTGTCACCTCGCATGAGCTGGCGGTATGCGGCTTGTACCTCACGCGCGGCTCGCGCCATGATGCCCAGTTGTGTGCAAGCTGTGGCGTCATATCTGAGATGCTCGGCCGCTTGTACGGCTCGCCACTCAGCCTGAAAATCCGTGAAGTCTTCTTCCTCATGCAGCTTTTCACTTAGGCCTGCAGCGAGTGCTACATTCTCACCTTGGATCAGTGCCGCGATAGCTGCGGCTTCTGCCGTGCAGTTGTATTCTGCGCCGGCCACCAGCAGGCGTGACAGCACAGGGGAAAGCGGATAACGGAGCATTTGGCGCCCGATGGGGCTCAGTTCGCCGGCTTCTGTGACAGCACCTAGTTCCTGCAGTAGAGTCCAAGCTCGTGCAGTTTCCGCCTCAGTGGGGGCATCTGGCCAGTAGAAGGAGCGTATGCCGTTCAGGCCTTTGCACCCCCATGCCAGAAGGTTCAGGAAGGCGGCAGATATGTCTGCACGGTGAACTTCCGGTGCCGGATAGGGGCAGCGGCGGCGGTGCTCCGCTTCACTCCAGAGGCGGATGCAGCGCCCCGGGCCCAAGCGTCCGGCTCGGCCTGTGCGCTGTTCAGCCTGAGCCTGTGAGATGGGAACAACATGAAGGGTACTAAGTCCTCGGACAGGATCCCAACGGGATTCTCGTGCCGTGCCACTATCCACCACGGAGCGTACGCCCTCGATGGTGAGGGATGTCTCCGCGATATTAGTGCTCACGATGACGCGGGGGACGTCCCCTTTATCCACGGCACGGGCTTGCATATCAGGCGTGAGCTGGCCGTGAAGAGCATACACCTCACGACCGCGCAGCCAGCCCACATTTTCAAGGATTTCCACAGTTCGGCGGATTTCGTAGGTTCCGGGCAGGAATACGAGAATGTCGCCGCAGTCCGGTTGTTCAGTCAGTTTGCGTACAGCGGAGGCGCATTGGTCCCACACCGGGGGAAGATTCACATAGCCGCGGCTGTCACGTACCGGAGCAGGGGGCATGTAGCTAATCTCCACTGGATAGAGTCGCCCTTCGGCCCTGAGAACAGTTGCTTGTGGGAGGTAATCCTGCAACTTATCCAACTCAAGCGTGGCCGACATCACAAAGACTCCGATGTCCTTTCGACTGCCGCTCTGTAATTCCAGCACGCGTGCCAGACACAGGTCTCCCGAGAGGCGCCGCTCATGCACTTCATCAAAAATGACGGCGCTGACCCCCTTTAGGTCCGGGTCTTCCGTGAGTCGGCGCTCCAGTATGCCATCTGTCACGTATAAAATACGTGTAGCAGCGCTCTGGCGGGAGTCAAAGCGTACGGTATAACCTACTTCCTTGCCGAGTGTGCACGGGTATTGTCGTGCTACATAACCGGCTAGGAGACGGGCCGCCAGTCTTCGGGGCTGGACTACGATGATAGTGCCTCTTTTCGCTACACCGGCGGCTTCCAGCATAAGGGGCACACGGGTGGACTTGCCGCTGCCGGTAGGTGCGCTGAGCAAGACACAGAAGCCGGGCTTACGCACGGCTTCTACGATATCCGGCCGAATGGCCTCAATGGGAAGCATGGAAGACATCAGATGTCATCAGGCATATCACGCAGAGCGGGAGGCGCAGAATCACTGCCGGAGGGAGCTGTGGGCTGTGAGCCGGGCTGGATAGTGGGCGCGTCCGCACCGCTGGGAGTTCCTTCTACAATAACACGGCTGCCACGCTCTCTTTGGCTGGCATAGAGGTTATCCAGTGCTGTCTGTAGTCCGAGATTCGGATAGCCGATGAAGAGAATACGGCTGTCGGGCCCTACCAGCACGGCTGTGGGGAGCTGCGTGATTCGGTATGCCTTGCCGTTGCTGTTCCGCTCATCATCCATGAAGCAGTTACCCACGATGCCAAGCTGGCGTAACTCCATGAGCCATTCGCCGTGATTCGCATGTACTGTGATGGGACAGAATACCAGTCCGGGGAACTGCTGAGCGAGCAGATGCTGCTTTGTAACAACATTCAGACCTACCTGTTCTGAAGGTGACCAGAAGAAAATGAGGTTGGCTCGGCCCTGTACGGGGAAGGTTGTCTCATTACCATCCATCCCCTTAACCTTCAGCTGGGGCGGGATGCTGCCCACGCTGAGGTTACGCAGAACATAGGTCATTTCCAGAATGGCATCATTCATGGAGCGATTACCGAACATCGTATCTTCCGGAGAAATGCGGGCTGCTTGGCGCAGGAAGTAGAGCTGTTTGCTGCGAGCCATGGCGGCACTGCCTTCCGCGCCCTGAATTGTCGGATTAGTGAGCATGATGCACATGGCCATTGCGGCGCTTGCACGGGCTGTTAAATCCTGATTGCGGCTGTAGATTTTCTGCAGCAGTTCGTATACTCTTACGCTTTGGCTCTCTGAGAGCTTAGCGCAGGAGTCTGCGATATACGGGCTGCTAAAGTGAATACGGTTTACACTCTCCAGCAGGGCGTTTGCATAGAAAGAAATCTGGCGCTGTCTGTTGCCGAATACCCCGGCAAAGGCGTCCGGGTGATTGAGAAACCACACTACGGCGGGAGCGGCCCAAGGCTGTTCAAACTCATAGACCGTCACCATTTTGCGCTCGTCCACGGCACCGTTCATGCGCTCCTGAGCGGTAGGGCGTACCAGCTCTTCACGCTCACCTACTTTGCGGTTGACGCTGCGCCAGAGCTCTGCCGCCATATCACGGCCATCCGGTACACGCACAGCTGCGCGCTGTTCGTCCGTACTTGCCACCTGCAGTGCAGCGCGGTACTCCGTCATCTGCTGTTCCCATTTTGCCAGTGCTGCACGCATTTCAGGTTCAGCGGCACCGGCAGTTGTTATACCGAGAATGGCCAGTATGGTGAGTAGTGCTGTTTTCTTCATGCCCGGCATTATAGGACACCCACCCCTCCTAACGCAAGCTTTAATCAGCAGATTCTAGATACCATGTCACTCTTTCTTCTTGAATAGCTTGATGTATGCTGATATGGTGCGCGCATGGCAACTGACAAGAAAATCACCATCAAGACCAGCCGCGGCGATATTAATCTGACTGTTTTCGCTTCTAAGACCCCCATGACTGCTGCCAGCTTCCTGAATCTGGCTCAGCATGGCTTCTATAAGGGCCTTACATTCCACCGCGTGATTGCTGATTTCATGATCCAGGGTGGCTGTCCTGACGGCACTGGTTGTGGAGGTCCCGGCTACAAGTTTGATGATGAGTGCCGTCCGGATCTCAAGTTCAATCGTCCCGGCCTGCTTGCTATGGCTAATGCCGGCAGAAGCTGGACGGGCCAAGGCACCAATGGCTCACAGTTCTTCATCACCCATGTTCCCACGGATTGGCTCAATGGCAAGCACACTATTTTCGGTGAGGTTTGCTCCCCTGAGGATCAGAAGGTCGTCGACTCCGTTCGCCAAGGTGACAAGATTACTGACATCGTGATTCACGATGATTGCGCAGACCTTTTCGAAGAACAGTCTGCCAACATTACCCGCTGGAACAGCAAACTCGGTAAGTAATGGTTTTTGCCGTCCAGGACCTGCACATTGAGTTCGGGCCCCGCGTACTTTTCGATTCGCTCTCTTTCGTTGTGGAACGGGGGGAGCGTATCGCGTTTGCGGGGCAGAATGGCGCCGGAAAATCGACCCTCATGAAGTGTATCGTGGGGGTGCAGGAGCCTGATCGCGGCAAAGTTCTGCTGCCTAAGCACACACATGTGGGCTATCTGCCGCAGGATGGTATTCATATTTCCGGGCGTCCATTGCTGGATGAGGTGCTGGGGTCTGTGGGGAATATTGTGGAGCTGCAGCAAACGGTTGATGAATTGTCTGCTGATTTGCAGAACTTACCGGCTGACAGTGCGGAATATCGCGATACACTGGAAGAAATCGGGCGTCTTGAGCTTATTCTGCAAGACCGCGATGCCGCTTCACTTCGTCCGCGCACGGAGTCCATTCTCCGAGGGCTTGGCTTTGCGGATAAGGATTTTACGCGTGATTGCGGCGAGTTTTCCGGTGGTTGGCAGATGCGTATAGCTTTGGCCCGTCTGCTGCTGCAGGAGCCGGAGGTTTTGCTACTGGACGAGCCCACGAATCACCTTGATATTCAGAGCCAGCGCTGGCTGGAGCAGAACATGCGTAATTATCGCGGTGCTATCTGTATTATCAGCCATGATATTGCTCTGCTGGACAGTCTGGTTACTCGCACCATTGCATTTCATCACGGCCGGGCAGAGGAATACTCCGGTAATTTTTCATTCTACCTGAAGGAAAGTAAGGCTCGCAAGGAAGTCTTGCTGCGTCAGGCTAAGGCTCAGCAGCGTGAGATTGCTAAGACGCAGGCCTTCATCGATCGCTTTCGCGCTAAGGCGACCAAAGCCAGTCAGGCACAGAGCCGCATCAAACAGCTCGAGAAGATTGAGCTAATCGAGGTTGAGGATGATGACGCTGTGATGAGTTTCCATTTTCCGCCGCCTCCTCCCGGTGGTAACACGGTGGTGCATTTGGAAAAAGCTTGTAAAGCGTACGGTCCCATACGCTTGCTGGATGGATACGACTTCCGGATGGATAAGGGTGACCGTATCGCCATTGTGGGTGTGAATGGCTCCGGTAAGTCTACGTTCACCAGAATTATATCCGGTACTGAGGAGCCGGACAGTGGCAAGTTCTCCTTTGGACATCACACACAGGTGGCATTCTTTTCTCAGACTCACGCTGATGTGCTCAACAACGAGCAGACCGTGCTGGAGTGTGTGGAGGCTGCTGCTAGCCGTGAGACTCGCCCGCTTGTGCGCAACATCCTGGGGTGCTTCTTGTTCCGCGGTGATGATGTGTTCAAGAAAATCGGAGTGCTGAGCGGTGGTGAGCGCTCTCGCGTAGCTCTGGTTTGCATGCTGCTGAAGCCTGCCAACTTCCTCATTATGGACGAGCCGACAAACCACCTGGACTTCCAGAGTCAGGAGGTTCTGCAGTCCGCTTTGGCCGAGTATCCCGGTTCGTACTGTATCGTTTCTCACAATCGTCAGTTCCTTGACCCGATTGTTAATAAAGTGCTGGAGTTCCGTCTTGGGTACGCCCCGCGCCTTTTCCACGGGAATGTTTCTCAGTACATAGAAACCGTGGAGGCTGAGGAGCGCCGCCTAAAGGAAGCTGCTACCTCTGCTGCTCCGGCTTTTACCGCTGCAGACCCGGCGGCCGGTATCGTCAATAAGAAGGATGCGCGCCGCGCCAGAGCTCAGGAGCGTGAGCGTCGCGCTCGCATCCTTAAGCCCTTGCAGAATGAGCTGGAGCAGGTGGAACTTGCTATTGCAGAAAAGGATGATGCTAAAGCTGAAATCTCAGCCGAGCTGGAAAAGCCTGAAAATATGAGTGATAATCAGAAGCTCATGGAGCTCACTCAGCAGTATCAGACCCTAGAGCGAGAATCAGAGGCTCTCTTCTCTCGCTGGGAAGAGCTTTCTACGGCCATAGAACAGGCGGAAGCTGAGCTTGCTGCTGATTAAAGCCTTGTCAGTAGCTCCATGGCCGTGGTGGCATGGTAGGTCGTGGGGCGATCATTCTCGTAATCCAGCACTGTGCTTTGCCAGTGAGCAGGGATGCCCCGGCGGCCATAGATGGAACCGAGAAGAGCGCCGACTATAGCGGCATTGGTGTCAGGATCGCCTATTTTGTTAACGATGGCACGCATGGCCGAGGGATAATCCTTGGCATGCAGTAACCAATAGTAGGCCGCTTGGAAAGCGATGTTGAGCCACCCTGCATTCGGATAGTATGCAGGCTCCTCCGAGGCTGCCTTTTGCAGAAGGTCAACGAGAACATCATCCTGCAATTCTTTGGCGCGGTTACAAGCTGCCTCATATATATACCCAGGCTTTTTGCCTTGGATGGCTAACATGAGTGATTCTACATAAACGATATTGGCGCACTGGCAATGTCCATTGATGTGAGTGAGCGCGCAGTCATCAGCGGCGGCAGCCTGCCAGTCCGTTTCCGGGTGGAGGGCCGCATGAATAGCAATGGGGGCCACACGCATGAGCGCGCCATTGGCTTGTGAATCAGGATTGTATCTTCCTCTCAGGGCGCAACGAATGGTAATACCCACATCACTCGGGCCGGATGCTAGCCAGCCTTTATATTGGGCGAGGGCTTCTTCCTTGTTGTAGCCCTGAGATTTTACTAAACTATGGAGCAAGCAGATGGCCATCTCGGAGTCATCCGTTATTTCGCCTTTTCTGATGTGATAGGTTACTCCCCATCCATTTTCCATATCATGAATACCATCAGGGTACTTAGTTTTGAAATCATAAGGAGAATGGAACTCAACGGGAGCGCCCAGTGCATCTCCGCACATGAGGCCCATCAGGCAGCCTTCAGTTCGTTCTGTAATAGTTAAATCCTCAGACGGGGCTGTTACAAAGATTTTTTTGAATATGTTCATAGGACGTGTTGTTTGTTGGAATGTTTGATGCTGGAAAATGCGGGCCCGAGGATAAGGTGTTTTAAGCTAGACGCACAGTTTTCCCAGGACGGGGACAGAGAATGCGGCTGTCGGGCAGGGCTTCAGTCAGCGTGGCTTGCATGCTGGCCATGGCATCTTCATCACCGTGCACCAGCACGACAGTGTGCGGACGCAAGCGGCAGGCGTAGTCCACCAGTGCGGAACGTGTGGCGTGGCCGGAGAAGTCAAAGCATTCCGTACGGCAAAGCAGGGGATATGCCTGCCCTTTGCCGTTTAGCTTTACATTCTCTCCGGACTGGGTGGCTTTAATACGTCCGGCGGGGGATTCTGGGTCGCTGTATCCCACGAAAAGAATGGCGTCTTTTTTGTGCGGAAGTACCTGAGCGGCCATTTTGTAGGAAACTGTGTGTTCACTCATCATGCCGCTAGACACGAGGTAGATATTGCCGGGAGTGGCGACAAGGGGGCCTTTGTCTTGTTTGGGCAATCCGTGGGTCTCCACGTCATCCTTGATGCGATAGCCGGGGTTGAGGCGCGGGGTACTGTCGCAAAGGCGGTCGTAGACTTGCGTGATTTTGGAGCTCAGGCCACCGAAGTAGACAGGGACATCAGGAATAAGTCCTTGGCGCTTAAATCTGCCGATTTCACAGAGGAGTTCTTGACTTTTGCCAAGGGCGAATACGGGAATGAGTACGGCGCCACCGTCCTCCAGAACTTCGCGGATAGCGCGGGCAAAGCGCAGCAGTTCCTTTTCGCGGGTGTAGTCCGCGTCGCGGTCTTTGAGACCGTGTGTGCACTCCATGATAAGAACGTCCACACCGCTTTGAGGGAAATCAGCACCGCTGATAAGAGTTTGATTATCAAACTGAACATCTCCGGTGTAGAAAACGGTTGTACCGCTCATTCCCTCCAGCAATACGCCGCAGGAGCCGAGGATGTGCCCGGCATCGTGCAGGGTAGCTAGTATTGTACCGTTATTACCGGTGCGGAAGGACTCGTTGTAGGGACGGGTAACCCATGCATTCACATGGCGTTGCAGCTCGCCGTGGGTGAAAAAGGGGTATTCGATGATACCTTCACCCATGCGCTTGGCTGTCATCACGTTCACGGAGTTGTGGAGCATAGCATCCCCCACTTCAGCCGTGCCGACGGTCATGATAACCTCAGCGCGGGGGTATTCGTCCTGAAAAACAGGCAGAGTGCCGATGTGATCCAAATGGGAGTGGGTGATGAAGATGGCATCCGGATCCGCTGCGCCGATGAGGGAGAAATTAGGCTTGGCTGCATTACCATCCTGCTTGGGGTGCATGCCGCAATCGAGCACGATGCGTGAACCCTCCATATCAAGCAGGTAACAGTTGGCACCGATTTCCGGTCCTGCTGTCAGATTGGTGAGTGTAATCATGGCGTGGTTTTACTCGGGTAGGCACTCGCCTTCTACTATCTGCTCCAGCGTCTGACGACGGCGGATAATGTGCCACTTGTCACCATCCACCAGCACCTCTGCTGCCAGCGGGCGTGAGTTGTATGTGCTGGCCATGCTGAAACCATAGGCCCCAGCACTCATCTCAGCTAGAATTTCGCCGGGCTTGACGTCGGCAATCTCACGGTTCTGAGCCTGAAAGTCACCGCTCTCACAGATGGGGCCTACGATGTCAGCTACGATGGTATCACCGCTGTGCTCCTTCACAGGCCAGATTTCGTGGTATCCTTCGTAGAGGGCTGGGCGGATAATGTCGTTCATGCCGGCATCAATCATCTTGAAGGTCTTGGCCTCGCCCTTCTTCTCGTACAAGCAGGTGGTCAGCATGCAGGCTGCATTGCCTACCAAGCGGCGACCGGGCTCCAGAAGTATTTTTAGGCCCAGCGGCTTCAACAGGGGAATGAGAGCCTGAACGTAGCTCTTGAGTGTAATTTGTTCAGGGTGAGCGGTCCACCATTCCTCTTTGCCGGAGGCGAGGCAGCCATCGTACACGATGCCGATACCGCCGCCGATACTCCAGAACTCGATGTTGTAAAGCTCCTTAAACTTAGCGACAAGAGGAGCGACCTTTGTGACAGCCTTCACAAAGGGCTCTACCTGCGTGAGCTGGGAGCCGATGTGCATCTGGAGGCCGCGAATGTGGAGATTCGGCATCTCTGCCGCGATGGTGGCGTACAGCTCTTCGATGCGAGCGAAGTCCACACCGAACTTGTTTTCTTTGGTGCCGGTGGTAATGTACTTGTGCGTATTGGCTTCCACATTGGGGTTCACACGAACAGCTACGGGAGCTTTTACTCCCAATTCGCCGGCGATTCGGTTGATTTCGCGTAGCTCGTTTTCGCTCTCACAGTTGAAGCAGTAGATGTTCAGTGAAAGTGCATAGCGGATTTCTGCCTCAGTCTTGCCTACACCGGCATAGGTGCACAGGGTGGGATCGCCACCGGCATTGACGACACGCCACAGCTCACCACCGGAGACGATATCGAAGCCGACTCCCTGTTTTGCCATGAGGTTGAGAATGGCTTTGTTGGAGCAAGCTTTCACGGCATAGGCTACATGGGCATCCAGCGGGGCGAGCTCACGCTGCAGCTCTGCCAGATCATCCATAATGGTCTGGCGACTGTAGACGAAGGTGGGGGTGCCGACGGCATGTGCTATATCTGCGAGATTTACGTTCTCGCAGCACAGCGTACCGTTGTTGTATGCGAATGAATGCATAAGTTATGGGGTATTAGTTGTTATTTCTTTGTTATTTAAATCTTTTTCGCCAGTGTTGGGATGGTCATCAATGATGACGGCTACCCAGTAAAGGTCCCTTGAGTTTTCAAAGGCGAGTTTTAACATAACGGTGATGGGGACAGCCATCAGCATGCCGCAAGGCCCCCAAACCCATCCCCAGACTATAACAGAAAGTAGTACTACGGAAGTGGCAATACCGAATTCTTTACCAAGGAAGAGGGGTTCAACGCCATTACCTATAGCGAAATTAATGGCGACGTAGCCGACAGACACAATAACCATATCGCCGACATCTCCCATGACAAGAGCAAGAATGATAGGCGGAATAGCTGCCACAATGGAACCGATGGTAGGGATGTAGTTCAGCAGGTAGGCTACCAGCCCCCACAGGAAAGCAAACGGAACATCCATGGCGTGGCACAGCCACCAAGCGAGCAGGCCGGTACAGGCGCTGGCTATTGTCTTAATGAAAAGGTAACGCTGAATACTCTTGAGCGCGTCTACCACTTTTCCTTTGCCCCTCACGCTGTTAGGCAGGGAGCGGAAGTTTTTCATGAAGAGCGGGGCTTCTCCCAGCAAGAAAGTCATCAGCACGAGAACGAGAACAGTAACAGAGGTCATGGAGATGACTTGTCCGCCCAGTTTCTGTGAAATACTGATAATATACGAAGGGCTTATGTAGTCTCGCGGGTTCTGAATAAACTGCTGTGCATCGGAGCTGTATCCCCAGTCTTCGAGCAGCTGCATGAGGAACTGGTATTTTTGGTGCATTTGCTCCATGAAGGGGCCGCTGAGGGTATTCTGCATATCAGCGGCTAGTATTCTCACAAGTGAAGCTGCGCCATAGATGATGCCGGCGTCTGCCACAACGGTGAAGAATACTGCGAGCCAGTGGGGAAAATGCAACCAGCGGCGCAGTATGTCGGTTATAGAATAGCTGATTACAGCCAGAAACACTGCCATGACTATAGGCAGCAGCATATCTCTGGCTTCTCTCAGACCAAAAAGAACAATAATAGTGCAGGCAGCAGTAAGGAGGAAACGGGCACCTTCACCCCATCCTGTCTGCTTTTCTTCCGGTGTGTCTGTTTCGCCTGTGGAATGCATCACACTGATTTTACATTTTTGAGCAAAGTTGTTCAAGTTCCTTTGGCGGCATATCAAATAATTTTTTCCATGACCTGCTGAGTATTGCGCAGTTGGAGGAATGCGTTCAGGCTCTTGTTCTCCAGCAGAGTCACAAAGCGGCCTTCTCGTACGAGTGTTCGCAAGCCTTTATCACGGAAGAGCTCCAGAAAACGTGTGGGATGAGGCACGCCGCTGTTAGCGAGGCGCTCCTCGTAAAAGCGGTTAAATTCAGGTTCGGAAAGGGTACATCCATAGGCTACGATGCAAGCGAGATTGGCCTGGGCCGGGGTCTCCAGCGGGTCAATGGTACGCAGCCATGCCGTGGCATCAGCTTTGCGGATGATGTTTTTTGCCTGAGTAAACCAAGGCATGGGAGGATCCTGTTGTTGCTGTTGGTGTGCCAAGGCGAGGTCTCGATAATAGGAAATGCGGGCAATGTTTCCGTAATAGGAAATGCCTACACTACCTACCCACAGCATAAGGGCCGACATCAGTATGGTCGTGATAATTCCGCACGGGCTCGCTCCGCCCCGTCTCCAAGAAAAAAGCTGAGAGAACCAGTTCATGCCGTGCAGGAGTACGGCAAAGGCAAAAATGGATAACGTCCAAGCTAGTGCCTGTACCATCCACGGCTGAGGGGAATCCGTTATAAGCGCCAAAAGGGTGAACCCTTTGTTCTGAAGGAATATCCATAAGGCTACCGCGGCTATGACGGCTGCGGCAAGTAGTATCATACGGATGACGCCCTTGAATATAGAGAAAAGAATAATGAACAAGAGCAGTACGCCCAAGGAAATCAGGATGATTGTCTGAGAATCAAGGTTCATGGTGCGGAAGGTGTTGGCGGTGATTGTAGGGCCCGCATGAGTTGAATTTCTTGTGAAGCTTCATCATGTCGTCCAAGGTGTTGAAGAAGAATTGCTTTGTTATATCTTGCTCGGTGGAATGCTGCGTCCAACTCCAGCGCGCGATTGAAGGCGCTCAGTGCATAGTCGAAGTGCTGAAGTTCCGCCATGATGAGTCCGAGACGGTAGAAAACTTCGGGATTATCCGGAGCTACTTTCGTACAGTCTATCATCTGCTGCAAAGCGTCCATGTTCCGCCCTCTTCTGGCGAGAAAGACGGCGAAATCCATATAGACAACGGCAGAGGCGGGATCCAGCTGAAGAGCTCTTCGGTACTGTTGCTCGGCTTCTTCATAATTTTGCCGGGCTTCAGCGAGCCTAGCCAGCTGCATGGCTCCGGACGGCTGGTCAGCCTGATGGGCCACAATAGTTTCCTGTTCCTGTACAACGTCTGCAACTTCCGGATTCTGTATGAGTTTCTCGATAAGGGGCCAAGCAGCAGCTCTGCGGACGAGGAGAACGGGGTCATGAATCATGCTCTCCGCTTCCTCTCCCAGTATTCCGGCGGCGGCGGCTCTTACCATGGCATTGTCATCCTTTGCTGCCTCACGGGCAGCTTGTAGGATAGTCTCTGAAGGTTCCTGTCTAGCGAGAAGTTCCAGAATGGTTGCTTTCCAACCTGGTACGGTTTCTGCCTTAAGTGCTGACAGTAGAGCATCAGTGTCTCCATTACCTTCCAACGCGTGATGAATGGCGCGTGTGCGATGGCGATAACGGGCGTTGCGTTGCTCCGGGTAGGAACGCTGTATCACTTCGGCGGCCCATGCATTATCTTTATCTGTATGGCACATAATGCAGGCATTCGGGGTGCCGATTTCGATACTGAGCGTGGGGTCGGGCGAATTAAATGAATGGTCTCTGCGCAGATCTCGAGCCATGTAGGGACTCTCTGGCATGTGGCACTCCACACAGCGGGCTCCTTTGCTGTTCTGAGGGCAGGGGCTGTGGGTGGCGGGATTGATGACAGGACTAGGCGTGCTGCCCACTACCGTGCCACTGGCGTGGCAGCGCATGCAGAGCGAATTATCTTCCTGCGGAAGCTTAAGCGCTGCAGAATGAGGATTATGGCAATCCAGACAGGTGACCCCGGCAGCGCCCATGCGGCTAAGGCGTATGCCTGTTTCGCAGTAGGATTCGTCTCTCTGCATGCCGTTCGGCCAAAATATGCCTTTGATGATGGGCAGCTCTAGGCGGAAGTGGTCATCAAAGCGGTTGCCTGCTACGAAGCGGTCGTTAAACTCCTCTCTGCGCGCATGACAAGTGGCACAGTTATCGTGTGCCTGTTGGGCGGTTAGCTTGCGGTCTGCCGGGACCACAAGGCAGCCATCTGCTGATGGCGTTTCCGCGGCTTTGTGGCATTGAAGGCAGCTTACTCCCGGCTCCCGCCACGTGGATGCATAGCGGTTTGTTGTTGCATCATAGTTTTTCCGGAAGTGCGTGGTATGGCACCAAGCGCACTGAGAGTTCCAGTTCATGCCTCTGCCAAGCCAGTGTCCCCAGTCTCCGAGTGAGCGAGTAGCAGAGCCGTCGCTGCTGAGGCGGGTGTCCGCCTCAAACATGTCAAACCATTCGCGTTTTTCAGTATCCCATGCAGCACTGGGGGTATGTAAGCTACCATCATTTCCCTGTACAAGATATTGCACTAGAGGGCGGCGTCCGAGTACGGAATGTACCTTGAAGGTACGTCCGCTTTGACTGTCAGAGAGTAGGAGATTTCCTTCGCGAGAAGTTGTGAAGGTGAGTACGGAGCCGTGGGCAGTCAGCTGCTGGCCATGGAAGGGTTCAGAATCAAGCTCTTGGCGAACGTTTCGGTAAGCCCAAGCATGGTCACTATCGACCCATTCTTCATATTCCTTGGCATGGCAGGCTGCACATTGGCGGGAACTGATGGCATCGCTCTGCTGATTGTTATTCTCGGTATGGGCGCTTGAATCCACGCCTTCATCACAGGAGCAGATAAGTAACAGGGTGGCCGATAAAAACAGTTTCCTCACGAGCGTCATATTAACATTTTTTTCAGCAGTTGACAAATCATTAAAGCTGTTCTGCAGCTGCTGACAGTTTTTTCGCGGAGGCGCGTCCCTTGCAGGCCAAAGTGGGGGCGAAGATGGACAGGCGATACTCTGCGACCATGAACCCATATGCTTGCCATGCTGGCGACTCATTATGGCGAAGGTATTCAGTGTAGAAATCAGGCTTGATGGTAGTGTTTAATGTTTCGATGCGTTCCAGTTCGCGGATGGGCGGTTGCTGGGCTATCTTCTGCAGGCGTTGCTGAATGCCGCGGGCAAATCTGCTGATGTCTTGCAGCAAAGCAGGGTCAGCGGCTGAGAGGAAGAACGGGCGTGTGAGCCATTGCCACTCACGCTGTAAGTCCTCTGCGATACGTGCCGCGTATCTATCTCGTGAAGTTGTAAGGCAAAACTCTCTGAGGGGTGTCTCTGTGGCAGCAAGTTGTTCCCACAGCTTACTAAGCGGGCCGGCGATGGTATCATATAGGCGCTCTCTCATGCGGAGACAGGCTGCATCAAACTCTTCTGCCGTGCGCGGCAGCGGGGCCAGGTTGACATCCATAGCGGCATAGATAGTATCTGCCACATTGTTCTTAGGCTGAACGCCCAGTAATGTCATGGCCAACTTTGCCTCTACGGATTTGATGGGAAGTCGTTTGCGAATGCTGCTGATAAAATCAGCATGGCGGATGAGTGCGAGCCTACGTACGCCAAAACGGTGCACGTGGTTGGCTTCCTCTTGCGTGGGGTAGACCTTGATTTTCACGTGTTCGCCGTCATCGCAGAGCGCGGGGTAACCGGTTCCGGTGCCTACGTCCACGGTGGCCGGAAGATTGCCACAGTCCCAGCGAGTCATAGCCGTAGCAGAGAATGTACGTGCGGCCTTTTTGTGGAAACGTTTCTGCTTGTAGGACTCCAATTTTTCACGCAGGGTAGCCATATCGGTACCCATGGCAAGTTCTTGTCCCTTATCGTCACTAACCCAGATTTTTGTGATAAGTTCAGCGGGAATACGTGAGAAGTCAAACTGCTGTGCATTGCAGAACTTTTGTGTGCGGCGCATCACGAACTCTGCTAATGCCTGCCCCAGTGGTCTGTCGGGCTCACGGTCGTACCAGTCTTCAGAGAAGTCATCGGCAGTCTCGCCTATTGGCATCAGGAAGTTCCTCATGTCTTTCGGCAAGGTACGCAGGAGAATTTCGGCTCGATCCGCCAGATGTGCATGAACGCCCCATTCCGGCAACCAGTCCGGGAATGTATCCAGTTGGTCAATATGGACTCCGAGGGTTACACCGTCATTAGCCTCGCCGGGATTGTGATCGTAGTATACGTCATAAATCTCGCCGGCCACATGTAGCTCGTCCGGGTATAAATCAGCTGGCGCTTTATCCTCGCCGGGATAGACACAATCTTCGTAGGGGACGAAGAGTATATCAGGCTTTGTTTTCTCTGATTTCTCTCGCCAGCGGCGTAAAGCTTTGGCTGATGCGCAATCCTTAGGTAGAATACTATTGAAGAAAGAGAATACCCCTTCTGCGCACCATATCAAGTCACGGCGTCGGAGTTTTGATTCCACTGTTCGCACTTTTTCGCGCATGTCCTGCAGGTGGCGGATAAAAGGCGGCTCATCCCGCAGCTGCATGTCCAGAATGCCCTCGCGAATCATGATTTCGCGGGCGGCCGGAAGATTGTAACGAGCGTAGGAGATTCGGCGACCATCAATGATGGTGAGCCCCCCGCAAGTGACGCGTTCCTTGGCATGCACGACGCCTGCGTCCTTGTCCCATCCGGCATCATACGCATGGCATGCGCAGAGCTGAGGAGCTACTTGCTCCACCCACGCAGGATCCAGCACAGCGCAGCGGCGCATGAACAGTCGGCTAGTTTCTACAAGTTCAGCACCGAATATCCATTCTGCGCGTTTGTTACGGCGGAACATTCCGCTGCCGGGGAAAATGGAGAAGTCTCTCCCTCCGGCGCCGCGGTAGACTTTTTCTTCCGGTCGCCAAACACCTATCTGCAGCGGAGCCCCGGCCAGAAGTGAGCGGTGTATCATTTCCGGAGTAGCTTGATGAGCCTCGTCGGGCAGGGCGGGTATGCGCCAGCGCAGTGTGTCCTGCAGTGCAGAGCCTAAATCCTGCACAAGATTATGCCACTCAACTACTCTCAGGAAGTTGATGTAGTTTTTGCCGCACCATTTGCGAAGCTGGTTGCGCTTGAGTGAGCGCTTTTCCTGAAAAGCGAGCGTGCTTCTCCACAGCAAGAGCATGGAGAGGAAATCACTATCCGCATTCTTCCACTGAGCGTGAGCTTGGTCCGCCTGTGTGGCAAACTCCTGCGGCCTTTCGCGAGGATCCATGATGCTCAGCCCTGCAACGATGACGAGCATCTCGGCTAGGCACTTTTCGTGCTCCGCTTCCAGCAGCATACGGCCCAAGCGTGGGTCCAGCGGAAGGCGGGCCAAGCTGCGGCCTGTCTCTGTCATTTTCTTTAGTCTGTCAAGCGCGCCAATTTCACGCAGCGTTTTGTAGCCTTCATTGATAAGGCGTGCGCTGGGAGGGTCCGGCAGGGGGAACTCACCCAACGGCGGCAGGCGTAAATCCGCCATGCGCAGGATGACTCCCGCAAGTGCGCTGCGCTTGATTTCTGGGTCAGTAAAGGGCTCGCGGCTTTCAAAGTCAGTTTCTGAGTACAGGCGAATGCAGACGCCTTCTGTCACACGGCCGCAGCGGCCGGCTCGCTGGCGCGCACTGGCTTGGGAAATGGGCTCCACCTGCAGGCGCTGAATCTGACGGCCGGGAAGATAGCGCGAGATTCGAGCAAGGCCGCTATCTATCACATAGATGATGCCGGGGATGGTGAGTGATGTTTCAGCCACGTTCGTAGCAAGAACAATACGTCGCCTACCTTTCTGGGGATGGAAGATACGCTGCTGCTCCCCCAGCCCCAGTCGTGCAAAAAGGGGGAGAATGTCCGTATGTGGTAGATTCAGATACTGTAATTCATCCGCACAGTCACGGATTTCTCGCTCGCCGGGAAGGAAGATGAGAACGTCTCCCTTTTCATCATACTCGGAAAGCCAAGTGACGGCTCTTGCTACATGCTGAGGTAGTTCTTCGTCCGGGTGGCGCTGGGGCATGTAGTGCATGTCCACATGGTACGTGCGCCCTTCCACATTGATAATGGGCGCCCCTCCGAAGAACTCAGAGAATGAGCCGGCATCCATAGTGGCAGAGGAGATGATGAGCTTCAAATCCGGGCGGCGAGCCAGTAGAAGCTTCATGTAGCCGAGCAAGAAATCAATGTTCAGGCTGCGCTCATGAGCTTCATCCAGAATGATGGTATGATACTTGCGTAAATCCCGGTCATCCTGCGTCTCTGCCAGCAGGATACCATCCGTCATGAGCTTCAGCTTGGTGTCGCGGCTGGTTTTATCATCAAAGCGCACCTGATAGCCCACATACTGGCCCGGCTCACAGCCAATTTCTTCTGCAATTCTGCGAGCTACGGCCACGGCTGCCAGCCTTCGGGGTTGTGTACACCCCAGCATGCCCCGGCGGTTACCCGCCACTTCTAGAGCGATTTTCGGCAGCTGCGTGGTTTTACCACTACCGGTCTCACCCACGACAACAATGACCTGATTTTTGCGCAGAGCTGCTGCTATTTCCTGCCGACGGCGTGAAATAGGTAAATCTGGGTAACGGAAGTCGGGTGTTTGTTTCGTATCTATTTCCGGCATGTGGTGAGCATGGGGTTACCAATCCAGCATGGCGCCATTAGCCTGCCGGGATTTTTCTGCGAGGAAGACGATACGGTGCCCGTTCACGGAATCCTCCAGAAGTGTTCTGCCGGGGGATGTGGGCTCTCCACGAAGATATGCTATGAAATCAAGTACTACTTCACGGTCACCGCCGCCGTGATGGCGACCTTCCTGTGCTTCCGTAACATCCACCACATGCTTCAGTCGGCCATCCGGGGCCTGTGGTGCGATGGAGGAAATGGTGAAACGTCCGTTCTCAAAAGTTCCGTAGATTTCTCCACGTGTGCCGGTGACATGTACACGACGATTGGAGATAGAGGCTCCGCCTGTCATGGAGAAGGTGCCGGTAGCTCCATCTTCGTACTCAATGAGGACTGACTGGTGGTCCACGATATCTGTCTTGCAGCGGTACGCGCAGGCCCCGTAAGGATTATCAGGGTGGCTGAGTATTGCCTCTTTTTCTTCATCCGTTTCAGGGCGTCGGATGTTGGAATCATGCCATACATTATCAGCCCATCTCTGGGGTCTCTCAATGTAGAGGCGCCGGGCAGAATACGGGCAATCTCGTTCTACCGGGCAGTCCGTAAGGCAGCGTGTTCCTGCTCCTTCCGGTGCATTTTCCGGCACGAACTGGAACATGCTGCCAACGCTGGAGATTCGCTTGGGAGTGTTGGAACCCATGAGCCACGCCATCAAATCCAAGTCATGGCTGCATTTGGTCAGCAGCATGCCGGAGCCGCAGATTTCTGCTGAAGCATATTTGCCGCGTACAAAGGAGACGCTCTCATGGAAGTAATTCACCTGTGCGGACATGCGGATATTAATCACCTTGCCGATTTCTCCGCTCTCCATGGCTTGCTTGAAGCGCTGATAGAAAGGAGCATATCGGAGTACGTGGCATACCATAACGGTGCGCCCTGTCTCTCTGGCACAGGCCAGAAGCTCTTGCGCTTCTTCTTCATGGATAGCGAATGGCTTTTCCAGCAGCATGTCATAGCCATGCCGGAGAATGGGTAGGCTAGTGCTCACGTGCAGGCGATCCATGGTGCCGTTAATGACGGCATCTGCAAACTTTGGCACGGCCACAAGCTCATCCACCGTAGAGAAGCAGTTTTCAGGGCAGAGCCCAAAAGTTACTCTTGCGTATTCGCGGCGACGCTCATCGGTATCAACCACGCCAACAATCTCTAAAAGCTCCGGATTCGTGAGCGCTACGCGCGTGTATATCATGGAGCGCACCCCCATGCCCACCACAATGACTCGCAGCGGCGGTTTTGGAGTGCTCTGTTTATCAGTACTCATGCAGAATATTATTTACCCCATCGCTGAGTGATGCCGCTGTAGGAATCTATGCGGCGGTCACGGAAGAAGGGCCAGATGCGGCGGTGCGCTTCCAAGGCGGCCAAATCAAGGTCAGCGTAAAGAATGGTGCGCTCGTGAATGGGCGCTTTTGTCACAATCTGGCCACAGTAGTCGCTGACGAAACTTTGTCCCCAGAAGGTAGTCTCGCCTTCAACGCCACAGCGATTTACAGCGCATATGTAGCATCCGTTTGCTACGCCGTGTCCGCGTTGTACTGTTTCCCATGCACAGTGCTGAGCCGTGTAAAGTTCTTCTTCACCGGGAATCCAGCCGATGGCTGTGGGGTAGAAGATGATTTCAGCGCCCTGCATAGCTGTGAGACGAGCCGCTTCCGGGTACCACTGGTCCCAGCAGATGAGAACGCCTATGCGTCCATACTTTGTGTCAAAGCATTTGTAGCCCAAGTCTCCGGGCGTGAAGTAAAACTTCTCTTCGAATCCGGGGTCCTGGGGTATGTGCATCTTGCGGTATAAGCCAAGGAAGCTTCCGTCAGCATCAATCACCCATGCTGAGTTGTGGTACAACCCCGTGGCTCGTTTTTCAAAGCCGGCAGCTACAATAACGACGCCCAGCTCGCGGGCAAGATCGCAGAGCTCGTCTGTCCAAGGACCGGGGATAGGGTCAGCGGTATTGAATAATTCGCAGTCTTGGGTGCGACAGAAGTAGAGCGTGGTGCACATTTCCTGCGTGCACACAATCTGCGCACCGCCTGCTGCAGCTTCACGTATAGCTGCCATCTGCAGGCGTTTGTTCTCGGCGGGGGCAGTAACGGCCTCCTGCTGGATAAGTGCGATTCGGGGCATGCCGAAATATATCACAGATTTATGCTTTTTGCAAGACGTTGGCAAAAAAACAGACACAAAAGAACGGTTGAGCTCTTGTCTTCAACCGTTCTTTTGTGTGTATGTAAAGCTTAGTAAAGGTTAAAACTGGTGCTCAGCTTCGTATCGCAGGTGCTCCACGACGGTCTTCATGGCTTCCTGCTGGGTTTTACCGGCCATCGCGGCCTGAATCATGACTCGCTGAATGTCCAATTCACGGGTGAGCAGCATGGCAATCTCCATCTGGGCACTCTGGCTGAAGTAGCGGCTAGCCTGAGGGTATTTTTTGTTCAGTGCATCAATTTCGCTCTGGAAGCGGTTGGTAACGGCGGTGACGCCGGCATGGTTTTGAGGCTTTTCTGCTTTGAGCGTTGCAATGATGCGGTAGTTAAGTTCGTTTGCCTCCGTCACAAATTGGAGATATTCACCTGTGAGGCTGTCCATCGGAGTGCGGCGGATAACCTGCTCCATCATATCAAAGCTCTGCTCAGGGGTGGGGTTCACGCCGCAATTGGGAAGTTGTGCGCTGAGTTCCATGGTGTTAGCCGTCAGAAGAATGAGGTATTTGCGCACACCCGGGTCAATTTCATACCATGTGAGCTGGCGGGCGCCTTCTTCCATGGGGTTAATTATGGGGGCGGTTGCTTCTTCTGCTACCTGTTCTTGTGCGAGAAGGGGCAGGGAGGTCAGAGCTGTAAGAATGAGAAGTGCTTTTTTCATGTTAAAATATGATGTTAAGCCCCACTTCTTGGCCAGCGTAGATAAAGTTTAAGCGTCTTCTGGCCGATATGTGGGCGCGCGGTTACAATACTTGGTTTTGCCTTGATTGTCAATCCTTATTTTTGACGGACCAGATATCTTTTGCGCGTAAGTGCTCATATTTCAGAGTACAGTTTGCGATAAGTATCAGCCGTATCACTCAGTTTATAGGGATAAGGAACTTCTGATACGGGACTGGGCGGGTAGGTGTTCCATTGAGTGAGCGTGTCGATGATGGCTGGTATATCCCCCGGAGCCACACGTCCCTCCGGCTGGAAGGCTTCTAGAAGCTCTCCAACTACTCCATAATCATAACCAATGACCGGGCGGCCCAATGCTAGGGCTTCTAATACTGCACGATCCCAAGTGGCCGGTTGCTTTGTCAGAGAGAGCGTTACGTCACATCCGCAAAGCACATCTCTCAAATCCGGCCTTGCTCCTAACCACGTAATATGCCCATCAAGCTGTGCCGCTGCAAATGTGGCTTTCAATTCATTAACATAATCAGTGCTGGCCAGTCGAGGGTCTCCCTCAATATAAACATGGGCAGGAATGCCGGAACGTAGCAAGCCTGTGAGAACAGGCACAATATCTTCAAGCCCTCGTCTGGGTGTGATGCCTCCGGGTACACAGACTGCGAGGCTGTAATCTAGTTCCGGATGGTTCTTGCGCCATTGTGTTAGCCAGCCGGAAGTAGGCCGATACGCCGGGCAACACATGTTCTCGTCCGTGCCGTAGGGAATAACCCACGGTGCGCACTTGAGTGGGCTGGAGTCAGCTCGGAGTTCGTTGCGTAAATGCTTGGAAATGGTTGTGTAATAATCACAGAATTTCCAGCCGTATGCGGGCAGTCCTTTAGCCACATATCCGGTAATGGCTCCGATGATGGGGGGAACTTTAACTTTCTTCAGCCGGCGGCACGCCATGGATACTACCCAGGCGGCATCTGCAGAATATACCTGAATTACATCCGGTGCTTGCCTACGGATAATGCTTCTCAGGCGTCTGATTTCACGCCAAGCTGTCAGGATATTAGGTTTGCGGCAAGAAATGTGTTTTACTTTTGCTGCATGCAGGCGGCTGATAAGCTCACAGGGGGGAGCCACTACTACATTCTCACAATCATCACCCTGCAGTGTACGGGCGAGGTCAGCAGCTAGTGCGGCGGGACCTCCCGGACTCATATGCGGGCTGTAATGAATGACTTTCATGAAGAACTCTGGCAGAGTTTCCGGTAAAGCTCCAGGTGAGCTTGAATCATATCTTCACGACGATAGGGAGATGGCACCGGAAGTCTGGGAGTGGGCTTTTCTTTGTACCAACGTGCCAGCACATCGGCCATGGCCGCCGTGTCCTTAGTGGGGACGCGTCCCTCAGGCAGGAAAACATTGAGTTGTTCACCCACGCCGCCATGTTCATAACCTGCTACCGGGCGGCCAAGAGCTAGTGCCTCCAGAGTTGTCTTGCCGAAGGATTCCGGTTGAAGCGTGAGGGAAAGCGTTACATCGCACACGCAAAGTACGTCTCTGAGGTCTGTACGATGACCGGTCCACGTGACATGGTCACTCATTCCAGCTTTTTTCAGAGAGTCAACGATTTCCTGTCGGATGGACTCTTTGCCTTTCTTTGTTTCGCCGACGATGACTGCATGCGCCGGAATTCCTCTCTCATGGAGGGCTGACAAGATAGGCGCCAGATGTGTGGCTCCCTTAATGCGGGTGATACGCCCGGGGAGGCACAAGGTATACTTACCTTTCAGCTCAGGGTATGTAGAGTTCCATTCGTTGAGCCATTCCTCTGTGGGGGTATATTCCGGGAAGTTGAGGTCCGTATCCACGGAATTTGGAATCACACAGATATTTTCAGCTGCTACTTTGCGGGGATACTGCTGAAGAATGTGCTCCTTCATGCATTCCGAAACGGCAATGACGCTATCACCCTTAGCCATGATAGCGGAATAAAAGTTTACCGAATGGAAGCCGTGAAAAGTGGTAATGATATGAGGCCTCATCTCCGGGCGAAGCCGTTTACAGGCAAGATACCCCACCCACGCCGGAACTCGGGAATGCAGGTGCAGGACATCAGGTTTTTCCTCCTTAAGCAGGCGAACCATTTTGCCTACCTGAATGAAAGTTTTAAGACTTTTCTTGCCGATGGGGCGGGTAATATGCCGGGCTCCTGTGGATTCAATGGCACTTACCATCGGGCCTCCTGCAGATACCACGACACAATCCACCCCCTGCTCACAGAGTCCCTGACAGAGTTCGAGCACGACTTGCTCAACACCGCCGGACGACAAGGATGGCAGAAGGTGCATTATTTTCATGGCAGTAATTGAGGGAAGGTGGTCAGGATATATTCTGCTGCACGCCCCGCCTCGTTAAGAACCGTCTTGGGCTTGGCAATCTTTCCGGTTTTGGCCCATTCCGTAAAGGTGGTAGTTCCTCCATCGGAAATGAGCATCTGAAGACCTCGTACTACACGAGAGGGTTTATCCTTATGGGGATTGCCCTTGCGGGGCATTTCAATGATACCCACGGGAGCTCCGCTGGAAAGGGCCTCGTACACCATGGATACGCTATCCTGTGTTACCCACACTTCACGGGCGGATGCTAAATGGTCTGCCACCCAAGTGGGGCCGGTCTGTTCAACTGGCTCTACGCGAATATTGGGGCAGGCTGCGGTGACGTCCTGCACGAAATCGGCCGGAGTGCGGCGAGAGGTGGTGAGGATAATGGAGCTGGTGCTCTTGCTGGCGATTGTGGTAAGCTGTGTGAGTACATGCTCAGCCTCCCACTTGAACTCTTTGCTCGGGCCGCCAATGAGAACGAGAGTCTCCTTTTTCTCCACATCCGGCCTTGGCTTAATGCAGTTGATGGCGCCATTCGTCAGGAACATGCGAGAGGTCGGTACGCCTCCTTCCGGAACGTCGTGGCGCGGCATGATGCAAAGGTTGAACATGCGGGCCGGCAAACTGGGCTTCATGCAGACCATGCAGAGGCAGCGTAAGTGGCGCGCCAGACTCAGCGCAGCCAAGTGTGTACTGTGGCCAGCGCAGAGAATGAGGTGGGGGCGGGGTAAATCCAAGTCTTTACCCTTGTAAAACAACTTGGCAAACCAGCTCTTGTCGTTTATCGGTACTTCATGACAAGAGTGTTGAAGATTCGGGCGAACCTCACGGGCCCGTTCCAGCAGGGCTTCTGCTAGGCCTCGAGTCTGTGAGAGGTGTCCCTTTTTGCCATCACTGATGATGTAAATGACCATGTCAGGAAAGATTACTGTTTATGAATGGAAGGAAATCAATAGAGAGGTAATGTGACAGCGCCACTCAGAACGGTTTCCAGAAGAGGTGTGTTTAGCGTGCCGCAGTACAGGGAATCAGGCGTTACCATGTGCTGTACCATCGGATCAAAAAGCATCAGCGGTACGTTCATCGGAACGTCCTCTTCCTGATCATATGGGTTAGCTATGCGAACCGGATTTGTACTGCACGTACGGCATACATCCGTCCAAGTAAGCTTGCCTGTGCTGATGAGGTGCGTGTAAATGCAGGGAAGGAAGTTATCCAGAGCCACCATGCCTTGCGGGGCACTTACGAAGTCTTGCTTTTTAGCGAAGGGCATACAGGGTGTATGATCTGTCACAATGCAATCAATGGTTCCATCCTTTACACCTCCCAGCAGGGCGTCACAGTCGCTCTGCTCACGCAGGGGCGGAATGGTCTTGAATGTAGTGTCATAATCGCCCACGTTCTCATGGGTATAGAGCAGATGATGCAGTGCAACTTCAGCAGTCAGGCCTTTCATGCCAGAGGCTTTTGCTCGGCGGATGATATCCACGCCTTCAGCCGTGCTCACCGTCTGGAGGTGAAGCTTGGCTCCGGCATCACGCGCGAGACGTATGAGCGTCTCAATACCAATTTCCTCAGCACAAGCGGGGGTGCCGTGTAAACCAAGGTTATATGATGTTGTGCTGGGATGCATGTAGGTTTTGTCCGTCAGCACCGGTACGTCACCGCGGATGGCAAATGTAAGCCCCATTTCTGCGGCATACTTCATAGCTCTGTGGAGCATGAGCAGATTAGTGGGCATCTTACCAGCGTCACTGAGGATACTTATGCCGCGAGCTGCCAGCGTATTATAGGGGGCCTGCTGTTCTCCCAGCATGTTTTCCGATATGCAGCCTGCAGGAATCATGGTCGCAAAGGAACGCTGGCTTACAGCATCTTGGAAGCTGTCCAGCGTAGCGGCGTTATCGAAAACAAAACCGGGGGAGGGCATCACGAGCATACCCCATACACCACCATGGTTAGCAGCTTGCCCGGCACGGTAGATACTCTCGCGCTTGCTTCTGCCGGAGAGGCTAATACTGGCGTGCAGGTCAAAAAGTGCAGGTAAGAATAATTTGCCTTCGGCGTTGATAACTCTCGCACCTTCGGGAATCTGCATATCTCCGGCGGGTGAGACTGCGTTAACCCCTTGAAGGGGGATATCATTCAGGAAGATGGTGGTGAGTTCATCTCCGGCCTGTCCCATGCGCAGGTCCAACTTTTCACCTGTGACGGCCCAGGTGGCATTCGTGATGTAAGTGTTAGTCATGGTTCTGCGTTTGGGGAGTAAGGTGGTAGAGAATGCTCATGCGAGCGGCTATTCCATTTTCAACCTGATTGTTAATCAAGCAATTGCGATATTCCATAGCATCATCACATATTTCAACGCCCCGGTTAACGGGGCCGGGGTGCATAATGCTGAGATTAAGGTCATCTATACGGCGCAGGCGCTCCTCTGTCACACCAAAGGCCTGGTGATAATCTGCGGCCGGGAAGAAGGGGGTATCTATGCGCTCATTCTGCACTCGCAGCAGGTAAATGACATCCGGTTTCCAGTCAAAAATCTGGTTCCAGTTAGTGAAGCGGGGTACTCCGGTGTATGCTGTGGGGGGGACAAGCGGGCCGGGGCCCATGTATGCCACCTCCGCACCGAGTCGGCGCAGAATTGTGCTGGTAGAACGGGCCACTCGGCTGTGAAGAATGTCTCCGATAATCACAACGCGGCGCCCGGCTACATCACCATATTTTTCACGAATTGTGAAGGCGTCAAGGAAGGCCTGACTGGGATGAGCATGTGCCCCATCACCGGCATTAATTACGGAAGCCTTGCAATGGCGAGCGATGACAGCGGGAATGCCGCTATTCTTGTGGCGCACGATGATATAGTCCATCTTCATGCTCATGAGCGTGTCAATGGTATCATGCACGCTTTCACCCTTAACCACAGAAGAGGTGGAAACGGTGAAGGTGGTGACATCTGCCGAAAGACGATTGGCTGCTACTTCAAAGGAGGAACGGGTACGAGTACTCGGTTCGTAGAAGAGGGTCAACACTGACTTGCCTTTCAGTGCCGGTACTTTCTTTACACTTTTGGTAAAGATGTCCTTCATGGCTGAGGTGCTATCCAGAATGGTCCGGATATCCTCATCGCTCAGGGAGTCAATGGTGATTAAATCTTTTCGCGGATTCATAGCGTATGAAAAACAGTTGAATGGCAGGTCAGTAGGTAATGTTTTCCTCTCCATCAATTTCTTGCAGATGAACCTTAACAGAGGTTCCGGGGGTGGTCGTCAGGTTAAAAGCTGCATAATTAGGACAAATGGGCAGCTGCCTTCCGCCCCTGTCCACCAGACAATGCAGCTCCACCCTGGCTGGACGCCCATACTCCCAGAGTACATCCAGCGCGGCTCTCGCCGTACGGCCGGTACTCAGCACATCATCCGTAAGAATCAGGGTGAGGTCATCCGTGGAGAACGGCAGGTGCGAGGACCGAAGAGCAGGGCGTTTTCCTCGTAAATCCAAATCATCACGGTAGAGCGTCACGTCAATAGCACCGTACAGCGCCTTACAGTTGTGCTGCTCTAACCGCTGTACGAGCCTGCGAGCCAGCACATCTCCGTGGCTAACGATGCCGACGATTGCCAGAGGCTCGCCGTTTTTCACAGCGGGGCTTTGAAGGAGGTGAGATACCCAGGCATCCAATGCCCTCTCGATTTCGTCTTTGGTGATGGTGGGCATGGTAGATAGAAGGAGGAAAGCTTATTTAGCGAGGTTAATGATGCGGTGAGCGGCCATCGCAGCGTTAACCGGCGTCTTCTTGTGAAGCCCCACCGTTGTAGCAGGCACACCACCGGGAAGCTGAGAGATAGCAAGCAATGCATCCACGCCATTCAGCGGACCACAGGGAACGGGCACGCCGATAACAGGAAGTTGCGTGTTCATCACAACCACACCGGGCAGGGCTGCGGAAAGGCCTGCCACGCAGAGGAGTACAGCCTTTGTGCCGCTTTCTTCAAGCTCTTTCAGGTATTCAATGAGAGCAGGTAAATCACGATGAGCTGAGTAGATGACTTCTTCATGCTCAACATTGTTCTCTGCAAAATATGTACGAGCGGGTTCCATGAACGGAAGATCGCTCTTGCTGCCGTAGATGGTGATAACTTTCATGCTAACCCGCATTCTATCACGCTTGTCTTGTACTAGCAAGCAAATTCCACGTACGTGTGTGGTATTCAGGAAAATACTTTACGGTATGCAATAACCTTGCCGTCTTTCATATCAGTGTAGTACGGCGTAGCATGGCGAAACCAAGCTCCGGTATTAAGAATATGGCATTGGCGGCGTTTCCAGTTACCAAAACGGTGAAAGTGCCCTAGGATGACAGTCTCAGCCTCAGGAAAGTAACGGTGTGCGAAGCGTTCCGCGCGTGAGGCGCAAGTAAGCCAGCTCCACACAATATTCCATGGGCGCTGAGGCGGCCAGAAACAATGAAGAAATCCTCTTAAATATTTGTTTTTTATGCCTTCACGGCGTAAAATGGGAGCTGTAAGTTGGCACATCTCTCGCGAGAGTTCTAGACGAGCTTCTAGAATATCATCACGGTCTCGGTAGGAGGCAATGAGTGCGCGGCACTTCTCCTTATTTCGCAGGTATTCCCAGCTCCATGGGGCAACTTCTCGGTAGAGAGCATGCCCATGCATGGCTACAACGCGCCCCTCCCAGAAGCGGATGAGTAAAGGGGGGACGTCCGGGTCATGATTCCCGGAGATTTCTACAAGCTGTACTCCGCGGCGGCGGCATTCCTCTCTCAGTTCTTCTCGCAAGGCCTTGCCTCGCTCCCGCCATGCGCATTTGCGCGTCTCCGCTAAATCACCGACCACCACCAGCATCCCAACGCCATCTGTCAGGAGAAGATTAGCCAGTTCCTGAGGAGGTGGGGCTTCACAGCGTTCATGTCCGTAGTGCAAATCGGATATGAACCGAACCAGCATTCCGGCCGGAGGGTTAATGCTTTCGATGGTCGGCATGATTTATTTCTTAATAGTACGCTGACGGACGGCCTCGTATAAGCATACACCCGTTGCAACAGATACGTTCAGGCAGGGTACACTTCCATGCATGGGAATGCGGATGAGGAAATCGCAGTTTTCCTCAGTAAGTCGGCGCATGCCATCACCTTCCGCTCCCATAACCAGTGCGATACCTCCTTTCATATCCATATCGTACAAATCTCGATCACCGTGGTCAGAGGTGCCTACAAACCAAATGCCGGCATCCTTCATCATTTTCATGGTGCGGGCCAGATTTGTCACCTGCACAAAAGGTACCTTTTCCGCAGCTCCTACAGATACACGGAGAACAGTTTCTGTGATGCCGACGGATTTATCTTTAGGGGTGATGACAGCTGCCACACCGGCACCATCCGCAGTGCGGAGAATGGCGCCGAGATTATGAGGGTCCTGTACGCAATCGAGCACAAGATAGAGTCCCTGAGGTTGAGCCTCGAGAATATCCTGCAATGCTCCCTCGTCCAGAGGCTTTACAACTGTGCGGGTAGGTGCTTTCTCAAAGCGTTGAGATTGCTTTCCTTGCTCAGGGCGGGCCGTATGCTTATTAGCTCGAGCCGTATGTTCGGTAAACTTCTTAGCCATATGTGATGGTGTGTATCAGAGGTCCTGCAGCTCAGTGTGGCCACAGTGGTGAAGAATGTAGGGCGTGCCATTATGCATGCCGGGATACTTGTCATCATATGTGACATCGTTATTCCGGAAGACGAGGTTATTAGTGGAAATGGCATAGATGAGAGGCACTCGGTGTGTACGGAAGGTGTTACCCTCAATGATGATGTTCTGATGGTAGCGCACCTGTTGATTCTGGGGCTTATTCACCATGGGGTAAATGGAGATAATTGCTTCCGTGAACTGGTAACGTGCCGTGAGGTTGTGATCAAAAACATTATCTGTGATGAGTACATCCAGACAGCGGCCACTTTCATACCACCCCTGAGCATCACCGGCAAGGAGAATAGCAGATCCATGGGAGGCCATGAAATGGCAGCCTCGCACGACTACTGGCTTGGGAGTGGTGAAAAGTGAACCGCGGGCACGATTGTGCCTCACCGTGCAGCCAATGAAGTTTACAGCCGGATACCAGTCAGCATTTTCGATGGCACAACCGGCATCTACTTTCTCCGGAAGCGGATTCTCAAATATTATATGAAGGTGGGTTTCATTTAGTTTTCTCACCTCTTTGATAACGGCAAGCTCAGGCAGGTTTTCAAGCGTTTCTCCTGAAATGAACTGAACGCGCTCGCCGGGCATGAATACCTCAAAGCCAACGGCCTGCGGGTGCATATAACGCGCAATGATTTCGCGGTCATTCTTCTTGCTCGTAATCTGCAGACAGGTGGAGTGAACATTAATGGCGTCATCCATCATGCCTTCGTAAAGTGCGTTCTCTACGGTAATGGTGCCGGCGCAGTTGGAGAAGTGCGTGGCATCTGCGGAGACTGTGTAGACTCGTCCCGGAGCGCATACACACCCACCACCAAGAATAGTGATGTCACAGCTGCGCTGGGCAATCAGGGCCATACCTTGGCTATCCTGAAAAACGACATTTTCGAGCGTAGTGGCATTTGCTCGATAAAGAACCATGGCAGGATGAGGGCGGCCATAATGGCGCTGTACCAGGATGTTTCCTACACTGAGTCCTTGGCTTGTGGCATCTGTATGGAATCGCACACGGTTGGGGGCAACCTGCTCGCATTTGCTCGGCCAGCCAATGTCACCCCATCGTCCGGTGGGAACCATCTGGCCATCAGATTGAAAAGCCAGCACTGCACCAGGTGCTTTAGGCTCGCCGTCGCCGGTCAGGTAATATACGCCGTCCCGCACTTCCCAGCTGAATTGTTCGGGGTACTCCAGCGTGGTGGTTCCTTCCTTAATTTCAACGATACGGCCTTCATTGTAGTAAGGATTGTTGTGGCGGATGGTTACATCCCGCAGCTTAACGTTTTCGCTATCCATGAAGAGCACCGGCTGTATCTTGCCATGGAAAATCAGAACAGCTCCGTTGCCGTTGATGGTAAGATTTTTCTGACCTACAATCGGCATTGCCACTGGCTGAATATTCTGCTGGTCATGATTGGAGATGTAATAACTCATGCGCAGTGCGCCCTCAGGGTAGAAATGATATTCACCTGGTGCGAGATTAATGGTAATTTCACCAGCCTCTTCCGGGGTGGCTCCGGTCTTGCTCAGTATGTTGCGCAGAGCAGGGCCAGCATCAGCCGCATTTTCCGGGGCTGAAAAGTGATATGTTGTCTCCGAGGGAACTGTTGGAGCGGGTGCCTCGCTGAAGTATAGATTCTGCCAGCCCTTGTTATTAGCATTTTCACTCACAAGGTACACGGCGCGGTGCTGTACGGGAAGCTTAAAGGATTCACCGGCCGTGCCTTCCCATATGACTTCACTGCCATTAAGCACACGAAATGGTGCGCCTTCACCTTGGGGGGCTGTGCCATTAAGCGTCTTTCCGGGATTGGCAGGGATGGCTAACATACGCCGGCCTGAGGTAAGGTTTACCTCTGCGGTGTATGCAGATTCAGGCTGGGCCGCGGTGGCTACAAACTGAGGCGTTATCAGCATTATTGCGGGTAATGCGTATCGGAGCATAGTCAATTTATTGTACTGAGTTAATAAGGCGCACAAGCGCTGCAGGCAGCGCTTCAGAGCCATAGAACTCGGCAGCAGCTATGCGGTCTGCCTGAATTTGGATGTTTTCATTAAGATTATTAATGATGGGGATGTAACGCTTTTCGTAATCGCTTTGGGTTTCTTCATCCAGCGGAGGAAGCGCAGTAAACCCTTGTCCCCATGTCTGGAACTCTCGTACAAGCCGCAGAATGGTGGGCACGGCTGCTTCTGCTGAGTCCCGGTCCTGAATGCGGGCCATAGTATCGTGAAGAATACCAAGCAATACAATTCCGGCTCGAATGCGGGCTTCTCCCGGTGAAATTTCAAGTTCCTCAGTAGCAGACCGTTGGTTTCTTTGGGGTGAAATGGTGCTTCCCGGAATGGGGGAAGCCGGGAGGGCGGGATGCGAGTTATTTGTTGTTTCTGGAAGCGTCTGCGGTATCAGAGTGTCCTGAGCAAGTACCGAAGAAATGAGAAGGAAGGCGGTGGAAACTTTGCGTGTCATTTGTTGAGCATTGCACATAATGCGTGAAATTGTCTAAAGAAGGCTAAGGAGTTATAGCAACGGGCCTGCTGAAGGCGGAAAAGTTGTTCGTAAAGTTTGCCCCAGTTTTCGCGCATTGATTGCTCATATTTCTGCAAGACTTCTCGGCGCACCTGAGGTGGTAGAGAATTGATAGTAGATAGCTCAGTGCGAGCGTCGTATACACGGGGTAGCACTGCATTCAGGCGAGGGGCTGCCGCGTCAGCACTTTCACGATCCGTAACACTTTCCAAAATCGGAACAAGTGTGTTAGGTAAGGCTGAGTAATGTGCAAAGGCGGAGTCAATTTCCTGAGGAATTGCTCCTTGTACCAGGCCGGGTAATAACGCGGCCAACGCGAAAATATGTTTTAAAACTACCATGGGGCTTGTTGATACAACAAGGCCGGGCGAGGGGCGCTCACCCGGTCTTATCAGGAATGGAAATCAGCCTTCGTTACCACTTGCCGGCTGCGGTGAGGATTCCTCAATTTCAGCCGTTGAGGTCTCTGTGTCATGCTCTCTTTCTTTGCGAATCTGCTCGAGTAGGGTATCCATCTGAGCTTCGGCTGCCGAGGAAGAGCGCTCTAATCTGCTGATAGCCTGCTGTAGCTGATTCTGAAGAGAACGGCGTTCATTCGTTCGTTTCAGAATTTCTCGCTCCAATGCCTGACGCTGATTGCGGAGAGGCGTCCTATAATCATTGGGGAATAACTCAGTGTTTAAGCGAACCAGCTTCTTGAAATTCTCATCTTCATCAAGTAGCTTCTTGGCCCCTTCAAAATCACCGCGAATCATCAAATCGCGAGCTTGGTCCATGACAGTCCAGAAGTTGTTGATAAGTTCAGGCACAGTGCCGATTGCTTCATCTCGGAGCCCATTTTGATTGCGGCGTATGGCGTCACGCACTTTATTGGAGGCCGTACGAAGCATGACCAGATTACGAGCATCAGGGTTGAACCATACCTGTGCGAGCTGTTCACCTTGCTGCTCGAACTGAGCAGCCAAACGCTGAAGGGCCGCTTCGTCTTGATGGCGCATTTCCTCCCTGCGTCCGTTATTATAACGCGCACGGCGTTGCTCCTCACGGCGCAGGAGGTTACCCCAGCGGCGTTCCAAATCTCGCAGAGTAGTCATATACCAGTTATAGGCTTCGCGGTATTCAGGGATGCCTTGATAACGGTCGCGGAGGATTTCAAACTTATCCAAACCGCCCACCTTGCGCTGGTTGCGATACTCACGCACATCAATAACCATGGCATCATATGCAGCACGGCCATCTCGCTGGTATTTATCGCGGTCTGCGTTGGGTACGATGGTGAATGTGTAATCCCCGCCTACTACGGTATTATATTTTGCTTGGAGTTCAGATACCTGTGTAGCCTGACGGTGGAGCTCCGTCATATTGCGCTCCAGCGTGCGAAGTCGGGAATTATAAATGGAAGTGAGTGAAGAAGAAGGGGAGGAAAGAGCTTGATATTCTGCTTTTACCTGATCAAGCTTCTCACGCAGGCGACGAGAGGAGTCCTCTGCTACAGCAACTTGGGGAGCTGCCGGCTGAGCAGGGGCAGCTTCTGTGGGTGCTGCTTCACCTTCTGCCGGCTTGGTATCAGTCGAGGGCGTTTCTGTTTCTTCAGTCGTAGGAGCAGGGGTGGTTTCAGGCTGTGGCTCTGCCGGTTCAGGAGTGGGCGCTGCAGGAGCAGTTGCTTCAGCAACTTCTCTCTTCACCAGAATACTTGAAGTGCGTACTTCAAGGGTTACTTCTCGTCCACTACGGTCTAACCCTCTGAACTTGGTCGTAGAATCAGTGCTGTATATGATGCGGCACTGTGTATATCGTTGAGCGTTGGACAGAGTGATGTTATAGACTTCAGCTGAGGCTACATATGACGCGCCGCATGCAAGCAGCGCTATAAGAAATGACTTGAATTTCATAAAACTGTGAGAGGCGGTGAAATAAAACTGAGTTTCCGATGATGATTGCATGCTACCATATTTTATCTCAGAATGCAAACATCAAATGACTCATAGCGAAAAAAATCACCCTTTGCCGGTGGGGAATCGTGTTTTCATGAAACAGCCCTCGCTGCAAAGTGTGCAGTGAGGGCTGTTGGGGTGAGTTTTATACAGTCAGTGTGAATGCTTGCTTTGCTGCAATTGCTCGATGTATGAGCTCCAGCATATCTTCGCTGACGGGTTTGTCTGTCTTGATAACGGCCAGTGATTCGCCACTGGCGTAATCTCGGGGCGCGACCATGTTTTCGATATTAATGCCGGCCTGGGAGATGATCTGGCCAATTGTAGCGATGACGCCGGGACGGTCTTGATAACGCAACACAAGTGTGTGGCCCGCAAGGGAGGCGTACAGGTGATCAAAGTTGTTAATGCGGGAGACTACCGGCTCACCATCCACAACCATGCCGCGTACGCTGGTCTTTATCTGCTCACCGTTTTCTTCCATGTAGATGTCCAGAGTAAGAGCATCATCATACAGCTTGTCATCCATAGGCTCACGAGCTTTGAATACGATGCCGTGTTCTCTCATGCTCAGTTCAGCGGCTGCGGGCATAAGGCCATGTTCTGCACCGGGTACAGCACCCTGAAGGATCCACGGGGTGAACCATTTGCGATAGGAGCGAAGATTGTTGTAGAAGGTACACTCAATCTTGCGGATGGGCTTGGCGCCGCCAGCCTGATAGCAAAGCTTGCCGAGCATGGAGGCGAGCTGGAGGTGGGCAGGGTTGAGGTTTTCCGGTTTCTCTGCGTTAATAACGCATGAAGTATCACCATTAGTAAAGTACTCCTCCATCTGGGAAGCAGAGCGCATAGCAGCAAGTTTATTTGCTTCCTTTGTGTTAGCTCCGAGGTGAGGCAGAAGGATGTCCGCTACATCTGCACTGGGTTGCTGGGCCGCAGTATCCTTCGGGTGAACGTCCGTACAATATATGATGTTTTTGCCGGCGGCACGGACCGTGCGGATGGCATCTTCATCCACCACACCGTAACGAGCGCAATTCACCAGCATGGCGCCATCTTTCATCATGCTGATAAGTTGTTCATTAATCATGTTCTTGGTGGCAGGACCACCCGGGACGTGAATGGAAATGATATCCGCAGTGGAGAAAATTTCCTCAAGTGTGGAGGGAGTGGCACCGATGTTCAAAGCGCGCTGCTTGGAGAGGAAGTGGTCATAGCCTAGCACTGTGCACTCAAAGCCCTGCAAGCGTTTGACGAGGAGCCTGCCAATGTTACCAAGGCCCAGAATACCCACCGTCTTGCGAGTGAGTTCTCGGCCCATGTACTTCTTCTTGTTCCACTCGCCTGCACGCGTGGTGACATCTGCCGGTACCACGTAGCGGTATGCAGCCAGAATCATGGCTATGACTTCTTCTGCTACAGCATTGGAGTTGGCTCCGGGCGTGTTCATGACATCTATGCCCTTAGTGCGGGCATAAACGTAATCTATGTTATCATAACCGGCACCGGCGCGGATAACACATTTAAGCCCGGGAAGAGAGTCCATTATGGCCGGAGTCACTTTCTCAGAGCGCACAATCATACCTACGGCATCAGGGTGCGCTGCAGCCAGCTCAGTAAGAGGAGTAGTGTCGTCCTGTACTACCTCGTAACCGGCGGCAATTAGAGCGCCTGCAGCTGCTTTATCCAGCTTGGTGGGAATGAGAATTTTCATGATGGTAAAAGTAAAGATGTTTAGTGTTCAATTTCGTGAAGGAATAGGCCAGAGCGTAGTTTGGGTTCAAACCAAGTGGACTTGGGAGGCATGATTTCACCGCTGTCTGCCACATGGAATAAATCAGCCATTGTGACGGGATACAGCGAGAACGCTACGCCGGAACCAGTGCGAGTCTCCAGCTCCTGCAGGCCGCGGATGCCGCCGACAAAGTCTATTCTCTCACTGGTGCGAGGGTCCGTAATACCCAGCACGGGCGCCAACAAGTTGGCCTGTAGAATGGCGCAATCCAAGCTCTCAATGGGGTGTGAGGCGTCAAAGCTGCCATCTTTTGCCGTGATACTGTACCATGTGCCGCCCAAGCACATACCGAACTCATGCTTATGGCGCGGGGCGTAAGGGGAGCCGACTGGTGCAGGGACCACGGTAAACTTCTCAGAGACGGCTGCAATGAACTGCTCCGGTGTCATTCCATTAAGATCCATGACCACGCGGTTGTAGTCCATAATAAAGAGATCCTCATCACAGAAAGTAACAGCCATGAGGTAGTTGAACTCCTCTTCACCGGTATAGTCGGGGTGGGCCTCACGGCGCTTGGCACTTACTGCAGCGCTACTAGCCGTGCGGTGGTGACCATCCGCGATGTAGAGCACGGGAACCTCTTCAAATCCCTTGCGGATGCTTTCGATGACTTCAGGCTCCGTTACCGGCCAGAGCAGGTGGGTGACACCATCATCAGTGGTGAACTCATATTCCGGCTTGTGAAACTTAATCCACTCACGTATAGCTGCAGATATGCCTTCATGTTTTCGGTATGCAAGGAATACCGGCTCTGTCTGGCAGGAGCAGGTGTCAAAGTGGTTGATGCGGTCCAGCTCCTTTTCTTTGCGGGTGAGCTCATGTTTGAGAATGGTGTTATTCATGTACTCATCCACACTGGCGCAGCCCACGATACCGGTCTGCACGCGTCCCCACATCATTTGGCGGTAAATGTAATAGTAAGGGGCGTCATCACGCTGAAGGAACCCTTTGCGGATGAAGTCCTGAAGATTATCTCGGCTTTTCTCGTAAGTCACTACATCATGAATCTGCTCTTCACTGGTATCGATATCAGCGCGGCAGATGTGGAGAAAGGAAGAGGGATTGCCTGCGGCCATGGCGCAGGCTTCTTCGTGATTCATAACATCGTATGGCAGGCTGGAAACCTGCTCAGCGTACTGCTTAGGCGGTCGCACTGCGGCGAAGGGGCGAATGGTGGCCATAATGAGAGGGTGATAGACGTTCTCTACTATACTATCAGTTAAAATGCTTAAGTCAAGCTAAATAGGCGTCAGTTATTACGCTATCTTTTCCAGTCTGGCTAATTTTGTTATATCATCTGGGCTTAAAGCAGCTAGTTCGTCCATCAGTAGAGCGGCGAAGGTGCCGGGATACGGAGCACGAGCCGCTGCTTTTTCCCCGGCTATGCCGAGAATGGCAGCCGTGGCAACAGCAGCATGCAGCGGTGTATCTGCACATGCCACGCATGCGGCTGCTAGGGCCCCCATAGCGCAGCCTACACCAGTAACGCGTGTCATGATTGCGTCTCCGTTGTGGCAGTCAATGGTGGTGAGGCCATCTGTGGCGTAGTCCGTTTCTCCGGTAACCAGCACAGCAGCACCGGTTCGCTGAGCAAGTGCCTGTGCCGCAATCACCGCGTCAGCGCTTTCTGCCGTGCTTTCCACGCCTCGGCACAAGGCTCCTTGGACTCCTGCAAGGGCTATGATTTCGGAGGCATTTCCCCGAATCATTGCAGGAGGGGTGAGCAGCAGTTCACGGCATACGGACGTACGGAAACTCAGAAGCCCTACGGCTACAGGATCCAGCACCCAGGGGATATTTGTGGCTTGCGCATCTTTCACAGCGGTACGCATTGTTTCTGCTTGCTGCTCGGAAAGTGTGCCTACATTAACAAGCATGCTATTGGCGCAGCTGTTTAGTAGCTCGCGAATTTCCTGATTGTGAGTCAACATGACAGGAACTCCGCCTACGGAGAGCAGCATATTGGCCGTAATGCTTTGTACGACGTTGTTCGTGAGGCTGAGAACGAGCGGGCGCCGCTCTCTAAGTGAGCTGAGTACTTCTGCGGCTATCATTGCGGCGGCTTTCATATAAGTTCCTGTGCGGCTTGTGTGGGGGTTTCAGAAGCGCAGATATATGATACGACAGCTACACCTGCCGCGAGGCCGGTGGCGCGTATGGCTGCAGTGCGCTCGCGGTTTAGTCCGCCGATGGCCACCACGGGCAGGCTGCTCATTCGGGCTAGTTCGGCCCAACCTTCTACGCCCATGGGCGGAGGCGCGTCATCTTTCGTGATGGTGGGGAACACCGGGCCACAGCCTAGGTAATCCACAAGAGCAGTATCCACAGCCTCCATTTCTTTCGGCGTGGTAACGGTAAGCCCGAGAATTTTATCCGGCCCGATGAGGGCACGTGCTTCAGGTACGGGCATATCCTGCTGGCCGATGTGGATACCATCAGCGTTAATCTCTACTGCAAGCTGCACGTTGTCATTAATGATAAGGGGCACACCCACGCTGCGCAGATAGGCCTGTAGAGGTAGCACCTGAGCTTTCTGCTGTTCGTGATTAAGCTTCTCGGAGCGGTATTGTACGATGGTGACGCCGCCTTCCACGGCTTGCTTTACTGTCTCTACTAGGCCAAATCGGCAGCGCTCGATTTCGTCTGTAACCAGATAGAGGTGATAGTTTGCTGTGTTCATTATCCGAAAAGAGGGGTGGAGTAATAACGGTCTGCACTGTCGGGCAGAATCACCACGATTGTCTTTCCTGCCATCTCCGAGCGTTTCGCCACTTGGGTGGCTGCATATAATGCTGCGCCGGAAGATATGCCAACGAGTACACCGTCTTTCCGGGCCAGTTCCTTCGCTGTGGTGAAGGGCACATTATTATCAACGGGGATTATCTCATCACACACGCTTATATCCAGCACCGGCGGAACGAAGTTAGCGCCTATGCCCTGAATAGCATGAGGCCCTGCCACGCCACCGCTGAGCAGAGGAGACGCCGCCGGTTCTACTCCAATGATTCTGATGGAAGGATTTTTCTCCTTGAGATATTTGCCTGTGCCGGTAATGGTGCCACCTGTGCCGATGCCGATGACGACCGCATCTACTGCGCCCCCTGTGTCTGTCCAGATTTCGGGGCCTGTTGATGCGTAGTGTGCAGCGGCATTGGCCGGGTTTTCAAATTGTCCTGCAACGATAGCACCGGGAATTGTTTTCCGGAGTTCTTCAGCCTTCTGAAGTGAGCCAGTCATACCCTCCTGTGCCGGAGTAAGCACGATTTCTGCGCCGTATGCTTTCAGAATATTGCGGCGCTCCACGCTCATGCTTTCCGGCATCACCATAATTACACGGTAGCCACGAGCGGCGGCTAGTGCCGCAAGGCCTATTCCGGTATTGCCGCTGGTGGGCTCAATAATTGTACCTCCGGGGCAGAGTCTTCCTGTGGCTTCCGCATCATTGATAATAGCGAGGGCTGCTCTGTCTTTAACAGAGCCAGTGGGATTCAGGTATTCAAGCTTTACAAGCAGACGTGCCTGTAACTGATGCTCGCGATTGTAATTGACCGGCTCCAGCAAAGGGGTACTGCCGATGATACTGCTGATGGAGGTGTGAATAACCATGGGCTCTCGTGGATTGCTTCTTACATTTTAGCGCACTTGTCAACCCCTGACGCGTTCTGAAGCTGCGTGACACTTCGTGAATGTGGCTGAAAGGTCACAAAAAAGAGCTGCAATTTGTATGCAGATATGCTACAATACGTTCATGCACATATTGGTAGTAGAGGATGACGAAGATATCGCTGAGCTGGTAGCTTTTAATTTGGAGCGTCTTGGCTGGCGCACCACGCTTGTGCATAATGGTAATGAAGGATTGGAGAAAATTACAGCGCTTAGACCGGATTTAGTCATTCTGGATATCATGCTTCCTGGTATGGATGGCCTTTCCATCTATAAGGCTATGAAAGCCAAGCGCATGACGGCTGATATTCCTGCGCTTTTCCTTACAGCTCGTGCTCAGTTAGAAGATCGTCTTGAGGGGTTGAAGCTGGGGGCTGATGATTATATGACCAAACCATTTAGCCCTAAGGAGCTTGTGTTGCGAGTGCGTAATATCCTTGCACGAGCAAATGCAGGAGCTGCGGCCAAACTAGTGGTGCGAAGTGGTGCGCTGATGCTGGATAAAAACACACTTCGTGCATCCGCTGGAGGTGAAGAACTGGAGCTAACCTCTGCTGAGTTTAAGCTTCTCTCGTACCTTATGGAGCGCCCCGGCAAGGTACAGGACCGCTACAAGCTGCAGAATGTTCTCTTTGGTTATGCGGATACTACACAGTCCCGCGCGCTGGATACCCATATCAAACGCCTGAGGCAGAAGCTCGGGGCCTATTCTTCCTGTATATGCACTGAGCGTGGCGTGGGGTATTATTTTGAGGCGAACGAATCTTCGCAGGCTGATTAATTTATTCTTCATATGTGATATAGCAAAAGGCGAAGCGCTTTCACGCTTCGCCTTTTTAGATTTGCTCTGTGCAAAAAGTATTACTTCTCGCTCAGGGAGCCGATGCCGGGCAGAATCTTGCCCTCAAGCAGCTCCAGAGAAGCACCACCACCAGTGGAGCAGAAGGAGAGCTTGTCAGCTACCTTGAACTTCTTGGCTGCGGTCACGGAGTCACCACCACCAACGATGGAGATGCAATCGCTCTCAGCCAAGCACTCAGCAATAGCCTTGGTGCCCTTAGAGAAGGCGTCCAGCTCGAACACGCCCAGCGGGCCGTTCCAGAGTACAGTCTTAGCGGTCTTGATGATGGAGCACATCTCCTCGATGGCCTTGTCACCGATGTCGATGCCCATACCACCCTCGGGAACTTCGCCGCCCTCAGCCCAGGGAGCTGTGCAGAAGGTCTCAGCACCCTCTTCAAACTTGAAGGTGTAGCGGGTATCTGCGGGAAGGATGAACTTCACACCCTTAGCAGCGGCGTCAGCCAGAATCTGGTTGGCGAGATCGAGCTTATCAGCCTCAATCTTGGAAGCACCCACGTTCTTGCCCTGTGCGGCAAGGAAGGTGTTGGCCATAGCACCGCCGATGATGAAGGTCTGGCTCTTCTCCATGAGCTTGGAGAGCACCTGAATCTTATCGGAAACCTTAGCACCGCCCATGATAACAACGAAGGGCTGCTCGGGAGTCTCAAGCTTACCCTCAAGGTACTCGAGCTCGTGCTCGATGAGGAAGCCCATGGCGGACTTCTCAGCGAAGTGGGTCACGCCCTCAGTGGAGGCGTGGGCGCGGTGAGCAGAACCGAAAGCGTCGTTTACGTACAGGGTAGCGTTACCAAGAAGAGCCTTAGCGAACTCAGCGTCGTTCTTTTTCTCCTTCTTATCGAAGCGAACGTTGTCCAGCAGCATCACATCACCGTCCAGCAGAGCGGCGCGGGCAGCTGTGGCAGCCTCACCGATAGTCTCGGGAACGAAAGCAACAGGCTTGCCCAGATGGCCGGAAAGGCACTCGGCAGCAGCCTTCAGGGAGAACTCAGCCTGATAGCCGGTACCCTCGGGGCGGCCAAGGTGAGAGCAGAGCACCAGGCGGGCTCCCTTCTCCAGGAGGTACTTGATGGTGGGCAGAGCAGCCACGATGCGAGCATCGTTCGTGATAGCACCATCCTTCATGGGAACGTTGAAGTCCACGCGCATGAGGACTTCCTTACCGGCAACGTCGAGGTCACGTACAGTGAGTTTAGCCATATTGTTGTTATTGGTTAGAAGTTTTTTCAGAGCTTACTGCTCCGCGTGGTTATTTTACAACGTATTTCTTTGCAGCGCAAGGCTAAAAATTTGGAATGACGATTTTCTTTCACCTCGCTTGTATTTTTACGTGCTGTTTATTATTGCGCTGACTTGTCGAGAAAACGCTTAACAAGCTTACGGTCCGGGCTGGCCATGGGAGTGGAAGCAAGCTCGGAGAGGGGAATGAGGCGTTCGTTGTTCATGGGCGCTGCAACGTCTGCCTTGTGTAGATGGCGGGTGACCTTGTAACGGGTCACGTTGTACTTCTGGTCACACATATGAGGGAGGGCGGAAACTTCATTCTGTTCGCGGCGGGGGAGGCGGTACATCCCCTCGTGCCGTTTACCACCGGGTTGTTTTTCCATAAGGAGGCCATGTTCTGACAGGTACCAGATATCCCAGTGTTCTATTAAGGTTACCTCTTTTTTAGGAAGTTTGATGGGAAGTTTTTCCGGCTGAGTGGCGGTGCAAAAATCGCGTATGGGGCAGAGAAGACAAGTGGGCTGAGTGGTGGTACAAAGGGTTTGCCCGAGCTCCATGATGGCGGAATTATAGGCTCGCGGGTTGGTGGAGTGTACGAGTTGCGCTGCCAGTTCCCAGTGTTTTCTGCGGCCTGCCGGGCTGTCAATGGGGGTGGCGTCGTTGAATACTCGGGCGAATACTCTGCTCACGTTCGCGTCCACTAATGGTGCAGGGCGGTTGTATGCAAAGCTCAGCAGGGCTCCCGTAGTGTAATCTCCTATTCCGGGCAGTGCGCGGATGTTTTCCTCATTCTGCGGGAAAACTCCATCATGCTTCTCACAAATGGCTATGGCTGTAGCACGCAATGAGCGTACGCGGCGGTAATAACCGAGCCCCTCCCATGAGCGCAAGGCTGTTTCCTCATCCGATTGTGCGAGATGAGCCGGCGTGGGAAACTGATTCATCCAAGGCTCATATCTTGCCAGCACAGTCGGGATAGTCGTCTGTTGCAGCATGACTTCACTCACCAGAATAGCCCACGGGTCTGTGGTGCGCCGCCATGGATAATCCCGTCCGTGAGCGAGAAACCAATCCACCAGAGCCTGAGAGAAATCCTTGTAATGCTCTACCTTCATGATTAGGTGGGCGTGTGTGTCTCTGTGGTGTAGATCGAGATATCTGCATCACGAGTACCGAGAAGCTTCTGGGCACGCATGAGTGCCTTTCTGGTGGAGATGTTCGGGTTCTTCGGCTCGTAAATGAAGATATTGCTTTCCCCTTTACTGCGGTCACAGTCCGCCTGCAGCACATCCAGTACACCGCTTTTGCGCAGAACTCGGAACACTTGTCGCCCTGCGCCGGATACAATCAGGTGACGGCCTTTCTCTCGCGTGAACTTAATGAGTTCTTCCAGTGCGCAGACGGAAGTGGCATCCAGATTACGGGCATTCCTCATGCGAAGAACGATGACGGCCAAGGATGGGTCTTCTGCAATACGGGATACCTGTTTACGGAAGAGATCAGCAGCACCGAAAAAGAGGTCACCTTCCACGTGGACGATAGAAATCTGTGGCAGGCGGCTGACCTGACTACTCACCTCCATGAGAGTGCCTTCCTTGTCAAAGGTATATTCCACAAGCTCCGGCTTGGCGGCTTTGCGCAGGAAGAGGGAAACGGAGATAACAACGCCCACGAAAATGGCGATGTGCAGAGGCAGTAGAAGTGAGGCAATGAATGTGATAAGTAGTACTACGGCATCACCTCTTGTAGAGCGGAAGCATATGCGCAGCAGCTTTCTGTCGTACAGTGATACAGCATTAGCCAGCACGAGTGCGGCTAGCACGCTGTGAGGTATGCAGGAAATGATGGGGAAACTGGCCAGTACAAAGGTAATACCCAGGCAAAGCAGACCACAAATAACGCCGGAGAAACGCGTGGCTGCGCCGGCCGTATAGTTCAGCATGGAGCGGGTAAGAGAAGCAGAGCAGGGAAGTGAGGTCGTGAAGGCAGAGCCGATGTTGGCCATACCCACAGCAAAGGTGTCCTGATTAAGATTGACCGGTTCACCGGTTTTGGCTGAAAGAGTCTTACTCATGACGGTCTGTTCAAGCGTGGAGAGGAACGCTATACCGATAACAACGGGGAATAGTTCTGCCAGATGCCCGGAGATGGACCATACAGAGGGTGGTGTGCACGTGAGGTCACTCATGGTGAAGTCCTTTAGCATGCGGACATCCGCGAAGTAACCACCTGCCCATGGCTGGCTTAGTACCCAGTTCAGAACACTCATGGTCAACAGAATAACAGCAAAGGTGGGAAGGAACTTGAAATGCTTCTTGAGTGGTATGAACATCAAGAATGACAATGTGCCGAGAGCTATCGGCTGCCACTGTACTTTATCAAGATTATTGATAATGGCCGAGCTCATGGTGAAGAATGAGCTGCCGGCGTTCACGTCATTAATCCCCATCACGTATCTCAGCTGAGAGGCGATAATGAGAGTCGCAGCGCCTGTGATATAGCCCACCAGAACGCTTCGGCTCACAAATTGGAGCATTTCTGTGGCCTTTACAAAGGCTCCAATGACGCATACCAAGCCCGCCAAGAATACGATTAGCGGTACGAAAATGGCTGGCTGGCTCTGTATGGCCGGAGAAGACGCAAGAAAGAAGCTGGCCAACATGAACGCGGTAGCATTACTGGGGCCACTGACAGTAAGGCTACAGCGCGTGAAAAGAGGTGCTATGAATGTGCCTACTGTGGCGGCCATGATGCCATAAATACTATCCAGCCCGGCCATAGCTGCGAAAGCCATACCTTGGGGCAATCCCACCAGCGCAACATCCAGCGCAGCCTTGGTATCACGCCCCGCTTTGGAAAGGTTGTATCCGCTGATGGCATGCCGTGCGGGGAAAAAATCAATCATTCCCTGTGCTAGATAGATACACAGCCCTTTCCAAGCGAGTCTGATACGATGTGCCAAAGCTCCCATACAATTCTTATTCTAGCACAGTGAATGTTATTCTGCAAGTTGAATTATTCTGCGCTTGTGGGCTGAGGTTCAGAAATGCTATTCAGGAGTTCCTGAGCTCGTTCCTGATTCTTATGGGCTGAGGCGTTGTCCTGCTCGCGGCGTACTATATCAGCCAGCAGTACAGTGGCTTGCTCCAGCCACATCCTAGCGTCCTGATTCTTGCCGAGAGTGATGGCATGAGACGCTGATTCTATCAGTGCATCGGTGTAGAGTGTTTTAAGGCGAGGATTTGCTGGGGAGTCCTGTAGTAACTGCCGAACAATGCTGCGGTATTTTTCGAGTTCCTCTGTAACGCGAGCACTACGGTGTTCGTTTGATGCGCACGCAATGGCCCGACCGCGGTGTGCGCCGGCCATAATCATGGAATATTCCACATTACCGGGGGCTGTGGTAAGCAGGCGTTCCGTTTTCTGCATGACAGTGTTACAGTACGCTTCAGCTTGGTTGTAAAAATGGCGGCGTAGCATGATTTCAATCATGTATGACATGGCGCGGCACTGCTGAAACAGATAATCAGTGTTATTAGAATCTAGAGATTCCAGTTCCTCAGAAAGCTCGATACTTTGCTTAAAGGCAATCATGGCGTTTTCATCATGCTCATGGCGCTGCGTATCATCAGTAGCCGCTGTGCTCATGAGCATATGCATCAGTCCACGTGCATATGTCTCGGCTGCGAGCCCAGCCTTGAATGACAAGCGGTGCGGATGAGTGGCTGCCAAGGAGGTGTATATATCATGTGCCTCATGAAGAAGAAGATTTGCGGCATTAAAATCTGCCGCATCCATCAGAACATTTGCCTGACTGATGAGTGCCTGAGCCAATCCCATGCGGGCGTTTTCATGCCGTGGGTATTTGGCAATGAGCTCGCGGAACATGCGAACCATGCTATCGATGGTTTTGCTGTTCATGGAAAGATTACCTGAGATGACAGCAAAGCGTGCGGAGTAATCCATGGCTTTCCCGAGTTCGCAGCGGTAATCCGGATTGTCTGGCGATTGATCGCAGAGAGAACGCAATACATTAAGAGCTTGGCTCACGAGTACGCGCGCCTGCTCATTCATGTTTCTCCTTCTCCCTACCTCTGCTCGCAATAACCACGTGCGCGCCAGCTCAAAGCGGTAGCGCTGGTCATCAGGGTAGGTATCATGAAGAGATTGCAAAAGTTTTGTGGCATTTCGATATGCGTCCGTGGCTGCTGCCAGCTCGCCTTGCTGTACATGTACGGACCCCAGGTTTTTCCATGCAATTGCCAGTGCTCGCTGAAGAGTTTCATCCTGAGCGATGGGGAGGCTTTCCATGGAATTAAGATAGTTCTTAAGATTATTGCCCAGCTGTTGTTGTAAAGCAGTAGAGCCAGGGATGTCAGCAAGTTCATCATTGAAGTCATAGAGCATGCCTTCCGTGAACGTGAGGCTGTTGTTATAAATTTTCATGGCCTGCTCCTTTTCCTTAAGTGCCCATATGCTCAGAGCTGCCAGCGTAACGACGATGGCTACACTGGTGGTCATGAGGATACGCATACGGCGCATCAGACCGGATGGCGGAGGTATGATGCCGCTCTCCATACTGTCACGCCAAGCGGCGGCACTCTTCCAGCGCTCAGATGGTTCTAAGGAAAGAGCTCGATCTATTGCCTGCAAGAAATGGCGGCTGTAGAACTCTTCCAAGTAGGGACGCCCTGCAAGCGGTTTATACGGGTCCGGGGACGCGAGTACGCGCATGTCTGCTTTCGGGGGGAGCAGGCGGGTGACAAGATAATAGAAGGTGGCGCCTAGCGCATATATATCCGTCTGAGGGCCTATGGCTGCGCTCATTTGGGCATCCGTCCGGGCGGTGCTTTGTTCAGGAGCGCAGAAATCCGGTGTATAGATGTTGGTATATATCTTACCTTCTTGGTGCTGACGGGCGGAGCCGAAGTCCAGTAGAATGGGGCGGCCTTCAGTATTCACAAGAATGTTTTCCGGTTTTATGTCTCGGTGTACGATTCCGTGCTGCTCCATGTATTCCAGCGTATAGAGCAGAGAGCGCAGCAGCTGCTTATTTTTGCGGGCTTCCATGGCTTGGCGAGTCTTGTCCAGCGTAGGCTGCTCAGGAAGTTCCAGTGATTTACCTTCCACATACGGCATCACATAATAAGCCGTGCCGTTTTCTTCAAAGCCGGAAATAATGGGCACAATGCCCGGATGTTCCAGCCCCATGAGCACCACGACTTCTTCCATGAACTCTGCCATGGTGGCTTTGAAGCGCTCATCCGTCTCAGGGGATATGCTGCTCACGAAGGTGCTTCCGGGCACACGCATAGCCAGATTCGCCGGAATATGCTCCTTGATTACCACGATGGAGCCTTGAGTGCAGTGGCGTGCGCGGTAGGTAATGCCAAATCCACCCTGACCGAGTTTGGATATAATGATATACTCGCCTACTTGCGTTTCCGGCGGTAGGGGGGCTCGCTGGTTGTTTGTATCCGGCTGAGCTGGCTCGTGCTCGGGAGCGGATTCAACAATCTCCTCCGGTAAAGTGAGCTGGGGGGGAACCGGTTTGGGTACACCGGGGGGGACAATTGGAGGAGGTGGCGCGCCATGAGGCGCTGAGTTGAGAGGTGGCTGTTTCATTCAGAGAGATTTTCGCAGTTTAAGTGTGCTGCTTTCCTGGGAGGTGAGGAACTTGATTCTATCCAGCGGAAGATGCGGCAGAACGATGAGAGGATTAAATTGGGGTTGATTGTAGGTCAGAGTAAGTCTAGCCTCCTGCTCATTGCAGCGTAACTGGATCTCGACTTGGGTATCCGGTGTGAAAACGTTAAGTATAGCGATAAGAGCCGCTTGCAATTCTGTAATACTATCGGGAGCCGCAAAAACGCTTTCTAATTTTTCCTGTAGTGTTTTTACAAATGCCGCAGGCTCTCCTGCTGCAAAGGTCGTGTGATAATTGATGGCCCACTTTCCCCGGTATTCAAGAGACAGCATGGTGATATCGCTGTTCTGTTCCATATTGCCGGTAAATTGCTGGAGCGAAGCACGCACCCCGCGTATTGTATCAGCCACGGTGCTTGTTTCCCGTTTAAGAGCCTCTTGAAGACGAGCCGCACCAAAGGGGGTATAATCTGAATCTACGGCGTTTATTACGCCCTGTGTATAGAGGAAGAGTCTGTCTCCAGGCTGCAGTGTGAAGCGACACTCATTATAAGCAGCGCCTGAATACGCGCCTAATACAGCACCGGAATGCATGGAGAGCATCTCATAGTTAGCCCCAACATGGCAAAGCAGTGCTTGGGGGGTACCGGCATTCACATAGCGAAGGTCTCCTGTGGTGATATTGAGACGCCCATAAAAGAGAGAAAGCTTCATATCAGCTCCCTCACGGCAAAGGATTTTATTAGTACCGGTAACAAGCTCTCGCGGAGTTGCTCCAGTATTTGCAAGTTCGCGGATGATGGAGATGGCGCGCATCATGAACAACGCCGCAGGGATACCGGAGTCAGACACATCACCCAGCAGGAAACAGATGTGTTTATCATCCGGCATGAAAAAGTCATAAAAATCACCACCTACCATCTGAGCTTGGAGGCATGAGGCGTATATATCAAAGTCCGTTCTGTCCGGGAAGGCGGGAAACTTACTAGGAAGCACAGTATGTTGGATGGCCGCGGCGAGATGCAGCTCTTTCATGAGATGCTCGCGCTTCTGGTCCGCATATGACTGAAGAGAATCCACCATTGCATTTATGCCAGTGGAAAGTCTCGTAAACTCCGGAGTGCTTTTTTCCTCAATTCTTTCTTCCGTATATCCTTCAGTTATACGGCGAAGTCCGTTATTGATGCGCCGCAAGCCACGCAGCACGTAGACGCGTAGCAGTAACCACACAACCACGAACATGAGCAGGAACAAGCCCATATTGCTCAACAGCATATAGCGCAGAGATTTGAAGCTCACCTTGCTGATTTCCTGCCACGGCATAAAGGAGACAAGCCTGATGCCATTCTCCTCAATGGCATATGTAGCATAGCTCACGCCTCCCGAGCTTACCTCGCCTACAGAGTTCAGCGGCAGAGAGAGAAGGGTGGATGTGGGGAGATTCAGAGCTCCGCGGTTCAGTAGCTGGCCATCACGGAAGGCGATGACATGCTCACTCGCTCCCCGCATGATCTGCTCAATCAGAGAGTCATACCCGATGGCTTCACGTACAGACTGCTCATGCTGAACTGCAAAGCCCAGCTGGAGTACGCCGGGCGCATCCGGGCGTGTCACTCCGGCGTATTGCAGAAGTTTGCCGTCCAATGCACTGTTTCTGGGGCGCTGCACTAATTCGTGCCCCGGCTCATTGATACAGGCAAGAAAGTAGCGGCTCTGTTCATGGTCACCCAATCTAAAGCCAACGACATTTTTCGGGACACCAGCAATGATGGTGCCCTCTTCGTTACTGATGCAAAGCTGAGTGGCGCCAAGCTCATTGCATAAGCCCTGCATGAGTTCATAGTTCTCAATGATAGCCGGATTTTGGCTAATGATTCTGGCCGCAGCTCGAGTTCGTTCAAGCGTGCTGCGGTCATTAATCTGCTCCACATGGCGCATGTTATTCTGTGTGAAGCGAATCAGCAACATAAGGTCATGGAGACGATTGCTCATCAGAGCCTTCGCTCGAGATTCAGCTTGCTGCTGGAACTGGAGGAATGACAGCAGGCCAGCCACGGCAAAAGCCGAACATATCAGCACCAGCAGCCATGTGAGAAACTTCCTTTGCATGTATTCCCGCTTTTTCTCCGAGTATATTACCATGATTTGAGGAGAAATGCAAGCATAGAATTACACACCACTAAACTCTTGCCATTTAAAAAAACGAAGTCGGAAATCTTTTAAACTAACCAAAGGTGATAATCATCCATAGAGGTCAGGGGATGAAAAGGGGGAAGAACGGTAATAAGTTCTTCCCCCTTGTGGATGCGATGAAATATAAAGGCATTATGGCCTGCGGCGACGTGCTGCCAGGCCAGCCAAAGCTAACAGACTCAATGTAGCTGTAGTAGGCTCTGGTACATTGGTGGGGGTGGAGTAGACACGCACATAGTCAATCGTCATGGCAACTCCGTCACCAATGTCACCGATATTACCTACCCAACCTCCACCTAACTGCATGTCCAGCAAGAGGTAATAGGGGTTGTTGTCCTTGTTGAAAGGCCAATTGGGATTGCCCTCCTGTGCTTGGAGGGTGAGGGTGCTCCTACCATCCATATAGAATGTAACGGCCTCCGGAGTCCACTCTACACCATACGTATGGAATGCCGCCTTATCTTCCTGAGTCATGAAGTATGCGGTGCTGGTGCCATTTGCGCCTACGGTTGAATTAGAAACGGCATTACCCCATTGATTATTATAATGCACTGTCTGGTAAATGATGCCGTCCCAGTTCAAATGCTCCATAATATCGATTTCTCCCGTCTGGGGCCAAGGACCAGCGGTAGGCATCATCCAAATCGCAGGCCAAGCGCCCTGTGCGCAGTCGAACTTGGCACGAACCTCCACATATCCGTATTGGAAAGTGAAGGTCTTGTCTGTAAAGATACCGCCGCAGGCATAGGTATCATTAGCGCCTGTTGGGTCATTTTGGCTGGTATAGTCGCCATACTTACCCCACAAGGAAACAGTGCCATCCCCGTTTACTGTCACTAAGGATTCATCTCGGGACTGATAGCGAGACCAATCCACGGTCCAGTTCACATACTCAAACCTATTCCATTTAGTGGTATCCAAGCGCGTGCCGGAAAAATCATCATTGAACACCATCGTCCACTCCGGGTGAGTAGATTGCCAGCCTGTATAATCATCAGCCTGTGCAGTAGATACAGTGGCAGGCGAAGCTGCCGCTAACAGTAAGCCGTATAAATGCTTTTTCATAAGTGATGCGCTTGTATGTGGTATGGAGAGAGGGAGAAAAGACTCCAAAAAGAGTTCTTGTAATCTCATCTCAGATTATGCCATAATACCCGTACGGATGATTCCGTCAAGGTAAAAGAGAGCAAGCTGACGAGCTTTTGCGAAGAGTTAAGGGTCAATAGAAAGATAAATTGATGATTTATTTCTCTATGGGCAACTTACTCAGGGCCTCCTGAATGGAGGGTGGGCAGTTATAACGGGCAGATTTAAGAGCGTCTTCGCTGATATATGCTCCTGCTTTCCCAAGCAAGGGGATGAGCTCAACTGCATTCTGAACGGCTTGTGAATCTGGTGTGTCCACCGCTTCGAATACAAGTTCATCGCGGTCTACCATGGCGTCTGGTATGAAGTCTGCACATGTTCCTTGCCGCAATAGTTCTAGGGCCTTTTCCATAGCTCCGCTTTCCGGCCCTGCAAGAGGATCAGTAGCGGCGAGGACGGCCTCTTCTAGTACTGTGCGCATGTGGTCACGATAAGCAGCACGGAAAAATATTACCACGATGGGCACTAGCACCATCAGAAACGGCACGGCGAAAAGCACGATCATGGCTGCACCACTAGGCATATACCCCTCCTCACGGGGAGTCACAGAAAAGGCCGCCACTCCGTACAGCAGGACACACAGCCAGCAAAGGGATATTACCTGCATCACCGAACGGCGTGGCCAATAGAGAAGGACTGACGTTCCAACAGCTCCCCAGAGAGCAGGTTGCATGGGAGCTTCCATGCCGGAATACCAGCCGAGTGCGAAAAACAATGCAGCTGATGCGAAAATGAAAATGGATTTCATGTCAATCCTCCGACGTTTGCCACGGGGCAGCTGTTGAATATCAGATAGGCTTCTGAACCTCAGCAATGTATTCTTTCACAGAACGTGTGATTTCGGTGGCTATATCCGCCTTGGGGCGAGCAAATGACGGGATGAACCACGGATATGCACCCACCAAGTCATGGAATACAGCAACCTCACCATCACAAGTGCCTCGGCCCGCGCCGATGCCGATAGTGATGATGGGACATGCTTCAGTAATCGCCTTGGCTACAGCATGCTTGGTACACTCGATAACCACGGAGAATGCGCCGGCACGTACCACCGCCTCCATATCACGCATGATAGCAGCCGCTTCCTCGTCCGTCTTGCCATGCATGCGGTAGCCACCTTCTTCCTTCACTTTCTGGGGCAGGAGTCCGATATGGCCCTGCACGGGAATCCCCGCTTGGGTAATGGCACGAATTTGCGCTTCCATGGCTTCGCCACCTTCAAGCTTTACAGCATCAGCGCCCACCGCCATGAGAGCGCGTGCCGTTTCTAGAGCTTGTTCCGGGGTGTTGTATGTATTGATAGGCATGTCAGCCACTACCACAGCATTTTTTGCAGCACGGGCCACAGCCTCTACATGGTGAAGCATATGCGCGAGGGTTACGTGGGTGGTGTCCGGGTAGCCGAGCATAACCATACCGAGCGAATCACCCACAAGAATCATATCCACTCCAGCCTCATCCACGAGGCGGGCAGTGGGGTAATCATAAGCTGTCAGTTCAGAAACAGGCACATTACCCTTACGGGCGATGATTGCGGCGATTTTGCTGTTCATGGCTATTCAATTACAAATCAAAAGGAACGACCTGCGGCCTCTCGGCGGGCAGGGCAGCAAGAAGTTCACTCACCGTAAGAGGTTGTCCGGGAAGGCGCAGTTGCGGGTCTATATCACAAAGAGGTCTCAGAACAAACTCGCGTATGTGTGCGCGGGGATGCGGGAGTGTCAGCTCAGGCGTATTCATTATGGTTTCGCCGTGATAAATCACATCCACATCACAGGTGCGGGGTGCGCCGTACTCGCCGGTACGTTCACGGCCAAGCTCATTTTCAATTTTCTGGCAGAGAGAAAGGAGCGCTTCTGGCTCCATATCCGTGCTTACCTCTACACAGGCATTCAGAAACAGGGGGGAGCCTTCCGGGCAGCCGACCGGCTCCGTTTCATATAATTGGGAAAGGCGGAGGCTGCCGAAGACGTCGGCCAGGTAATCACAAGCTCGTTCCAACGTGGCTAATCTATCTCCCACGTTGGAACCAAGAGCTATACAGGCTTTGACAGGTTCAGTCATTGAAACCCAGCACATCCTGCATGGTGTAGAGACCGGCGGGCTTATCGGCCAGCCAGAGAGCGGCGCGAACGGCGCCACTGGCAAAAGTCATACGGCTGGACGCCTTGTGCGTGAGTTCCACGCGCTCGCCATCCGTAGCATACATGACGGTGTGATCACCTACTACGTCACCACCACGCATGGAGTGCATACCAATCTGGGCTTGCGGGCGGGCTCCCACGAGACCATTGCGACCGTGCATCACGTCCTTTTCGTAGTCTAAACCGGTAACATCACATACCACTTCAGCCAGAGTGCGAGCGGTCCCGCTGGGAGCATCCAGCTTGTGATGGTGGTGCATCTCGATAATTTCAATATCGTAATCCTTCAGGATGGCGGTAGCCTTACGAGTGAGCCAGAAGAGGGTGTTTACGCCCACGGAATAGTTGCTGGCGAATACGATAGGAATCTGCTTAGCTGCCTCAGAGATAGCAGCTTTTTCCTCTGCTGTATGACCGGTGGTGCCGATAACGAGGGGCTTGCCCTGTGCTACGGCTGTAGCCAACAGTTCGGGGGTGAAGCCGTGGAAGGAGAAGTCAATGGCAATTTCTGCCTGCTGCATGGCAGCTGTGATATCCTGACCTACATCATGTGTGGAGGCCAGTTCCGCGCCGGACGTCAACTCTACAGCCTGCTTCACAGCCTGTCCCATGCGGCCAGAAATGCCCGTAACGAGAATTTTCATATGATTATTTACAGGAGGTTGTAGCTTTTGAGAAGGTCTGCAAGTATACCATGCTTCTCCTCTGCCAGAGACACGAGAGGCATGCGGATTTCCCAGCTCATATCACCACGAAGGGCCATAGCAGCCTTAATCGGAACGGGATTGCCATCCAGACTCATCAGCCCCTTCATCAAGGGATAATACTTTTTCTGTAGCTTTAGAGCCTTTTTGCCGTCACCGGAAAGCGCGCTATCTACCAGAGCTTTCATCTCAGCGGGAGCTACGTTGGAGGTAACAGATACGAGCCCCACAGCACCACAGGAGATGAAAGGCACGGTCAGACCGTCATCGCCGCTAAGAACTGCAAAATCCTCAGGAAGAGCCTGTACAAGCTGGTTCACTCGCTCCACACTGCCACCGGCTTCCTTAATAGCTACAATGTTCGGACAATCCTTTGCCAGTCTTGCCACGGTATTTACAGCAATTTCAATACCGCTACGACCGGGAATGCTGTACAGCATGATGGGCAGGGAGGTGGCATCTGCCACGGCTTTGAAGTGGCGGTAGACGCCTTCCTGACTGGGCTTGTTGTAGTAGGGGCACACCTGAAGGGTGCCGTCTGCGCCCATAGCCTCCGCTTCCTTTGTCATTTCAATGGCTTCATCAGTGCTGTTGGAACCGGTGCCGGCAATAACCTGACAGCGCCCTGCAGCAAACTGAACTGCAAGTCGAATGACTTCCATATGCTCACTGTGACTGAGGGTGGGACTTTCACCGGTGGTACCAACCGGCACGATGCCGTCCACACCACCGGCAATCTGAGCCTCAATCAGAGCCTTCAGCGCGTCGGTGTCAACTTTATTATCCTTGAAAGGGGTGACAATAGCTGTGTAAAGTCCGTGGTACTTCATAATATCTCGCCGTCATTATAGCACAATCTGCCTAAAAGTCACGCTTTTTTGCTGCGAAAGTATAGCTAAATGCAGAGCCCCCTGCAGAGAATAGCTCTGCAGGGGGCAAAAAAGGCGTTTTCTGAATAAGTAATTAGATATTCAGTTTCACGCGGATGCGAGTGGTTGCTGCGCCGTTCGATGTCGTTGAAGTGATATCAATGCGCTTCACATAAATCGCGACATTCTCCAGAGCCTGGGCTACTTCGGCAACCTCTTCTGCACGGCGGAGCTCAGCAGAACGAGCGGGACGAGGTGACACATATTCATCTTCTGCGATATAGCTGCGACGTCCCTTAACTCTTCTTGCGTTTGTCCGTGCGGGACCCGCCGGTGCCTGAGGAGCTGCTGCTTCACGCATGGCATTAGCTGCGCCGCGTGTAGCAGAGGCAAGCGCACGCATATTCAGAGTTGCCACTGCACCACAGAAATCCATTGTACCAGTGGCAGAGGAAGCAACATTTGCATTATAGGCAGAGGAGGTTCCCATAGTGAAAGCCGTGTCGCTCACGGTAATATTCGGCACAAAATCTGTGGAGAACCAGGGCAAAGCCACGCTATATGAGGATGTGTTTCCCCTTGCGGAAGGTACGATGGGAAGCATGCGAACCACTGAGGGGTCACTACCCAACTTGGTGGCAACATTACCGGCTACAGTGAGAAGTTGCTCCCATCCTTGGCTCAGCTTGCTGCGATCCGTCACGCCGGCATAGAAGCTGATTCGTGGGAAGGCATGAGTATTACCGGGCTTGCCACCTAAAACAGAGGGGAAACTGCCTGCGTTATCAATAGTGAAGGCATAGCTATTCCCCAGTCCGCTGCAGATAGTTTCGCCAGCTCCAATAAGGTCTTTCAGGTCCGGCAGGAACTCTCTGGCCTGAGCAAGCTTCCGGTTTGCTGTAGCTTGTCTATGCTGAGGCATGGTCGCTATAAAGCCGTCAACTAAGTTAACTGCAGAATCAAGAAGCTGCATAGTAGTGGGCATATTGGGCATTGTCCACGGAGAACTTTCACAGTAGAACACGGTCTCAGGACGGTCCGGAAGAGAAGTGAGAGCCAATCTGCCGGGGCTGTATTGGACGGCAGAATTATTAGTCGTGACCTGAATCTCCACAGCTGAATCATTATACCAGACAAGTGCGATATCACTGGCACTTCCCTTGTTTTTGCTCAGGGTTGAGACTGCATTTGTAATCGTCCTTGCCCCTGCGGCTGCGGCGGACATCGTTTCCTGATTTGCTCCGGGCGTTCTGGAAAGTTCAGAATAGATGCCGGATATAAGATTGCCCATTCCCAACCAAGGTTGCATCTGTATTCTGTTCAGAGTAGAGCTGATGCCGGGAGCGGCATAGGAAAGCAGGATGGGAGAGTTCTGAAGATATGCATCTGCGGCAGAAAGCTTGTTCGTACTGAGAATGGATTGAGCAGGAGAATCCGCAAGTTGTATATCTTCGGCTTTTTCGCATATGACGGCTACGAGATCTGCGCCTACCTGTTTAACCATCACATAGATGGTACGGCCATCAATTGCCTCTCTTAATGCCGTCTGAATCTCATTGTTATTTCCGGAGGCTCGGATAAACTCATCAGCGGGAATGGTCAATTTGATACCGTCAAAACCATTAGCCGAGTAAACCTCGCGCGTATCATTCGGATTACCCTCGCCTATATTGTCCGTAAGTGCGCCAAGAAGGAGCTCTTTCCACTGAGCAGGAGTTGCAGAGGTTCCATTTGTGGAGACAACAGCATACATCGGGGGCAACTTAACAGAGCTTGCCCCATTCACGGCTGATGCCAATACTTGGCGAACATATGCCTCAGTGAGATTTTTAATAACCGGCCCGGCGGGAGATGCTGCAGACCTTTCCCATTGAGAGAAGAACTTCATACAGTCTTTTATACCGTCAGCTTGCTCAATAGCAGCGTATGAATATATATCACCTACACATGCTAACGAAGCTCCTAAGCCCTTGCCAAAAGCAATGCTGATGCCATCCACAGAATCCAAACCGGGAGGAATCTGTCCGGCACTACCGGTCATGGCTGCTATAGCAACAAGGCCGGGACCAACATGATTAAGCGTCATAACCATCTCCACATCTGCCGGAATATAGGCGAGAGCAGGGTAAGCAGCGGCTCTCTGGCTAATAGAAGCAGTTGCTGCGTTTCCTGTCGCGACCATGGAAGAATAAACATGGGCGGAAGTCTCTTGGGACACCTGTGCATAGATGGGTGCCGCAGTTGCGGCTAACATCATGAGTGTTGTACGAATATTCATATGTACCATCATTATAAAATTTAATTACAATCTGTAAAGCTAAATTTAGATAAGCTGACAAAAAAGAGGGCTCCCAAAATGGAAGCCCTCGTTATTAATAGTTTGTGAAATGCTGGTATTACTTTTCGCAGTAGGTGCGCACAGCAGCAGCGATGCGAGCGGATACATCCTCAGGCTCGCCTTCCTCCACCACGTCAATCTGAACCACCTTATCCTGAGCGCGGTAGTGCTCTACCACAGGAACAGTAAGGGTTTCATAATCTTTGCGGCGCTTAGCAAAAGCCTCGGGGTTGTCATCGGTTCGCACAATCATGGCACCACCACACTTGGGGCAAACTTCCTCACCATTACGGGTGGTCTCGCCGCAGGCGGGGCATGCCTTGCGCTTAAGCATGCGAGCCTCGATAAGTTCGGCAGATACGTTCAGGTAAATCACGATATCAACACCAAGGCCCATAGCGGTCAGGTTGGCGTCCAGAGTCTCGGCCTGAGCAACGGTGCGGGGATAGCCGTCCAAGAGGCAGCCGCAGTCCTTATTCTCACCCAGCCACTTGGCTACGATGCCGTTCACCACCTCATCGGGTACGAACATGGCAGCATCCATGTACTTCTTAGCTTCCAGACCCAGCTCAGAGCCAGCAGCAATCTCAGCGCGCAGCAGAGCGCCGGTGCTCAGCGGCTTGAGGCCGTAGGTCTCGGAAAGGAAGTTAGACTGCGTGCCTTTACCGGAAGCCGGGGCACCCACAAGTACGAATCTCTTGAGCGTTTTCATATTTATGTAAGATTGAGCTCGCCTCCGTTTTCAGCAGGCGTCATTGGCATTATGCCTTATTTTGTCAGAAATGCAAGCACATAATTCACGATGGCGTAGCAAATACCTTTCAGACATCAGCTTCCACTACCATTATTCAGCATGGTAGCGGCCATGATATTACCGCTTCGTGCAGCAATGCGCAGTGCTGCTATTGCCTTCTCAGAGTCCTTTGTAATGATGGTACCCTGAATGAGGCACATTGCTAGCACAAAGAGCGCCACATGGTCGCCACTCTGTGCTGCGGCTTCTAGGTTTGCGAGATCCTCGCGAGTCTTTACCTGAGCAAAATAAACACGAGCAAGCTGATTCTGTGCCTCGGCATGGCCGGCAAAGGAAGCGTTGCGAAGATGCTCGGCACCTTCAGTTGCCTTGCCGGCCTTAAATGCGGCGGCTCCAAGTTGATATTCCTTGTCAGCGTCCATTATTTCTGAGGCTCGGAAAACTCTACTCGAAGGCTGTAAACCTTGCCATTGAAGCTCTCACCGAGCGTCTGCAGGGGAAGGATGAAGGTAGAGCGCAGGCCATTAGTGCGGTTCTTCCAGCCATTTTCGCGGTCGAGATAGTTCATGAGGGTAAGCGTACCGATTTCCTGACCATCCACAAGGAGCTTGGTATTCTGCGGCTGGCCAATGAGTTCAATCTTAATGCGCTTACCGACGGGCAGACAACCACCGAAGGAGAACTCCATGGTATCACTGCGGCGGAAACCCATCGTACCGTCCTTCATGACTGCAATGAGCTGGCCTTCCGGGCCACTGAGCAGCACCTGTTCTGTCCCCTCGGGGGCGGCAGTGAGTTCAATCTCAGCTGTAAGATGATAATTCGGGCCGGCTGCAGCCTCATTCAGCTGCATGGGCAGGGCGGAGGGTGTCACGCATACGGGAGCATCACCGGCGCGTACATTCTGGGGATTCAGGCCGGGGGCTTCACCAACCTTAGCCGCAAGTGCGCGGTGTTGTTCAAAGGTGCCGGGGTTATGCTCAGTGCCCCACATGCGCTGGCTGAGCACATCTGTGGAATGGCGGAATATCTCCCAGATGTCATACATGCCATAACCGGAGTGTCTCAGGTCCGTTATGTCGTTCCAGATGGCATAAGTGGCACCAATGAGGTTTGGGTGACCAGCAGGAATGTGGTAATTGCCCACATAGTTGGGACGCCAGTTATTGTATACCCAGCGGTGGTTCCTATCCATGCGGTAATAGTTAGCAAAGGGAACGATGTAGAGATGGCCATCATTGGTATTAATGAGCTTGTAGCCGGCGTTCATAGCCTCTACGGGATTCTGCCACTGACTGCTCCAGAGGTTCATTTCCACGCCCTCGGCAATAACGGGTGTTTTACCGGGCTTGTGAGTAAGACTTCCCCAAACACGCGGAGTGTAGCCACGGCCAAGCACATAGCGGAGGAGGCCATCACAATACTTTCTGTAAGACTCGGCATCACCATAGAACTCATCAGCGCCCACGTGAATCACGCAGTCTTCCAGAACGGGGCGTTCCAATTCAGCGTCCGGCAGCAGGTATTCATCCAGCACCTCACCCACAAACTTGAGCGTTTCAGGATTGGCGGCATCAATATGATCACTGCGGCGGCCGGGATTGCCCATCGGGCCCTGATAAATGAGGTCCGGGCGAACACGGGTGAAGGAAAGAGCGTGACCGGGGGTATCAAACTCAGGTACGATATTGACGCCGCGTACGCGAGCATAATCAATGAGCTCGCGGAACTCTCGCTTGGTGTAGAATACGTCCTGTGCGGTAAGCGGCACGCCGTTTTCACCCACCATGCGGCTTTCCAGACGGAATGCGGTGTAAGCCTCAGTGAGCGGGTCGCGACCATCCTTCACGTACTCTTCAAGGAAGATGTAGTTATTGTTGATGACGATGTGAAGGTCATTCATCTTATACCACGCCATGGTATCGATGACCTTGCGGAGGTCATCAAGAGTGTAGGGGGTACGGGCAGCGTCAAAAAGTACACCGCGCACGCGGTAACGGGGTTCATCCCAAGCACGGCCGCAAGGAATGCGGTTTTCGCTCAACTTGAGTATCTGCAGCACAGTGCGAGAGCCCCACATTAACCCTTTAGCTGAGCGAGCGCTGATGGTCACCACGCCCTCCTGAGCCTCCATTCCATAAGCTTCATCACTGACTTCACCGGAGATACGGGAATCAATCACGAAGTTAATGGAGGAGGCTTCATTGGGGGCATTGGCAACTTGCACCTCGGCTCCGGTGATGGCGGCCAAATCAGCCACAATGATATCACGAAGCTCCGCTGCTTCGGGAGCAATGTATACCTTCACCGTATCACCTACGGCAAAAGAACCGGTGCCGCCGTTCCACTGGAGCAGAGAGGGAATGACCTGTGGCTTAGCATTGCCTGCTGTGCAGCCATCGTCGGCCACGCCACGGGGGGATACGCGCACAGGATAATCACGGCTGAACGCTTCCTCTCCATTCTTCCTTACGCGGAAGTTGATGATGACGGGAGTATCACTCAAAACATCAGAGGCGAACAGGCAATCTCCACTCTGGGAAATAATGCCCTCATAGTCCGCACCAAGGAACTCTACGGTAGCACCGTCAGCGGTGGGAATAGGCATGAACTCGCCGCTCTTTATTGAGGCGGGAACGCTGAGGCTGTCAGCAATTTGTCTGGCGGTCTGTGCCATCAAGGGGGAAACAGTCATGGCTGCCAACATCAAAAGGATGGATCTCTTAGTCATGGTTATTCGTTATTATATTAATTTGCCGGAGCTTGTCCAGCAAGAAATTTAGGGTGTCACATTTATCCAAGGCAGGCGATATGCCGCCGGTGCGCAGTGTAAGTTGGTACCCAATTGCAATTCATCTAACGTCTGCTGCATAGCTAAACGAGCCTTATCGGGCGTATTACAATCTTGGCTTATATGGGCAAGAACAATATGCTGCAAGTCCGGATGTGCAATCTGGCGCACGAACTCGCCGGCCTGCTCGTTAGAAAGGTGCCCAAAGTTGCTCTCAATACGCTCTATGAGATGCATAGGGCGCCCTGAGTTATACAGCATAGCGTGGTCATAGTTGGACTCAAGATAGAGTGCATGCACACCCTGCATAAGGCTATCCATGCCGCGCATAATTCTCCCTGTATCAGTAATGTAACCAAGCTTCACGCCATCGCATTCGAAGAGGTAGCCCACTGGGTCTGTGGCATCGTGACTTACCTGAAACGGCGTTACTTGAAAAGCACCAATCTGCACACGGCTGCCCGGTTCTATGTAGGAAAAGGTAGCCGAGGGTGCCACGGGTCTCAAATCCTGCCCGAGATAACGCGTGCAGTAAATATGAAGGCTATCCTTTTTGGAAAGCACACCCAGCCCACAGGTGTGGTCCGTATGCTCATGTGTAAAGAGCAGACCGGAAAGCTGGCGAACACAGAGCCCGCATTCTTCCAGACCCCTGCGAATGCGTGTGGCGCTGATGCCTGCATCCACTAATAAATGGGTGCCACCGCCTGAGATGACGGTGGCATTCCCTTTACTACTACTAGCTAGAGTAGATATGCGAATCATTACTCCTGCTCAGATGTTTGCTCAGAATTGCCCGGAAGTTGCGCGGCGTCAAAATTAGGCTGAATATCAGCTTGGTCAAGCACATCAAGAGGCTTGCCATAGTAACGACCGGTCTGGGCTCGGAGGAAGGCCGTCACGTTCTCTACCTGTGACTCACTAGCTGTGGTGCGGGTCTGCGTATCAAACATGATACGCACAGCGTCTTCAAGCTTGCTAACGGTACCGGTGTGGAAGTACGGAGCCGTGAGCGCGATGTTGCGAAGGTTCGGCACGCGGAACATATCACGGTGCTCTTCTTTACGCGTGAAGTCCTGAAGACCGTGGGCTCCTTCCGTATACCCCTCAGCATGTGCCCGCAAGTCAGCATGCGTGTTAATGAACTCAAAGCTCTGACCACCGAGCGTCGGGCCGCCATGGCAAGTAGCGCAACCGTAATTCAGGAAGGTGTGCATACCTTCTACCTGCTGCTCAGTCATGGCCGTGGCATCACCGGTAAGATAGCGGTCAAAGTCTGAATCCGGCGTGACAAGGGTGCGCTCGAAGGCCGCAATGGCATTCGTGATGGTTTCCGCTGTAATACCAGCTTCACCATATACAAGGGGGAAGAGAATACGATACTCTGGGTCATCCTTCAGCTTAGCTGCGATTTCATTCCAGTCTTCAGGTTTGCTGTAACCCATTTCCACAGGATTCAGGGGAGGACCACCTGCCTGTTCCTGAAGATCGGCTGCTCGTCCATCCCAGAACTGGCGGATATTACCCGCTGCATTGTACACGGTGGGCGCATTCACACCACCAAGCTGAGGCTTACCATCCGGGCCGGGAACACCCTCGGACTTGGGCAGATTATCCGTGCCTCCACGGGTGAGGTCATGACAGCTGGCACAGGATACCTGATTAGTCGTGGAGAGGCGGGGGTCATGGAAAAGTCTGCGGCCCAGATACACCTTTGCCCATGCCTGCTGCATTGCCTCAGGGGTACGGGCCGCTGCATCCGCCGGGATACCCCAAGCTTGCGCCACAAACTCGGCCTCTGACATATGAGCAGGGCGAATGGGGGAGAACGTGCGACGAATTGCGGCATCCTCAGAATAGTAGTGACGCAGCAATGTTACATCATCCATGGTAAGGCCGGAGCCAAGATGTACAGCCGTGTAAAGAGCTGGGGGCATACTGCGAGTGCGCAGCACTTGGTCCATCTTGCGGAAATCTACATCGCTATGGCGGATAGAGCCATCAGGAGTCATGACGAAGGCTCGCTGAGCCCCCTGAATGTCACGCTTTACCTGCCCAAGAGAAAGCAGATTCGAAAGGCCATTAAACTGAGGGTTAGCTCCGTGGCAGGCAGCACACTTACTCTGCATGATGACGTTTGCCACAGCCTCGGCCTGCTCCGGAGTAGTGGGCACAGGCAGATTGCTTTTCTTTGTTGCAGGACTGATGATAACAGAAAACACACCGGCTGTCAGAATGGTGACTGTAGCAGCCGAGATGCCAAAAAGATAAGGGGTTATTTTACTCATGAAATCAGATGGAGAAAGTTCTTATGTGGATATTTTAGCATGTTTTGTTGTGATTGCAAGAAGAAATCACTTGCTGTCTGAACCACGTTCCGCTCGCTCCCTGCGAAGTTTTTCGAGCAATCGTTCAGGAGATGCGAAGTCTCGGTTCAGCGATGCCATTGCGCCGGCTCTGGCATCAGGGTGGAGGCAGTGCTGAATAAGAAGCAGGTTATCAAGCCGAATAGCCTCGATGTCGTCGAGCGTATCAGCCGTTAGTGTTCGTTGATAGATACGTTCTCGCAGAAGATCAGCCAAGGCAACTTGCAGTGTCTGTCTACGAGCGTTGGAGACGGAGGGCAGGGATTTAATGAGTAACGTGATGGCGTCTTCTGCTTGCAATCTGCTGGCCTGCGTTAGTGTATGACTTGCCAATTCAATGTCGCGAATTTCAGCATGGACACCGGTTTCATCCGTCGGGTCTAAAGCTGCAATTTCCTCTCTAAGGGCCGCCATGTTGTCCCGGAACGCAGAGGGGATATTTTGGTAGAAACTCATGAGTATAGCTGCGCGTTGAGCTCCTAGTGAAGAATCCGCTTGTTTCAGGATAGCGGCATTTTCATGGGCTTGCCTCAGTGGGGTGATAACTGCTTCCCTCGTGTTTCTACCTCCGGCGATTCCTCCTAAAAGTATGCCATCCGGCGAAATGGCAATCAATGAAGGAAACATCGTAATGTTATATCTTACCATCAAATCGCGATTCTGTGACAAGGTGTCAGCAGGTATTCGGGACGTATCTTTGGGTAAATCAATCTCTAGTAAAACGAAGCGCTCAGTTGCAAAATTCAGAAACTCCGCAGTGTCCAGCACCTCGCGGCGTAAAATTGCACACCAGCCACACCAGTCTGAGCCGGTAAAAAACACCAAGATGTTCTTATCTTCTGCCAGAGCCCTCTCCCTAGCCGCTGCATAATCCATATTCCATTCTGCAGCCGCCATAACTGGAGCTACTAGACAACTTGTCGCTGCGAACAGGGAGAAAAGTTTATTCATGCCTTTATCTTGCGATAAATTAACAGGATGTGCAAGAAAAAAGAACCGCTGCGGACACATCCGCAGCGGTTCTGAAAACAAAACAGTGTTATCCTAATCAACCATTGTAGGCAGTCTTGTAAACCTGCAGCACCTCTTCCCAAGTGCAGGGACGGGGATTGCCACCGGTGCAGACGTCAGCCATTGCGGCGTCAGTCAGGGCCTCAAGGTCCTCTTCCTTCACGCCGATTTCGGCCAGAGTCTGAGGAATCTTCACATCCACAGAGAGCTTCTTAACAGCCTCGATGGCAGCCTTGCGGTATTCGTCTTGGCTCATGGAATCTACACCCTGTACACCCATTACTCGAGCAATCTCGCGGAACTTCTCACCGGTGTAGGGGGCATTGTACTCCATCACATAGGGAAGGAGGACGGCATTTGCCACGCCGTGAGGTGTGTTGTAGAAGGCACTCAGAGGATGAGCCATACCGTGCACAACGCCAAGGCCTACGTTAGAGAAAGCCATGCCGGTCATATACTGACCCAAGGCCATACCTTCACGGCCATCAGGATCATTCACTACAGCCTTGCGGAGGCTCTTGGCGATAAGCTCGATAGCCTTCAGGTTCAGGGTGTCAGCAAGCTCCCAGGCAGCCAGAGTGGTATAACCTTCAATAGCGTGAGTGAGGGCGTCCATACCTGTAGCAGCGGTAAGACCGGCAGGCATAGAGGACATCATATCAGGATCAACCACGGCAACCACGGGGATATCGTGAGGGTCAACGCACACGAACTTGCGGCGCTTAGCCTCATCAGTGATAACGTAATTGATAGTTGTCTCAGCAGCGGTGCCGGCTGTGGTAGCTACTGCAATCACGGGTACGCACTTGTTCTTGGTGGGAGCAAGCCCCTCCAGAGATACAACATCAGCGAACTCGGGGTTGTTAATGATAATGCCGATGGCTTTGGCCGTATCCTGTGGGGAACCACCGCCAATGGCAATCATGTAGTCAGCACCGGCTGCCTTAAAGGCCTCTACGCCGGCCTCTACTACAGCCACACTGGGGTTGGCCTTTACCTTGTCGTAAATCTCGTAGGCACAACCTGCAGCCTCAAGGAGGGATGTCACTTTGGCCACTACGCCGAAGCGTACCAGATCAGCATCCGTTACCACAAGAGCCTTGGCAAAACCGCGGTTTTTCACCTCAGTCACAATCTCTTTAATGGCACCATGACCATGATAACTTGTCTCATTCAGAATAAATCGTTTTGCGGACATGATTACAATCTACCCTAATTTTAAACGCTTGGCAAGCATCTTTCCACGTCTTGAGAAAAAAATACGACTCTGACGTAAATTCGTATGGACAAAAAGTCCGCAAAAAGGTAACATAAACAGCGAAAAAAGGCCTCAATAAGCCGCACGTCTTCCAAAATCTTTTACTACGATACGATTATGTTTAAAGGATACGCTTCTCGCCAGAAACCCGCTTCTCCTACAGCTGCGCCGACTAATGATTTTGCCGATATTCCGAGTGATTGGACGGCCCCGACTTCTACCCCCGAGGTAGCTACTCAGGGTGGATACTTCGGTGGTAGCGCAGTAGAGACTCCTGCCGCACCCTTTGGAACTGAGGCTTCCGTTACCAATACGTCTGTAGCTTCCCGTAACGTGCTTAATTCTGACGTTTCCGTGGTGGGTATTCTCCGTTTTACGGACGACCTGCTTGTGGACGGCTCCGTGGTGGGTGAAATCACTTCCGATGGTGAGTTGACCGTTGGCTCCAACGCCACCATTCAGGCTGGTGACCAGACTAAGGTTGCTGTTCGTACCCGCAGCGCCATCATCCATGGTCATGTGACCGGTGATGTCGTGGTGACTGACCGCGTGGAGCTTTCTGCTACCGCAGAGCTGGTGGGTGATGTGACAGCTTCTAAGATTTCCATTCAGGAGGGTGCTGTATTCATCGGCCACTGTATGGTAGGTGTTGCCACCGGTAATGCAGCTCCTTCCGCGGCTTCTTCCGTGATGCCCAAGAAGGCCAAGACAGCTAAGGCTCCTGCCAGCAGTGACAATAATCTTCTCGGCTAAGCCGAATGTAAATTACTATGCCCGGGTACAGAACAGAGCCGCTGAATGTGCCTGTAGTATCCGGGCTTTTACCTGAGAGTGAGCGCAACCGACGTGTTGCGCTCACCTCGTTTGTATCTCGTCCGGAAAAGCCACAGGTCCCTAAGCGCGAGGTTGTATGCTACGAGTGTGGGATGGCCTCTCAGGTGCCGATGGCCGCACTCTCTGCGAACTGTATCCACTGTCACGCTCACTTGAAGATGACGGATGTGGATTTGAAACCCGGTGCACAACGCTTGACCGTGCGGACTCTGGGTAACGTAACGGTGCTGCCAGATGCCGTGCTTTCTCAGCTTTCCATTGTATGCAATAATTGCACACTTAATGGGCGAGGTTCCGGCGCGTACCGCTGCAGCGGAACTTTGCGAGTGAGCTGCAACAATAGAATAGAGGGCTCAGTACAGGCAAAGCGCATGTTGGTAGATAAAGCCACGGATGTTGTTCTTGCGCAGGGAGTGACGACTGATGAGCTTGTAGTGCACGGACGTTTGACCGGGAGAATTGTAGCGAAGAAGAGTATCGTGATTCACCGGGGCGGAGAGTTATATGGTGATTGCTATTCCCCTATTCTCAGAGTGGAAGAAGGCGGCATCCATCGTGGTCAATGGCATAATGTAACTCCGGAATAAGAAGCTTATATCTCCGAATCAAGGCCGTGAATATTCACATAACCGGAGCCTCGCAGAATAATCTGCGCCACGTTAATCTTACCTTGCCTTCCGGTAAGATTATAGCGCTGATGGGACCAAGCGGGTCCGGCAAGAGCACGCTGGCTCACGATACACTTTTTGCTGAATCCCGTCGGCGCTTTCTGGATTGCCTTTCCACAGGAGCCCGTAGGCTTCTTGCGCGCCCGGAAAAGCCTAGAGTAGATGCTATAGATGGACTGCCTCCCGCACTTTGTTTGGAGCAGCATATGCCCTCCGGTCATCATCGCGCTGTGCTCGGCTCCATTACTGAAACGCTGGATTATCTCCGTATCATTTATGCGGCTATCGGCATTCCTCATGACCCTGCCACCGGTGAAATGCTTACCCGCTTGAGTCCGGATGAGATTACATCGACCTTATGTTCATTGCCGGAAGGTACTCGGCTTACGCTCCTCGCACCTCTTTCCCCTGCTTTCGGTAGAGAGCCGCAGAGTGACATTCTTCAACTGAGGAAGCTAGGATATTTACGAGTTCGTGTTGCGGGGCAAATTCGAGATTTGGAGGAACTCGAATCCAATCCTCCACGTGAGGGGGATGTGTGCGAGCTTGTGGTGGACCGTATCATCATACGCGCTGGAGGTGAAGCCCGTGTGGCGGATTCCGTACAAGTGGCATTGAGGCTGTGGCCGGATGAACTTCGCGCTCTCATTCAGCAAAAGGGAGACGAGCCGCGGCTAAGCTGTTTCCATACGCGTTACCGGAATGCTGATACGGGCTTTACTCTGCCGGATTTAACTCCGGGATTTTTCTCACATTATTCGCCCCGAGGCTTTTGTACTGAATGCGAGGGTTCAGGTATGAAAGAGAAGTCTAACGGGGAGTCTATCGTATGCCCTGCATGCAAAGGAATGCGTTTGAACCCGGTAGCTCTTGCTGTCACCTTGCTTTTCGGCGAGAAAGAGATTAATCTGGGAGATTTTTGTTCTCTCACCGTACAAAAGAATCGAGATATGCTGTCGGAGCTAAGCATACCTCCGGTGTTTCAAGAAGCCCTTCAAACAGCAGTGCATGAATTACAGCGCCGCCTGGATTGCCTGATTGAGCTTGGACTGGGGTACCTCTCACTCTCTCGCTCAGCGTCCACGCTTTCAGGCGGAGAGCTGCAACGTGCCAGACTCGCCGGGCAGATAGGAGGAGGTCTCTCCGGCGTTCTTTATATTCTGGATGAACCAACTATTGGTCTGCACCCTACAGAAACTGCAAAGCTCATTACAGCGCTCAAACGCTTGCGTGATAAAGGCAATACTATCCTCGTGGTGGAACATGACCCGCAACTGCTGGCTGAAGCGGATTGGCTAGTGGAAATGGGGCCGGGAAGCGGTCCGGAGGGCGGAGCTGTGCTTGCAGAAGGCACATATATGGACTTCTTGTCAAATGTGAGCTCTCCTACTTCCGCATGGCTATCCGGTCGGAAACAATTTTCTGAGGCAAGCGCCTTGGATGTTCAGGCTAGCAAGTGGGCGGAACTTCGCCACGCTAAGGCTCGCAATCTGAAAGATGTTACACTGCGCTTTCCTTTGGGGGCATTTACTTGCCTGAGTGGCCCCGGAGGTTCTGGCAAGAGTACACTTGTACATGAATGTCTGCTGCCTGCGATGAAAGCCGGCAAAGTAAAGGGGGCGGAGGGGCTGGCCAGAGCAGTTCTGCTGGATCAGAGCCCTCTTGGTGCGTCACCGAGGTCAACCCCTGCAACAGCTACAGGACTGCTGGACGCCCTGCGTCCGTTATATGCAGCACTCCCTCTTTCTCGCCAAAGGGGGTACACCGCCGCACGATTCTCACTGAACGCTCGTGGCGGTCGCTGTGAGCGCTGCGGAGGCAGCGGCCGCCTGCAGGTGGATATGAATTTCCTTGCTGACCTGTACACTCCTTGTGATGCTTGCCATGGTTCACGTTATAATAGGGAGACTCTCGAGGTAACTTGGCGGGGTAAATCTATTGCCCAGGCTCTGGCTCAAACTGTGGACGAAGCTCTAGAATTCTTTGCACCAATTCCCTCAGCCGCGGCCATTCTGCAAGCTATGCATGATATTGGGCTCGGTTACATGCCTCTGGATCGCGCTGTGACTACTCTTTCTGGCGGTGAGGCGCAGCGTGTGAAGATTGCTACATATCTAGCGAAAGCCGCCCCTAAACGTGGGCGTAGAGATGGCGAGAAACTCCTTTTTGTGCTGGATGAACCCTCCACCGGATTACACTTCCGCGAGGTTGACATGTTGTTACGGGCTCTATACCGTCTGCGCACGGCCGGACATACCGTGCTGTGCATTGAGCACCACCAGGGAATCCTATCTTGTGCAGATTATCTTATTGAACTAGGCCCCGGAGCCGGAGATGATGGCGGGCAGATTGTCTATGCCGGCACACCAAAGGCCGCGACATGACGCCTTAAAACGCGTAGTGCCGTGACAATGTACGAACGGGTTCATTTACTGCCGACGAAGCCGCAGGATATGAACCGGGCCTTGTGTGGCCTGAACGGGGAACTTTACATTACCCGGGAATACAAGATAGTGCTGTCCGCTGCGCGGCAGGCTGAACGTAGCAAACTTGCGTACATCATCTCGTGTGGTGGGAAGGGGCATTGTTTCCAGTATGGTGCCGTCTGCTGTCACTAATTGTACCATTATTTCCGCGTCTACGCGAGGCTGCACGTCCACCATCAATCTCTGCATGTCGGGTGGCAGACCATTTTCTGCATACCAGGCCGCAGCGAGTTTGCGGTAGCGTTCCGTGACATCTTCTGCTGTGATGCGGTTGCTGCGCATATTACCCACGGGGAAAATTCGGCGCCCCTGTGGGCATTGGGCGACTATCCTCTGCCACGGATGACTCGCATCAAGCATGCCGATATTTTCCATCACCCACGGAGTATTAAAGTCCTTTTCGTTGAACTCTATCATTTGCCACTCTCCATCCAGCCATACCTCCGGCCATGTATGATTACCTTGTATGTGGTTCCAAGTAGGGATACCTACAGCTCGCGCCGGTATCCCCACCGAACGGAAGGCGCATACCATGAGTATGGTCTGCCCGGTGCATGAGATTTTTTTCTCCTCAAGTGCTTCCAGCGCATTCATATCCTGCTTGCGGCGTTCTGCAGAATAGTATGTACCGGTCAACTCCGTCATATGAGATGCGATATGGAGAACTGCCTCTCTTGCGGAATTACAGTGCTGCACAGCCGGCTGAAAAATGGCACCAACCGGTCCGCGCCAGTCACAGGCCTCCTCACTAAGCACGCGGTCTGGCTCCAGATAATTCGTGCGAATGTCCGCAGGAATCTCCATCTGCCACTCAGCAAGAGCGGGACAGACGATTGCAACGAAGGTTAAAAGTGCGACGAGGGGCTTCATTTCTGTACAGAACCGTAAAGCGTAAACCCGGTACATTCATCAATCCGGACGGGAACAATGCTGCCAACTTCAGCTGTGCCGCCATCAATGATAACGGGCTTGTTCTGAGATGTGCGTCCTTGAAGACGCTCCGGATTGTTCTTACTGGGACCTTCCACCAGAATGGTCTGCTGAGAACCCACCAAGGCCATGTTGCGCGCGGTGGCGATGCGGTTCACACACTCCAGCAGGTCATGGTTTCGTTCTTCCTTCACACGCAGGCAAATTTGCTCAGCCATAGCGGCAGCAGGTGTATCCCGACGCGGGGAATACTGGAATATAAAGGCATTGTCAAACTGAATGCGCTCCACTGCAGCTTTTGTCTGCAGATAGTCCTCATCCGTCTCTCCGGGGAATCCGACAATGATATCCGTCGTGATGGCAAGGTCAGGGCGTGCCTCTCGCATGGCCTCACAAAGCTGAAGATATTTTTCATTCTTGTAGGGGCGCAGCATGAGTTTGAGAATACGATCACTACCACTCTGCATAGGGAAGTGAATGTGGCTGCAGAGTTTAGGAAGATAGGTGTAAGCATTCACCAAATCCTGACGGAATCCTATGGGATGGGGGGAGGTGAAGCGAATACGCTCCAATCCATCAATCTCGTGCAGTGCTTCCAGCAGGCGGACAAAGGCGCCGCTGCCATTCACTACAGGCTCATCCTTACCGTAACGGTTCACAATCTGCCCCAGCAGGGTGATTTCCTTCACACCACGGGCCACAAGCTCACGGGCTTCCACCAGAATATCTTCCTGAGGGCGGCTGCATTCACTGCCGCGAGTGCTAGGAACAATGCAGTACGAGCACTTCATATCACAGCCCTGCATAATGGAAACGAAGGCTGTACAGTTACCGGCAGGGGGCAGGTGGTCCTTAATGGCATTTTGGAAACCATCTTCATGGTCCACCGCGCAGATGTGAGCGCCACGGCGGAACGGTTCTGTGATATTCTGCCCCAAGCGGCTGCGCAACAGGCGATTGCAATGTTTGTACACATTATGATACTGGCGAGTGCCACACACCAAATCAAGACGGGGTAAATCACGGAAAAGGCTGCGCTGACGGCTCTGACACATGCAGCCCATAAATCCATACACAACCCAAGGCTTCGCGGTGGGACGGGAACAGAGTAACCCCATCTTCCCCAAAGCCTTAAGCTCTGCCTTTTCACGCACAGAGCAGGTGTTGATAAGGATGACATCAGCCTCAGCTTCATCCTTCGTTATCTCATAACCACCTGCCAGAAACATGCTCAGCACCTGTTCGCTGTCACGTTCGTTCATCTGGCAACCATAAGTCTTTATCAGTACACTCGGCATTGTTTCAGTTTCGTGTTACTAGTTACGCGTTGCGCGCGTGAGTCTAGCAGCTCCGTGCCCATTTTGCAAGTCTTTTTACCTCATTAGCTATATTGTGTACTTTATGAATGTGTACGTGTACCTAAGGAATGAATATACAAGTGTAGCATCGGTATAAATCATGTCTCGGAAAGGCCTTGCCACATGAATACATATATGATAGTTTGTGAGCGTCTACTTCATGTACGTTTTTCAACTGCTTTTCATCCTCTTTCTAGTGTTCATTCCTGCGGGCCTATGCTCACCGGGAGTGCAGAAGAGGTATGAACCTATCAGTTTGAATTATTTAGTAACGCCACCACTGCCGTCCGCTCCGCTCGTTCAATATCGCGATCCCAATGTTGCTATGGTGCGACGTTCTCGCGAACCTGTTCTCATCGATATCAATCCATCTTGGAACTTGACGGAGGCGCAGGCTAACCTCTTGCACAGCCTTCCCCGGCGGGTTGAACAAGACGGGCGCGTTCGCTTTATTTATCCGGAAGATGAGGAATCCATCTCTGAGCCTATGCCGGATGGTACCGTCTTTACTAGCCAACAGCTCCGCCGCATACGCCGCGCTAGGAGAGCCGCCCGAGATGTGGCTATGTGGCATGCACGAAGAGCGGCAGAAGCATATAACCGAGCGCATTCGGAAACGCTCTCCGCCATGGAGAAGAAAGGGCTACATATTATCATCCGCCTTGGTGAACAAAAAGGATACCTGATGCTTGGAAATCGGCAACTTCGGGCGTTCAGAATATGCAGTGGAAAAAGCGCTACTCCCACGCCAACCGGGCATTTTCATGTACTGGAAAAGCACAGAGAACACAGGTCTAATCTGTACAATAATGCCTCAATGCCGTTCTTCTTGCGCCTGACCTTTGATGGCGTAGGCCTCCACCAAGGCAGAGTTCGCTCCCGGCCGTCATCTCATGGTTGCATCCGCCTCACAATGAATGATGCAAGATATCTCTTTGAACATTGCGATATCGGCACGGCTGTATTCGTGGAGAATTAAGCACCTTAGTAAAGGCGCTTAATTCTCGTATAGCGTGGGGTCCGGAACCCCGGCGGCACTAAATGAGGCGCGGCGTTCACGGCATGTGGCACATTGGCCACAGTGCCTCTCCCGGCCACAATAACAAGAATAAGTGTGGAAAAAATCGACTCCGAGCGAGGCACCAATTGCTGTGATTTCTTCTTTGCTATTTGCAATGAAGGGACGCAAAATCTGAAGATTGACGTATGTTCCCAGAGAAATAGCGGAGGACATGGCAGCCATGAAATCTTCCCGGCAGTCCGGATAAAGAGCATGGTCTCCCCCATGCGCAGCAATAACTATACCTTCAGCGCCATTGCTCTCTGCAATACCTGCGGCTATAGCAAGGAAAATTCCATTACGGAAGGGCACAACCGTTTGTTTCAGATTCTCCTCAGCATAATCTGCTGAGGGTATCGCATCCGCGCCGCTAAGAAGAGCGCTGCGAAGGTGCGTTGAGATGCTGCGCAGATTAATTTCATGATAGGCTACCCCGAGCTTCTCAGCTTGGTAGCGGGCACAAGCTAGCTCTTTTGCCCCATGATTACTGCCGTAATCAAAAGAGAGGGCGCACACAACCTCATGGTGGTGGTGCGCCCAGTAAAGTGCGGTGGTGGAATCCAGCCCGCCGGAGAGCAGAACTGCTACTTTCATGCGGGACGATTTTCCGGCTGATGCTCGGCTGTGCAGGTAAGTTGAATGCCGCCACGTGCTCCGAACTTACCCTCCACCTTCATCCATGCAGGGGCTACAGCAGCCACAAGGTCATCCAGAATACGGTTGACTACCTGTTCATTGAAAGCTGCATAGTTACGGAAGGAAACAAGATAATACTTCAGACTCTTGGTTTCCACAACTTTTTCTGCAGGAGTATAAGTAATGGTGAGCTCGCAACTGTCCGGCTGTCCGGTTACGGGGCAAAGTGAAGAGAACTCATATGTGGTAAGAGTTACCACGTATGGACGCTGCGGACTACGGTTAGGGAAAGCTTCAAGCTTAGCCTCCTCCGGAGTGCGGAAGAACTCGCTGTGCTTGCCGAGCAGAGAAAGATCCTTGTTATCCATGATATTTTATGCCTTGGTGAGTTTATAGCCATCCTTGCCATCCTTCATGGCCCAGCCAAGTTCGGCAAGCTTGCCGCGGAGGGCGTCAGCCGTGGCCCAATCTTTAGCCAAACGAGCGGCCCAGCGCTCATCTGCTATAGCCTTAATGTCCTCAGGAACTTCAATATCGGCATCCGGATCCGGGAGCTGCAGACCAAGGGCTTCCATAATGAAGCGGAAAGCACTCCATACTGCCGTAGCGGCAGCAGCATCCAGCTCAGAGGGCTTAATGCCCTTCATTGCGCTGAATACATGCCCGAGGGCTTCAGGCCCATTCAAATCGTCCTCAAGGCTATCCCATGCGGGCTGGAACGCGCCAAGATCAGGAGCCTTCTTGACGAGGTCACGATAGGTAGGCTCCTTAGCGCCGCTGGCCTTGGCAAGCTCCTTATCGAAACGGCCAAGCTTGTTGAGGGCGCTAGTGGCATCCTTCATGCCGGAAAGGGTAAAGTTCAGAGGGCGGCGATAATAAGCACCTGCCAGCACATAGCGAAGAGCAGCCGGGGTGTAACCCATTTCCTGAAGCTGATCCAGAGTGTACATATTACCGAGACTCTTGCTCATCTTGGCGCCATCCACCAGAAGGTGGGTTACATGGAACCAATGGCGCGCAAACTCACCACCGCAGGCACAGCGGCTCTGAGCTATCTCATTCTCGTGATGGGGAAACACGAGGTCTACACCACCGGAGTGCAAGTCAAAGGTGTCTCCCAGGTACTTATGGCTCATGGCAGAGCATTCGAGGTGCCAGCCAGGGCGTCCCTCGCCCCAGGGGGAGGACCAGAAGTTAGGGCCGTCCTCAGGGCGGCGAGCTTTCCACAGCACGAAGTCAGCTACGCTATCCTTTTCGTACTCATCCGTATCAGCACGAGTGTTAGCTGTCTTGCCGAGGTCCAGTTCCTGACGGTCGAGATGTGCCAAGCGACCGTACTCGGAGTATGAAGAGATGCGGAAGTATACAGAGCCGTCATCGCTCTGGTAGGCATGATTACCCTCCATAAGCTTCTGAACGATGTCAAGCTGCTCCTTGATATGGCCAACGGCACTGGGCTCAACGTGCGGAGCAAGGCAGTTCAGCGCCTTGCAGTCATCATGGAACTTGGCAGTCCATTTGGCCGTATACTCGCCCAGAGGCATCCCCTGAGCCTGAGAATTGCGGATGGTCTTGTCGTCCACATCCGTCAGGTTACGCACATGCTTGGTGCGCAGGCCACCAAGCTCCACTACGCGGCGGAAAACATCCTGCACCACGAAGGTTCGGAAATTACCGATATGAGCAGCTGCATACACGGTCGGGCCGCAACAGTAGAAGCGCAGCTGCTTGCCGTCCTCTGCCTGCACGGGCTTCATCGCCCCCGACTGTGTATCATAAAGGTTTAACATAACGCACAGTATTATGCCCGCGCGTGCGAGCTCTGTCAAGTCTACACGGCGTCAGCAGCTCGCAAATGCTCTTTATATATGCACAGCTTTATGCTTTACGGACAGGCGGAAGTCTGCTATTATACGCTCCATGCGGAGAGTTCTGGCCATATTCACAGCTATTCTTACAAGCGGATGCTCTTATTCCACGCCAGGATTCTACACAAGTAACAGTGGGCACGTGATACCTAATTCCGGTAGCCATACACCGGAATTAGGGGATAAGGGCGCGATAATGGCATATGCACTGGGCTGCATTGAACAAGTAAGCCCCGAAATTCAGTACCGTTATACCGGAAGCGGTGACGCTTTTGAACACGCAAGAAGCGTGGCGGAACAGCTTATGAGAGAAGGTTCTGTTGTGTTTTTCTCGATAACAACAAGAAATAATGAGGTGAGCCTTACTCCTATCTACGCTGATAATGTTCTAATGCTGAAGGCGCATGAAGTTCCTCAAATGCGCGCCATGCTGAATGATGATCAGAAGCGAGCACTTTCCATAGCAGAGGACCTTGTACGTTCTGTCTGTGCCCGGTATAGCTCTGATTACGACCGCGCACTTGCTCTGCATGACCATCTCGTGCAGACCTGTCAGTATAAAATTGAGCTTCACGGCAAGGATACAGCAAATGCCACCGCTCACCTTTTGCTGACAAGGAAAGGTGTATGTGATTCCTACACGCGAACCTATGGACTTCTTCTGAGTATGGCAGGTATTCAGAATATTTTTGTAGCTGGCACCTCACAAAACGGAGAAAATCACTGCTGGAACTTGGTGTTACTAGATAAGCGTTGGGTTCATGTGGACTGTACGTACAGTGACCCTATGCCGGATGAACCCGGTCGCATTCTTCATTCGCACTTCGCATTACCGGATAAGCTGATAGAACGGGATCACTGCTGGGACCGTCGTATCTATCCGGCGGCAGTCTCTCCAGAACTGTACTATCCGTACCGTTATGCCTCGTTCCGGAGTGTGTACGACCTTCTTGTATGGAGCAGGCACAAGAAAGATGGTACTTATGTCACCGCCTATGTGGAAGAATTGGTCTCAGTAGGCATGAGTTCCGAAAGGGTTAATCATCTTTTAAGTAATGCTTATCGAAGATTGGGCACGCCGGTTATCCAGACCTATGCTCTGGATGAACACTTACCAGGGATAATCATCTTCAAATGTGGTACCCCTGAACCCGTAAGATGATGATTTTAGGCTTGCAAAATAGATGGTTTTATGGACAATAGGCTCAGTCATGACTGAGCATTCTCCGGAAATACTCGCGCCTGCCGGCAATTGGGATTGTGTACGTGCCGCTGTGGCAAATGGGGCACATGCTGTTTATTTCGGGTTAGATCAGTTCAATGCCCGCATGAGGGCGGACAATTTCACCAGAGAAGACCTTCGTTCTCTGGTGCCTTTTCTCCATGAGTGCGGAGTAAGGGCCTATGTGACGATGAATGTTCTCATCTTTCCGGCAGAGATGGAAGAAGCGCTCAGTTATGTGGACGCGCTTGATGGAGCTGGAGTGGATGGTGTAATTGTGCAGGACCTAGGTCTGGCTTCTCTTATCAGCAAATATCGGCGCGAAGGGCGCTGGAAAATTGAGCTGCACATTTCCACTCAGATGACTGTAAGCAGTCCTGAAGCCGTGCGTTGGGTGGATGACGCGTTTGATCCGCAGCAAATCGTTCTCTCTCGAGAGTTGTCACTCAAGGAAATTGAGGCCTGTTCGAAGGCTACGAGTAAGCCCATTGAGGTATTTTGCCATGGCGCACTGTGTGTAGCTTATTCCGGTCAGTGCCTTACCAGCGAGAGCCTTGGGCAACGCAGTGCCAATCGTGGAGAATGCGCTCAGGCCTGTCGTATGCCATACCGCCTTGAAGTGGACGGGCGCTTGCGCGACCTTGGTGAGCGCCGCTATATTTTCTCACCGCAAGACCTTTGCGCTCTGGACCGAGTACCGGAGCTCCTTGCTGCCGGCGTTCGTAGCTTTAAGATAGAAGGCCGCTTAAAGAGTCCGGAATATGTAGCGGCTACTACGCGGGCATATCGCCGTGCATTAGATGCCGCACTGGCTGGACACGCGGTGCCAAAGAATCAGAAAACAGCTGATTTATACGCCATGCAGATGTCTTTCTCCCGTGGCTTCTCTTTTGGCTGGCTTGATGGTACAGACCATCCGCTTCTTACACACGGGCGTTTCGGAAAGAAGAGGGGCGCTCTCGCAGGGCGGATTATACGAGCCGGAGATGGATGGGTGGAGCTGGAAGGTGTTCCTGCTATGCCCATAGCCCCCGGAGATGGATTCGTGATAGACGCAGGGCAGGATAGAAATGAAGAGCAGGGTGGGCGCATCTGGAAGGTGCAGGGGACGCGCCTGTTCTTCCACGGTAAAGGCAGCCATATAGACTGGCGCTATGTTCGACCCGGCAACCTGTTATGGAAAACAGCTGACCCCGCGCTGGATAAGTTCCTGCATGGCACATGGTGTAACTTTGCGAGAAAGGTGGAAGCTCCGGCACGGCAGCTTGCCATTCACTTCACTGGACGTATGGGGGGAGAACTGAGGGCGGAATGCCTCGGCATAAGTGTGGGTAGTGGACAGCCTCTTGAACCCGCTGAAAAACGCCCATTGACGAGGGAGGTTATTGAGGCGCAGTTCTCGCGCTTAGGTGGCACAGGGTACAGCCTTGGCTCTTGTACATACGAGCTGGAGGATGGTCTCATGCTGCCTCTGAGCATTCTGAACCGCATGCGCCGTGAGCTAGTGGAGGCGCTGCCCACTGCAAACGATGCAAGAGTCTCCCGAGTGCCCTTTGTTTGGCCCGGTTGGAAGGAGGATTTTGCTCCCATTAAAGCCACAGATAAATACCGCTTATCTGTCCTTTGCCGTGAAGCCAAGCAGGCATATGCTGCGGCTGCAGCCGGCGTGAAGCGAGTCTATCTTGATTTTAAAGATATGCGCCAACTTGCTCCGGTAGCCGAAAAGATTCGTACAGACTATCCCGGAACAGCCGTTTGGGTTGCTACGCTCCGCATCATGAAACCTCGTGAGAATGGGTACTTTAAGTTCATTCATGCGGCACAGCCGGACGGTGTTCTGGTGCGAAACCATGGCGCAGCTCTTTACTTTAAGGAGAAGGGAATCCCCATGGTGGCAGACTTCTCTCTGAATGCCGCTAATCCGGAAAGTGTGAAAGTCCTTCGTGGGTATGGTATGCGCAGCGTCACCATATCATACGACTTGAATGCTCAGCAGCTTGCTGACCTGCTGCGTAGCTGCTGCGGCCCGGAACTGGAACTCACTCTCCATCAGCATATGCCCATGTTCCATACGGAGCACTGTGTATACTGCACCTTCCTGTCACAAGGCCATAGCTTCAAGGATTGCGGTCAACCTTGTGAACACCACAGAGTGCGTGTGATGGACCGCACCTATGCTATGCACTACCTGCGCAGCGATGAAGGCTGCCGCAATACCCTTTTTAATGGTCAGGCTCAATCAGCCGCACGCTATGTGGCAGGCATGCGCCGCATGGGGCTTACACGCTTCCGCCTCGAACTGTTGGAAGAAACTCCGGAGCAGACAGTGGCTCTCATCTCTGCTTACAGGCAGCTCATGCGTAACCAAATTACTCCGGAGCAACTGCTTGAACAGGTGGACGCTTTGGATCGAATCGGCGTAACAGAATCAAAGTAAATTATCAACATATGGAATTACCGGTAAAAAATCATAAACGAGGGCTTTGGACTCTCAGCCCGCTGCTCGTCTTTTTCCTTATCTATGTGATTACTTCCGTCATAGCGGGAGATTTCTATAAGATGCCCGTCACTGTGGCTTTCATGGCGGCATCCGCGTGGTCTTTTGTTGTATCCAAGCCTGCACGACTGAGCTTGAGAATAGAGCGTTTCTCTAAAGGCGCGGCAAATACCAACATCATGATGATGGTCTGGATTTTCATTCTCGCCGGTGCTTTCGCCGGGGCTGCTAAATTCATTGGATCTGTAGATTCGACTGTGAACTTGACTCTTTCGGTACTGCCGCCGAACATGATTCCAGCCGGCATTTTCATAGCTGCCTGTCTTATCTCTCTTTCCATTGGTACTTCCGTTGGTACAATTGTGGCGCTCATGCCTGTTGCGGCCGGTGTGGCTGCCAGCAGCGGTCTTCCGTTACCTCTCATGGCCGGCATCGTTGTCGGCGGCGCATTCTTTGGTGATAACCTTTCCTTTATTTCTGACACAACTATCGCGGCTACTCGTACCCAGGGGTGTCTCATGAAAGATAAGTTCCGTGCTAATTTCAAAATTGTCATTCCTGCGGCGCTACTGGTTCTGGGTATCTATATAGTTCTTGGCTGGCAGTATGCTGCCCCTGTAGAGGTCGAAGCTATTGCATGGTCTCGCGTTATTCCGTATCTTCTTGTTCTCATTACTGCTCTGTGCGGTGTGAATGTAATGTTGGTCCTGATTTTAGGCATCATCTCCACCGGGATTCTTTCTCTCTGCTCTGGCGAGTTAGGCTTACTTGAATGGGCCAGTGCTATGGGAAAAGGAATGACGGATATGGGGGAACTCATTATCGTGACACTTTTGGCCGGCGGAATGCTTGAGCTCATTCGCTATAACGGTGGTCTACAATACGTTATCCGCCTTCTTTCTTCCCGGGTCCGAACCAAACGTGGCGCTGAGTTTACCATTTCTGCTGCTGTAGCTATCTCTAATCTCTGCACGGCGAACAATACAATTGCTATCGTAACAGTAGGTGACATTTCCCGCAGAATATCGGAATGCTTCGGAATTGCTCCTCAGCGCGCAGCTAGCCTGCTGGATACAACTTCCTGCGTCATACAAGGGCTCATTCCTTACGGGGCTCAGCTCCTGATGGGAGCATCTCTTGCTGCTATCAGCGCCCTTGATATCATTCCTTATCTTTACTACAATTTCGCTCTAGCGATTTCTTGCCTTCTGTTCATTCTCTTTAAACGAGGCTGAAATAGTATTCTGAATAGAAAGAGTCTCCGTCCACTGGGATGTGAACGGAGACTCTGATTTAATCGACTGTGTTAATCTTATCTATGGCGGCCATGACGCGGCGCATGGTAGTGCCCATGTCCACCCGGATGGTACATGCCGTGACCGGGATTGCTGTAACGTGGATGTCCCCCGCGATGATGATGATGGTGATAATAGCAGGAGCTCAGGCTCATAAGGCCTGCAATGGCGATGAATGCGACGATGAGTTTCTTGTTCATGGTGTATTGTCGTGTTTGCGTTACTATAAAATAGCAACTGGTTAATAACTGATAATTGTTTAACATATAAAACTGTCCACGTCAAGTAAAAAAATGACTTTAAGTCAAAAAAAATGCCAGTCTTATACAGACCGGCGAAGAGAAAGGAGCCAGCTTACTCACGAGGGCGCTCTCTAAGAGGCACGGCGTGGAACGGCTGCGGCTTAGGGCCATCATACCTAGGATTCATGGAAGCGATATGTTCGTTACTGATGGTAAAGGAGAATGTGCCACCTTCAGCAGTCCCGTTAGCGTCCAGAATATGGTCAAATACGCAGATAGGATTATTACCCTGAGTCTCCGGCGCCACGAAGATGCCTATTGCCATAGAGGGACGGCGCAGGCCTTCGCGATTTTCAATTTTGTATGTGATGGTATTCACTCCTCTCTTAAGACCACCGGAAATGACATCTGCACGGCGTTCATCATCAAACTCATGGAGAGATACACCGTTAATCGTCATTTCAATCACGCGCCCGGGGCAATCCACAAACACCTTGCCGATAAGAGCAGGGGATGAGCATGCAGGAGGGGTGGGAGGTATACGGTCGTACGGCTGGAATCCATCCTGTTCTTTCAGAAGCTCTATATCCCGTGCATGCAAGCGCTGCCGTACTTCGGGTAAACGGCTGAGATTAAAAAGGCGTGTCTGGTCCAGTTTCCATCTTCCACCTTCATACACAAACTCAAGCACAAAAGCATTTTCTTCCGCTCGGCCTTCACCCAGCTGGACACGGCCCACATAGGTGCAAGCCATTGTATAGCCGTTACACCCCTGAAGAGTTCCCACGTAAGCAAAATTTTCAAGCTTAGGCGCATCCTGAGCTTGGCGGAAGAAGTCGCGGGGAAAATTACCTCTCTGAGAAACGATGAGGTTACGTACCTTCATCTGCCTAGAGTTGGAAGTGGTGGAACGCCATGCTTGTTCATTGCCGCGAGCAATGCTGATACGCCACGTATTATAAACGGTTTCAGCGGTGCTGCGGGCTCGTGCCTGATCCGGTACAATAAAACGATTAGCGGATGGCGCAGATGACGGCTGCGCGGGCCCGGCCTGCTGAGCAGCGCGGCGGCGCATCTCAGCTTCGATGGCTGCCGGGGTTGCAGCCTGCACGACATGGCTCACCAAGGCACCCGCGAGAACTAATGACGAAAAAAATGCTCTCATAACTTCTTACAGACTACTACAGGCTTGCCTTTTTGGCAAGAAAATAGCATACTATTGGCACGTTATGACGCCCTTTTCAGATAGTGGAGATAATGAAGAGCATTCCGCCAGTCGCAAGCTGCTGTTGGAACGCCCATCATTTGTGTGGAAGCGCTTTGCTGATGGAGCTGAGCTGCGCGTCTGGATGTTTGCCCCTCCCGGACACACCGCCTCTGCCTTCATGCCGGCTGTCATGTTCTTCCATGGCGGCATGTGGGCCGTTGATTTCGGAGAGGAGTTCATTTCATGGGCTTTGCATCTTTCGGCCCGTGGAATCGTCTGCCTCATACCCGAATACCGTACACACGCCTGCTATGATGTCTCAGCTAATGATATCATTCAGGACGGGTTGGATGCTTGGCGCTGGATACATCATAACGCCAATGGACTGGGAATAGACCAATATTCTATTACTTTGGCTGGCGCTGATGCTGGTGGTCTGATGGCACTGAACGCGGCCATGCAACCCATGCTGCAGACTCGCCGCTGGTGGAAGATGGGCAGTAAGGATGAACTTCCCCTGCAGCCCGCATGTGTGGCCATATTCCGAGGCATTTTAGATGTTCATGCTCCGGAAGCTCGCCTACTGAATATTAAAGTAGAGGTGACAAATCCGGATTCTATTAATCCTTGTGCTCTGCTGCGCCGCTATTTGCCGCCGCTATTCTGTGCGCATGGCCTTGTAGACCCACTTCAGGACTATGCCATGCGAGAATGGTTCTGCGATGAGTGGAAGTCTCTTGGTAATGAGGCTGAACTCGTGCTATGCCCAGACGGAGACCACACTCTGGCACAGTTTTCCGTGAATCCGACCGTGTTCGAGCTCATTCTGCTGGCGTGGGAAAACTTCATGGCGGCGCAGGGAATCTGGCCTGCCAGTGCTGTGGAAGAGAGTGCGCTCATGAGCTGAGTTAAAATTAGACTCATGTCCTTGGCCTCAGAACATATACGGTACAAATTTTGCTTGATATGGTATGCAGAACATACGCTTGACTTTCTGTGCCATTCCTGTCATTATAGGGTTGAGATGAAAAACCGTTTGTTCATACTACTTTTGGGTGCCTGTATTCTGACTGTTAGCCCTGTCACGGCAGACACAAACTCTGCTGACGCTGCTACCGAGGAAAGCGCTTCAGCTACCCCCTCTAATCCGCGCTCAGAACGTCGTGAAGCGATGAACTGGCTGAAAGATCATATGCAGATGCGCAAGCGTATTCTGACCGCACTCAAGAAAATCAAAAACGAGAGAACCGCAGAGAGAGGTCTTCGGGCTATTACAGCCATTTGCCGCCCGGACAATTCCGGTTCTCAAACCGCTCTGGGTGAAGTGGGTGAAGCACCCGGCATGCCGGAAACAGAAGCCATGAAGGCACTTCTGGAACGAAATCGCAATCAGATTCGACGCAGCGACCGCGCTATCCAAGACGAGCTGGACAGAATTACCGAGCTGGGCCTCGAAAATGATGAACTTTTCTCAATGGTGCGTGAAGTAATCGGGCAGACGAGTGTTCCGGAGGAGGAAGAAGAATCTTCCTCAGAGGATAGTGATATGTAAGTGTCCTCTGCAGCTAAACAAGGCCCCCTTCCATGATATACTGGGATAATAATGCCACCACACCTCTGGCACCGGAGGTGCTGGAGGCCATGCTTCCGTACCTGAAAGACCGCTTCTTCAATCCGTCTGCGGCATACGGCCCGGCTCGGGCTATACGTAAGGATATAGAAACAGCCCGTGAGCAGGTAGCCTCTCTTTTGGGAGCCCACCCTGATGAAATTATTTTCACGAGTGGAGGTACGGAAGCCACGAATGCGGCATTAGCCCCGTACTCTAATGTTCTCACGCTGGCCACTGACCACCCAGCGACCCTGCGCACAGCGCGCGGTGAGGCCGCTCCGGTACTATCCAATGGCGTGGCCGATATCCCGGAGTGGAAGGAGGCTCTGACAGGGAGAGACGCCGTCAGTTTTGCTTGGGCAAATCATGAAACAGGCGTGATACAGCCGGTCCGCACACTCTGCTCAACAGCGGCTAATGCTGGAGCTCGTGTTCATGTGGATGTTGTACAGGCGATAGGCAAAATTCCCATGAACATACACGAGTACGCTATTGATTACGCTTCAGCCGCAGCGCACAAGTTGCATGGTCCCAAGGGGGTAGGCTGCTTGTATGTTCGCCGTGGGATAGAGTTTCCGCCATATATAACAGGCGGAGCTCAGGAATCATACCGCCGCGCAGGTACCGAAAATGTGGCAGGTATCATTGGCTTCGGTAAAGCTGCGGAACTCGCAGTGGCTGCAGCAGAGCGTTATGCCGCGCTTGCTGATTTGAGAGCTCTTTTCCTGAGCGCTCTTGATGAAGCTAGCATCAGCTATGTGGTGAATGGAGCAGGGGCCGCTAGGCTTCCTCATGTGCTGAATATGCGTGTGCCTGGGTGTAGCGCAGAATCACTCTCCCTCCTTTTGGAACCCGCCGGGCTTTTGTGCGCTAACGGCTCTGCCTGTACTAGTTCGGAGCCACATCCCAGCCATGTGCTCAAAGCCATGGGCTTGGGCGATTCTCAGATACGGGAAAGTTTGCGCTTCTCTCTGAATCGTTTCACCACGGAGGAGGAGACGAAGGAGGCTGCACGCATCTTCATTTCAGCGGTGAAGAAGATACGTTCCGTACAATCTACCAATACCGGGCCCGTGATGGTCTACCGCTGATACAATCACATTTATACACCTCATTATGCCGGAGGAATTGCTGCCAAAACTCCTGCGTAAACAATCACTGCGGGCCCCGTTTCTCTTGCCGCTCGCTGGTGTAACGGGGTGTCTGCTGGACGGGCAATGGCTGATACTGAGCCTTGCCACTATAGTAGCGGCGTCACTCCTGAAGTTGTGGCGTATACTAGCCTGCACATTACTTTGCATGGCTATTGTATGCGTCCAGTGTAAATTAGCGGAAAGGAATAAAGAACAGTTGGATGATTTTCTGGATAAGAACTCTCACGTTGTTCTGGAAGGGACTGTCGAACGCACATTATCCAGAGGCTGCATTCTAAATACCGGTTACTTGGGGGTGAGAGTTGTGCTGCGTGGCGATACGGAATGGCGCACAGGCGAACGTGTGCGCGTGCTAGCTGAGCCACAGCCGCCGCGCCCGGCTCCGGCTGTGGGAATGTTTGACACGGAGAGCTGGATGCGAAGCCAAGGACTGGCCGCAAACCTCCGACAGTTATCCGGCGAAAGTCTTGGTTTTCCTTTCTCTCGATATGTAATTCTTGGTTATGCGGAAAGAATTCGAAACGCTCTAACAGAAAGGCTCATGCCTCCGGGAACTGAGGGAGATATCCGGCGGCAAGTGCTGTGTTCTCTGGCTCTGGGCGATAAGCAGAAGGCGGAGGATGATACGCTGGATATATTCAAGCGTGGCGGGTGCCTGCATGCCTTTGCGGTAAGCGGCATGCATGTGGGAATAGTGAGCGGCATGCTGTTCGGATTAGCTTATTTACTGAGGCTTCCCGTGCGACTTCGTTCGGTGCTGATACTGATTATTACCGGTATATACGTATTAATAACCGGCTTGGCCGTACCGGCTCTGCGAGCCTATCTCATGATAGCTCTTGTTATGCTGGGAATGGGCCTGAGGCGGCCTGTGAGTATGGCAAATATATGGAGTTTTTCAGCGCTTCTGATACTGATGATAACTCCGTGGCAGATATACAGTGCAGGCTTTGTTCTTTCTTTTGCTGTATATGCAGGTATTGGGCTCGGTGTTTTCTTCTGTATGAAAGTGCCGGGCTGGTTCGGCCCGAATGATTACGTGCCACCTCTGCTCTATAATCGCTGGCATACTTTTATACGCCGAGCAGATTTAGCACTGCGGGGTACCGTCATCGTGTCTCTCTCAGCATGGCTGGTATCAGCCCCGATAACCATGGGCTTCTTTCACACCATCACACCATACAGTTTCCTGACGAATATCGCGATTTCACCTCTCCTTCCGATTGTAATGGGCTGTGGGCTTCTGTCCGCCTTACTGGGTGGCGTTCCTTTGCTGGGTGCGTTTCTGCAGTGGTCTGCTCTAAAGAGTAGTGCAATACTGGTAGCGGTTGTTGGCTTTTTTGCGGATTTGCCAATGTCCTATCTGAGCACGACGCCGCCCGTACAGCCACATGAGGCCTATGTATGTAATCTAGGCTACGGTAATAGTTTTGCTGTATTAGGCAATCCGGGCATTGTCGTGAATGCAGGCAATCTTAATGCTGCTCGTTTTACTGTAGAGCCCTTACTGTTTTACAGTGGCTGTCATCCCGCTGTTCTTATCGAAACCACATCCGACAATTCAAATCGTGGTGGCACTCCGCTCCTCTCGGCAAAATACCCTAGCATGCATGTTATTTCGGCTGACTCGCTGAACAATAGACAGTATATTAATACATCCGTCGGTTCGTACACCATATATCCATCACCCCCGGCGCTTTCACGCACCTATTCGCGCAATGAAGCCCCGGTCATTACTTGGCAGCAACCAAGCGGCACCCGAGTACTTTACATAGGGAGTGCTCCTTCTATTATTCTTGAATCTCTCACAGAGGATGAACTCCGGGCGGATATTATCGTATTAGGCTACAATGCAGAGCATCCCTCAGATATCAGAGAGTTACATGAGATAACGGGGGCAGGACTCTTTGTGCTCCTACCGGAGGTGCCGGATGATATTGCCTTAGAAGAGCTTCCGGGTATAGAGATTATGAAATTTGAGGAAAGCTCTACTCTGATACGCTTCTGATTTAGCGGCCAAGAAGCCCGCGCACCAAGCGCTGAAGTTCAGAGCGCAGAGCCGCAGACCCATAACAAATGGGATCCGTCTTGGAGACCAAATCAATGACCCGTCCGATTGCTTTCTCGCTGACCTCTGCAGTGTTAAGTTCAGATGTACGTTCCTGCACATACTGCTGGACTTCCAGAGAGGGCGGGGGTAACATACTTTCGCTCCTCAGCAGCGACAGGATACGGTCTGTCAGCTTCGCTACTTCAGGTGCAGCAGCATCAGCACTAGGCATATTGTTCACCTGTCCAAGAATTACGCCTAGAGATTGGCAGCTTTCATAAAGCCCAAGCGCGAGCTCCAGATATGCATCCCCTGGATGGATGGGTGTGATTTCTTCCGGCTCTGCTTCCGTGCTTACATTCGCAGAGGGCGCCTCTACAGCCGGAGAGGGTTCCTCTACAACTTGCAATGGCTCTTCTACAGCCAGGGCCGAATCATCTGCTTCCAGACGGATATCTACGGAACCGGTCTCTGGCTCGCTATCGCGTTGAGTGATTTGCTCCTCAGTCACAACACTAGCCTCCGCTGATTCATTCGTCTCAGATTCGACAGCCTGAGCAGTTTCTGAGGCTGCGACGTTGGAAGCCTGAGCAGTTTCATCCGCATATGATAATGAAACAAACAGAGAAAGACTCAGTAATAGAAAATCAATTTTCATGATTATAGAAGGTATATACTCATTCGGAAACAGATGGACTAAGACAGCCTGGACAGTTCCTGACGAAGTGGCCGGGGGTAATTTCTATCATCTCAGGAATTCTGTCCGTGAGACAAAGTTTGGGATTACCTACAAGATTGCGAGGCCTAAAAGCACAAGCTGTAATAGGCTGGCGAAGCGTGGGCGGCAGGCCAGGAATTGTCTGTAAGCGGCGGCCTTTCTCATGCATGGCTGGTATAGATGCGATGAGTGAGCGGGTATAGGCATGTCGAGGGTGGGTGAGCAGATCCTCAGTCGGGGCGCTTTCCACAATGCTTCCGGCATACATCACCTGAATACGGTGAGCATATTCGCGCACCACGCCTAAATCATGAGTGATGAGGATAACCGCTGTGCCGAGTTCCTCCTGACGCGCGCGCAGTAAATCCAAGACCTGCTTCTGGACTGTGACATCAAGGGCAGTGGTGGGTTCATCCGCTATGAGGAACTGCGGGCGGGTAATCAGCGCCATAGCAATCATTACACGCTGGCGCATACCACCGGAGAACTCGTGAGGATAAGCCCGAGCACGCTCTGCAGGGTTGGGTATGCCTGTACGTGCAAGTTCTTCAATAGCAAGTGCCAGAGCTTCTTTACGCTTCATGCCCCGGTGGATAATCAAAGGTTCTGCCACTTGCTCACCTATCGTCATGCAAGGATTCAGGCTTGTCATGGGGTCCTGAAAAATCATAGAAATACGGTTTCCCCTGAGAGATGAAAGCTCTTTTTCCTTCATTTTCAACAGATTTTTACCTTCAAATACTGCTGTAGCGCTTTCCGATATATGCGCAGGCGGGCGGGGAAGCAGCCCCATCAACGCAGAGCACGTCACGGATTTTCCTGAGCCACTTTCACCCACGATGCCCAGAGTCTCGCCCTTTTTGAGGGAAAAGCTCACATCGTTCACGGCATAATTCACCCCGGCGCGAGTACGGAACTCCACGCTCAGGTTGTTGACGCTCAGTATCGGTTCGCTCATCGTTCTGTGATTCATTATACATCACAAGCAGCCTATACGTCAAGACTGCTGTGCGTAATGAGAATATCGAAAAAATCCCCCGACAGAATATTCTGCGGGGGACTGAGATTTTTCAGTAGTGAATGTGCTTATTTGTTTCTGCGGCGGGCACGCACACCTTCAGCGAGAGTGTCCAGTATGGAAAGCGTGCCATCCCAGTCCACGCAAGCATCAGTAATGCTCACGCCATACTGCAGGGGAGACTGGCCATCGCACTTCTGGTTACCGCTGTTGATGTTACTCTCAATCATAACGGCGCCTATATGGTCATCACCTGCTGCAAGCTGAGCCGCTACAGCTTCAGCCACGATGTGCTGATTCTGCCAATTCTTGCGGCTATTGCCATGAGAGCAGTCAATCATGATTCGGTTGCTGATACCGGCTTTCTGCTGGATTTCCCAAGCCGCCGCCACGTCCTCTGCGGAGTAATTGGGGCCGCTGGTAGAACCTCGCAGAATGATATGGCAGCTGTCATTACCACTGGTGGAAACGATAGCACTCACACCTTGCTTGGTAACAGAAAGGAAGCAGTGAGGATGAGCAGAGGAAACGATGCCGTCCACAGCAATCTGCACACAGCCGGTCGTGCCATTCTTGAAGCCGATGGGCATGGAAAGACCACTTGCCAGCTCACGGTGTACTTGGCTTTCAGTTGTGCGGGCACCAATAGCACCCCAAGCAATCAAATCACTGATATACTGAGGAGTAATTACATCCAGAAACTCCGTAGCTGCGGGGACACCCATTTCCGCCAAGCGGAGCAGCAAACCACGGGACATACGAAGCCCACTGTTGATGTTATAGCTGCCGTCCATGAACGGGTCATTAATCAGGCCCTTCCAACCTACCGTAGTACGCGGCTTTTCAAAATACACACGCATGATAAGCAGAAGCTCATCGCTGTATTTCTCACGGGCTGCGGCAAGACGACCGGCATAGTCAATGGCAGCAACGGTGTCATGGATGGAGCAGGGCCCCACCATGACAGCCAGGCGGTCGTCTTCTTTCTTCAGAATGCGGCGGAACTCTTGGCGAGCATCATATACCACCTTGCTGGCGTCATGGCTCGCAGGAAAGTCCTGCATGAGAATGGCAGGGGAGATTAACGGGCGAATGTCCGTTACGCGTACGTCGTCTGTGATGAATGGATTCATTATTTGCCTTTGAAACAATTAGGCGAGGAATATATCAGCGCTTCTTCCAGGAGTAGATATTATCTTCCTGAGCGTCTGCTTCCTCTTCAGAAGCTGCTGCGGCGGCAGCAGGAGAAGCACTGGGCTTACCGGCGCTATCAGCGCCCAAAGAGTACACAAGGCAGATTTTGTTGCGAACCTTTTTGCCAGTGAAGGGATCAATCGTACCGATTTCCTCATCATCGCACATGATGATGTAGTAGGGGTTACCCCAAGGATCATAGAGACCAAGAGAACCGGAGGTGGGGTCAACATACAGGCCATCAGCCTTCTTATCCTGCTCGTCAGAACGGAGGTAAGTCTGGCGATTGGTATTCAGGCGGTCATCACCTTCCTCACGGTTGGTAAGGATAGCAACAAGGCCTGCGTCATTACCATCAGTAGTAGAGATAGCAACCTGATAATTGTTATCCTCACCCACTTCGCACATATCTGTCTGATAAGGCAGTGAGCCGTAATCCTGCTGGAACTGAGTTACACCCTGAACGATGTCAAGACAGGTCTTGCGAGCGGCAGTTTCATTAGCTGAGTTAATCTGCCCCATAACAACGGGGTAAGAAATGCCGGCGAGTGTTGCCAGAATTGCAATCACAACGAGGAGCTCTATCAGAGTAAAGCCCTTTTTAAACTGAGAGGTGAGAGTCATTTTCATACGTGAGGCATTCTAGCATACTGCCCCTTGGCAGCGCAAGCAAAATCAACCGCGGTGGCGTAACAAACCGAATTTAGGGGAGAAAAGCCAAGCTAGCAAGAAGATACAACCTAGTACAACGATGATGGTGGCACCAAGATGCCAGCCAAGCGGGTACGACAGGAAAAAGGCCAGCACAGAGCCACCGGCTCCAATAAGCCCTCCTCCCCAGAACATGAGCGAAGCCCTATCCGTAAGCTGATACATGGTGGCAGCCGGAGCCACCATCAACCCGAGCGTCAGGAACGCACCGACTGCTTGCAGTGATGACACCAGCACGAGTATGATAAGCGTAAAAATTCCATAGCTGAACGCTCGCGTGGGAATCCCTATGGAGGCCGCAGCTCTCATATCAAAAAGATAAATGAGCAGGGGACGGTACAGCACTGTAATGCTCAGCACAGCTAGCGCACCGGTGCCCCAAGCAATCCATAAATCAGCATCACCCATGCTCATGATATTGCCGAAAAGCCAGTCATCCACCTTTTGCTGCAAGCCAAGACGTATGAGAATGATGTAGCCGAGAGCAAAAGCAGTGGTGTGCAGAATGGAGAGAGCGGTATCGTGGTCAGCACGGCCTGTACGGGAGATGAAGAGAGAGCCAAGCCCCACGATGAGCCCCGCTATCACTGCGCCGATGAGAATACTCAGCTGCATCAGTCCAAAGAACAGAATAGCCAATGCTATGCCCGGTAACAGCGCGCAGGAGATAGTGCCAATCTGCAGGGAGGAACGGCGCAACACCACAAGGGCACTCACGAAGCCGTTGGAAAAACCTACAACGGCGCATGCCCAGAGGCTGCGCTGCGCGATGGGTTCTCCCAGAAAGCGGATAAAATCATTCATACAGAAGTCGTGATATGGCGTTTTCCAAATGCAGTGAAGAGGTGCTCATCCGTCAGTACGTCTGCCGTGGTACCAAAGGCGATGGTACTGCGGTTGAGAAGCAGGCTTAGGTCAAAAATGCGGGGAGCAGTGCTCAAATCATGGTGAGATGCAATGACGAGTCGTCCTTCCTCTGACAAAGAACGGAGCAGACGGGCCAGAGACTCCGTGCCGGGCACGTCTAAGCCGGTAAAGGGTTCATCAAGCAGCAGAATGTGAGCCTCTTGGGCAAGCGCGCGAGCTAAAAAGGCGCGCTGCTGCTGCCCTCCGGAGAGCGCACCTATCTGGCGTTTTTGTAAGTCCTGAAGCTCCAGTGATTCCAACGCCCTGTCCACGATTTCATGGTCATGACGCCGCAAACTCTTCCAAATACCTGTGGCAGGATAACGCCCCATTTCCACGAGTTCGCGCACGGTGATGGGGAAGCGCCAGTCCACTTCCGTACGCTGGGGCATATAGGCTATCTCTTGCCGAGCGTTATAGAGAGGTGCATCATTCCAGAGAATGCTCCCACTGCATGGCTGTATCAGTCCGGCCAGAAGATTCAGCAAAGTGGATTTACCTGCACCATTCGGACCAATGAGAGCCAGCGAATGCCCACAAGAAGCGCTGAAGGAAATGGAACTCAGAGCTGTTACTTCGCCATAGCGAGCGCAAAGTTGACGAGCAGAAAGAGTGTGACCACCATGGTGATGATGGCCTCCACCCCAACAGATATGGTCATGTTCTTCTACCATGTAAAGACAAAAACATCATGCATTTCTCCCTCAGCCCAGCATGTTTCACTGCGGGCCTCTTTGCCGATGGGTTCCAGCGTTATCGTAAAAGCCTGTGCACCGGTAGAAGCCTCCGGCCAACAAACTTCAGCCTCCAGCTCAATGGTATTTTCCACGGGTAATTGCAGCAGCAGCTCTTGCGGGCTGAGCTCAGGGGACGAAAGTTCCGCAAGAGTCTTGCCCTGATTGCGGAGCGTGATACGCTGAGGCGTGCCACTGAAGCGCAGTGTGGCGTATACAGACTGAAGCGTCTCTTGGACATCTTGCTCAGTAGGCTGAGCCTCTCGTGATGGCGGCGCTGTCAGCCACAGCAGGGGTAAGCCGGCTGCGACAATGCCGACGGCGGTCAGAGACACTTTCTGTACAGGATTCATTCTCCCAGATATTCACAGATGGTATTCAGATTATACAGGAACATAGCCTCGTAGCCGGGTGCTTCGGCATAGATGCCGTCCATCACCAGAGGTGCAGTGGGAATACCGAGTTGATCAGCAATAACTTGCAGCATGCGGGGGCTTGCATTCACTTCTGTGAAGATGCAGCGGGCATTGCGGGCGCGCAAGTCAGCCAGCAGCGTGGCAAGCGTCGCGGGGTCGCCCTCGCTCTCGCGGGCAATACCCTGAATGGCGATGGGCTTCAGATTGAATGCAGCACAGAAGTGACACATGGCAGCATGCCCGGTCACAAGACAGCGATTAGCCTGAGGTATGCGGCTGAGTCTGAGGCGCGCTGTGCGGGTAAGGGCGTCCATGGAGGCTGCATAGCGTGAGCGATTTGCTGTATAAACAGCAGCGTTAGCCGCATCAGCTTGCACAAGGGCTGCGAGTAAAGTACGGGAGGCTCGCTTCATATTCTCCGGTGTATTCCACCAGTGAGGGTCAGCAAAACGTGTACCCGGCACGCGTACATTCGGAACCTCAGCACCAAGCTCCAAGACAAATGTATCATCGGAAAGGCTTTCCCTCAGGTCTGCCAAGTATGGTTCTACCCCCTTGCCACAGGCAAGCAGCAGACGCGCACCCGATGCTTGTGCCAGACTTGCGGCACTAGGTGTAAAGGCATGCAAATCGCCATTGGCGGGAAATAAGTCCACCACTTCTACATGCTCACCGCCCAGTTTTGCTGCCATTTCACTCAGCAGCGGATGCAGACTGGCGATCTTTAACGGTGCACCCTGAACAAGGGTTATGCCCAGTACCATCATCAGCATGCAAAAAATCTTCTTCATGCGCAGCATTATAGCCACGCACACACTCCGCGTCAATCCCCTATAAAGTCAATGGGCGAATTAGTTGTGTCTTACTTTTGCTTTCGCAATCTGGCGGGAAGTATGTGAAGATTCTCGCGGTATTTAGCGATAGTGCGCCTTGCGACGGTGATACCCTCTTCAGCCAGCATTACCTCAATAGCAGCATCGCTTAGGGGCTGAGCGGGGTTTTCATTAGCGATGAGGGAACGTATCCTAGCCTGAACACCACCAGCAGAAGCTCCTGCGGCGGAGTCTGATTCCAGTGCAGCACTGAAGAAGCTCCGCAACTCATAGACACCATGCGCGCACTTGATGTACTTGCCTCGCACAGCTCGGGAAACAGTGGAAACACTAATTCCTGCATCATTCGCTATGCTTTCCATACGAATGGGGGCAAGAGCGGAGGGACCATGACGAAGGAAATCTTTCTGGCGCTTCACAATAGCTTGGGCCACGAGCAAAATAGTGTGCTGGCGTTCAGCTATAGCTCGGATGAACTCGCGGCCTTCACGGAAACAGCGGGAAAGATAGCTACGAAGCTCTGCATTTTCCATCTGCTCAGCCATCATCTCACGATACTCTGAGGATATTCCCAGCCGGGGTACATCCTCACCAGTGAGCTCCACGGTGTACTCATCCCCGTCCTGTAACACCTCAACATCCGGGGTAATGATACCAAGCTCCGCACGCGAGAAACCGCTACCCGGGTCAGGATTAAGGCGGGCAATGTGGCGAGCTGCAAGTATAATAGCCTCTTCTTCCACATCCAGAGCGGCGGCGGCCTGGGCATAACGATGCTGCACTAAATCAATCCAATGATTCTGGAGTAGTTTCATTGGGAGTCCCGCAGCCTCACCTTTACGCCGCAGCTGAAGCATGAGACTTTCCCGTAAATCCACAGCACCCACACCGGCAGGCTCTAAATCCTGCACAGCCAGAAGTGCCTTGCGGAAGGCGGAATCCGTTAAGCCAAGTTCTTTCGCTACATGTTCAGGCGCCTCCGCGAAGAATCCGTGATGATTCAAATACGGAATAATAGAAAGAGCCGCATTTTCAATTCCGGAAGGAAGCGCACTGCTGCGGATTTGTTCTTCCAAATGCTCAGCCAGCGTGGGTTGATTCGTTAAGTTTTCCATGAAGCGTTGATGCCGCAACGTACCTTCATGATTAAGAAGTTGAGGGGGTAAATCTTGTTTAGGGGGAGGCAGTTCTTCGAGCACGGGATTCGAGGATAAGGCCTGGGCGGTGAGTTCAGCCAGCTCAGCCGTAGTAGCCTGCAGGGTGCGCATGAACATTTGCATCGCGGCGTTTGCCACCATGCCTTGCTGCATTCCCTGTGCCATTCCGGCGCTGCTCATGCGCTTGTCTTAGCAAATTTTATCGGCATTGACAAGAGTAAAGAACGTATGCGCCGCGGCGTAACATCCCGCAGGTCAATCATTCTGCAGGAGGTCCATGGCATGAGCACGGGCATTTTCACCGCCGGTACCAAGCATGCGCATGAGTTCTTCCACGCGAGCCTCACCGGTCACCTTATTGAGGCGAGAAACGGTTCGCTCACCACTTTGCACCTTGGAAATGAGATAGTGGTGGTTTGCCAACGCTGCTACTTGGGGGAAGTGGGTGATGGAGATAACCTGATGATCAGTACCCAGTTCACGCATCTTGCAGCCCACGGCACGGGCTATTTCACCACCTACATTAGCGTCAATTTCGTCAAAGACAAGCAGGGGCGTATCATCCCGGCTTGCCAGCGCACTCTTCAGCGCGAGCATCACACGGGCTAGCTCACCGCTGGACGCTATAAGGCGAAGTGCTTTAAGGGGTTCGCCGGGGTTCGGCCCGAAGAGAAAATCCGTTTCTTCCGCACCATTCGGCCCGGGTTCAGCAAGAGGCTGAAGACTTACCTCAAAGAGCGACTGCCTGAAGCCCAACTGGCGGGCATGATGCAGGAAGAGCTCGGCTAAACGGGGAGCCGCCTTTTGGCGGGTAGCGGTCAACGCTGCTGCTGCCGTCTTCAGCTCTTCTAGGCAGGCTTTTTCTGCAGCTGCCAACTCCACTAGTTTTTCTTCCCTGTTTTCAATGGCACTAAGCTTTTCTCTACATTCCTCCAGATGAGCCTGAATAGCTTCAAAATCTGCTCCATATTTACGCTTCAACGTATCAAGGGTAGAAATACGCTCTTCAAGTCTTGCCAGCTCTGCGGGGTCTCCACTAAGGCCATCCGCATAATCCTGCAAGTTCGCGGCTACGTCCTCTAGTTCCTCTACGATAGCGGGCAGAGGGGTAAGCCAGGGCGCCACTGCAGCATCAAGGCGCTCCAGTTCGCGTGCATTACGCACCAGCTGGCGCAGGCGGGGCAGCAAAGCATCATCCGCACCGTCTATCATATGAGCCATGGGCAGGGCTGTATCACGCAAGCGGCCGGCATTGCGGGCGCGTTTCCAGTTGTTTTCCAACTCGGCAGCTTCCTCCGCTGTGAATGAGGCGTTTTCTATTTCTTGCATCTGGTGACGGAGGAAATCCAGCTCACGTTCATTGGCCATTTCACTGTCTAATAGCTCTTTGTATGCGTGGCGAGCATCCAGCCATGCCCGGTATGCAGTGTGATACAGCTTCAGCGTGCTCTCGTTTTCAGAAAAGGCATCCAGCAAATCAAGCTGGCGCTCCTGCGAGGTGAGGGAACGGTGAGCCTCAGGATGGTGCATATCCACTAAGCCGCCGCCGATACGGCGCAAAAGGTTCAGCGTGACTGGCGTATTATTAATAAATTGCTTATTCCCGCTGGCTGTAATAACACGGCGAATGACAAGCATACCCTCTTCACAGGGTGGCACCCCGGCTTCCTCCAGAATAAGATCTGTCTGCAGAGTGTTAGAAAGATGGAAAACGGCCTCTATGCTACACTGTGTTTCACCGCTGCGGATACGGCCTTTATCAGCGCGCTCACCGAGCACCAGCGATATGCCGCCCATGATGACGGATTTGCCTGCACCGGTTTCACCGGTAATGGAAAGGAAGCCGGATTCAGGCTCCCAAGTGAGTTCATCCACGAGGGCCAGATTGCGTATCTTTAACAGTGAGAGCATATTTTGCTTTGCGTTTGCGGGCGTATTATGGCATAATGTGGCCGCGAATTAAATAAAAATCTGATGATGAAGATACTTTTTCTGGGCAGCGGAACGTCTACGGGGGTGCCAGTTATAGGCTGTGAGTGTGCAGTATGCCGCTCCGAAAATCCTCGCAACAAGCGGCTCCGCGCCTCGGTACTCGTGAAATCCGAGTCCACCACCATCCTTGTGGACTCTTGCCCGGATTTACGCCAACAAGCTCTCCGCCATAATATTACAGCTATTGATGCCGTTATTTATACGCATGAACACCTGGACCATACCACCGGATTCGATGACATGCGAGCCTTCTGCTGGCGCCGCACTGACCGCCTGCCGCTGTACGCCGGAACGGGCTGCCTTGCTCACCTGCGCCGCATGTTTGCATGGGCCTTCTCGGAAAAGAATACCTATCAGGGCTACATCCGCCCGGACGCGCATGACCACGCCGGAAAGCTTTTTGTGGTGGGTGATATCGAAATTACCCCCGTACCAGTACTGCATGCCACAGTAGAAACATACGGCTATGTTTTCCGCCACGCCGGACGTTCTTTTGGCTACGTTCCGGACATTAAGGAACTGCCTGCCGCCTCCCGCCCATTACTAGAAGGGCTTGATTTGCTCGCCATGGACGGCCTCACCACCCAGGAGCACCATACCCACCTTTCTGTAGCAGATAATGTGGCGCTCATGCAAGAGCTTGCCCCGAAGCAAGGGCTACTTACTCACTGTGGCCACAAGGTGGATTATGAGGAAACATGCCGCAGACTTCCGTCTTTCATGGCCTCAGCATACGATGGTCTGGAGATAGAAATCTGAGATATATTTAGCAGAAACTCACAGCTAACTTTTCTTAATAAAAAGCCCCACAGCTCATCACTGCGGGGCTCTTTTTCGTTATAATGAGATTTTAAGGGGATTAATAAACGTCCTTCTGGTAGCGCTTAGCCTTCTTCATGTCAGCCAGATAGGCTGCAGCTTCTTCCTCGCTGCGGCCACCCTTGGTGGCAATGATGTTCAGCAGAGCCTTCTCCACGTCCTTGGCCATGCGGTTAGCATCGCCGCACATATAAACAGCGGCACCCTTTTCAAGCCACTCCCAGATTTCGTCAGCAGCCTGCTCCATAAGGTTCTGCACGTAAATCTTGTATTCTTGGTCACGGCTCCATGCCACGGAGAGCTTCAGCTTACCGCTTTCAACGAGCGGGGCAAGCTCATCCTCATAGCAGCTGTCGGTGGCCTTATAGGGGTTACCGAAGAAGAGCCACATAGGACCAGTAGCGCCATCAGCCACTCGCTGCTGCCAGAAGGCACGGAAGGGGGCGATACCGGTGCCGGGGCCAACCATGATGATGGGCGTATTGCCATCCTCAGGCAGACGGAAGTTCTTGTTGCTGTGCACGAAAACACGAACTTTGTCACCGGCAGAGATGCGGTCTGCCATATAGGTGGAGCACACACCGCCACGCTGGCGGTCACCGGTCTTGTAACGCACGGCACCCACGCAGAGAGACACCTGGCCGGGTACGGCATCAGGGCTGCTGGCAATGGAATACAGGCGCGGAGCCATCTTGCCGAGAATGCCTACAAATGCAGCAGCATCAGAGAAGGTCGCTTTCATCTCCGGGTCCTGAGCAACGTCCAGGAGATCTCTCCCCCAGCAGTAATCCTTCAGCGCATCCTTGTCCTCAAGAATAGCAGCCAGCTTGTCGCTGCCGGCCACAGCGTTCCACTTATTGAGAACGGCTTTCTTCAAGTTTGTGATATCGTAAGAAGTAGTGAGCGCCTCTTTCAATGTAGCAGTACCACAGGGCGTGGGTACCTCAGCGGCGGCGTCCAGCCCAAGCTCAGCGATAAGAGCGTCCACCAGAGCAGAGTCGTTGCAGGGCAGAACACCCAGAGCGTCACCAGTGACGTAGGTCATCCCGGAGCCTTCCAAGCTGTAATCTACATGGATGGTTTCCTTTGCACTACCGGGTTTTGTTACGGGGCGAACACCCACCACAGTGGCGGGGAACGGATTCTTCATGCTGTATGGTTCCATAGTGTTATTGTGTGTTGAAATGTGAGTAAAAAGTTATTGTATTGCTTTAAGCCTGCGAGCCTGAAGGAGCGTGGGTGCCAAAATCTTACGCACGGCGTGGCAGAGTTCGATATCCTGCTCAGCTGCGGCAATAGAGCGCCCGGCCAACTCAGAATGCTCGTATGCATTCAATTCCGTGGCAAGGCAGTTTTTCAGCGCATTCACGCGGGCTGAGATGAACATATCCAGAGCCTCTCCCACCTTGCGCTTCCATGTATCAAGACGGTCTGAAATATCCTTGCGGCCGGAACGGCGCCAATCCGGTGTCGTTTCATTATAACTGCAATTGCGGTTAATCATCCCCATGAATGCTGTTTCTTTCAGCTCACCCAGCTGCACAGGGCTGCAATCCAAAGGTACGTCCTTCCATGCATTGAGAATCGCCTTCACATAATCCGTGCGGATTTCCTCCACACTCCGGCGCTCCAGCGTATTGGCGCAAGATTCAAGAATTTCCTTCTCTAGCTCGGTAAGCTCGCAGATTTTTGCGGGAGCAAGGATGTGTGTCTCTTGCTCAGCAAGGAGGTCGCCCAAATCATTCTCCACTTTCACGCGCAGGCGGTTAAGCTCCTGAGCGGGCAGGGAACTCTTCTTCCACTCCATGGGGAAGTAGTTCTCGGAAACAAGTTCAAAGTCCAGAATGGCATCCAGCCTAGTATTGAGCGTCTGGCGAGCGCGGTCTGCAAGGTATCCGCAGCGCATACGGCCCTCGTGCAGGTTATTGCTCTCCACAGCCTCACGCAGGCGAGCGGAATCCATCAGTTTACGGATGGCCGCCTGAATAGCGTGAATATGGGAGATATGCTCCTGACTCTTGCGGATGAAATCCTTCAGGCGGTCATCAATGCGCTCCAGCGTTTTCAGGAGATAGTCTGAGGAATTACGGCGCAGCGTGGCACTTGGGTTGCGGAGGTCGGACAGAATCTCATCTACCAGCTCGTTAAGGTGCGGATCTCTCTGGAACTGGGTAGAAGTACCATCCGCAGCGGGTGCATCAGGGCGGAACGCGTTTTCCTGCTGCCACCAAGCAAGGCCGGCATTCACCCAGCTGCCGGGAATAACCTTGCGGATGAAGTCGCTGAGCTGCTTCTGGGTATTGTACTGCTGCTTTTCCTGTTGGAGCTGCTGTTCTTCAGGAGTAAGCCAGTGCTGAGCCTCGATGCGGTTCTGCACCACACGAATGGGCCGCTGAGAGCGCTCCATTGCTGTACGAAGGTATTCGCGTGTATCTGGAGTAAGGGCGGCAAAGGAGCTCTGAACCAGCAGGAAGTAGTCCGCATTCTCATTCATCCACTCATGCAGCTTCTCATCATGCCAGTTAGAGGTCAGTCCGTCCATGCCAGGCATATCCACGATACCGATTCCGGCCTGCAAAAGCTTAGCTTTAGGCTCCACAAGAAAAATAGCAGCACAGCCCGCACTCGTATGCCCCTGAGCCCAAGCATCCAGATTAGCTTGGCTCAGATTCCGGCGCTCAATGGATACTTTCTCGTCAAAATCATCCGGGGCCACCTTGCGAAGATAGTCAATAACAAGCTCGAACAACTCCTGCTCGCCCAGAGAACCGGCTGCTAGGGGCGAGAAAAGCTCCATGCGCTCGGTGCCGTCATCACTAGCCAGAATGACCATGGGAAGGCGCGTTGTCTCGATACCAAGCTTTGTAGCACAAAGTCCCCTGTGAGCAAGACAATTAGTCAGGGTTGATTTACCGCTCTTTACAGAGCCGATAGTGGCCATGAGCAGAAGGTTAGAACGAAAACGCGCAAGGCTGCGCTGAATCTCCCTGCTGCTGCGAGCGGTAAGATGCCGAAGATCGGGCGAAGCTTTTACAAGGCCATCAAGCTTGGCGGAGAACTCTTTCGCCTCTTGACAGATTTTGTCCAGTTGTACATCCATCACCCTTATTATATGCTCTCTTGCGCTCTGCCGCAAGCAAAAACCACGTTATCATACGTAGTTTACTAAAGAAAGCTTCAACTTTCATTAAGCATACGATTAAGCTCAGCTACAAGAGAAAGATCTTCCGGGCTAACATTGCCACTGCTGATGCGAGCCTTAATAACATCTATACGAGCCCGGACGGCCTCACGCGCTACATGGGAACATGCCTGCTGAACGGCAGTATGAGCGTCTGCTAGTTCACGAGGTTCATTGCTGATTTTCCGGATGGCAGCCTCTTGCTCCGGTGGCAATCCGGCAGTAAAACGCCCCCATGCCTGAGAATCCCCCGGAACAGGCAAGACTTCCAGCATTCGCTGAAGAATAGGGCCACCAGCCAACATAGCAATGGGCTCTTGCAGCTCTTCAATGTGCTCGATGAGCGCATGCTGCACATCCGCATTCACAGCAGCAAGGCTGATGAGATCTCGCATAGCGGGATGGAGGCGAATAGGACGCACCCGAACCGGTGGCGCAGTAGGAGCATGTTCATTACCCGGCATGTAGGCGTCTTCCTCCTCACTGTACTCAGGAATATCTTCACGCTCAGAACGCGAGCTGTGAGGGCTTTCCTTGCGCGAACGAATGATTTCCTCTACGGTGAGGCGGAGGTCTTCCAATCCGGTATTAAGACGGCTAGCGAGATCCGTCACCGCCACGCCTCGGCGAATGGTATCCGTAATTTCCGAGGCCAAATCTGCCATTCGTGGGATGAGTGCGGCGCGGGCATTGGCGTCACCCTGCGCGGCACGCATTTCAATGCCGGCACGTACTTCCAGATATGGCCGGGCTTCCTCGATAGCTTGGCGAAGTGCATCCGCCCCCTGCGAGCGAATGAGTGAATCCGGGTCCTCTCCGGGAGGGAGGGTGGCCATGTATACCTCCAGTCCTGCTGCAGCAAGCTTGCGGAATGTCTTCTCACTAGCCTTGATACCAGCGTTATCTCCATCGTAACAAAGGATAGCACGCTTGGCATATTTACGCAGCATGGCGGCATGTTCATCCGTGAATGCCGTACCTAGGCCAGCCACGGCATTACGGATATCAGCCTTCTCATGGCAGGCAATAACATCCAGCTGGCCTTCACAGACCACCACGGTCATGCCGGCTTTCCCGATAGGACCGGTAGCTTTCCAGAGGCCGAACAGGAGCTCGCCCTTGCGGAAGGCTACAGTCTCAGCTGTATTCACATACTTGCGTGGGTCTTGTCCTTCCGCCATAATACGCCCGGAGAACCCCACAACTTCGCCTCGCACGTTGTGAATGGGGAACATAAGCCGATCGCGGAAAACAGGATATGTACCGCGCGGGCTAGTGCCGAGCAGGTAGGCTTCCGTCAGAATACGGGGGTCTACATTAGAAGCTCCGGCCAGTTGCTGCAGGGGCCGGAAATCAGGTGGGGCCCAGCCGAGCTGCCATGCTTTGGCTATCTCGATATTAAACTCTCGCTGCTTCAGGTAGGCGCGTACATGGTCAGCCTCTTTGCTGCGGCAAAGCTGGCGGTGGTAGTATTCCGCGGCGAGGGTATTCACCTCCACCACCCGGCTCCGAAGCCAACGGCGACGAGCCATTTCCGGGTTCTCTTCCTCCTCGACCACGGGTATTCCGTAAATATCCGCCACACGCCGCAGGGCGGTCGGGTAATCGAGGTTCTCAAACATCATGATAAACTTCACCGCGTCGCCTCCCACGCCACAGCCAAAACACTTAAATGTTTGACGTGCCGGATTCACGCTGAAGGATGGAGTCTTCTCATTGTGGAAGGGGCAGCATGCCTTCCACGCATTACCAGCACGCCGAAGCTGAATGTAGCGCCCTACAATGTCCACCACATCGGCGGCATCCTTAATTCGCGCTACACACTCCTCGGTAATTCGCGACATACAAAAATTCAGCTGATAAGAGCCAGTAAATGCTGAACAAAGCTGGGATAGGACGTATTGATATTCGCGCAGTTCAGCAGAGTAGTCTCACCGGTGGCATTTAAGCCGGCCATAAGGAACCCCATAGCAATGCGGTGGTCATGATAACTGTCCATTACAGCACCATGAAGAGGAGCCCCGCCGGTGATGACCATACCGTCCTCAAACTCTTCCACCACAGCTCCCATTGCGCGGAGGTTGTTGACGGTGGTAGATATGCGGTCGCTTTCCTTCACACGCAGCTCAGCCGCATTGCGAATAGAAGTGTTACCTTCAGCGAAGGCAGCGGCCACGGCAAGCACGGGAATTTCATCAATGAGATTCGGTATTTCACTCTTCTGGATTTCCGTGCCAACAAGTCGTGTAGCTGTACGGACTGTGATATCACCAAACGGCTCGCCATTCTCCTGAGTGACAGAGATGTTAATATCAGCCCCCATGCGGCAAAGAACATCAATAATAGCCGTGCGAGTGGGGTTCAAGCCGACGTGGCGGAGCGTGATTTCACTGTTCGGCACCACGCTGGCAGCGACCAACCAGAAGGCGGCGGATGAAATATCGCCGGGGATAATGATATCCTTAGCCGAGATACGAGCTGGGCCCTGTGTGCTGATATCCAGTCCATCTTCCGACACCCTGCAAGGCACACCGAAGTGAGCGAAAAGGCGCTCAGTGTGGTCTCGCGTTATGGAGGGCTGATGAACGGATGTTTCTCCGGGAGTAAGCATACCGGCAAGAAGCACCGCGCTCTTCACTTGGGCACTGGCCATGGGCAAGTCATAATGAACAGGCTTAAGAGCGCAGCCCTCTATGCTAAGCGGTGCGCAGCCCGGCTTTTCGCCACAAGCCGTAATGCGAGCTCCCATCATGGCCAGAGGATCAATAATTCGCTTCATCGGGCGGCTGCTCAATGAGGGGTCTCCGTACATGCGGCTACTGAACGGAAGTGCGGCCATCACGCCGGCCATCAGGCGCATGCCGGTGCCGGAGTTTCCACAGTCAATGTCCTTGGCCGGAGCTGTGGGCTGCATAGCAGTACCGGTCAACGTGAAGTTTTCCGGTGCATCCCCGGGAGTAACAGTGGCGCCCAGCTGCTGCATGGCGCGCAGCGTGTTCATACAATCCTCGCTGCAAAGGTAATTCTGTACCCTCATGGTTCCCTCAGCCAAGGCGCCGAGAATAGCTACACGGTGAGAAATGCTCTTGTCTCCCGGCACGGTGATTGTGCCGCGCAAGCCCTTCTCAGCCTTGCATACGGTAATGGTATCAATTGACATTGGTCTGAATACGTTTTTTTGTAAATCCTTCGCGGACAGCGGCGGCAAACCATGCTGTAAGCGCCTGTTCCCGCTTCACGCTTTCCATAGCGGTGCGAATACTATCACGACACTCTTCAAGCGTAAGCACACGGGCAGGCGTAATCTCATCTGCCAGCAGAATATGCCAGCCCCAGCGGCTGTGTGCCAAGGTGGGCACCCCAGCAGGCACGGCATTCTCACCGAAAAGCGGCAGCTCTGGGAGAGGCCTTTCAGCGGTATCCGTTATGATACCAAGCTCGCCACCCAAGGAAGCGGTGCGGGCATCATCGCTGTGAGCGCGTGCCAGCTCCTCAAAATCTTCACCGGACTGAAGGCGGCTAAGAAGCTCTTGCGCTTTCAGTTGCACAGTAGAGGCGTCCTGATGAAGTGAGGCGCAGAAGATGTGGCGCACACGGCGCGTAGCCGGAGCGGGCAGCTCGGATTTCAACTGGCTAAATACGCGCTCCACATCCTCATCACTCACTATGCAGTGCGGAGCAATAGCCTTTTCCAGAAGAGCTGCAGAACGCAAGGAAACTTCGAGACGGTCCGTGTACTGCTCACGGTCGGTATACCCCTGACTACGCAACCAAGCTTCAAACTGCTCAGGCGTGCGGGCACGAGAGGCAAGACGACTCACCTCAGCCTCCGCCAGCTCACGGAAGTGAGGCAAGCGAGTATCATTGTAGCGAGTGCGAATAAGAAGCAGCTTCGCCCTCACAAGTTCCATGAGCATGGAAGCGCGCCTAGCAGACTGAGGAGCAGAGCGGCCAGCAAGTGTATCCTGCTCAGCCTCGTGGCGGTTCAACTGAGCCCGGGTAATGGGCTCTCCATACACCACTGCTACTAGCTCATCGGGGGTCGGCGGCTCGAGGCGATTGCCATACATGAAATGCCACAGAGGACCGCGCCATGCCAGCAAATCAATGCCAAGGTACAGCAGGACTGCACCGAAAACGGTTAGCTTTATGGTGTTGAACTTGAGTGAGGAAAGCTTCACGGGGCTATTCTACAGATTTTCAATCGTCTTTGCAATCAAAAAGCACGCCAGCTAAAGGCGTTTCGCAGTGCCTAATCTTCGCTGGAATCATGCACGGGCAGCATGAGCAGGCGCAGCAGAGCCAGCACCGGCAGCTGTGCCCAGAGATAATACCACGGTGCCGGCCCCAGATAGTCCAGCAATGTGCCATCCACCGGAACACCGCGAGTGTAGCCGTAATTTGTTTCCAACCAAAGATTAATGGGATGCACCAGAAGCACGTACGCATCCATCAGCAGCAGGGTCTTCAAATCATCCCAGCCGCGAGCACGCCAGCCAAGCAAAAGCGGGATGGAAAGCGCCACCACCAGCAGCAGGCTGTGAGCGACAAAGAAAACAAAGAAAGCCATGCTCGGGTACCCATTTGCCATGGCCGGAGTGATAAGCCCCTGAATACTGCCGGCCAGTACCCCAAAATACACAACTGTACAGGCCCACCGCACACGCCACCAAAGAGCAATGAACGCAAGCACGCTCATGAACGAGCAGAAATGCAGCGGGAGATTATACTCCCACGGGCCGTAATCATCAGAAAAGGCACGCCATATAAACTCACTCACTAGCTGAAATAACACCACGCCGCCCAATACACGACAGAGTATAAAGCGCCTCGGCTCCTTCATTCTTCGCCCAAGGCACAAGACAAGCACCGCCACTAGCACCGTGAGGATAAGAGCGATGATATGAGGCGTAGACCAGCGAATGAAAGGGATGTATTCCATTTATGCAAGGGTGGATTCAGATTTTTTTCTGACGAACAGGTACATCAGAAGGAACAGACACATAGCCGGCACATCCAGCCAAAGGTAATACCACGGAGCGGGCCCCAGCGAGGCTAAAATGGTGCCGCGAGGACCTTCTGTCGTAAAGCCATAATTCGACCCCAGCCAGAGGTTAACCGGGTGAATGCAGCAGATGTAGACATTCATCAGCAGTAGAGCTACAAAAGGGTCTTTCAAACGAGCCCGCCACCCCAGCACAACGACCTGCAGCAGTGCCGTTATCAGAAGAAGGCTGTGCGATGAGAAGAAAATGAAGAAAGGCATGCTCGGAAAATCTTCTTTCAGTACCGGCGTAAAAATCGCTTGTATACTGGCACTCAGTACTCCGAAATAGACAAGCGAACAGGCCCAGGAATACTGCCACCACAATGCAATGACGCATATGATACTCATGATGGCACAAAAGTGCAGCGGCAGCATCTGATTTGTAAAAAACGCTTCCGGCCCATAATGGCAAAACTTCCATGTAAATTCAAACACGTAAAAGACTGCAATCAATAAGCCAAAGCGGCGAGCATAATACACCCGATTCTCGGAAGATAACCGCAGGCCATACCATATCAGAGCCGTTGAGATAAGCGCAACAACGCCCACCGTTATCAGGTGGGTTACAGACCACATAACAAAAGGTGGATATGAGGCATTCATGAATTGTTCTGAGCTTTGAGATGCCAAATTCTGGCCAGCTGAGCACAGGCCATAAGCTGCACCTGATGAAATACCATAAGCGGAAGCAGGAGGTTATTATCCAGCTTACCGAAGATGGCCAGCATCATGGGCGCGCCGACAGCAAGACTTTTCTTGGAGCCACAAAAAACGATGGTGATGCGGTCCTCACGGCTGAAGCCCATCCAGAGGCTGCTGTAGTAGGTGGCGGCAAAGGTAATGCAGAGGAAAATACTGCACACTAGAATGAGCCCGAGAAGATGGTAAAGCTCCAACTGCTGCCAGTACCCGTTCGCTGTGGCATTAGAGAAGGAGGTGTAGATTACCAGCCAGATAGTACCCTGATCATTCCACTTGATGAGAGACTTATGCTCGGACACCCAGTTTCGCAGCCAACGCTGGCTGAACTGTCCCAGTATAAAGGGTATCAGAATCTGATAACAGATTTTTAAGATGGTGTCCAATCCCACGGCAGCCCCGGCGGATGAAGCCTGAGAGAAAAGTAGCCCCACCAGAAAAGGGGTGAGAAATACACCCAGCAGGCTGGAGACGGAAGCAGAACATACGGCGGCTGGCACATTACCTCCGGCCACGGCCGTGAAGGCAATACTGCTCTGCACAGTGGAAGGCAGACAGGCTACATAGATGAGCCCCATGTACAAAGCACTGCCGACCAGTGGTTCAAACAGCGGGCTCATCAGAGGCATGAGCACCGGGAAGAAGATGAAGGTGAAGAAAAACACCATCAGCTGCAGTCGCCAGTTCAACAGACCTGCAACGACGCTCTCGCGAGATAGCTTCACCCCGTACAGGTAGAACAGCAGTACAATAGCGGCATTTGTAAGCCAGTCAAAAACAGTGGCCGTTATCCCCGCGCAGGGAAAAAAAAGCCCCAAAATCACACTAAGGATGATTCCGGTGGTGAAGCGGTCTGCGCGCGAGAAAATTTTCTGCCAAAGGTTCATGCGGGGCTATTGTAACACAAAAGAGCATGTAGGCAAGCTTAAACACCCTCCACCTCAACAGGTGGGGCCGGAGCAAAATCCACAAAACAGGAAGCCATATCCACATTCACTGGGATAACCTCAATATGATCACCGGGGAGAAAGGAGCGACCATCCGTGGAGCTCCATCGGCGGCTATGGTTTTCAAACCACCAGCGCGCACCGAGAGTATCCGGCAAGTCGCCACCGGAAATAAACCCACGCATCTGCAGCTCCGGGATTTCCACCGCCAGCCCCTGCGGATACGTATCCGTGATGGCTGCACACCAGCGGCGAGGAGTCGGGTTCTCACACTCGGCGGCAAGATAGAGGGCAAGCTTGGTTCGGTGCGCTTCTTTCTCTGCCGCTGCTGAGTTTCTCTCCGTTTCAGAAATATGCTCGGCAATTTCTGCAAGCCGGGCAGGGGACGGAAGCTGAGTGCGGGCGTGCTTCCCCTGAGCCAACTTAGCAAAACCACGGTGAACAATAAGGTCCGCGTAGCGACGGATAGGGCTGGTGAAATGGCAATAATCTCCCTTAGCCAGTCCGAAGTGGCCGAGTGCCTTGGTGGCGTAACGAGCACGCATCATGGAGCGAAGCAGGGCCACAGTAAGAATCTGCTCATCGGCATGGCCTTTGATAGCAGCAGCCACTCGGCTAAGTTCCTCACGAGAATTCAGGGCACCGGCAGCAATGCCATAACTGCGTGCAGTAAGAGCAAAGGCGTGGAGCTTTGAAGGATCAGGCTCTTCATGCACACGATAAATAGTGGGCACGAGGGCGGCTTTCAACGCAGAAGCTACAGCTTCATTTGCCGCGAGCATGAACTCTTCAATCATCTGGTGAGCGATATCGTGGTTCTCCGTTTCCACCCCGAGAGGTTTACCAAAATCATCCAGAACCACGCGCATCTCAGGCATATCCAAGTCTAAGGCTCCCAGCTGCATACGGCGCTTTCTCAGAGCGGCAGCTGTTCGGTGTCCAAGGTGAAGCATCTCATCCAGCTCAGTATCACCCGTGCTCTCTCGTTTTTCCAGCACGGCTAGCGCTTCCTCATAACTTAGGCGAGCCCGTGAACAGATAACTGCATCCGCAAACCGAGCATGCTTGCACGCACCATCAGGAGTGAGACGCATCACACACAAGCGGGTAGGGCGGTCCACTCCGGAGCGCAAGGAGCAAAGGTCATCACAGAGCCGCGGGGGCAGCATAGGAAGCACTCGGTCAGGCAGGTAGGTGGAGTTGCCCCTCAGAACAGCCTCAGCATCCAATGCGCTGCCGGGGCGCACGTAGTAACTCACATCCGCAATGTGTACAGCCAACTCCACATCTCCACCGGCAAGCGCTCTCAGCGAGATGGCATCATCATAGTCACGAGCACCGGCGGGATCTATGGTGAGCACGCAACAATCACGCCAGTCCTCGCGCCGCCTTAACTCTTCCTCAGACAAGGAGTCTGGAAGGGCTGCAGCTTCTTCTAGTACGGCGGGAGGGAACTCCGAGCGCAGCGTATAGCGGTGCATGATAGTGGTGATATCCACGCCGCTATCATCCGGCCAGCCCAGCACCAGTTCAATAGAACCGGTGGCAGGCATCTTGCCACGTGGATAACTTTCCACACGCACCGTAACAGCCATCCCAAAGAGAAGCTCGGGTGGAGGCGGGGCTGTGAGCATCACTTGCTCCGGAGAAGTCCTACCATCTCCAACCATCACGCCAAAACGACCGCCGGGCCGATAGACGCCCACCCAAGTACCGCGGCGACGCTCCAAAATCTCATCCACGCGCACCTCCAAGCGAAGCTGCGCAGCGTCCGGGCGGTGCTGGCGCCCACGGCGTCGACGGTAAGGGGTAGAGCCCGTCCGCCGCAGGGATACGCGGACAACATCACCATCCATAGCACCACCATCACGGTGCGGCATGACGGGGAGCTCTATCTCTGAGCTCTCATCTTCCTGAACAAGTGGACGCAGTGCCTGCTGCCCAGCGCTATCCGGTATGAAGATGTATTTACCCTCCTTAATCTTGCGAATTCTGCCCTGAAGGGCCTCCTCAGATGGTGCCCGGAGCACATAGCGGGCCTGGCGCAGCTTCAGTAGCTTGCCCTTACTCTCCCATTCACGAATGAGCGCCCGCAGCGCAGCCCTGTCTCGGGAATCTATACCAAGCCCGCGCGATAAGCCGGAAATATCCTGAGGCTCATAATCAGCTGCCTGCATGTAGGCCTGCAGCATCTCGCCCAGCTCACTGGGGTCAGAATAAATCATTGCCGGCATTTCTTGCTCTGAGTGTTGCCACATCAAGAAGATTCATCTCCTCAATCCTCTGCCGGATATTCTTACCCTCACTGCGGTCATAGGCACATTCGCGAATCACTCGGGCTAATTTCGCGGCCCATATGCGCAGAGCAGCAGTACCATTACCAATGCCGGAATAAGCCTCAGCTCTGAAATAACGAGGAGACCCTGGATTTTCATCCTTCACTGCCATCAGCAAAGCCCCGGTACGATTGTTGCGAATGGTAAGCTCCATGCAAACATCGCCCCTATATAGAGGAGAAGCAAGAGTGGAAGTCATCGGAACCGGGGACCAGTTGGAGATGACATTCGTCAGGATTCTTACGCCGGGACGCTGCCGTGAGTAATGCACTATGGCCATATCCACCTTCAAATCAGCAGCGGAGGGATTATTCGTTAGCGTCCAGTTGGCCTGATTCGCTTGGTTCAGCTCACCTAATGATTCACCAAGAGATTCCATAACAAACTCATGCATTTTTTGCTGCATTTCAGCAGCGGCCTCAGGATCCGTCTGGCGCACAACAGCCACATTCAGAGGTGCTACATAGATAGCCCCCGTCTTCTGCTGGCTGAAATGAGCGCCATTGCCGCTGAACCAGAATCCCTGCAGCGGAATCTTGTAGGAGCTCTCAAGCTTCACATTGTACAAACCACTCTCGGATTCAAGTGTGTGACCGCATGAGGCAAGCAGAATACAGCATGCCATTAACACTATGCCGGTGAAGATTCGCGTAATTTTGGTCATACCTGCGCCTAATGTAGCAGTTTTTCTCGCTTTTTCAATGCTTTTTTATCATGTAATACTAAATTTCTCTTGACTTTTCAGTTCTTTAGTGGCATCCTGCGTGTCCGCTCTTTTCTTGTGAATTGGGCGAGACAAGCCCGGCGGGTGACATACATCGCGCACCGACGTCGGATGAACGACATACCAAAACTTAATTTCCAAATCATCATTACGACAATGACAGATCTTACTCTTAAGGTCAGCAAGCGTGAGGTGCGTGGCACCGGTAAGCTCAATGCTCTGCGCGCCGAGGGTTACATGCCCGGCGTTGTTTACGGTCCCGCCGTCAGCGAGAACATCAACATTCAGGTGAAGGTATCTGACGTTCGCATACTTCTTAACAGCGTGGACAGCGACAGCTTCCTCGTAAACCTTGATCTGGATGGCACCACCATCCTTGCCATGGTGAAGGACGTGCAGCGCAATTTCCTTACCGATAACACCATGCACATGGACTTCGAGGCCGTGACCCCTGACACCGTGGTGAAGACCAAGGTAGAGGTGAAGCTCGTAGGCACCCCCGTGGGTGTAGGCATGGGTGGTGTTGTACACCAGATCGTGCACGAGGTTCCCGTGAAGTGCGCAGTGAAGGATATCCCCTGCTGCATCACGGGTGACATCACCGCTGTGAAGCTGGGTGAGTCCTTCCGTCTGGGTCAGGTAGAACTGCCCGCCAACGTGGCTACTCCCTTCAACGGTACTGTGGTGCTTGCTTCCGTTGTGAAGCCCTAATCCGCATACCAATTTGCTTTATGCGAGCCCCCATCTGCACAAGATGGGGGCTTTTTCATGCACTGAGATAGAGGTATACCATGCAGCAGGCAGGCGGGATTCGACATGGAGCATATCTTCCTTTACCCAATGCAAAAAAATTGGGCAAACCCATCAAACGGGTTTGCCCTGACGATATCAAATGGGCGGAAACGCGTTAACCACGGTATTTAGCCTTAGCATGCTGCCAGATGGCATAGCCGGCGCAGATGACGTTCGGTAGCCAGAGAACGATGTAGGGCGTAATGCCGCCGGATTTACGAGAAAGCTCGCAGAACACAAGTGCCACGAAGTACACTGCAGCCACGATAATACCCAGCGCAAAGCCGGTGGATGTATCCTTTCGTCGAGCGGTAATCGCTAGCGGCACACCAATAAGGGAGAACACTATGCAGGCACATGCGAATGACGCACGCTGAACGCCTTCAGTGCGGAAAGCACGTTCGTTCTTTTTAGACATCTCTGCGTGGTAGAACTGCGCATCACTTTTCGCAGCATTCCACAGGTTAGCGGCACAGGGGAAGGCCGGGGTAGCGCTAAGCTCAGCAGCCTTGGCATATTCAGCAATAACTGCAGGGTTAACGTCTCGCACGACTTCCCAATGAGCCAGTTCAGCTGCAATTTCTGCATTAGTGAAGCGATTCGGCTTCATCTTACGACGCGTACGGATGGGGATGTGCACCTGCAAGGGCATCTCCTCAATCATGGGCATATTCACGGCATCATCCTGATTATGGACGATGGTCACGTTATAAAGCACGAGGCTGAGCATGCGCGTACGGATATCAAACTCACCCACCAGAGCACTCCGAGCATGCAGTGAAGAGAATCCGGACATACCGGTGCGGCTTGCACCCTCTTCATCCAAGGGATAAATAGCTACGCCTTTCAGCAGGTCACCATCACGCCCATCAACGTATAGGCGCACACCGTCAAGCTTGGTTTCACCACCACCAGCAATCAGCAGATTACGGGGATTGTCCATAGCCGCCTTCATTACCAGCTCACTCATGGCATTCTTCCCCTTCGGCGCCACCTCTATATTAATATAATAACAGAGCAGGGAAAGGGCAAGTCCCATTCCGATAGCAGGCATACTCAGTCGCCAGAGGCTCAATCCGGCCATTCGCATGGAGGTAAGCTCATTATCGGCAGCCAAGCGACCATAGACCAGAAGAACAGCCGTGAGGAAGCCCCACGGTACAGAAAAGGTCAGCGAGAACGGAATCACCTGCACGATGAAATCAAACACGATGGAGGGGGGCGCGCCACTTTCCACCAGCAATGAATGGAGCTCCTTGAACAACTGCCCCAGCAGCATGAGAAGCGTGAGGGACATCACCCCCAGAAAGGTCACGGCGATGAGCTGCCGTAGTATATAGCGGTCTAAGGTTTTCACGGTAATAAATGAGAGAGGAAGAAAGTTTTTAGAGAGAGAGGAAGTTATTCAAAAACCGCAGTCCGAGAAGCTGACTTTTCTCAGGATGAAACTGCGTGGCCACAAGACGCCCCCGCCTGATAGCGGCGGCAAAGCTGGAGCCGTAAGTAGTAGTCGCGGCTACAAGGGCGGAATCCTCGGGCTCTGGATAATAGGAATGCACGTAATAGAAATGAGGGGCCTCGCCCATGCCAGCCCACACAATATCGGCTGTATCTATAGGATGAACGGTATTCCATCCCATGTGGGGAATCTTCAGCCCGCTTTCTGGGAAACGACGCACAGCGCCACGGAAAATCCCCAAGCCGGGAGCTCCGGGGGTCTCCTCACTGCTTTCGAAAAGAATTTGATAGCCGATGCAGATACCAAGGAAAGGCTTATCCGCAGACACCCAGTCACGCACGGCAGAAGCCAGCCCCTGAGCGTGCAGGGCTGCTGAGCAGTCGCCGAATGCGCCCACTCCGGGAAGCACCAAGTGGGTGAGGCCATCCAGCTCAGCAGGGGTACGCACCAGAGTGCCTTCCACACCATTCGCACGGAAAGAATTACATACGCTCGAAAGATTTCCTGCGCCGTAATCTATGATTCCAAGTTTCATCTCAGCAGCCACAACTCATTAAATCAGAGAGCACCTTTGGTAGACGGAATTTGGCCGGCGGTGCGGGAATCCGCCTCCACTGCCTGACGAAGAGCCCTAGCAAGGCTCTTGAAAACAGCCTCAGCAATATGGTGACCGTCCATGCCATAGAAAACTTCCACATGCAGGTTGCAACGCAGATTATTCACCAAAGCCCGGAGGAACTCCACCGTAAGGGAAAGGGGCATGTTCGGAGCATCCGGCGCACCCTGAGGGGCTCTAAACTCAAGGTACGGCCTGTTGGAGAGGTCTATCACGCAGCGGCAGAGAGTCTCATCCATTGGCACATATGAGCAGCCATAGCGCTGAATGCCTTTCTTGTCGCCCAGGGCTTTCAGGATAGTTTCACCGATGACAATACCGGTATCCTCAATAGTGTGGTGAGCATCCACCTCCAAATCGCCATGGGCTGTAAGCTCCATATCGATGAGGCTGTGCCGTGACAAGAGATGAAGCATGTGGTCAAAAAAAGCATGCCCCGTCCGGATGGCGCTCTTACCATTGCCATCTAGATTCAGGTTCAGGGCGATATCAGTTTCTCCCGTGGTACGTTTACAGCTGGCGGTTCTCATGCGCAGACATTATAGCACAATACGTCTCCGCTTGCCAACAGAAAATGTGTTTTTTCATGTTCAAAATCAGGAAAAATAGCACAAACCCAACGTTCTCCTCTATTTTTTTTCTTGTCAAGTCAGCTTATATGTGGCAGATTGAAGGTAGAAGATTAATTTCCACCCAAAGCGTATGAAATATTTCCATCTGATACTGACCATGCTGATGCCGCTCTGTGCAGCCTCTGAAGGGGAGACATGTGCAGCCGTAGCTCTACCTTCAGCCCCCGGCGAGGTACTGGAAGAAGGGTATCTCCAGCAGCAACAGGCTCGCCGAACACGCAGTACCAGACGCAATGTTGGCAGAGCTGCCCAGCAGCGCAGACGCCAGCTTAGAGAGCAGGGTGTGCGTAATGTGCGCGCACAGTCTCCCAGCGGCTGGCCCACAAAAGTACCCGTACCGGAAGAAACAACCCTCCAGCAACAGCCCAAACAAGGCCAATTCTTTGTATACGAGACGAATAACTACGTCTTCTATACTCCTGTGCAGCTGGATCCAAACGCATGCGAAACAGTAGGCCGACTCTTCGAGTGCGCGTTTGCTGCTAATCAGGCAGTGGGTGAAGTAGTCCCAGTTCCCCGCACTGAAGCCGACCGCAGTGAGCGCAAGTACCGGGTGGATTTATGGCCCACCATGGCGCAATACCATCAGAACGGAGGACCTCAGAACTCTGCCGGCGTGTATGCATTCGCACTGCGCCGCACACCGGACCACCGAGGCGCGCTGACAGAACAGCAAGTGGCCTCCGACCGCGTTATCGTGCCGTTCCCCTCTCTCGGGCTGGACGCTCAGGGACACGTGGTCCGTAATGATATCGAGACTCACACTCTCGTTCATGAGCTGACACACCAGAACTTTGTGCTGAATAACCTTCCCATCTGGATGAATGAAGGCTGGGCAGAATACATTGGCTCAGTTCCTTATGTGGGTGAGGATTTGGATTTCACCCGTTGCTATGCTGTGGTGCTGCAACGTGCCACAGAACGAGCCTCACAGGGCGCTCTTGATTTTCCCTTCACACTAGAGCAGTTCCTGACCATGAGCCAGGAGGAGATGTATTCCTACATGCCCCGAGGAAAAGACACCTACACACTGGCCACGATGATTGTCACCTTCTTCGTGCACTTGGATGGCAAGCGCGGCGTGGAAGCACTGAAGAAGTACATGCAGGCGATTCTGGATGGCGAAAGCCACGCAGAAGCAGCACAGCATCTAATAGCTGCTCACCGCTCAGCGGAACAGCTTCAGAAGGACTTCATCAAGGCTTGGAAGCGCAAGCGCGTGGAAGTAGGCTTTGCTGAGGTTGAAGATTAAGAGGGCCTGCTACCTACGGCTATGGCGGGTATAATGCAGCTCGCCCGTTTCAAAGCCGCGGCGTTGAGCCTCATCTCGCATCTTATTAAAGGCGTCCGGTATAATTACCGGGCGCCTGCTCAGTATCCAGAGGCTAGAGCCACTGCCATTGCTCACAAGGGCATGGTTATATTCCTTATCCACACTTAGTATGTTGTAAGGCGTGGATAAGAAGCGGAGCAGCGGAATGAAAGAAACCTTCAACTGGCCATCTGCTACGGGAGTACCAATAGCATGTGCCTCCCGGTGGCAGCCGTCCTCATCCGTTCCATAGTTTGTGATGAGTAGCTTGCCATCAGACCGCATCTTGTACTCCGTGTACACATCTTCTAAACCGGTTTCAAAGGGCGCTCCATACCTCGCCAGCTCATACCAGCGGCCTAAGTAACGGCTAAGCTCAACCCCACGTGCGGGGCGCGTATCTGCCTTACCCGATGAACCTTGATGAAAAAAATAATGAATCAGCGCTTTAAAAATCATAGTCAATAGGAAGAGACTTCCTCACAAGCGGCGCTGTTCAGCATATATTAGACGAGGGGCGTCCGGATTTTCACCAGCCCCTGATCGAGCCTTCCCCGCAGGCGTGATTTCAACACAAAAACACTCGAGATGTCAATATAAAACATAAATGTAGGAAAGACAATGAGAGAAGAATAATAAAAAGAGGTGCGGGAGCAGCCGCCGTTGCCTTCCAGCGGGGGCCATCAGGTATTTATCCTGACAGGTTGTCCCGAGGTCGTCGGCTGTCCCCATAAGCCCAAACTAATACCAACGTGAGAAAAAGTCAACCACAAATAGATTCTGCCAGTGGAGAAGCGTGAGTAAAAGCCTTTTTCTGCGGTAGATATCAGAAATCCTGCGAGTGGAAACTGTTATCCTAAAAAATCTGTGCCAGTATCATGAAAAAGTCGATATTGAGCTTGTCAAGAGAGGCGGAAAGGCGTACACTCTTGCGCCATGAAAGCTCTCGTGAAGACAAAGGCCGACAAAGGCCTCGAACTTATTGAGGTGCCGATGCCTGAGGTCGGCCCCAACGATGTACTTATTAAGATTTACAAAACGGCCATTTGCGGCACGGATCTCCACATCTGGAACTGGGATTCCTGGGCACAGCAGACCATCCCGGTGGGTATGCACGTGGGTCACGAGTTCTGCGGCGTTATCGAGCGCGTGGGCTCTGCCGTTACCGAGTTCGTCCCCGGTGAAGTGGTAAGCGGAGAAGGCCACATCGTATGCGGTCACTGCCGCAATTGCCGCCGTGGAGCATTCCACCTCTGCCCGAACACTAAGGGCGTAGGCGTGAACCGCGCAGGCTGCTTCGCAGAGTATCTTTCCATTCCCCAGTCCAATGTCATTCGCATTCACAAGGACATGCCTATGGAGATAGCCTCCATTCTTGACCCGCTGGGCAACGCCACTCACACGGCGCTTTCTTGGGATTTGGTGGGTGAGGACGTGCTCATCACCGGTGCAGGTCTCATCGGCTCCATGGCAGCCGCTGTTTGTAAGAAAGCCGGTGCCCGTACAGTGACTATCACAGATGTAAGCGATTACAAGCTCGGCTTGGCTCGCACACTGGGAGCAGACCGCACGGTCAACGTCATCGGTGGTGACAGCATTGCCGCAGCCCGTGAGGACCTGGGTATTGATGAAGGCTATGGCGTATGCCTTGAGATGAGCGGTGCTCCCGCCTGCCTGAAGGACATCATCACCCACTCTGCCTACGGTGCCAATATCTCCCTTCTGGGCATCCAGCCCGGCGGCTCTGGCATCGATTGGAACACCTTCGTATGGAAGGGACTGAAGATGAAGGGCATCTATGGCCGTGAAATGTACGCCACTTGGCAGAAGATGGACGCCATGCTGCGCAGCGGTCTTAATGTATCCCCCATCATCACCCACCGCATGCCTTACACGGACTTCGAAGAGGGCTTCAATGTGATGAACTCCGGCAAGTCCGGCAAGGTGGTACTCACTTGGGCTGAGTAACACACAGCTTCATTCGCCAATACAGAATTATTTTCAAAGCCGCGGCCAGCACAAGGCCGCGGCTTTCTGTTTTCTGCAACACTAGCCATAAATAAACGACACCCCTGCCGGAAATAAAACGAGCAGGGGTGCCGCTGACAGACAGGCTATATAATATTCAATGGGCCGGGGTAACCTCCTTTATAACAATGGGACGTGAGAGGATTTCCTCAGCCGTGGGAATATCATCATAAGTATTGAGGCAGAACGTCACCCATGAGTTAGATGCTGCAGCTGCACGGCGTTCCACTTTACGCGCTGCGCTGAAAAGTTCTTTACACAAGAGATTATCGTTTCCATCCTTATTGTAGACGTACCAGGCGAAGGCAAGGTTTTCTTCCACATCAAAGCACCCGGAGCGGAAATCTTGCGGGGTAAACTTCCAGTGGGGATGAGAGCTCATCCCCCAAAAATTCAAATCTCCTGCGAGGCGTGCGGGGCTGTATGAAGCGAGGAGAATTCCCAGAATAGTCATCATTGCGAAGCAGATTTTGACGTGCTTCCAGAATCGGCCTCCGGAAGCCATGTACATGACAAGAACGACTAGGCCAACGAGGCCCATGAACATGAGCTCTGCTGCCTGAATACGCTGCGGGGTAAAGCCTAAACGCTCAACCTGATGATAAAGGCGAAGGAAGACACTTACGGCCAGCATCGCAGTCTGAAGCACAAGCAGATACCCGAAGAACTTCCCCATTATTGTAGTACGGGCTACGCCTCTGCGGCGGAACAGGAACACCACTACTGCGGTGGCTAGCGCTGACGCCCACATAATGGATTCTGCACCCTGGTGCAGGTAAGTTGTGGGAGAAATGCCCTCGGGAACCTTGTTAAACCAAAGATAAGCCACATCCGTAGCCGTAACTATGGCAAAAGCAGCGTTAATACCAATGAGAATGCTGACGGGGAGGTATGGCAGCATGGAGGAAGCTGGCTTTTCTTCCTGCGCCGCAGCCGGTTTAGGGAAGACAGAAGCGCGGCGAAAACAGTAGAAACCGAATACAAAAAAGCCAGCCAGCCAGTACAGCCCATGCTTCCACCATTCATTATTAAGAGTAATAAGCTTTATAACATCATTCCACCATTCGATAATGGCTGTCCATACCTGCATGACCACCGGATTCTCATCTGAGAAGATACTCATGAAGAAAACAAAGAATGCCAAGCATACAAGCACGCAGATAAACAGATGCAGAAGAGCACGAAGTCCGGGTAAACGCGATTTACGGCTGGATTCCGACGGGCGGGCTATAAGCCAGAAGCCCCACCAAGTACGGTAACGAGTGAAGTAATCCCCCCCTCGCACATTACGGCTGGGGAAAATAATCACGAAGAGAGGCAGAATGAAACTCAGAATGCAGTTCACGAGAGAACCGCTCATGAGAAGCGCCAGCATGTTGACGCAGGAAAAAGCATGTAGGAAGCAATACTCACCCCTGCTAAAATCTGTACGTAACAGCAAAAGAGCACTCACCCAGAGATAACATCCCAACCCAGCGCCAAGTCCCACGTATGAGTCACGCGGCCACATTAAATCAGCCGCAGTGCATACCATCACAAGAACAAGCAACGGCACAATACCTCTGTGCCACCACACAGGATCAGAGACAGTATACGTCCCAGCCGGTATCTGCCCGGGAGCCGCAGGAAGAGCGGTGACGGCAGAAGCAGTAGGCGCAGCGGCCAGAACAGTCGTCTCAGGAATAGGGGGAAGAGCAACTGCGGCCGCCTCAGAAGGAGAGGACGGAACAGCGGCCGCATCTTCTACTTGGGGCGCATTCGCTGCGTCAGCGGGCGAGGAGGAAGGTTCTGGGGCATCAGCCTGCGGTTCTGACGCCGGAGGGAGAGTAACCTTTATCTCATCCGGACTGTCAGGTATGGGAGGAAGAGATGATGTTGTTGTTTCTTGCATAATAGAGAGATACGCTTAATTGGTTAAAATATCAGAAGCTGTTTAGTTTAGAATACCTGCGGCATAATCTGTTGCCATTAAACCGGCACCGATTAGTCCGGAATCCGCTCCGAAATGAGCTGGCAGGAGTTGCAAAGCGGCATAATGCACAGGGAAAAGCTGAGCCTTCAGGTGTTCACGCAGCGGACTAAAAAGCAAATCTCCTGCCTGAGCCACACCGCCACCGATGATGACAGCCTCAGGCACGATAGAATACATGAGATTCATGATAAGAGATGAGAGCTTCTCCGCATAGCCATCATACAGGGAATGGGCAATCGGGCAGCCATTCTGTGCGGCGATAGTAAGCTGATAAGGCGTACATTCCTCAGCAGTGCGGGTCATACCGGCCGCAGCATATGCCGCAACGGCTTCCTCGGCAAACTCGTTGTTCCCGATATATTCCTCAATGGCACCGCGGTTTCCGAAGGGGCCGGTTCGCCCCTGCCAATCAATGCAGGTTTGTCCCAACTCAGCCGCTGAAACGGTTTTGCCGCGGAGCATGCGATTATGAATAACGATACCACCGCCAATGCCAGTACCGAGAGTAAGGCATGCGAGGCTCTCCAACCCTCGGCCCGCACCTAGTTTCCACTCAGCATAGGTCATACAGTTGGCATCATTATCCAGCACAACGGGCAGGCCCAGCGTCTGCTGCATGATATCACGCACAGGCACCTCATGATTCCAGACGGGAACATTAGTCAGCTGATATAACACACCCCGGTGAAAATCAGTCCAACCGGGCATACCGAGCCCCACAGCGGAGGCATCCGGATGGCACTGCAGCAAATCACGGGCAGTGGCACACATGGCCTGAATGATGGCCTCAGGGCTATCATAAGCAGCCGTGAGCAGGGGGGTAGCTTTCACAAGAATGGAGTCCCCCTGAGTCACGCCCATCTTAATGCTCGTGCCGCCGAAATCTGCTGCAATCGCCTTTTTCATATCACATCAATAGCCGCGGTGAAAAACAGGGGCTCCCATATCAATGGTACCATCAGCCGGTACCTGACTCAGATTAAAGGGAACGCGCCAGCGGAAGCGGCTACCCTCATCTGTCTGAATGAGAATATCAAGAGCAATCGTGCCATTATGCACCTTTTTCAGCTCGGCAAGCTCTGCAAGGGGAATGCTCACGGCAGCAGCAGTCTTCCCCCCGGCCGTACGACTCATAGTGCAGGGGAATGCCACGGCATCATAGTCCTGATTCACCTGGAAGGGCGGATCCTGCACGTAGGTATTCACATTAACAACGTTAGACTCCAGCTCAAGATGCACTTCCAGCGCATCACCCACCCGTTTGAAGTTAGAGGCATAAACCTCAGGAGCCGTCATATTGGTATAAAAACGCGTCGTGCATCCGGCTGGAGCAAATAGCTCAGAATGAGCCAATATACGGCAGCTTGCCAGTGTCATGTACGTGGGAGAATAGCCAAAAGTGTAATTACCAGCCTCCATCAGAGGAGTACCGAGCTGAGCATTCTGGCTGGCAGTACCATCATTGTGCGGGAGGTTCAGGCCGTGTCCCAGCTCATGAGCGAAACCGCCGAACCACTTGGTAAGCAGGCGACCTTCACGAGTTTGCTGCCCGAGGTGGCGGATATCAAAGTGGCCGTAATCCAGAGCAAAACAGTTGGTGCCCAGCCCGTAGAAAGGCACGCCCCCGGGGTTAAGGTCATTGTACTGCTCATCATAGTGGGTGGGCATAATGATGAAGTTATGCTGACTTGTCCGAAGCTCGGGGTTCTCATCCAGATAGACATTCACCTCACGCAAACAGTCATTATGGCCTGTGCCGTAAGCGTAGTGGGTATGCGGCTTATCGCCACGCACCAGAATAATGTTAACATTACCATTATCCTTAAGAACCAACCCGAAAGAACGGTTACCCAGCCCATTTCTAGCCATTTCTTTGCCATAGAACTGCTGCACATAAATCAGCAGCTCACTGATGCGGCGCTCATAATCGGCCAGCGGCTCACGGTCATTACCAACAAAGTAAATTACGTTGAGCTGATTAGCAGTAGACTCCAGCTGTATGCTGTCTGCCAGAAGCTCCTGAGCTCGAGGTTGAAAATGTGAGGGAACAGCGCCCTCAGCGGCTGCAGTCAGCCCAAGGGCACACATCGTGGCTATTATTGCGCGCATGTGCATATGCGCATTATTCTGACACGATTTTCTAAAAAGTCAAGCTCGGTTTTCTTTCCGCTTCCAGGCTGAATCTCTTAATCTATCATCTATCGAGCATTTACTCATGGCGATAGTCAGTACAATAATTCCGCACGGCAGCATGCAAAGCTTCCTGAGTTAATGTAGAAAAATCCAGTGGCGGAAGCATATCTCGCAATTTTGTAGCAGCATTATAACGAATACGTTCAGTCAGCCTAGCAGTCAGCCCCTCTGCATACAGTACGATATGTTTCGGACTGAGTGTGCAGGTGATAACAACAACCAGTCGCGCTATCATCTCTTCCAACAAACTGCGATCACTATAATCCAAGGTGGTCCAATCTGCCGGCATAGGCAAAAAGTGCAGGGGGCCACACTCCTGCAACTCTCCATGCCGATAAATGGAGCAGGAGGGTGCCCCGCCTTGCGGCAAGCAGATGGTGGCCGTGTCATCTGTCGTTTTATCAGCAAAAAGAGAGGCCAAGCATGGGAGGTTTACAGTACACCCATAGCGATGACGAAGATGCGTGCTCAGCTCCTTCGGAGATAGCGTTTCTACAGCCGGCAGCAGGGTGATGCTCCGCAAGCGTTTCCCTCGCAGCATCTCATCCATCAAGCCGTCAAAACTTTCCACATCAAGATACGCAAAACTTGCTACACGCCTTTTGAGCTCACTCCCGTGCAAATCCATAATAGAGATCTCACAGCGCAGAAGATTCCCCTCCTTCTTACCCTCAATAAGCGCATGAAGCGCATGACCAGCATGATATCGGTACAACTGTACCGGGCGCCCCCCGGCGGACGGCACTTCGCCCACTGCGTGGATTTCTCCCCGCATGCACAATGAAGCTACAGCTTTCCCCACCGTTACAAGACTCAGCCCTGTGGCAGCAGCTAGCTGCGGGCGGGTGGACTCACCACGTTCATGCATCAATTTCAGTACAGCTTGTTCCGCTCTCGTCATTAGGCTTTATAAACTTAGTTAATTAAGTATATACTATCTTGAAACACTTAGCAAGAATAAAATACAACACATTGATTATGTATAAACTACAAGATTCGCAACAAAACAAAAACACGAACCAGAGAGAAGAAACCAGGGGCAAACGCTCGACAGAGGGACAACAATCTGTTAAAATAAGCGGCGTTAAGAACCTTTCACACACAAATAGGCACATGAAATACATCTTTGTAACCGGCGGCGTAGTATCCTCTCTGGGTAAAGGTCTTGCCGCAGCCTCCATCGGCACACTGCTTGAGCACTGTGGACTGGACGTGACCATGCAGAAGTTTGACCCCTATCTGAACATTGACCCGGGCACCATGAGCCCCTACCAGCACGGTGAGGTGTACGTGCTGAATGACGGTGCTGAGACAGATTTAGACCTCGGTCACTATGAGCGCTTTATCCACTGCCAGCTCTCCCGCCTGAACAACCTGACCAGCGGTAAGGTGTTTGAGCATGTGCTGGAGAAGGAGCGCCGTGGTGATTACCTCGGCAAAACTGTGCAATACATCCCGCACGTGACTGACGAGATTAAGCAGCGCCTTTATGACCTGACTGAAGCTAACAAGGAGTGCGACGTCATCATCACCGAAATCGGCGGTACCGTGGGTGATATCGAAGGTTACCTCTTCTTGGAAGCCCTGCGCCAGTTCGCTCTGGAAGTAGGAAGACACAACTGCTGCTTCATCCATGTCACCCTGCTTCCCTTTATCAAGGCTGCAGGCGAGACAAAGACCAAGCCCACCCAGCAGAGTGTGGCCAAGCTGCGCGAAATCGGTATCCAGCCTGACATCATCGTGTGCCGCACCGAGATGGACAACCTCACGGAAGAAGAGAAGCGCAAGATTGGTATGTTCTGTAACGTATCACCGCGCAACGTAGTAGCCTTCTGCGACGTGAAGCACAGCATTTACGAGTGCCCGCTGGATTTGGGCCGCGACCGCGTGGACCGCATTGTAACGGAAGTGCTGGGCATCACCGTACCCAAGCCCAAGATGGATGAGTGGCAGAAGTTCGTAGGCCGCGTGATTCACCCCTCCCACAGCGTACGTATCGCCGTGGTGGGCAAGTACATTTCCTTGCAGGACGCCTACAAGTCTATTTACGAAAGTTTCACTCACGCCGGTGCTGCCAATGACTGCCGCGTTGAGATTGTCCGCGTGGATGCCGAGGCTCTGGAAAGCAGCAGCTGTGAGGCCCTCATCGGTGATGTGGACGGCATTCTGGTGCCGGGCGGTTTCGGCGAGCGTGGTGTAGAGGGCAAGATTTTGGCCGTGCAGTATGCTCGTGAGAAGGGCATTCCCTTCTTCGGTATCTGCCTTGGCATGCAGGTGGCCGTTATCGAGTTCGCTCGCAATGTCCTCGGCCTGAAGGACGCCAACTCAACCGAGTTCGACAAGAGCACTCAGAGCCCCGTCATCTGCCTGCAGGAGGAGCAGAAGACCATCACGAACATGGGTGCTACCATGCGCTTGGGAGCATACCCCGCTCACATCCAGCCCGGCAGCCTCTGCAGCAAGCTGTACGGCGGCGCTGAAATTATCTCCGAGCGTCACCGTCACCGCTATGAGTTCAATGCAGACTTCCGCGAAACCTGCGAGAAGGCCGGTCTGGTCATCTCCGCGGTGAATGATGAACATGGTCTGGTGGAAGTAGTGGAGCTGCCCACGCATCCGTTCTTCATCGCCTGCCAGTACCACCCCGAGTTCCAGAGCCGTCCCACGGCACCGCACCCGCTCTTCAATGGTCTGGTGGCAGCAGCTCTGGAAAAAAAGCAGGGCTAATAAGGAACAACTTACGAGTCGACGGTCAGAGCCGGAAAGGCCTGGCCGTCGGCCCTTTTACGTCCATCTGCATCTATGATTGATATTCTGGTAGTACTGGCATACTTCTGCGCCATTTTCGGTATCGGTCTTTACGTGGGCCGTAAGCAGGAAAGCCTAGAAAGCTACGCTCTCGGTAACAGGAATCTCCCTTGGTGGGCTATTCTTGCCTCTATCCTTGCCGCAGAAATCAGCGCCGCTACCTTCCTCGGAGCCCCCGGAGAAGGCTTCGCCCTGAGAAACTTTACCTATGCACAGCTCGCTATCGGCACCATTTTGGGCCGCATCATCGTGGGGCGTCTTTTCCTGAAGCCTTATTACCAATACAATGTGGTATCCATTTACGAGTATCTGGAAAAACGCTTCGGTCTGAGCACTCGCCGCTGGGCTAGTATCACCTTCCTCATCAGCCGCGTGCTGGCCAGCGGTACTCGCCTCTTCTTCGCGGGTATTTTGCTCGTCATCGCGTACATGATGATTACTGGGCAGGAAAGTGCCGGGCAGGTGGAAACCGTGGTCATTTACATTGCGGCACTCACCTTCATCACCATCGCCACAGCAATATATACCACGCTGGGCGGCCTGAAAGCCGTTGTTTGGACAGACGTGTTGCAGGCTTCTATTCTCGCTATATCGCTCATCACAACTATCGGCGTTCTGCTCTTTAGCATCAAGGCAGGCGGAAGCTGGAGTGATGCTTGGGACGCGATCTGCTATCACCTCGGGAACAAGGATTATAACCCTTGCAAGATTGAGAACCTAAAGCCTTGGGCCTTCTTTGATAGTGGTATAACCGGGCAGGGGATTATAGAAGATATCAAGAACATCCTCGGCAGTGAATATACCCTGTGGTCTGCCGTTCTCGGCTCCACCTTCATCACCATGGCCACCCATGGTACGGACCAAGACATGGTGCAGCGCATGCTGGCTGCACCGGATAGCAAGAAGGGCGCTAGGGCCGTGATTCTTTCCGGGCTTATGGATATGCCCATCGTGCTCGTCTTTATCTCCTGCGGCATGCTGCTCTTCGTCTACTTCGCGCAAAATGGCATCACTCCGCCCGAGAAGCAGATTGAGATATTCCCTTGGTTCATCATTCACTGCTTACCGGCGGGTGTGCGCGGTCTTCTGGTGGCAGCACTGCTGGCCACAGCCATGGGCTCACTCTCCACGGCGCTAAACGCGTTAGCAACGACTGCCACGCGTGACTGGTACGTGGATGTCTTCCGCCCACAAGCCACACAGGAGCAACAGCTGCGCGCCGTGCGCCTGCTAACCGTATTCTTTGCCGCGCTTCTCATTATCGTAGGGGCCGGCACAGCTTGGCTCACGGTGATGGACCCGACCGTGCGCATTCTTCCCATTGCGCTGGGTATCTTCGGGTACACATACGGCTCACTGCTGGGTATCTTCCTGCTCGGCATGCTGACCCGGGGCCGTGGTAATGATATGGGCAACATCCTTGCCATGCTTGCCGGCTTTGCCACTGTCATTACGCTGGAGATTCTTACCCGCTGTGATGCCATACCCGCCATTGCTTTCCCGTGGCGCGTGACTATCGGCACTATAGCCACCTTTGCGGTGGGCTGCTGTTTCCGCACTCCGCTGCAGCTCATCAGGAAAGACAAATAACACTCTTCTTCTTACGCGGGTCGCACACATGAGGCTGTGCGGCCCGTTTTTTTTTGCTTGCACAGCACTTAATTCACATGCTAGAATGCTCCCATGAAAAGAACCCTCATTTCTTGTGTGGCAATGGCCATGATGAGTGGACTGGCCTTTGCTGGTAATATTACTCAGGACGTCCGTAGCGGCGATATCTGGACGAAGAACCGTAACCAACTGGCTAATTCCGGTTTCAATGGGGTACGTTATGCCCCCATTGATGATAACAGCTTCCGCGTACCCCGGAATGGTGGACTGCAACTTGATGGCATCGAACTGGGTGAAACCATCGTCACATGGAATGCGGAGGGAGTTCTATCCAATATGGTAGCCATGCTCTATAATAAGGGCGATGACGGCTCCATGAATCAGGTAGAATACACTAAGCTGCTCCAGAGCGCTATCAAAGCGCTAAACACCCTGACTGGCGTGGAAGGCAAGACTCGCCGTAGTTCTCAGCGAGAAGCCGGAGTGGCGCTGAAAGTATGGGTATGGGAATGGGATGGCGGCGTTATCCGCCTAGAGGCATCCTATTCGGGCGGCTCACGAAGAGCGGCATTTGAAGCGGAGTTCATCCGCCTACGCATGGGTGCGTCACAGGAGGCTGTTACTGCCGGAGGCGCATCCAATGCTGCTAACCGCAGAGAGCTTCGCACCAATGTGAAGCGGGATGAGGAAAGCGGAGATGTATGGATTGATGGAGTAAACATGGTGGACCAAGGAGACAAAGGCTACTGCGTGCCTGCCACTGTGGCCCGCGTGTTCGCTTACTATGGGATGGATAGCGTGGATCAGCACGCCCTTGCTCAGCTGTGTGACAGCTCAGGCCAAGGCGGCACCTCCACGGCAGCCATGCAAACAGCGCTGGAGTCTATCAGCCGCCGCTTTCACGTCCGCATACAGAGTCTCGATGGCCGCACTGCTACAGAATCCATTATGGCCCTCATCGAGGATTACAACAAGGCTGCTCGCAGATTACGCAGACCGATGGCCACACCGCAGAACTGGATTGAGGTAACACGTGACCGTGAGGTTCTTCTAGCAGCACGAGGAAGTAAGCGAGCTGTTCGCCGCTGGTTCAATGCCATGAAGAAGAGTATCGATGCCGGCATTCCAGTACTGTGGAGCGTAGAGCTCGGCATTTTCCCTGAAGCCGGCATTCCGCAGGCCTCCGGTGGCCATATGCGCATGATTATCGGCTACAATGAGAAATCCGAAACCATTTATTACAGTGATTCTTGGGGGGCCGGTCATGAACGCAAATCCATGCCCATGAATCAGGCCTCTGCCATCACACGCAATCGTTACATTCTTCGGCCATCCAGATAAAGGGAGTCACCATTTCTTCACTTAACCCAAAGCGCCATGCTGCAAGCCCTATGCAGCATGGCGTTCTGATTATTCGTTCCATTACTTCACACACAAGCTGCAGGAATCATATATTCCCATAAAAAAGCCGCCCGGTGAGAGTCACCGAGCGGCCATGAGTTTTACCGTAAAGTAATCCGTCAGGCTTTCTTAGCCGGCTTATCCACACCGATGGTGCGAGCAGTCCAGTCACGCATACGAGCGAAAATGGAGTACAGACCAGGCACAAGGAAAATGCCGAAAAGTGTTGCCAGAAGCATGCCGAAGAAGGTGGTAACGCCGATTTCCTGACGGCTAGCTGCACCGGAGCCGGTAGCAACCACCATGGGGAATACACCGAAAAGGAAGGAAATGGCCGTCATGAGCACGGCGCGGAATCGCATACCGGCGCCATTCAAAGCGGCCACCTGTACGGTGTTACCGGCGGCATGGTCCTCCTTACTGAACTCCACCATGAGAATGGCGTTCTTGGCAGCAAGACCGATAAGCATCAGAATACCCAGCTGCACGTAAATAGAAAGCGTAAGGCCGAAGACCTGCGCACCCATGAAAGCACCCAGAGTCGCGACGGATACAGAGAGCATCACGGGCACCGGAGTGGTCCAGCTTTCGTACTGAGCCACGAGGAAGAGATAAGCGAAGAGCATGGCCAAGCCGATGAGCAGGCCCACCTTGCCATCATTCTGGCGCTCCTGATAGGAAAGGTCCTTCCATTCTACTGACCACTGGCGGCCGGTATTGTTGTTACGCTCTTCCATATTGACTTCGGCGATAGTCTTCTCGATAAGAGACATCACCTGACCAGAGCCCACACCGGGAGCGGGCATCACGGTTACATCCGCGCTCATGTACTGATTGAAGCGGCCGTAATTGGACGGGCCAAGGCGGTAAGAGAGGGTACAAACAGCAGAAAGCGGCACCATCTCGCCATGGGCATTACGCACCATCTGGTTCATGATGTCATCCGCCGTGCGGCGATCACGCACATCACCCTGAATCTTAACCTTGAAGTTGAAGCCGTTCAGCGTGAAGTCATTTACGTAAGAGGAAGCCAGCACGGTCTGGAGCGTATTGAAGATACTCTTCACGTCCACATTGAGGGCCTGAGCCTTCTCACGGTTGATTTCAAGGCGAATCTGCGGTGTCTCAGCATTGAACTCGGAGCGGACCATGGAGATAAGCCCCTGATGAGATTGAAGACGCGCCGTGATTTCCTTGACCATGTTACCCAGGTCAGCAGGCGTAGCACTGCCGCGGCCTTCCAGCACCATAGACACACCGCCATACAAGCCAAGGCCCTGAATGGCAGGGGGCGTGGTGGCCATCACAGAAGCCTCCGGAATATCCGCACAGGCAGCATTAATCTTCTGTGCCAGAGCAGAAGCGTGGAGGTCAGGAGAGGTACGCTCACTCCAAGGCTTAAGCATGACGATAACCATACCGTTACCCTCACCGGAACCGGAAGCAAAGCTGAAACCACTGGTGGAGGTCACCATCTCAATACCCTCAAATCTTCCAATACGCTCTTCAATCTGGCGCATCACCCTATCTGTACGCTGCTTAGCAGTAGCGGAGCCTTCAAGGTTCACGATACAGAAGACGGCCCCCTTATCCTCCGTGGGGATGAAGGAGCTGTTCAGCATCTCAGGTGCGATAAGGCTGAGGAGGTCAAACTGGCTCTTAGCGGCAGGCTTACCACCACCGGCGGGGGCAGCGGCAGCCTGCGGTGCACCTCGCCAGATTTGATTCCACCACTGAGGAGCACCACCGGTGTAGATGTAGTTGGCGTACAGCACTGCAGCCAGAACAATAACGGTGAGCCATGCGTTACGCACCAGAATGCCGGCACCCCACAGATAGAAGGTGCGGCACTTCTCCAAGAACCAGTTGAAGGGGCGGAACAGCCAGTAGGAAAGAGCACTCTGCTTCACGCCGGCCGGGCGCAGAATAAGGGCGCACAGAGCAGGGGAGAGTGTGAGAGCATTGAAGGTGGAGATACAGAGAGCCACGCACATGGTGACGGAGAACTGGGTGTAAATCACACCCACCATGCCGCCGTAGAAGGCAATAGGCACATACACGGCCAGAGTCACCAGCGTGGTGGCTATAATGGCGCCTGTAATCTGCTTCATGCTCTTGATGGTTGCCTCTCTCGGGCTGAGACCTTCTTCGTGAATGATTCGCATCACGTTTTCCACCACCACGATAGCGTCATCCACCAGTGAACCGATAACCAGAATGAGGCCGAACATCGTCAGCACGTTAATGCTGTACCCCAGCACATACATGAAGGCAAAGGCCCCCAGAAGAGATACCGGAATAGCCAGTGTGGGAATCAGCGTAGCACGCCAATCCTGCAGGAAAACGTAAGTCACCAACACCACGAGGAACAGGGCCAGCACCAGCGTGATGCCGATTTCTTCCATTGTGGCCTCAATGGCCTGCGTGGGGTCATAACCCATCGTCCATGAGACCCCATCCGGAAGAAGAGGCTCGATTTCCTTCATCTTTTCCTTCAGGGCATCCACTGTGGCCAGAGCGTTAGCGTCATTATTGCGCTGAACCATCATACCCACGGCATTGCGACCGTTCAGGCGGCTGTAACCGGAGTTATTCTCCGCGCCCAGCTCAATAGTAGCGATGTCACTCAGGCGGGTGACGTGGCCTTCCTCGCCCCGCTTGACGATGATGTTGCTAAACTCTTCCACCGTGCGAAGGCGACCTGTAGCCGTCACCTTGTAAGTAGCATAAGCGCCTTCGTCCTGAGAACCTACGGAACCGGCTGCGGCCTGAATATTCTGAGCGGCAATGGCACTGTTCACGTCAGCCGGAGTAATGTTCAAAGCGTTCATGCGAGTCGTATTCAGCCACACGCGCATGGAGTAGTTACGGCTGTGCATGATGTCAGCCACGGATACGCCGTCCACCTGAGTGAGCGGGTCTTTCACGTTCATGCGCAGCCAGTTTGTGAGCTCGAGAATATCCATTTTATTCTCGTCACACATGAAGCTCAGGAAGCAAAGCATATCACTTGAGCGCTTACGCACGCTGTAGCCGGTGCGCTTAATTTCCTCCGGGAGACGGCTTTCTACCTGCTTAATGGCATTGGAGACGTTCACCATGGCCATATCGTCATTCGTACCGGTCTCGAAGATAAGCGTCAAAGAATAGGAGCCATCATTCGTACAGGAGGAGTGGAAGTACAGCAGGTCATCCATGCCGATAAGGTTCTCTTCCACGGGAGCGGCCACCACCTGGGCCAACTCCTCAGCACTGGCACCCGCGTAATTCATGCGCACCGAAATGGTGGGCGGTGATACTTCCGGGTACTCAGACACGGGCATCATGCTCAGGCAGAGAAAACCTGCCAGCATCATCACGATGGATATAACGAAGGCGAACTTGGGTCTGCCGATGAAAAATTGAGAAAACATAGTCGTCAGATTTGGTTATTCAGCTTATTCGGCGGAGGAAGTAGATTCTTCAGCGGCAGGCGTTACCGCGTCCTGAGTGGGAGCAGGGATAACAGGCGTACCATCCTCCACCTCAGCCAAGGGGGATATGATGCACTGATCACCTTCCTCCAGCCCGGCAAACACAGGGATGAGACCGTTCTCATCCACACGGCCACAGAGCACACGCACCAGAACAGCGCGATTGTGACGCATAGCGTACACATAGCGGCCACTGGTATCCGTGAGTACAGCCTCCGCTGCCACCGCGGGCACGCGGCGGTCAGCCTTACGGGTGACACGGATGGTCACGATACCACCGGGCTGCAAAAGAGCGTCTTCATTCTTGAAAACAGCCCAGAAGTTCTGCGTATCCGTGGCCGTCTGAATCACATTATCACTGAAAGCCACAGAGCCGCGCTCATGGTAGGTGTTACCGCTGGCCGTCACAAGCGTGACATCAGCATCAGCCTCTAGGCGGTCATCCGTACCATAGGTGGTAAGGATGGCATTTTCACTCAGGGAGAAACGCACATAAATGGGGCTTATCTGCACCAGCGTAGCAAGGGGCAGCTTCATGTCAGAAACATAGTTACCACGAGAAAAAGCGACTCGACCCACACGCCCGGTAATGGGGGCACATACTGTACAGCGGGCCAAATCATCCTCTGCCACCACCAGAGCAGCCTGAGCGCTCTTCAGCTGAGCCTTAAGCTCATCCATCGTGGCCTTCGCACGCTCCAGCTCTGAGCGGCTAGTTGCATCCGTCGTTACCAGAGCACGCTGACGTTCATATTTTCGCTCAGCGTCACGCAGCATTACCTCAAGCTGAGCAATGGCAGCACGACGAGCGTCCACCACAGCCTGATAACGGGTCGGGTCAATACTGAAAAGGGGTGTCCCCTGCTGAACAACATCACCCTCACGGAAGGAAGGTTCTCCAAGCACACCCTGAACAAGAGGACGCAAGGACACTCGATTGATAGCCTCAACACGGGCGCCCTGACAAGTAAGCACCGTGGTGTCCTGAGCCATAACAACCGGGGTCAACACCACTTCCACAGGCGGAATCTCAGCAGCGGTGCTGTTTTCCTCACTGGCGCCAGCATTATTCTGGGCCATGACGGGCACCACCTTATCACCCACGCGCACTTTGTGGGCACCGTCCGTGATGATTGTTTCGCCTTCACGGAGTCCTTCATACACAGACTGCAAACGGCCTTGGATGGAACCAACAATAACCTCTCTGCGGGAGACAACGTTCTCCGCATCCACGGCGTAGACATATGCGCCGTCAGAATCATAGTGAACAGCAGTGAGGGGCACCATGCAGACTTGCTGCGTATCGGAAAGAGCCACATGCATGGCACCGATACCACGGGGAGTAAGCTGGTTATCCCTGTTTGAAAACTCGGCCCAGAGGGTGTAGGTATCCGTGGCGGACGTCAGCATATTATCCACGATGCTAACTCGGCCGGCATGTGCATACTGACGCCCATTAGCCATGGTGAGACGCACGTCTGCCACATTGCTGATTTCCTGAGGACCGCGGAAAATGCCGTTCACATCAGCCTGACTGAGAGGAAAACGGACGTAGATGGGATCCATCTGCTTAATCGTCACCAGATTTTCCCCTCGGGTGACATAGTTACCCTGAGAGAAGGCGGCGCGACCTATGCGACCCGTAATTTCCGCGCGGATAGTGCAATCCTCCAAATCCTTGCGGGCGCGTACAAGTTCAGCCTCAGCACCGGCACGGCCGGCGCGCAGTTCTTCCAAGCGGGCCTGAGCACTTTCCGTCTCTTCGACAGAAGCGGCCTGACGCTGGGAAAGGCCGGCAAGACGGCGGTGGTTATTCTCAGCATACACAATACGAGCATCAATCTCTTCAAGAGCAGCCTCTGCCTGCTGAACAGCGGCGCGATAGCGGGTGGGGTCTATCTCAAACAGAACATCACCTTCCTGTACTATAGAGCCTTCCTGAAAGCGAGGCTCCATCAGGTAACCTTCTACAGCAGAACGAACAGCAACACTACGAATGGCCTCCATATGACCGATACTCTTGCGAGTAATTCGGTCTCTACCAATAGAAACAGTCTCAACTTGGACATGTGCAGCCGGTCTTCCCATCTGAGCCTCTACCGAGAGGGCGAGAAGTGGCAGCAACACTGCGACTTTCTGAAAAACTTTCATGAGCTACATTTTAGTGAATAATTTACAAAAATCAACTTTTTTTTAGTGAAGAATAAGCCATACGGAAAAAAATCTGTTATAATCAACCACCCCGGCAAATGGAGCGAAGACGCCTAGCAGCCACCAGTACGGGGAAAATCCCCATGAGGAAGAGATAAACGGCGTCACGCCAAATAGTTGGAACAGAACCGGCATCCGTTTCCTGGTCGATACCGCCAAAAGCGAGAGCCTGCCTCGGCGCGAGGAAAAAGCCACGGTGCTCATTGCGGCGACCGTCCTTACGGGCCGTTTTAACGCCTTGGCGCACCACATTGAGGTTTCTATTTGAGTAGAAGAACTCCACGGGCTGATCATTCTCGTTCACCTCACGGTCTTCAAGCTGAATCGTCAGACGCTCAAGATACTCTTCATCTCCGCTAAGAGCGGCCTTACGAACCCAGCGAAGGATGTCTTCAGCTTCATCCACATCCCGAGCTGTAGCATTAAAAAGAAGGGCGGCCCGCTGAACAAAACGGAGCTCATCCACTGAGCCGTTTTCCTTCAGGTATTCACGGCGCTGATTCACGCGACGATTCTCCACTTCCCACAGATTACCGTGAGTTTGCGTTACGAACATCATTTCAAACGCATAACGCAGAGGACAAAACTCTGCAATAAGCGGAACGGGTTTAGTGGTGATGTTATGAGTACGCTCATCCTGATATGCGACGCGGTGACGAAGGTTGGAAAGGCGGCTTTCAATAGCTGCGGGCAGGAAGTCCGGCAGCTCCGGGCTGAACTCGTTCATCTCTTCAAAACGAATGAGCGCACCAGCCAGCAGGATTTGTGGCACCAGCAGAAGCGGCACAATATTCAGCGCTGTACGCTCGGAACTCACCAGAGCGGACACCATCAGAGAAAGCGCTATGCCCACAAACGCCGTGAGCGTCATAACGCCCAGATGCTGCCAAAACATGCCCTCAATTCCCAAAATGGCATTGCCCACCAGCAGATATAACGCACACTGTACTGCTGCTATGCCGGTGATAACCAGAACTTTAGCAGCCAGATAACCGGGTATAAACAGCTTGTAATTACTTTCTCGCTTCAGCAGGGGCCTGTCACGCAGCAGTTCACAGGCTGCATCCGTTAGGCCAAAAAACATGGCCAGCACCAGCGAGAGGAATAAATACTCATTTATGTGGAGCGACTTATAAAACGTGTATGGCTCTTCAAATGAGGCACGTAAAGTACCCGCTATCAGCAGAGCAAGAACAGGCCCCTCCAACAGCACGGCATACAAGGCTTTACGGCTGCGAACACGCACCAACAAGGTGCGGTTCAACCACAGAATAAAAAGACGCCACAGCTCCCTCCAGCTGCGCCGCGGACTGCGCGGCACGGGGCTGACACGCTCAGGTTCCTTCGCAATGTCTTCAGCGGGTTTGCTGCGGTAGTAGTTGTTCTCGAAGCGGTCTTGCCACATTCCGGGACTGGGTTTCTGGTCATTCCCCAGTCGGCTGTACGGAGCCTCCAGCACCTCAAACACATAATCAGCGCCTCCGGCAGCCACAGCCTCGCGTGAAACGTGTAGCCCAAGCTCTTGAGCGGACTTGCGGAAGTAGTCCACCATATCAGCAGGAGTTCCCCAGAACGCCATCTGACCATTGGAGTTCAGCACCATCACTTTCTTAAATCGGCTCAGTATAACCTGTGAGGGGCGGTGAAGGGTACAGAGCAGGATTCGAGAGTGGGACATGCTCTCGAGCGTATCAATCACACGCTCAGCATCACCGGAGGAAAGTCCGCTAATCGGTTCATCAATAAGGAAGACCTCCGCCGTACCGGTGAGGTCCAGGCCCAGATTCAAGCGTGTGCGCTCACCGTCAGACAATGTACGGGCGCCGGCGCGGCCAACGTTTCTATTAGCTAACGCGCCAAGCCCCACATAGTTGAGAATTGAGAGCACGCGCCTCCTGCGGTCCGCATCATTCAGTCTGGGGCGGCGGGCAATAGATGCATGGTAAACCTGTTCCCCCACGGTCATGGCTTCATCCAGAATATCCTCTCTGGGAATGAATGCAATATGGCGGCGCAAATCCGTGGCATCAGGAGTGAGACGGGCGTTATTGTAATGAATGGAGCCGAATGATGGAACCAGATGGCCGGCAAGCATACTCAGCAATGTACTCTTTCCGGAACCACTGGGGCCGAGTATACACGCCATCTCTCCGCGTTTGAGCGTAAAATCAATATTATCCACCACACGGCCGGCACGCACAAAGTCTCGCGTAAGGCCTTGTACTCTCAGTGAATGAATAAGAGATGACTCTTCCTCTAGAACGCCTGAAGAAAATCGACAGCGCAAGGACTGTACCGGGCTGAGACTGATGAGATCACCGTCCGTCAGACTCATATCTCCCCTTACAGGCTCACCATTGACCTTAAGGTGATGATCACCCTCAATGATGCGCAACTGACCCTCGCCATCCGAGCGGGAATAACTCACCTCAAATACCACAGCAGACGCCAGCCCGGGAGTCAGCATGAGGGCGGAGGTACTGTTAATATAGGGCAGATTTGTGACGATGAGTTTACGTACATCCGGAGCCAACTGATAACTGCGCCCCGGAGCTTCCACGTTATGCAGCTCTGCAAAACGGTACGGGCCCAATCCCTTTACGGTAAATGGGGTGTAGTACGTAGTTCTTATAACTTCACCAGAAGCAAGCGTCCGCCCTTCCAAGACAAAGGCCGCGTCACGGGCAAGCACTTCCAGCTCAACATCAAGGCTGAAGCGTACGCGAGCCAGCGGATTTCTGGGACGCTGGCGAGAAATACTCACCTCATCATCCTCACGGGAAAGATATCCCATGTAGCTTACTCCGCTATAACGGTTCTGAATAAGAGAACGGATAGTGCCGTAACTAAGGCTCCATTCTGCCAACTCTACGTTCTGCCCGGGCGAAAGAATCTGCATATCGCCCTTGTGCAATACTCGCCCACATATGCAAAGCGGCTTTCGGGTGTCATTTATGATAAGCAGCACATGCACGCAGTGCAAGGCTCGGAAACTAACCTCACCCTCTTCACGAGCCAGAGTGACGGTGTTCGGAGCCACCTTGTGTGAAAAGGTAAGGCACTGGATAGGAGCAGGGGCATCCTGCCCGGGAGTACGGATGAGTTCCTCAAGCACCGGTGCAACTCCGGGCAGGTTCAGACCATTTGTAACCCGCTCAAAGAGGGTTGGATTAGTCAAGTCACCGCCCACTCGGTACAACATGGCCAGAATCTCCAGAGCCAAAGCCATGCGTTCTTCCAATGTACGGTGAGCTGCAGCCAGAGTGAGTGTATCACTCAGGGAGAAACGCGCAGTATATGCGGTCTGGAATCGCTCAGCCAGCCAATGGTGCTCCACATTGGGAAAATCATAGCGGAGCATGTCCATGGTGGTATCCATGTCATCCATGGCGATGCCATCCACTCGAGCCATAATGGAAGCAAACAAATCCACAATGACACCGGCATAACTCCGGCGAGATTCATCACGCGCCGCCACTCGGCGCGGCACCCGTGAAAAGATTTCAGCAAAGTAACTGCGAAGCGCATGAATACGCTTACGAGCCAGCCGGAGCAGAGGCTTAGTTTGGCTGGAGAAAGGCATCTTCATAAATCAGGACCCGAGGTCTTACCGGCACCGGGGCAACGCTGTTCCCACCCGGGGAAGTTCCACTTATAAGGAAAATCTCGGCACTGCTGAGGCTTAACAGGCTGAATCCGACAGCCCTCATCTGTAAGCATACAGCAGGGGCCATTACCATTATCCGCGTCTATGAGGGAAAGGCCTCGCCTGTTCCGCTGCAGGCGGCAGTAACGCTCAATAAAAAGCTCTTCACTAAGACCAAGATAAGCCGCAATAGCTGTAATATCCTCGTCAGTCAGGCAGACATCACCCTCCCAGCGGCAGCAAGCGCCGCAACGCTGGCATGTGTGTATGATGGGGGTAGTATCACTCATCCGTTTCAGCTGCGTATTTCCCAGGGTTTATGTTTTGCGGCAGTAATATGAGGAGGGCGCACGTATAACGGCTCTGCCGGCTTGGCCGCAAGCTCTTCCTGAGCGATGGGGCTAAGAGCAGTCCAACTGCGAATAAGCCCCTCTGCACTAGGAATAAGTCCGGCTTTAGCCACAGAAAGATTATGTTTTCTCATAACCTCCTCAGATTCGACCGTATATACTGTGGCACCACCTGCCAGTTCAGCACGAAGTTCATCCGGTGTCAGTACCACAATTTCGCCGCTGCTGCGCCGCAGAGTCCAGCCGCCGCGGCGGGCATCAGATATAATGAGAGCACCATTCACTGCCAAATCATCCCATGAACCAATGGCTACCACGCGAGCCGCTTTTACTGTGGCAATGCCGACGGCAGCGGCCAGCGCCACTCTCACACCGCCATAGCTACCGGGACCAGCTCCCACAAGAACCATATCAAGCGGCTCATCACCCAATGCGGAAAGTGCTTGTTCCAGAGCAGGGAAAAGATGAGCATCATGATTTCTCTCCGTGTGCCAGCTAGCCTGAGCACAAACATTACCCGCAAGGGAGAGGCAGAGAGAAGCCTGAGGCTGAGAACATTCGATGGCGATTATATTCATGCCTGAGTCAGTTTGGCTGTAGTCCACTTACCGCGGCTTACCACCTTGAGCACCTTAAGGCCAGCAGCTTGGGCGGCACCAAGGGTCTCGTCTTTCTGAGTATTGAGAATACCGGAGATAATGAGAATACCGCCGGGCTTCATTGCGGACAGAAGGCGAGGGAAGGCTTTCTGCAACACGGTGGAAAAGAGATTAGCCAGTACGATGTCAGCCTGTTCACCGGGAGCAGGTGCCCATTCAAAAACATCAGCTTGGAAGAGCTCCAGATTTTCAGCACCACCATTACGCTCGATATTGTGGCGAGCCACTTCTACAGCGATGAGGTCAAAATCAAAGCTAATGGCATGCCGCGCACCGAGGCGCAATCCTGCTAGGGCAAGCACGCCGGTACCACAGCCAATATCCGTAAGCGTCCAAGGAGCTTTCCTGTTCTTGGCCTCATCATAGAGCATGCGCAGGCATGTGGAAGTGGTTGCATGATTACCGGTACCGAAGGCACGCTCGGCCGGGAACGTGAGAATAATGCGGCCGGGGTAACGCTGCTGTAATTCTTCCAGCACTGTGGGCTCGTCACTGGCTGAGATTACCAGTCTGTCGCGGATGATGAGAGGGGGAGTGTTCTCCGGAGCGGTGGCAGCCACCCAATCCACGGTCTTCACTTCCTCAGTCTTACCACCATAGCAGGCAGCAAGTACGAGAGCCTCCTCCTGAGAATCCGTATATACATCGATATTCAGTCGCTCAGCATGAAAAGCCTCAGATATCACCGTTCCCGGCAGATTGCTCAGACGCTCCTGCCATTCTTCTTCATTCGCTTTTGCGATTGTCTTCTTCCAGACCCACATAACTTTTACTTACATGTCAAGAATGTTACCATCCAACCCCTGAGCATCAGCATAGGGAAGTACGAAAAGCTCGCCGGTTTCCACCACTCGGCCATAGAAAAACGGTTCATCAGACGCTTCAGTGGAGGGAGCAATTTCTATCGTGATTGTTTTAGAGATGGTGGGATGCTCCTGAAGAGCTGCCTCACGCAGAGCCTCATCCGTGGCTGTGCTTTCAGTGAGGGCCCCCTCAGCCATCTGAGTGCGGGAATCCCCCATACCGGGCGTCAGGTTTTCATGATCCAGCGTGGAGGAATCCATGACCACGGCTTCAGCACGAGAATAATCCGTGAGTTCCAGATTCAGACGCACAGAGAACACAGGGTTCTGCAGGCATTGCAGTGCAAACTCATCATCCTTGTCCAGCCATTCAGACACCTTGAGTTTCTGAAGTTGGCGTATGTAATACTGTGCTCGGTGAGGATTGATGCGCGGGGTAACATCTTCGCCACCAAGCGTACCGGTCCAGCTCTCCCCGATATAATCATAGTGGAGCTCGAGAGGAGCCTGCTGATAGCCCAGCGTCAGCTTACGGAGCGCTGAAATGGGGAAGTTTACAACATTGCGCGCCCTCCAGTTATTCGGAGAGAGCGAGAACGTGCGGGTTAGGCGAGTACTGAGCCAATAGATGGTGCTACCACCATTCTCCATACCTACCCAGCGGAAACGACCGGTCTGCGGGTCACGATAACGAGAGATGTAGAAAATTCGCGTATCGCGGTCCTTCACCAAGGGCAGGTCAACGCCGAACAATGTTGCACGGTAAAAACACGGGCGGGGACTCAGGAAAAGAGTGTAATACGGATTATTCAGCCCGTAACGAGCCATGAATTCACGCGGGTTCTCGCCCGGTTTCATATCAGCCTCTATCCCGCGCACAGGAATGGTTCCCAAGCCGTTGAGGAAGCGACGTACCACAAGCTCATCAGCCTCAGCAAAACGAGTATTGCCAACCGAGTACATCCACATATCGCTCACCTCACTTTCTACATCACCCGGAATAAGCATGAGACGCAGGGATTCATCACTATCGTGCACACGCAGCACCACTCGTGATACGTCTTTATCCACGATATTAGAGAAGCGCAGGGAGCGTAGTTCAGAAAGGGATAAGGGAAGTTCTGAGGTGTAGATATTACCGGCACCTGAGCGAAGCTGCGCCATGGCGCGAGTGGGCAGCACGGGAAGATTACAGATGCTATTCACAATACGGGAATAGCTGCCTCTGCGGCTGACACGGGGCTCTGCTTGGAGGGTAAAAACAACCGGGCGATTATTTACAGTGGCATGGCAGAGAGGCTGTCCATCAGCCGGAGAGGGAAAACTCTTGTAAATAGTAAGAACCACCGGCTCATCCGAGCCATCAGCACGGAAGGAAACGGTATATTCAGCAGGCCCCTGAGGCTGTACTGCGGTGTTGTCCTCCACCTTTACCGCAGCAAGGCTGACGAAAGATGCCACGAGGTTATTCATCTTATCCTGATCAGCCGAAGTAAGGCAGGGAGCTATGATATTCCAAGGAGTTTCCGCACTGGCCCGGCAAATCTTTACAGTTGTTTCTCCTCCCTCAGCCAGATGGCTACAGATACTCACTTCGCGGAGAGAATCAGGGGTAAAGAGCAGGGGACGGGGGTCTCGCAATGCGCTCAAACCTGAGCGGAACATTGAAAGGATGTTTCCACTCACCACGTGAATACGCTTATCATTACCATAGAAATCCGTGCGAAGGTAGGTGGTGGGCACCACGCTCCGGCCATCTCCGGCGTCAGCCAGCCAAGGAGAAGTGCTGCCCAAAGTAAAACGAGCTACAGTGGTATGTTCGCCCCTGTTACCATCAGGCACTTTCAACACGAAAGAATGAGGAGTTGTTTCCACACCGTACTCACGCATTCTGGCACGTGTTGTTTGGTTGAGCGGCAGGGTGTCAACCACGCGGGTCTGACCGGCAAAATTGATAATTGAGCTTACCACAGCAGGATTCATTCTATCCCGGAAAGGTTCTATTATCCACCAAACACCGTCCTCTTCGCGGCGGCATGTTATCGTGTCGTTCAAATCCCGGATTTTCATCCAAGTCACATCAGGCAGACGGGCTGCATTCTCCGGTGTGAACAACGGCATGCCCGGCTTAAAGCTGTACCACCCGGTCAGACGAGCCAGATTGCCATCAATGGTAAGAAAGACAGAGGCAACCACCCCTAGAGCGGCTCCTATGCCCAGCAAAACTGTAGAGATGATTCTCATGTTATGACTCAGTGTCTACGCGTATTCCAGATGCCGAGAGCGATGAGAAGCGCAAGAGCCGGCATGATAATGAGGGTAATATGCTCCACAGCGCTGCGCGTATGGCGATTCAGGTCAATCTTAACCGTGAGGTCCTGATTGGAACTCTTACCAGCATACTCCGGGCGGTGCACCATCCAAGCCCAAATGGAGCGAAGGTAATCAGTCTGCTCACGGCGGGCGTTCGTTCTGGCGAGCATATCGACATTACCCGTGACAATCATGGTCGAAAGATTATTCGGATCATTATTGCTTCCTCGTGTTACGGCAGCCTGCAGGCAGAGAGGGCCGTCAATATCCTCCTGAGGCGTGAAAGTAGGCTCGCGGTCGCGGCGGGTCTCACCATAGTACTCAGCTGTACTCATAAGCAGAGGATATGTGTTAAGCCTTCGCATGGCTGCGTGGTTTTCATCAGCATGTTCCAGCGTAAGTGACATGGACTGACCATCCACCTGCGTGGTATTATTCCAGAAAGCTCTGGTGCAGTTCAGGCCCTTGGGCATCACGGCAGAGATATCGTAGTAAGCACGGTTTCTGTTACGGAGTAACACACGGTCAGCATTCGGGCGGATACCCTGTTCACGCAGGAAGCGGTAAAGCATGGGAAGATTTGTGTTCGTGGGGTCCAAGGCCACGAATACGGAGTTACGGCCCTCGCGCTCCCAGAACTCACGCACCACGCGCATTTCATTCTCGGTAAAATCAGTCTGGGGAGAGATGATAATCAGACCCTCAGCGTTTGCAGGCAGCATCTCCACTTCATTCAGATTCACCCAAGCAAGCTGAATGTTCAGAGATGAGGTGATAAGGCCAAGGTTTTCCAGCAGGGTCTGGTCATCACGAGAGACGCCGCCTTTACCTTCCACAACGTACATTCTGCGCAGATTGCCCTCAACAGCTTCCGTAATGGCAGAGCAAAGCACCTCATCCATCATCAAGGCCACGATGCGTCGGCTTTCATCCGGCAGCACTTCATACTTCATGAAGGAAGCACCAGGGCGAATGCGCACGTGCATGCGGTCTGAGCTGTCTTTTTCCTCGAAAGTTCTGAGCGGTACTGTGTGATTGGCGCGGGCGTCCACCACACAGAGGTTCTGGTCAAAGTCCACGCCGTAAATCTGAGAGATTTCACGGGCTCTGTTGGGCTCACGCAGCGGGTCAAAGCATTCCACCTCAATCTTTCCATTACTATGGCGTACATATTCCTCCAGCAGAGAATACATACGCGCATATCCGGTAGAAGTGCGCTGGAATGCGAAGATTACATGAATGGGGGTTTCACGGTTCTGAATGCGCTGGCTGGAGAGCACATTACGCGTACGCTCAGATATAGAGTAACTCTCCTGCTCGGAGAGGTCCATTCTGGCATACTCTCGGCAGCCGATATAGTTGCATGCCAATACGATGATAGAGAGCAGCAGCAGATTAATCCAAGCCAGGGGATTACCCTTAGGGCGGCGGGCATCCGGATGCCCTGTAAATTTGGTCTTGCTCATAGTATATCAGAGAAATAAATGGTTCAGTATCAGCGGGTCCAGCGGCGATAATCCACCACGCGCTTGGTCAAAGCGAGTGTGAAAACAGTAAGAGAAAGGTAAAGCACAAACGGGCGTGTATCTACCACACCACTGGCGAAGGATTTCACCTGTTCAGTGCAGGACAGATAATGGAAAACAGGCGCTGCAGGGAACTCGCCCCACAGTTCCGTCACTCGGCCTATGAAGTAGTACATAATCATGAGGCAGGTGCTGAGAATAGCGGCGATAATCTGACTGCGAGACATGGCCGAGCAGAGAATGCCCAATGCTACAAAGAAAGCTCCGGAGAGTGCCAGAATAGTGTAGGGGCCTACCCAGTCAGCCAGCATATAGGTGATAGAACCTTCAGCCTGAATACCGTAGCGAACCTCAGTGTAATAATTTCCAATATCACTTACAAGCGGATACAGGAGCATGGGAAGCCAGAGCAACAGGTAAAATGTGTATGCTGCAAAATACTTACCAAGAACTATCTGCGTGGTTGTCACCGGCGCTGTAAGAAGCCCCTCCAAGGTACCTTGGCGCTCTTCTTCAGCAAGGGTACGCATGGTAATGAGGGGGAAAATAAAGATGAAGTAGAACCAGAAGTTGAGATTATCAAGCATATGGTACATCACACCATTACCGGTGGAGTGAGTCATTATCTGCAGAACAGCCTGAAGAATAAATCCTTGCAATGCCATAGTGCATGCCAGGACAACCCAACCAAACGGCACACCGAGGTATCCCTTAAGTTCTCGTCTGTATATCGTACGAAGTGTTATGAAGTAACTCTTAGTACGCATAATTGTATTATTTTCGCTTTCCATGGGCGGTGAAGGGGGCTTGTATTACTCGTATACCAGATTGACAGATAAGAGCGATTACATTTTGTTAAAATTAGTCACGGCGGGTCATCTCCACAAAGACATCTTCCAAGCTAGGAATATGGCGGTAAATGTGGCGCATGGGGAACCCGAGCTCAGTAATGATTGCTGCAGCTTTCTCTCGTGTATCCGTGCCGGGCTCTGCGCGTACCAATAAGCGATTCCAGCCATCAATAGGTTCCTCCAGAATGACTTTCTTCACTGGAGCGAAGGCTTCCAACTCAGCCACTACGCGCTCAGGATCTCCCTTAAACTCAATGGATACGCGACCAGCAGCACGAAGCCCGCGTGTCAGATTCTCCGGCGTATCTGCAGCCTTGATTTCACCTTGGTCAATGATGATAACCTTATTACATATCATCTCAACCTCACTCAGAATATGGGTGGAGAGAATCACCGTATGGTTCTCAGCAAGGGCTCGGATTAGCTCACGAATCTGGCGAATCTGGTTCGGATCCAAACCATTTGTCGGCTCATCTAGAATAAGCAAATCAGGATTACCAAGCAGAGCGTCTGCTAGACCTACACGCTGACGATAACCCTTTGAAAGCGTGTGAATAAGATTTTTACGCTTAGGCTCCAAACCACATTTGTCAATTACTTCCGCAATTTGAGCACGCACAGACTTGCCACAGATTCCTTTCAGCCTCGCACGATAGTCCAGATACTCAATCACGCGCATATCATCATACAATGGCACGTTCTCAGGCATGTAGCCCAGATGACGACGAGCCTCAAGCGGGTTATCCAGAATATCGTATCCGGCTATGCTGGCAGTACCAGCGGTAGGCGGCAAATAACCGGTCAGCATTTTCATCGTCGTTGTTTTTCCGGCGCCATTCGGTCCCAGAAAGCCCACAATCTCGCCTCTGTCCACCGAAAAGGTTGCATCTTTCACGGCCGTAAACCGTCCGAACGTCTTGTTTAAATGCTCTGCTGTGACCATGCTCATAAGCGCTCACTATACTAGCAGCTTTTCGCGACATTTCAAGTTGAAAGTTCGTTATCACGTTCATGCTGTCAATTTGCTTGTTTTAATTTTGCATTACACGTATTATGCGTAGTTGTAAATTTACGTGAGAATCGGAAATTCAGGAGCGTGGCTGAGATTCTACCTTGACGGGCGTGCCCTAAGCGTGTAAAATGAGGACATGGTAAAATGCAAGATGACATATGTGGGCGGTCTACACTGCGATTTGGAGCACGGACCGAGCGGAGCCAAGGTAAGCACGGATGCCCCGGTAGATAATCACGGCAAAGGAGAATCATTCTCACCGACAGATTTGATGTGTTCCGCCATGGCTGCCTGTATGGCCACGATTATGGGAATCTACGCTGAAAAAGAAAGTCTGAATCTGGAAGGTACGACAATTGAGGTTGGCAAAATCATGAGTGCAAATCCTCGCCGCATCTCTAGGATTGAGACAACCATCAGCATACCGCTTCCTGAAAACACGCCCCACAAAGCGGCTCTTCTTGATTGCGTGCTCGGCAGCCCTGCTATGCGCAGCCTTCACCCGGACATCGAGGTTCCGATTACATGGAACTGGCTGGGTTGATTTGAGACACCTGACTGCATGAAACGACTCACTTACATTTTCTGGTTAGCACCCTTGCTGGTATTGCTGAGCTGTGGTCAGCTTATCTTCAGCCTACTGGGCAACTCAATTCTGATGCTGATAGTAGTATCACTACTCATCATCGTTACCTGGGGTGTGGTATGGATGCGTCTTTACACAGCCGGAAGACTTCGCCCAGAGTTCGCCATTTTGAGTGTGTTACCCCACTCAGTATATTATTTTGCAAGTTACTCGCAATCAAAGCTTTTTCACGAAATGGCTTGGCAGAATGTATACGGTTTTCTCTGGCTTGCCTTCCTAATCTTGGTGGTTATCAGCCTGCGCCCCGGCAAATTTGATGGCAAGCGCATACGAGTAGCCAAGGACAGCACCTTCATCCTGACTAGTATTCTGGCACTGCTCTATACAGTGTCAACGTTTAACAGCTTTGCCGCTAAACTTTTCAACATCATCTAACCCTCTTTATGAAACACCGTTCCTCCATCGTTATTGGCGCAGCAACAGTTGCTCTTCTCTCCTCATGCTCAGTAGACGAAGGCTGGGGTGCCCCGACTATTCACGGCCGCTCCATTGCCCCTGAGCTTACCCCTCTTCCTCCGGCACTGGATCCTGTTGCCCAAGAAAACGAAGCAAGACAGGCAGAACTGGAAAGAATATCATCTATCTCTCAGAATCAGCCTACACCAGCAGAACAGGTGCCCACTGCTCCAGCGTTCAGCCAGAATCAGCCGGCCCCCACCGTGCAGGCTCCTATAGCCCCCGTTACGGAAATTGCGCCCCCGGTCAGAGAAATTGCGCCCCCGGTCAGAGAGATTGCGCCCCCCATCACAGTAAGCACCCCTAGCACCAATCAGCAGCCCCAAGCAGAACAGACTCCACCTGCACCGGTCGCTACTGTAAGTCAGCTTCAGCCTACTCCGGCTCAGCAGTCCCTGAGTCAGGCCCAGCCGTCTCCCATCATTCAGGTGCCGACTACCCGCCCCGTAGCCCCCGCTGTAACAACACCTGCGGTAAAGCCCGTCGCCGCCGTTGCACCTCCTATTCAGGCAGTGACTCCCGCTCCGCGTCCTGTAACGACAGCTCCAGCCCCCGCGCCGGCGCCCAAGCCAGTCCGCCCGCAAACACCTGCGGCCATGAGTCAGGCTCAACCCGCACCGGCAGTTCAGTCCCCTGCACCCACGCCAATCCGCAGAGTAACCGTCACGCCTCCTGCACAATCCGCTTCCCAGCCTGCCGTTAGCAATTCTCCTCACGGTGAGTCACGCCCGGTAATGCCCGAGCAGCAGCGCCGCCGTTACCCGATAATGCCCGGCCAGAATCGCGGTCTGAAATTAAGGGAGGACTAATCTCCAGATTGATTTATGCCAAAACAGAGACTTGATGTCCTTGTGGTATCGCTGGGCCTGTGTGATTCACGCGAGCAAGCCCAGCGCCTAATTATAGCCGGAGAAGTTCTGGTGAAGGGGCAGCCCATCACCAAACCCGGCACCAAGGTGGATGACGCCCTTCCCATCACTGTAAAAAACAAGCCGAAGTACGTCAGCCGTGGCGGCCTGAAACTTGAAGGTGCACTGAAAGCATTCCCAGTGAAGGCTGAAGGAAAGGTGTGCCTAGATATTGGCTCCTCCACCGGAGGCTTTACCGACTGCCTCTTACAGAACGGTGCTCTCCGCGTACACGCAGTGGACGTCGGCACGAACCAATTGGTCTGGAAGCTTCGCAATGACCCCAGAGTCATTGTAAAGGAGCAATTTAACGCCCGCTACATGACCCCGGCAGACCTTGGCGAAAAGGTGCAACTCATTGTAAGCGATGTATCCTTCATCTCACTGACCAAAATTCTGCCCGCGGCCTACGATTGTCTGGAAGAAGGCGGTGATTTGCTCGTGCTTATCAAGCCTCAGTTTGAACTTCAGCCGGAGGATATCGGCCCCGGCGGCATTGTGCGGGATGCATCCCTACACCAGAGAGCCGTTGATAAAATACGCGATTTCGTGGTGAACGAACTCCACCGGGAATGGATGGGCGTGGCGGACTCCCCCATCACAGGCATGGAAGGAAACAAGGAGTTCCTCGCTTGGCTGCGATAAAACGCTAGACCTCTCAGGCGAAGAACCTAAGAGCAGCCTCGTGAATAAGCGGCACAGTATCCTGCACGCTGATATACGTAGAATCCAGCTTCAGATGCGCGCTCTCCTCATACAGGGGGGCGCGCTCTTTGTTCAAGCGGGTAAGAATCTCAAATTTATCCGGAGATTGGAGCAAAGGCCTGTTCTGGCTGCGAGATGTACGCTCCAGTAGAACCGGCACCTCCACATTGAACCACACGGTAAATCCCATTCGGCGCAGGATTTCACGATTTTCCGGTTTCAGCACGACACCACCACCGGTAGAAATGATAACGGAGCCCTTACCCTCATTGATAGAGGCCTCAATGTAGCGCAACAAGGCCGTCTCTAGCGCCCGAAAGTGTTTTTCACCTTTCTCTCTAAAAATTTCCGGTATACTTTTGCCAATCTGCTCCTCAATGATAGAATCCATATCAATGAGTTTCAGGCCGGTCATTTTACTGAGTTCTTTGCCAATCGTAGTCTTTCCGCTCCCCATCAGACCAATAAGTATGATGGGGCGACCTTTCGTGTCTATGGGCATGCAAGGCTCCATGGCTTAAGTAATCAGAAAAAACAAGTTCTATATTATCTCCCGTTATGTTCTCGTTGACCGTCAGAAAGACGAGAACCTAAGGCGGGTTTATCTTATCAGATTTTTTGTGACTTGACAAGACTGTAGTACTTGAAATCCGTTCTGCTATGTGCTACACTCCCTGCCAGATGAGAGAGGAAATCCCCAGGAACGAAGATGTCATTTTTAACCAACAGACGGCCAAGGTCAAGAATCACCAGAAAAATGCGGCTCGCCGTCAGGTTCGACCGATGATTATCATTACCTGGTACCTTCTGGCTCTCATAGCCATATGCCTCTGGACCCTGAGCCTCTTTGGTGTCATTTCTTTGCCCTTCTAAGAGCTTCCCTCAGGGAGTCAAAGAGAGAGGGATGCCGCCCACGCCCTCTACTAAGCATCAGGGTATAGGCATTATCGTGTATGTAGTTATACCCGGCTTCATCTCGCATGCGCCCATCAAAGCAGATGTTCACATCTGCTTCAGAACAATAATTCCAACGCCCACCGAGCACTGCGATGTAATCATGACCAGAGAGCGAGTTCACCACATATGAGTTTCCCCACCATGTTACACACTCAGGACGCTCCGGTGAGCAACTACGGTCTGAGGGATCAAGAGTAATAAGGAAAACTCGGCCAGCCTGAGGAGTTAAATGCTTGGCAATTCGCAAAGCAGAACCAGCCCCCATACTATGGCCGATAAGGATGACGTCAGCCTGCGGATTGCTCTGGCGAAACGCAGAAATGCGCTCAGCAAGCTGAGCAGCCCCCTGCTCCACATTCTCGGGAACTCCGAGGTGCCAATGATAGTATGCTCGCGCTTGCGTCGGGCTTACGCGCGGAGCTAAAGTCATCATGTGCAGAACGATTCCGCTGATTTCATCCCCCATTCCGCCAATATAAATAACAGCCGGGCCGCCACATGCTTCAACACGCAACTCCTCCTGCGGAATAATGTGAACTTCCGGAGCTTCTGTGGGCACAGAAACCGGCTGCTCAGCCTGAAGAGCTGAGCAGCCTATCACAAAAAACAAAGAAGATAATGCTTTAGCGTGCACGGCGCAGGGGCATTACAGGATGCTGCGGAGCAAGAGCGGGAAGCTCAGGAGCATCTGCGGGCTTCTCAACCTTCTCAATCTTGGTTACAGGACGGAAAGGAGTCATGCAGCAACCAATCTCACCATAGTAGTGATCCTGAGTCATAGCGACGGTATCACCGGGATTCAGCGTAGCAATAAGAGCCTTCACGGAGTCATCCTGACCGGGAACTTCATTGCGCACGTCAATCATGATAACGGAGCCCACCTCAGCCTTATCATCACCGTACTTGCCGGGGCAGCTGTAATTATCGTTGCGAAGCACACGGAACATGGCAACCTTGGCGCCGTGGTCGCAGCGGTCCGGGCACAGGGCGGTGCGGTACATGCAGGGGCGCTCCTGAGTGCCGGTGTAAACGGCAACAACAGAGTTCGTGGCCAGCAGCTCAGCATTCTCAGGCATGGGAGCAGCGAACAGAGAGGGAGCTACAAGGGCAGCAACGGCAACAATATGATTTACTAATTTCATATGTGTGTGTGGTTATTATGGTTTGTATTTGTGGTTGGACGTATGGTAGAAGAGTTTTGTTCAAAAAAAATTAGTTTTTTTTCAAAAGACAGCAAAAGCCCCCCGCTCCACACCCATGGTGAGGCAAAAGACGATAAGCAGGAAACTCACAAAGAGCTGAACGATAAGATACAAGAGACGGCACCTCCACGGCCTCCCACCCCGGGACACGACGCAGGATATAAGCCATCACCTTTTCATTCTCATCCGGATCATAGGTGCATGTGGAATACAGAATATATCCGCCGGGTGCCACGCACTGTACAGCGGCCAGCATGATGCCCTTCTGCCGCTTGGCGTTGCCATTCACCATTTGGGCACCCAAGCAGCCGGGATTGCGTATACCTTTGCACAGTAATGACTGACCACTACAAGGAGCATCTACAAGCACTAGGTTGAAGAGGCGTCCTTCTGCGGCCCACTGGTCCGGCCGTAACCCGGTTACTTCCACATTCGGTACACCGCAGAGTGCCATATTCTGTCGCAGGATACCACGGCGGGAGGCGTTCACCTCATTAGCAGTGTGACAGGCTGGAAGATAACGAGCAACCATGAGCATGCTCTTACCGCCGGGAGCTGCGCATAAATCCAGACTTGCCTCAGGCGCCGGTACCACAGCTAATGCTGCGGATTCCCAGCAAGACGATAAATCCAGCGAATAGTACAGACCACGAGCATAATCCTCATGTGCAGTCGGGCGCTCGCCAACTGCGGGTACATACACTCGCGGAGGTAGCCAAGCATGAGCACTCATATCCTCACAAGCGAAAGGCGGGATATAACCTTCCGGAGCAAGAGGAGAAAGAACCACAGCCTGACGAGAAGAAGTACCGGCACGCATGGCCGCTATGAGGCTGATTGCAGCAGCCTCATCCAGCTCCAGACGAGCGCAGAGCCTGAGCTCTGCTTTGGTGGCATTTTCCGACACGCTAAGTCAGGATGCAGGTAAAAGGAAGCGTCAGCTATCTTCGTTGTTGGCAATGCTCAGAGCCAGCCTAGCAGCGCCGATGATACCGGCATCATTACTAAACATAGCAGGAAGAATCTTAATCTTTTCGTAATGAGGCGGGTATATCTGAGCTTTCAGGTACTTACGGGTCGGTCCAAAAAGCAAATCACCGGCCTTAGCCACACCACCGCCGATAATGAACGCCTCGGGGTTCAGAATGTAATGGCAGTTCATCAAGCAAGCAGCAAGCTTACGGCCAATGTCATCCCAAAGAGCGAGGGCCACAGGACACCCTGACTTGGCAGCATTCTCCAAATCAATGGGGCCGCAATTCTCCAGCGAACGGGGCTGGCCATCGGCGGCATACGCAGCCTGAGCTTCTGCCGTGATTTCCCGGTGGCCGATGTAATCCTCGATGGCGCCCTGATTACCGTAGTAACCGATGCGGCCCTTGTAATCAATAGTCATCTGCCCAAGCTCACCGGCGGCACTCAGATGGCCGCGCACGAAATGGCCATTGGCAATCACGCCGGACCCAATACCGGTACCGAGAGTCAGACACACTAAATCATTCATGCCGCGGCCAGCACCTAGCTTCCATTCGGCATAGGCCATACAGTTGGCATCATTATCCACAGCAGCAGGCAGGCCGGTAGCCTCACTGAGGATATCACGAATGTGGATATCATACCAACCGGGCACGTTTGTGAGAGAATCCACAATACCGGCTTTATGATCAACGAATCCAGGAAGGCCCATTCCCACAGCTTTCACTGCCGGATACAAATCCATAATGGAGCGAAGGCGCTTACCGATTTCTTCCACGATGCAATCAGGAGACTCATAGTCCCCCGTTTGCATGGGCAATCCCTTGTAGATAATTTCCGTCCCCTGCACTACCGCAAACTTGATGGTCGTGCCCCCCATATCCACGCCGATAGAAAGTTCCTGTGCTGGCATACAACGGGATTGTAACACGTTTCCCCCGCACATAAAAGCCCAAAATGGCGGAAAGAGGAAAAAATCCTTATTGAGCCTGGAACTTACGGGTGAGCTCGTTCAGCGAGATGGGCACCATGGTGGGCTTGCCCGCCGGCGTGCAATATGGAATCTCACAATTCAACAAATCATTCAATAATGGCAGAGGAGCCTGAAGCCACGGGCGCAAATCCTCCTTAGCTGCATACTGGCGAGCCAGCTGCAAAGCATAAGGTTCAAAGGGATTGCGTGAGCGTTTAAGGCGCGACTCTCCTGCAGAGAAAGTGCGAATAAGCTCGTGCACAAACTCATCTACCCGGGGCAGGCTGAGCATCATGGGCACGCCGTCAATACGCAGAGTTCGCTGCCCGAAGTGAGATATACGGAAACCGGCTTTCTCCAGCTGGCGGCTCACCTCAAGCGCGACCCCCACATCACGGGCATCCAAGTCCAGCATGACGGATTGCAGCAAGCGCTGCGAATGCAAAGGGCGCTCATGTCCGGCAAGCAAGCGCTCAAAAAGAATACGCTCTCGTGCAGCCCTCGGAGAAAGCAGTACAAGACCTTCCATATTCTCAAACAACAGGTAACGCCCACCACATACGCCTATATAACGAAACTTGTTCGTACGCTGCGAAGTATTCTCGTAAGGTGGCGGTTCAGCAGAGGGCTCACACGCAGCAGGAAGAGTCTCACTACGCTCAGCAATGACGGGCACCGGAGAAACCGCGACCTCTTCATGCGCCACAGGCTCAGAAACCGGATGAGTCGAAAGTCCAAGCTCCTTCTGTACAGGAGTCAGCACCGGTGTCAACACAAGAGCCGGCCGAACAGGCGCCTCCGGCGTCTTCTCTTTTACCCTTTCAAGCGGCGGCTTTTTCTCCACGGGAGAAGGTGCCGACTGGACCGGCGATGGCGCAGGCCGAAGGCTTGTCGTTGTGGGCCGCTCAGGCGTAGGTATCACCGGCTCGGGAGCGCGCGGCGGCACGGGCGCCTCCACCGCAACACCACGAGCATGCTCAGCCAGCGTACCAGCTACAGCGTCAAGTATGCTATTTGTTATGTCAGAAGGGCGCAGGAAGCGTACCTCCTTCTTGGCAGGATGCACATTCACATCCACCAGCGCGGGATCCACTTCCAGATACAGGAAGAGAGCCGGGTGCAAGCCGGTGGGGAAACCGCCATAACCATCCCGAATGGCACGTGCTACTATCTTATCCTCAATCGGGCGCGTGTTCAGGAATACGAACTGCATTCGCCTGTTCCTGCGAGCCTCACTCAGAGGCATGAGAAAACCGCTCACATGAATACCCGGGCCAAGCTGAGGCTTAATGCGGAGGAGCTTTTCAGCCACATCCCGCCCGGCGAAATCAGCTATTCGCTGGCGAAGGTCGGCAGTGCCGGGCCAGTCAAACACGAGCTGACCATCTCTCACATAGACAAAGCGCAGCGCCGGATACGCCAGAGCATGCAGCTTTATCTCATGCTCAATATGCCCTGCCTCCGTTTCATTACTCTTCAGGAACTTACGGCGAACAGGTGTATTAAAGAAAAGGTTGCTAACAGAGATATCCGTACCGGGAGCGCAGCCAGCATTGGACGGAGCCTCCATCACGCCACCGCAGCAGGTAATAAGCGTACCTTCTACGTCTTCTTCACGGCGAGTCGTAATACGAAGCTCCGCAATGGAGGCAATACTGGGTATAGCCTCGCCACGAAAGCCGAGTTTATCAATGCAGGAAAGGTCATCAAAATTCACGAGCTTACTGGTAGCATGGCGCTCCAGACACATGGCAGCGTCCGCCCGGCTCATACCACAGCCATTATCCGCCACCCTGATAAGGGAAATACCGCCTCGCACAATTTCCACTCGAATCATGGTAGCGCCGGCATCAATACTATTCTCGATGAGCTCTTTAACCACGGAGGCGGGACGCTCCACCACCTCACCGGCCGCCACTTGGCTGGCCAGCACATCACTCATGCGGTGTATTATTTGTTCTGTTGGCTTATCCTCCATGTTGCGTGCGGGTGTAATAGTAACACTTCAGCGCTAGGACGTCAACTCTGCATACCGCCCGTAATGTGACTGCATGTCAAAATGACTTGACATAATCTTGACAACTGCAATACATGCAGGCAGAATACAGGTCACAAATCTGACGAGACTATGCTTCTTTCCATCACACAATACGGAAATCCTGTTCTTCGCGCTGTGAGTGCACCGGTTGAGCACGTAGACGAGGCTATCCATGCCCTTGCCGCAAACATGATTGAAACCATGTATGCGGCTAATGGCGTAGGCCTTGCTGCCCCCCAAGTGGGAGAAAACCTCCGCCTTGTTGTCATCGATATCCCCGAGGACGAAGATGAAGAGGCTAACCCCGAAGAGCAAATGGCCACGATTAACGGAGAACTGCGGAATATCCGTGAAATCATGCCCCTCGTATTCATCAACCCCGTCCTTGAGCCGTATGGCAACCAGAGCCTCTGCACAGAAGGCTGCCTGAGCGTGCGAAACATCCGCGCAAACGTGGCCCGCCCGGAGAGAGTGAAGGCCACCCTGCCTCAGTTAGATGGCAGTATAATGGAGATTGACTGCGGTGGTCTGCTGGCACGCTGCCTACAGCACGAGTGTGACCACCTGGAGGGCTTCCTCTTTACGGATCGCGCCTCCTCCGCTGTGAAGCTCACACTGGCAAAAAAACTTAAGCGCCTCGCCAAAGAAGGCTAAGCCAGAGAGCTTTCAGCATACTGGCATAAACAGCCCGGCGCGGTATCTTGACTCGCCCATTTTCCGGCCTTGCTCTACGGAGCAAGGCTATTGTTTTCTTGCCAATGAGTGACGGAAGCATACTGGCAAAACGAAGCCTCATACTCCGCAGGCGGCGGCAGTAATCCAGCCCATCATTCATGTAATACTCTGCACGGTTCAACCACTTACCACGCTCGGAACACAAATAAAAACGCCCACGAGCTGCGTCTTCCTGTTCATCACGCAAAATGTTGATAAGCTGTAAGCCCCGGCCATAACGAATACCAGCCTCAGTCATATCCTCTCGCAAGGAAGAGGCACAGAAACGTTCTCCCATGGCAGCATAGCCCAGCTCTGTCCAGAACTCGCCCACACAACCGGCCACGCGGTAAGTATAAAGCACCGTATCCTCATCACACTCTACTCTAGTACGATTTCGGAAGTAAGTGATATCCCATAGCTGCCCTTCTATAATCGTATGAAGCACCTTCCGGACGCACGCCTGCTGCTCTGACGAGAACGATTCCAGAGCTTTCAAACACTCGCCGAATGAACGCAGCAGAGTTCGCTCTGATTCTGATGGCTGAGCATCCGCCATATCACCGGATAGCAACTCTAGGAGCTTTTGCGTCTCTTCAGAAGAGGCCGTACCCGCTATGCTTCTGCCCATTCCATGAAGCACGAACTCCCTCAAAGAGCTCTCTGAGGTAGAAGTATCCGCCACGCTGTCCGTAGCACGAGCAAGCAGATACCCCAGAGCCACTCCGGGGCGCATCTCAGCCGGCAGCCAGTATATCGTGAGATAAAAAGAGCGTGACACCGACTTGAGCAACTCTCCTGTGAGGTCTATTCCCCGCTTCATGGAGCCCATTATGCACCACTTTTCAGCTTCTGACAAGGTAAATATGTGCACATTCAAGCCTCAGGCCTAGCAGCAAGCCGCTTTTTGCTTGCAATCATACCTCAAATAAGCTATATAGGAGAAAGTTATAACATAACAGCATGAAATTGGCATTGTACTCACTTTTGATATTTTGCGGCGGACTCGTTTCGGCTGCACAGCCCGGTGTGACTGTGGAGCTGCGAAGCTGCCGCACCGAGTACCGCACTCATGCAAGATCCACGGCTCCGGGGCTGGTGTGTACTCTGGAACTCATTCCACCGCCCGGCATGTACATGTGCGAGAGCGCTAGCCTGACCGGTATTATCCGGATTAAAGACAGCCGAGGTGGCGTACGATTGGCTGATAGGCGTAGTCTGGACATTTCTGCAAATAACCGAGCATTCACCACATTTACTTCACCTCACAGGCCGACTGGCAGCAAAATAGAACTAGAGGGTGAACTTGTTGTTACAGTAGCGGACAACCGGATAGTACAGCCTTCCATCGAGGTTAATCTTCTGGAGGCCAGAGAATACCAACTCGGTGAAATTAAACTTCGGGTTAACCCATCCCCTGCCAACAGGGCCCGGACCAACCGCGAACGAAGCAAGCTCCGCAGGGCTGAACTCACTCTCACCAGCTCAAACGGAAACATCATACGCCGCGTAGAGCGCATCTGGAAAGGCGAGAACGGTGAAGAATTCACTCAGCCGGTGGAAATCACTACAGTAGGCAGACCGTCCGATGGCTCCGTATCCCTCTCCCTGTGGGATACTGATGAGAGCGAGTTCCTGCGCATCGTCACTGTCCGAAATCCCCGCAGAGAGAACGTCAACTTCCGACTGAATGTTTCACTGGGAGAAGTTACGACAAGATAAACGACACCGGAATCATGAGATACCTTACCATTCTTACCTCATTTCTGCTGGTAAATACGCTTCCTGCAGAGGAGCAGTCTGCAACCATTCCCCCGGTGAAGGTTTCCCCGCAGAGCGTGGAATGTTTTTACCCAGCTGATGAAACGGATGCTGTGCTGTGCACAATTCGCCTGCACATCACGCCACCTCAGGGGCACTACATCCGCATCCGTGCCTCTGAAGCAACACCGCAGCTCCCCCTCATCGCCCGCGATGCTAAAGGGAACGAGCTGCATGGCAGCTTTAGCGAATGGGAGATTTGTTTTGATGACTCCGAATCCAACTGCGTTATCGCCGTCTATAATTTCAAGGCAAGGCCCCAAGGTGGCCACATGGTAGTAGATTCCCAGATTGATATTCCGGTTACGGGAGGGAGCACGGAACACGAGCCGCAGCTTATCCCCACAGGAGAGCCATCCTTCGTAACAGTTAACGGCCACGTTTTTAAGATAACCCCAGCAGAATCCAGCGCAGAGGATCCGGACCACACAGTTCTACATGTGGAGTATGCCAACAATGCCGACATTGCTGAAATAGTTCTGAACGCAGAAGACGGCACGCCACTGCTCACCACTATTGTGGACGGGTACTACAACTCAGAAAATAAGCTCTCACAAGCCACCTACGTCATTCAACACAAGGCTGAAAAACTTCAGTTTGTTCTGCGCACGTACGCGAACTGCGGGAGAAGCTCCTCACCGGTACGTTTCAGGGCCACTATAGGCCGCTGATAATGGTCTAACGAAAAAAAATAGCTAGACATTTTAAGGTTTCTGCGGTAGAATAAGCGGCGTATGAATCCTCCTCCCGCCATCGCCATAGACGGCCCGGCCGCATCCGGTAAATCAACCGTAGCAAAGCTGATTGCCCGGGAACTGGGCTATACTTTCATTAATACCGGTGCCATGTATCGTGCCGTGACATGGTACACACTGAAGCAAGGAGTAAACCCGGCGGATGTGGACGCGGTACGAGCCCTACTTCCGGGCATTCCTCTTGCCTTCGGTAAGGACGGAGCGAGCTCCACCGTCATGTGTGAAGGAAAGGTTCTGAGCGATGAACTGACGGAGACTGAAGTGAACAACAATGTTTCCGCAATCGCTGCTATTCCGGAGGTGCGTGCGCTGCTGGTAGAAAAACAGCGCGAGTACAATAGCACGGAGCCTGTAGTAATGGAAGGCCGCGATATTGGCACAGTCGTATTCCCGAACACTCGTTTCAAGTACTTTGTAACAGCCTCCGAAGAGGTGCGCGCGGCAAGACGCGCCGCTCAGGGGCTTACGGATTCCATCGCAGAGCGTGACCGCAAGGACTCCGCTCGCGCTTGTGCCCCCCTCGTCATGGCAGAGGACGCCACATTGGTGGACACCTCTGAGCTGACGATTGAGCAGGTGGTGGCAAAAGTTGTGACTGACATCAAAAACAAACTCTGATAAGAAAGGGCTCCTGACATGGAATACAAAATGAATCCCATTTACTTTTTCGTCATCACTATGGCCAAAGCTGCGGCCAAAAGTCTGTTTGACGTTAAAGTAATCAACAGAGAGAAGCTCATTGAGCATGGTCCCTGTATCTATGTGGCTAATCACCAGAGCTTCTTGGATCCGCCCATGATTGGCCAGCTTTTTGAGCGTCAGGTGTATTACTTTGCTCGCAAGACTCTGCTGAACCACCCGGTCATGAACTTTGCTCTTCCGTACTGCAATGTGGTTCCCATTGACCAAGAAAGACCGGATCCCGGCAGCATTCTGAAAGTTCTGCGTCTTGTGCGTCAGGGTGAGAGCATCGTCATTTTCCCTGAGGGTTCCCGCTGTGAGGATGGCCAGATTCATGACGCCATGCCCGGCATCGGCCTTATTCTTGGCCGTCTGACAGGTGTTCCTGTCCAGCCCATCCGCATTGAAGGAGCGTATGACTGCCTGCCGCCCCACAGAAACAAGCTGGAGCTTCATCCCATTACACTGAGCATTGGTGACCCCATCCCCTTCACCAAGGAAGAGCTCAAGGCCCGCAGCCGTGAAAGCCAGCTGGCTATCGGCAAAAAGATTATGGATGCCATTAAGGCGCTTCCCCTCCAAGCCTGATATCGGGCACATACATGCTCAACGCGCTTCGCTTACGGCACTTCAGGTGCTATCAGGCCCTCAACTGGCAAATACCGGCTGAGGGCGCGTTGATTCTCGGGGAAAATGCCCGCGGAAAAACCAGCCTGCTGGAGGCTATATGCTTTGCACTAACACTGCACAGCCCCCGAGCCTCAAAAATGGACAAGCTGGTGACTCATTGTGAGAATCATTTCGGCATCTCATTGAGCACGGATGAAGGCCCTCGCCGCCTCGTGTGGGAGCAAAGAAAGCTCAGCATGCAGGTGAATGGAGCCCCTCGCAAGGACTATAACGAGTATCTCTCAGATGCGCCGCCCGTCGTTTGGCTGGGCAATGCTGATATATCTCTGGTGACAGGGGGAGCGGATGAGCGCCGTCACTATCTGGACTTCCTAGGAGCTCAATGGCACCCGGCCTATCGCACGGCCCTGAGAGAATACCGGAAAGCTCTCAAAAGCCGCAACCTTCTGCTGCGTAATCCTCGCCGCAGTCGCGCCACATTGCAAAGCTATGCGGTACTGCTCAGTAGGCACGGAGAAATCATCACAGCCCTGCGGCGCCAGCTAATTGCCCTCCTCCAGCCTCATATTTGTGACTACCATGCTCGGATATCCTCAGGCCGGGAAGAGGTGCAGCTTCATTACCGCCCCTCAACGGATAAGCCTTTACTTTCTGCTCTGGAAGAGGCCCTAGAAGCAGACGAACGAGCCGGATTCACTACAGTTGGACCACATCGTGATGACTTCATCCTGCTGATAGCGGATAAGGCAGCGGCTGATTTTGCCTCAGAAGGCCAGCAGCGCACGCTTGCTACGGCACTGGTAATGGCCCAAGCGGGTTTGTTACAAGTCGAGACTGGGCAAGCCCCGGCTCTGCTGATAGATGACATTTTCGGTGAGCTGGACCCAGCGCGGCGCAAAGCTTTACTGTCACTCCTGCCGCCGGATTCTCAGGTATTCATCACCACAACCCACCTTGACTGGCTGGGAGGGGACGCGCCCCCCCTGCCCGTCATCCACATCAACGATATCGCAGGCAAGTGAATCACTTCATCTTGCGAGCCAGCAACCCGGCACCCACAACCGCCAATCCACCGGTGAGGAATACGAACTGAGGCCCACCTGTGCTGGTCCATATGATACCACCCACAATGCCATAGGCAATGGATGCCACATGATTGATGGCGATACCGGTATAAATACAGGGCGTAATATCGCTCTTACGCTCACCACATATTCTGGCGATATATGTGGTGCGGGCCATCCCCATCGCAAAAAGAAGCTTATCAAGAATAAAACAGCAGCCCACCACAGCCACAGCCCAATGCGCCGGCAGCAAATCCGGAGCAAAGGCATAAGCTAGACAAAGTACGGAAAGAGCCATACTGTCAAATATAGTCACGCGTTTCTCCCCGTAGCGCTTGATGCTCCAGCCTATAAGGGGCTGTGTGAAGAGACCAATGACACCGGCACAAAGTACAATCATAGCCACACGGCCGGGCGGCTGCTGAAGCGTATTCACCAGCAGCCAGTAACCGAAGGTCATATAAAGCTGTTTCCGGATACCATGCAAAGTCTCTATACCATAATATACCGCGTATTCTCGACGCAAAATAAAGTTCTCTTTGATGCTTTTACGGCGTGGAAACTCCGGGCTCTTAATACTAAACAGTAGTATGGCTGATACGATGAAGACCATGATGATAAACAGATAGTCCCAGGCAAAATCTTCATTGAACTTCCATTTCAGCCAGATAGCCAGCGCCCCCACTAAGGTGGCTGCAGTCCCCAGGGCCCTCATCTGCCCCAAGCGAAGGCTGCGATTTTCCGGGCGAGCTGTATGCATCACAATAGAATCCACCGTACCCATTAGAATATGAAGCCCCAGACTAGCCGTTACCACGCACAGACTCACTGACCACAGCCCCGCACCTGAACCAAGGTGCATCATAAAGAACGTTCCGGCTGCAGCCAAAAGCACTGATACCGCTGCCAGTCTTACCTCATTCAGAAAGAATAACGCCCCCATCACCAGCAGGCTCAGTACACCCGGCAGCTCTCGCGGCAGTTCCATCAGCCCTCGCTGCTCCGCGTCCAAATGCAGCACATCACTCATGTAGTTGCTGAACAGCATATCATACACGCCCCCGCCCAACTGTGCCAGAAATAACGCCGCAAGTACTGCTACCATTACCTTCCTTATTCTCACACCTTCGTTCATATCCGGCCCAAGAATAGTCTATTTACCCGCTTTTGGCAATAAAAATCACTCGCTTGTTGTTATTCCTATAATTTTTATATAATTTACTTGACATGCAGGCTTATTTAGAATAAAACAAAGTTGCGGCGGGGATAAAAGCCCGGCCACAGAGAAAGGAGAAGTAAAAGAATGAAAAATAAAATCACTCATACTATGTTGGGCGCCGTACTGTCATTAGTGTGGACAGGAGCTTATGTTCAGGCGGATACCCCCTACAATGCCCCGCAGCGCGTCATTCTTCGCGCGGCTAGAGCCGGAGTAGAACAGCTTCAGCAGGCCCTAGCCGATGGTCTTGACATCAACGCGACGGATGACGACGGAGAAACAGCACTGATGGAGGCCGCGGATGACGGCAACCTCCGAGCTGTAAACAATCTGATTGCGGCCGGTGCAAACGTAAATCTGTGTAATGATGACGCCGAAACAGCCCTGATGATGGCAGCAGATGAAGGCCACACAGCAGTAGTGCGCTCACTCATCTCAGCAGGAGCAGATGTGAACGCTGTGGACGAAGATGGCGAAACAGCTCTGCGCAAGGCTCTGGGAGACCGCCACCGGGAGACGGCAGAGGTGCTCCGCCGCGCTGGGGCCAGATAATCAACTCCGCTTCACAGGAAAAAAGAAGCCTGCCATTTGGCAGGCTTCGTTATTTTCAGAATCCGAGAATCTCGCAAGAATCCAACTCATCCTGGCCATGAATAAGCTCGGCCAAAATGGGGAGATTACAGAGCTCACTGATAACGTGTGCATTCGTAACTGAAGCAGTGCTCCACTCCTCGCTGATGTGATTCAATATCACGCCATGGCACTTCAGCCCGCGAGAACGTATGGCCTCCGCCGTAAGCTTTACGAGAGACGCCGCACCGGGACGATTATTTGCCACGATAATGACAGGGAGAGCCAGAGCCTCAGCGAGATGAGCCATACTGATACCAGCGCCTAACGGCGTTTCCCAGCCACCGCAGGAATCCGTCAGCACGATATGATGGGAAGAAGCCAGCAGCTCATACCCTTGGATCAGTTCCGAAAGAGAGATAATCTTATGCTCAAACTCAGCGGCCACATTAGGCTCCGCCAAAGTGCGCAAGTAAACAGGATTAATAGCCTCCAGACGATAATTTTCCTGACCTGTTGCCGTGCGGATTTCCCGGGCATCCTTACGGTCACCGCATGCTACAGGCTTGTACCCCATGGCATCCATGCCACGAGCTGCTAAATCCCTGAGAAGAGCACAAGTAACATAGGTCACCCCTGCTCCACTATCCGTGCCGATTATAAAAAAGTTCTGCATAGGTATATTTTATTCAGGAATGGAAAGTCGGATTTCATCCAGTCCCCACTCATCATCACTTTCCACATAACGAAACTCCACCCACACCCATACCAGCACAGCCAGTAACAGGCAAATAAGCTTGGGTTTCCAGTTCTGAGTCAACCGCGAACGCAGACTGCGGCGCTCAGGATTTAACATTCTGCGTATTTTTCTCAGTAGAGACATGGCTGTAAATAAGTTCGGTTAAACGAGCGGCTAACATCTGCACGGAAATATCACGCTGCACCACATTACCCACCACCAGTGATACGGAGCCAGTTTCCTCGGAAACAATAATGATCACGGCATCAGAAGCTTCAGCCAAACCAATACCGGCACGGTGACGCAGACCGAGAGAGCGGTCCTTCAACTCGCGGTTAGAAACAGGCAAGATGCAGGCGGCTGCCACAATTCGCTCATTATTGATAATGACTGCGCCATCATGCAGCATAGTCTTAGGCATGAAAATAGTACCTATAAGCTCTCGGCTGCAAATAGAATCCAGCTCCGTCCCCGTTTTTACATACTCAGAGAGCTTATTGTTCCTGCAGATAGCAATGAGCGCTCCATAGCGCTTGCTCACAAGGAAGGATACAGAGTCACAGATGCATGAAATAAAGTCTTCATTTTTCTCACGGTCCCAGAGTCTACCCAGCACTCGGTTAGCACCCAGCTTGGCAAGAGCAGTACGTAACTCAGGATGAAAGAGAATGAACAGAATGAGCAAAAGCGTACCAGGCCCAAGGAATGAACCGGCGATCTGTTGCAGCACGGCAGCGTGCGTAAGCTCCAAAAGCACGGCAGCAAAGACAATGATAAACACCAATCCGGCCATAATGGCCGCTGCTCGTGAATCCTTGAAGGTACGGTATATTTGGTAAAAAATTATCCAGAGAACAACAATCTCAAAGATTGCTCTCAGTATAAACGGAACATCCATGCGCGTCATCTTACTCTTTTTCCTAGCCTATGGCAAGCCATAATTCCGGCTGTATTAGTCCTCATGTTCGAGCACCTTGCGCAGACTTTCGGAACCGTAATAGGCTGGAGTAACTTCTTCCTGAAGATAATGAGCCACTCTGTCAATAACATGAGCTTTTACCTCTAGAGTCGGCAGGAACAAGAAAAGGTCCTCTTCATAGCTACGGCTCACTCCCGCGTGCATAGCTACCGTGGCAAGCTCGCGGCGCAGGCGAGTCAGCTGCACAGCTGCGGCATCCGCACTGTCCTTATCACGCACAAGCGAAATAACGGCTATCCACTGCTGCATGAGACTCTGCATGCTCCCGGCGGCTTTCATTACTCCGGGGATAACAGAAGGATCCACCTGCATGTTCATATTCTCCAGCACATCTCGCACCACCATCAGCCCATCCACAAGTCTCTCCGATTCATAATACTCGGGAGAACACAGCGCCAACTCGCCCCATACCTGAAGCAATGATGCAGTGCTGCGGCGAATAGCCATCCTGTACTTCAGATTTAACTCCATGCGTGCGGATTCCGTGCTCGGTTGAGGAAGAGCTGCCACACGCTCACTACAGGAGGCCATATAAGAACGGAAAGAATCAGCCATCTCAGCGGCCATATCTGCCGAGCGCTTATCATGAACGGATTTTAATGTCTCTGTCAGGTCATCCATGGATTGGCACATATCAGAGCACACAGTAAGGAAAGGCCGCAGTTCAGCTACCTCTTGCTCAGAGAGACTAGTGATGAAGGCGTTCATTACGGACTGTAAATCAGAAGAGCCGAAACAGCCTGTACTGCGCAGGAGCTGCAAATCGTAATTATCCACACGCAGGTGGTCAGCTCCCACTCGCTCAATCAGAGCGCGAATCCGGGGGGCTGCAGCATCAGCACTGTTACGATCTGCCACAAACATGAGAATGGGGCTGAGTGACTCTTGCGTAGGCTCTGTAGTGAGTTCCTGTGCCGAGAGCGAAACACCAAGAAAAAGAGGAATGAGAGAATAGGTAGATTTCATAATACCCTGTTATCTGGTTGTTTATTTGGAATGCGAGGTTTTCCCGCGAGTGATTATATCGGCTTGCTGATGATTTTCTTCATTTACCCAAGTTTGTGGCAACCCATGAAACTCAGCACCATGTTGAATCAGTATGCGAAGAACTGATAGAAGCTCCGGCTGCGGTGATTCAGCTGAAGCAAGTCGATTAAGCAGAATATTCAGAGGGGTATCCTCTACCGCTCCAGACTCGGAAACACCATCCGGTTGAGCCCCGTGGCTAAGAAGACAAAGAATCACTTTTTCACTCACGTCATCACTCTCCACAGCTGCTTGCAAATAAGTCTTGTCACCCCGGCGGTCATCAACAGCAATGATACCCTCATCCAAAAGATAATCAAGAGGAAGCAACCCAATGTTATGGTTAACCAGATGAATGAACGGCAGCCGCATCTTGCCATTATCCTCCCACAGCTCAGGCTTCAGGCCATATGCCATCATCTTCTGCAACATGCCTACTTTATCAAAAGCAATAAGAATACAACGCTGAGCAGCCGCATCCATCACTAGATTCTCACCCTTGCTCTTCAACCATTCAGCAAATGCGTCCACATCCTCCTGAGAACAAGAGGCGGAGTTCGCGAAAAGTAGCGTCAGTAGGCTTTCCCCTTCTTCATCCCGAGTATTTAGTACCGGGCATCCCCGCTCTATGAAAATGCGGGCAGCCCCAAGATGCCCTAATCTCACAGCGAGGTGAGCCAATGTGCCATATTCCCGACGGATAGGAACATCAGTATGTTTCCCATTCTGGATGAACTCACGGAACTCAGCATCAGCCTCTGCCGCCAGTGGCATCACAACAGAATCTTTCATAGCCGCGTATTCCCACGTGTCAGCCTGAGGAGGAGCCTGCACGCCTTGCAGGCATTCCACACGATAGACCGGAGTACGAAGCAAGGGTTCATTTTTATACCGAAGGTCATGAGCAAATGCCGCCAGAGTCCTACGCTGCTCTGAAGTCCACCCATGCTCATAACAATCCTCCCCCCGAAGCAGCCAGCTGTAGCGTGGCACAAGACCACCGACGCCCCCCAGTAGTCCCAGCAAGAACAGAATGGCAAACATGGCCATCATAGCATAGGCCATCACGCAGAACATCACCTTAGCGGAGCTATCTCTGCGTACTCCATCCGTGCCTATTTCAACATATTCCATGACTGCATGCATTCTAGCAGATTATGCCGAAACATGCAAGCCATAAGCAATCACATTCTCGGAGCAGCAGCGTTCAACTGCATGTTAATGTCCTTATGTTTCTCCTGAAGAGGTTTGAGATTAGCCTCATGGCGCGCAACTTTCTCGCGAGGAGCCGTATAAAGGCGGCGATATGCTGCCACGCGGGATACCAAAAGACCTTCCACTTCTTCACCGATGGAAGCACTCAGGCGCTCATGCAATTTCAGTGACAGCTGTACAATATCACTACACACTCTCCGCACAGCAATACAATGCGCAATCGAGCCCAGCGCCCACACGGCACCGGATATGGCCAGCGTCATAAACGCCATCATAACAAGGCCAAGCAGACCAAGAATACCGGACAAAATCAAGAACAGGCAGATAAGGCCACAGCATGCTCGCATCCATCCAACCTGAGCATTGAACACCCGGCTGTAACTGCTGCGCAGCTTAATATCTGTAAAGACTTTGTATAGCCCGCGGCCCATGCGCAAACGGAGTTGCTCCAGCTCCTCACGCAAAGCGCCATCCGGGAACTCGCCGATTTCGCACTCTAGCGTCTTTTTCATGCGGGGACGCACACTGCGCCAGTGGCTCATGCATGAAAGCACGAAGTTATCATCACTCACCTCCTGCTGAGTAAGCACCTCCATCCGCAGGGTTCGGTACAGATATTTTTCCGTGCCCGCCCCCAAAAGTTCCAAGCGCATCAGCGTCACCGGAGAAAGGAACCAGCCCAGAGTCCGCTGAAGTTTGCTCACGGTAGCCGGCAGCGCGCGCATGGCAGCCTCAGCATACGCCTCAGTACAACTGGTAATACCTTCCCTCTGGCGAGCGAGGAAGTAATCAATTTCCTGCTCAATCCCGGCAAGGAAGCCACTATCCGTTCTGGCTACGCGGTCTCTAGCATTAAGCACAAAAGCCTGCTTGCGGGTAAGCTCTTTGCCGCACTCCACGAGATGACGGATGGCACTACGCACACCAACGGGCTGAGCAAGAGCCTCCTGAATCAGCTGAATGAAGGTCTCCAGATTCTCTCTGGAGCTGTTGGGATTAACAAAACAAATAGGCAAAGGAACACCCGCCTGACTCTTGCAGAACTCGCGGAGAGTTTCCTTCAGATTCAGAGCAGCTTCTGCCCCGAACGTCTCTGTATGCGTGACGGCCACTAGGGTCGCAGCCTTGCGAGCATCACTCAGGGAGGCAAGCAAAGACCAAACGGGAGAGGACTCATAATTACGCCCATCCACCACGGAAATCACCACATCAGCCCGGCTCAGTAACTGCCGCACGGTAGCTGCAGCGCCCTCATCCGCACAGGATACTGTATCCACCAGCTCCAGCCCTTCCAGATTCTCCATGGGGATGAAACGGGAACATGTGGCGTCACCATCCTTACAGCGATAACGCCAGCACACGTAATCGTCCTGCAACGGCACTTGGGCAATCAGCGGATATCCGGCTATTGCCGCAAGAAGTGAGGATTTTCCGCAACGCTCACCACCAATCACAATGATACGGCGGTCTCGCTCCAGCTCAGCATCCGCAGCTAATACTGGCTCCACATACTCGTTCAGAGACTCATCTTCAATACCTGAGCACAGTTCAACAGCCTGCTGCACCCAATAGCGCGCTCGGCTTTCTTCTGTTCTGAAACAACGGCTCAGCATATCCGCGCACATTATAAGCTCTCAACCCCGAGTTGTCCACCACAAAAATTATCGAATTGCGTTCACAAGAACAAGAGATGCACATCTAAAAGACAAAACATCTTTTTCTTCTTGACTCAGCAGATTTTGCTCGGTAACATTTATGACGTAATGAAACTCTCTCTCTTCTGTGCTCTAATGATGCTTCCCGCATTAACATATGCGGAGCAGTCTAGTTCAGCACGCACGAATGCATTTGACTCTGCTGACCCCGGCACTTATACGGATGTGCCATACATCCGTGGTGAAGAAGAACCGGACAGCGCTCTGATAGCAGTGTATCTGGCGGAAAGGCTGAGAATCCTCTCCGCTGTGCAAGATTCACCCTCCGCGCTAGATGCCGTAGTGAATCTCAAGCTACTGTACCGTGAGCGCCTGTCAGCAGATGCAGCACCGGATACCCCTATTAACATCCTGCAAATGCAGCTTGCCGCTCAGATAAACCGCTTGAGGGACGCCCATTTCCACGGGGTACCGACTCTGGCTGAGTTGCTGAATTTCAGTCCGGAAGACGCTCTTCTCCCTACACCTATCAGTGATGATATGCTCAACACCCTCAAAAATGAGGCAGAGCAAAATCTAGGCACATGGCCGGCTGAGGCCATGGAAGGAATCGACGGAGGCCCCGGCCTGACACCTGAATCAGCCTGGATTATCGGCACTTCTGATTCTCGCGAAAGCTTCAGAATTGTCACAGAACTCGCCTCTGAATCCTTCTCTGACTGGACCATCTGCAGTCACCGCTTGGAAGTAAAGGCGCAGCGCCGCTTCCTCGTCTACACCATAACCCTCATTAGAGATGGCAAAAAATACCAGCCTGAAATCTGGGCAGATATTACTGCATCACGACCAGTTTACAGTGAGGAAGAGCAACAAGCTGCGCTTCAGAACATTATCGCAAATCTCGTGAGAATGCAGGAACTCATGGTCGGCATCAGCGACAAAGCCTCAGCGGACTCTGCAACGGCCGAAATGGCAAAACTTATCCGGGAAATCACCCCGCTGCGAGAAATTGCAGAAACGCAGGACACATCCCTGCTGCTGATGACAAATCTGGCCCCGCAGTTTGATTTTGCGGCATTCCGGGCAGCAGCCTCCCGCCATAGAGAGCAAAACTGCTATGGCTCCGAGCCGCTCCGCAAATTCCTGGAAGCCATGCTCGGACCTGAGCCTCAGCGCTGATAAGCGCGAATAAACAATTACTCCTCAGAGTCTTCCTTGCTGCTGTCCTCCGGGGCAGCAGCATTTTTCTTCTGTGCTTCAGCCTCGGACTTCATAAGCTCTTCCTCAAACTCGCGGCGAGCTTTCTTGAACTCCCCTAGGCTCTTGCCAAGATTTCTTGCGATATCCGGTAGACGCCGAGCCCCGAATACAACCAGAATAATGGCGATAAAAATCATCCACTGACCGGGAGAACCAAACTGAGCTAATACAGGCGTCATCATAGCAGTATGCTAACACTTCACACCCGAACAGGCAAGTAAAATGTCATCCACCGTTGCAAAATGACACATCAGCCGACAAAGCGCCATACTTAACATCAATGACAATTTATAATAAAATCTGCCATATGGTATAATTGATTAACCCGAGATATTTTACACAAATAGTCCACACACTTTTGCAGAACTGACTCATTCCATGCTTTACATCCCTTCTCACTTGTGCTAGCCTGTGGACTTCCACCAGTCGGCACATAACCATGAAGCAGTTACTTTCCATCGAAGAATTGACAGGCGAGCAGATTAAAGACCTCCTCGCACTCGGGCACAAACTTAAGGCAGAACGAGGCAACCACAGTCTCCAGCCTCTTGCCGGGCAGACTTGGGCACTCATTTTCTCCAAGTCCTCCACCCGTACCCGTGTTTCCTTCGAGGTAGGTATCTCTGAGCTGGGCGGCAGACCCATGTTCCTTTCCACGCGAGATATCCAGCTGGGGCGCGGCGAGCCCATCAAGGACACAGCCCGTGTGCTGGGCCGCATGATTCATGGTGCCGTCATCCGCACCTATGGTCAGGACGAGGTGGTGGACTTCGCCCGTTACTCCAAGCTTCCCACTATCAACGCGCTGACTGACCAAGAGCACCCCTGCCAGATTCTGGCGGACCTTCTCACACTGGAGGAGAAGTACGGTGTAGGCTCTTGGAAGGACATGAAAGTTTCCTTCTTGGGTGATGTGGATAACAATATGGGCCGCTCCTGGATGTGGGCCGCCAAGCGCCTGGGCTTCACTCTTGCCCTCGCCGGCCCCGAGCACGCTCTGCCCAAGGCAGAAACCCTTGCTGCCCTAGACTGCCCGAACATCATCTGCACCACGGATGCTGAGGAGGCCGTGAAGGACTGCACCGTCATCAACACCGACACATGGATTTCCATGGGTCAGGAAGCAGAAAAAGGCACCAAAGAAAAGGCCTTCTTCCCCTATCAGGTAAATGATGAGCTGCTCCGCCTCGCTGCCCCCGGCCACAGCGTCTTCCACTGCCTGCCTGCCTACCGCGGTTACGAAATTACGGATGAAGTGCTGGAGGCTCACGCCCCTGTCATCTTCACGGAGGCAGAAAACCGCCTGCATGCCCAGAAGGCTGTGCTGTACACCTTAGCCACCTCCTGCTGAACGCGCCGCCATCATGAGTTTCAACGAACGCATAGAAGAGCTACTGGAGGACATGTCCGTATTTGAGGACTGGACGGAGAAGTATGAGTTCATCATCTCTCTGGGCCGCAAGCTCCCCGCTCTTCCTGAAGACTACCGCAAACCGGGCAACCTTATCAAAGGTTGCCAGAGCCGTGTGTGGGTAGGTACTGAGCTGAAGGACGGTCGCATGCAGATAATGGCTGACAGTGATTCCCTTATTACTAAAGGGCTCATCGCGCTTTTCGTGCGCCTGCTCAGCGGCCTCACGCCCGCAGAAATCCTCAGCGCAGACCTTAAGAGACTGGATGAATGCGGCCTGAAGGAGCACCTCGCCTCCACACGAGCCAATGCACTTTCCACTATGGCTGCCACCATCAAAAAAGCAGCCGCAGCTCTGGCCTGAGCCAGCACGGAGCAGTACATATCATGTCCACCCTGACAGACCTCATCGAGCAGAAAGCTTCTCGCCTGCCTGCACATACCAACGCCTACCGAGTGGCAGACGGCACCCCTTGGCCGGGAATTTTCATCGATGCGCTGGCTGACAGGCTACTTGTCTCCGTGCGTGATACGGCTGTACCCCGCGGCCTCAGGGATTTACTGGAAGAAACAGGCAGGCCCGTTTACCTGAAGCGCTTGGACAAGGACGTAAAGGATGCTCCCCAGCACCTGTGTGGCCCGGAGGCCCCACTGCGTTTCGAGATTGAAGAAAACGGCGTCAGTTATATCATGGATATGGCTGCCGGCTACTCTCAGGGTATCTTTCTGGATCAGCGCGACAACCGCGCTACAGTCCGCCGTAAATGCCACCAAGGAATGCGCCTGCTGAACACATTCTCATACACCGGTGCATTCTCCGTATGCGCAGCACTAGCCGGAGCCACCACCACCACGCTGGATTTAGCCCAGCCCTGCCTGACATGGTGCAAGGAGAATATGCAGCTCAATGGCATAGACCCTTCTGCCCATTTCTTCTGCAAAGGCGACACCCTTCACTGGCTGGATCGTTTCGCACGCCAAGGCCGCACCTTTGATGCCATTGTGCTGGATCCTCCCACCTTTTCGCGTGATGAAAAAGGCCGCATCTGGCGAGTGGAAAAAGATTACGGCAGCCTCGTCAAAAAAGCTATGGCATGCCTCGCGCCTCACGGGTGGATTCTCTGCACCACGAACTGCCGAAAAGTCTCCCACAGCCAGTTCCGTAGCCTCGTCGCTTCCGGCGCGCCCGGTGCCCACATCACATCCTCCCCCATGACTTTTGACTTCGATGGCGAGGATTACCTGAAAACGCTCTGGGTACACACCTAATTTACCGCTAGCACAAGCAATTTTTTCAGAAAAATTTTTCACCCCCACATCTTGTGTCATTTTTTAAGCACGGAAGAAAAATACAGCCACATCTTGCGTTACCATCCTCTTCCTGCCCTGCCGTAACATCAACGCCTTTGAATCTCACATCTTGGCACTCAATATTAGATTATTTCTAATTTTGTGAATAAGTAAACATACTATATATTGTGGTACAAGGCTCTTCATTGTGCCATATTTAGAAAATAAAAAGATACGGCGAAGTCATTTTTCTGCTTGCAAGGTGAAAAAAAATATGCTAAAGTCTGCGGCGTTCACCTCAAGAGGCCATCGGTGGGTAACCACACCATTCGCGCAGGCATGAGCAGAAGATGCTCGTGAGTTCGCAGGTGCAAACGCAACCGGGAGGCAACAAACGAGCACACCAGCGCGAGGGTGAACCACCACAGAAACTTTTAGCATTAAGACTCTCACGACACGCACGCCATGATTATCAAGCGCAACGGAAAACGCGAACGCTTTGAGGCCTACAAAGTACAGCAGGCCATCGAAAAAGCATACCATGCCTCTCAGGAGGAGTACAATCCCCTCGTCTATGCCAACGTACTTGACGCTCTGAAGAAGGAGGAATACCTGCCGGTAGAGAAGGTTCAGGACACGATTGAGCGTGAGCTGATGCGTGCCGGTGCATTTGAGACCGCCCGTAACTTCATTAAGTACCGCTTCCTGCACAAGCTGCAGCGCGAACAGATAGCAGGCGTATATCAGGGTAACACTTGGGTAGACTGTAAGCAGACTATCGAGGAGTACATCGGCAACACCGACTGGCGTATTAAGGCCAACTCTAACACCACATACTCCAACGCCGGTCTCGTAAATAACACCGCCGGTAAGGTCATCGCCAACTACTGGCTCGATCAGGTATACACCCCCGAGGAAGGCGCCGCTCACCGTAATGGAGACTACCACATCCACGACTTGGACTGCCTTACCGGTTACTGCGCCGGCTGGAGTCTGCGCAATCTCCTCAACGAAGGCTTCAACGGCGTGCGCAGCCGCGTGAACAGCCGTCCTCCCAAGCACTTCCGTGAAGCTCTGGGCCAAATGGCAAACTTCTTAGGCATTCTTCAGTCCGAATGGGCCGGTGCACAGGCATTCAGCTCCTTTGACACCTACCTTTCCCCCTACCTCTTCAAGGACCAGCTTCCATACAAGGCGGTTAAGAAGGCCCTGCGTAACTTCGTGTACAACCTGAACGTGCCTTCCCGCTGGGGCCAGAGCCCCTTCACCAACGTCACGATTGACTGGACTGTTCCCCGCGACCTGCGCGAGCAGAGCCCCTTCTCCGGTGGCGCCCACATCTTCGAAGGCGTTCAGGACGAAACCCTTCTTGCCAAGGCCCGAGAGCGTGGCGTTGACAGCCTCACCGCTCTGACCTACAAGCACTTCCAGCCGGAAATGACCATCATCCAGCGTGCCTTCTATGAGGTGCTCACGGAGGGTGACAGCACCGGCCAGCCCTTCACCTTCCCCATTCCCACCGTAAACATCACGGAGGACTTTGACTGGGACGGCGAAAATGTGCCGCTTCTCTTCGAGAACGCAGCTAAGATTGGCTCCTCCTACTTCCAGAACTTCATCGGCTCTCAGTACAAGTTAGACGAGAACGGCAACCGCGTGATTGACGAGGAGGCTTATAAGCCGGATGCCGTACGCTCCATGTGCTGCCGCCTGCAGCTGGACCTGCGCGAGCTACTCAAGCGCGGTGGCGGTCTGTTCGGTTCTGCTGAAATGACCGGTTCCATCGGCGTGGTGACCATTAACATGGCCCGCCTCGGCTACCTGTACAAGGGTAACAAGAACCTCATGTACAGTAAGCTCGGTGAGCTAATGGATCTCGCTAAGGATACACTGGAAAAGAAGCGCGTATTCATCAATACACTCTACCAGCGCGGTCTCTATCCGTACACCAAGCGTTATCTGCCGCACCTTCGCAACCACTTCTCCACCATCGGTCTTAACGGCATCAACGAAATGCTGCGAAACTTCTCCGGTGACACCATGAACACCGCAACCCCCGAGGGCATCTCCTTCGCGGAGGAAGTGCTGCACTTCATGCGTGAGCGTATCCGTGGCTATCAGGAGCAGACCGGTAACCTCTACAACCTGGAGGCCACACCCGCCGAAGGTACCACTCACCGCTTCGCACGCGAAGACCTCAAGCGCTACCCGGATATCATCCAGTCCGGTACTCCCGGCCACCGTTACTATACCAACAGCTCCCAGCTGCCGGCCGGCTACACGCATGACCTCTTCAAGGCCCTCAAGATGCAGGACAAGCTCCAGTGCTGCTATACCGGCGGTACCGTGTTCCACATGTACATGAACGAGGCCATCTCCTCCCCGGAAGCCTGCCGCGACATCGTACGCAAGGTACTCACCAGCTTCAAGATGCCCTACATCACCGTTACGCCGCTCTTCTCCGTGTGTGATAAGCACGGCTACCTGAAGGGCCGCCATGACTACTGCCCGCTCTGCGACGAGGAGCTTATCGCTAAGGCACGCGCCGAGGAGCAGCCGGAACTTCCCCTCTTCTAATCTTATCGAACAAACGAAACAATATTAAACTCTAACCTTACACAATCACCATGGAACCTGAAGTAAAGCCGGTCGTAAAGACTGATGAGCAGATTCTCGCCGAGCACGAGTCCGAGCGCACCAAGTGCACTGTATACACCCGTGTGATGGGCTACCACCGCCCCGTTGAAACCTTCAACGCCGGCAAACAGGGCGAATTCGAGGAGCGCGCCCACTTCGCAGAGCCCGGCTGTGGCTGCGGCTGCGATGCCATCCTCAAGTAATTAGATACAGCAATTTTATTTTCTGTACAGAGGCCAAGCCCTGTAACGGCATAGGACAAAGCGCCGGCGCGCTCTGAACCGTTGCAGGGCTTCTCTGCCCCCTGATAATATGACCCACCGCCACCCGGTAGACATCACTCCGCTTACCTTTCTGGATTACCCCAAAAAGGCCGCATGTATCATGTGGTTTAATGGCTGCAATCTCCGCTGCCCCTATTGCTATAATCCAGAGCTGGTAACCGAGAAATCAACCACACAGGTGGATGAGATGGAGTTCCTAGGGGAGCGTAAAGGCTTCTTGGATGCCGTGGTACTCTCCGGTGGTGAGATTACCCTGCAACCGGGCCTTGCTCATCTTTGCCGCAAAATTAAAGCCATGGGCTATCTTGTAAAGATAGACACCAACGGCAGTAACCCACACATCATAGCCGAACTGCTGGAGCAAAAGCTCATCGACTACGTGGCCATGGATAACAAAATGCCCTCCACCCGCAGCTGGCAGCTGCCGGGCGGAAAGGTGCTCTACGAACGCTTTGCTGAAAGCCTCAGTCTGCTGGCAGCCTCCGGGCTTCCGTACGAAATCCGCACTACCGTACACCCGGATTTGCTGGATGAAGCTGACATCCTGCAGATGATTCGAGAAGCCCACAAACTTGGATACAACGGCACCTACTTCCTCCAGTACTTCTTCACAGGTGTACCCACCATCGGCAACATGAAGCCCCCCACCCGCCGCTATGACCGCGGGCTGCTGGACCACCACAGTCCCCTGCCCATCGGCTACAGAAACTTCCCCGAGGACAGAGGCAAGTGATGCAGGCAGCATTCGGGCTTGCAGTACCGGGTAAAATATGCTAGACTCCGCGCCGTGAGAGTACGCAATATCATCATCGCCGCCGCCATGAGCTGCCTGCTAGCGGCCTGTGGTGAGCAGCAGAGTTCTGCTGAGAGTTTTGCTGATGATGGCATCCTCGTCATCGGAAACAATGCGGAGCCTCAAAGCTTGGATCCTCACAAAGCAACCGCCGTGGCAGACGGCAAAATTATATCCACGCTGCTGGAGGGCCTCGTACGCCCCTCCGCCACGGAAGATGGTGAGGTGCTTCCCGCCGCCGCTGAACACTGGGAACAAAATGAAAGCGCGGACGTCTGGACCTTCCATCTGAACCGGGCCGCTACATGGAGCGATGGACGCCCGGTAACTGCCCACGATTTTGTATACGCCTATCAACGCCTGCTACACCCCCAGTTTGCCGGCAAATATGCTGAAATGCTTTACCCCCTGCTGAACGCTGAGGCATACAACAAAGGGGAATGTAAGTGGAATGAAGTCGGAGTAAAAGCCATAGATGACTACACGCTGCAGCTGAAGCTGAGTGGCCCGACTCCGCATCTTCCCCGCCTGCTGCTGCACTTCACATGGTATCCGGTACCGGCTCATCGCGTGGAAGAACACGGAGGGATGCTGGACCGCCGCAGCCTTTGGACGCGCCCGGAGAACTGGGTGGGCAATGGTGCTTATGTTCTGGACGAGCACCGCTGCAATAATTATCTGAGCGTGCGCCCCAATCCCCATTACTTCCGGGCCAGCGAGCTGCGCAACCGCGGCATCCGCTTCCTGCCCATCGTGAACGGGTACACGGAAACACGCATGTACATGGGCGGTAAGCTCCACATTACAAATAACGTGCCGCCGGAGATGATTTCTCATGCGCGCAGCGTCAGCCCGGAAGATTACTGCCAGGACCCCTATTACTGCACCATCTTTTACCGCTTAAACACCACGCGTGCGCCGCTCAGTGATGAGCGAGTACGCCACGCACTGCATCTGGCCATAGACCGCGAAGCACTCGTGGGCCGTGTAGTGCGCGGTGCTGGAGCACCCACCACCACATTTACTCCTCCCGGCGCGGGTTATGCCGCCACGGCCCCACAGGAACCAGCCACACAAGCCGAGCGCGCAGAGCTTGCCCGCAGCCTACTGGCTGAGGCCGGGTATCCGGACGGGAAAGACTTCCCCGTGCTGGAACTCATGACCACCTCACGAGATGTACAGCGCGTGATGGCTGAAACCATTCAGGCCATGTGGGAAGAAGTACTCGGCATTCACGTGGACATCCGCTCCTGTGAATGGACCGCTTACAAGGCAGCCCAACAGAACATGGAGTATGATATTTCCTCCTCCTCATGGAGTGGTGATTATCTGGATGCCGCCACCTTCGTGGAGCTCTGGCGCAGCGGCGGTGGCAATAACTGCACCGGCTGGGGCTCTGCTGAATTTGACGCTGAGCTGGAGGCAGCCCGCAGCACGGGCGATGCGACAGCTCGCCGAGCCCACCTGAGCCGTGCTGAGGCGCTCATGCTACAGCAGTACCCGATCATCCCCCTTTACCACAGCGAGCGTACCTACCTCCGCTCACCACGTCACGTGCGGGGCTGGCAGCCGCGCCTGCTGGATAACTTCCCTCTGGATGCCGTAGAAGTCAGAAACCATGATTAAGTTACTCTTCAAACGACTGCTCCAAGGCGCCCTCGTGATATTCGTACTGGAGACTATCACCTTCTTCCTTGTGCGTATGCTGCCCGGGAATCCCTTCCTTGGTGAACGCAAGCTACCCCAGCACGTTATGGAACAGCTCAACGCCCTCTACGGGCTAGATCAGAGCGCTCTCGTGCAGTACTTCAATTACTGGAAAAACATCCTCACTGCCGGAGATTTCGGCCCCTCGCTCGTGCGAGAAGGAATACAGGTGAGCGATATCATTGCTGAAGCGTTTCCCGTGTCCCTGTGGCTGGGTGTGCTCGGCATGGGTATCGCCATCCTTGTGGGAATTCCGGCGGGTATGCTGGCAGCTTGGTACAAGAACCGCTGGCCGGATGCCATGCTAATGTTTGCCGCGATGCTGGGCATCTGCGTGCCGGCCTTCGTCATTGGCCCCGTGCTGGGCAAGACGCTTGGCATGCATATTCCCGGCCTGAGTGTGGCCGGCTGGGATAATGCGCTCTGTGCAGTGCTGCCGGCCCTCACCTTGGGCCTCATCAACGCCGCCTATCTGGCGCGCCTTACACGCGGAGGCATGCTAGAAGTACTCTCGCAAGACTTCATGCGCACGGCTCGAGCAAAAGGAGCCAACCCGGTGCGGCAGTTGTTCGTTCATGCGCTGCGTAGCGGTCTGCTGCCGGCAGTTTCCTATCTGGGCCCGGCCTTCGCGGCACTCATTACGGGCTCCTTCGTCGTAGAAACCTGCTTCCAAGTACCGGGCATGGGCCTGCACTTTGTCAATGCCACGACGGACCGTGATTACTTCCTCATTCAGGGGCTTGTTCTGTGCTATGGCGTGCTGATAGTCATGGCCAACATCGTGGTGGATTTAGTTCTCGTAGCACTTAACCCCCGCCTGCGAACGCAGGGTACAGCATAATCATGGCGGCAAAAACATACATTCAAGGCAACTCACTGTGGAAAGACGTCTGGCTGCGCCTTACCCGCAACCGCGCAGCCATGGCCGCGCTCGCATTCCTTGTTCTCATGGTGCTGGCTTGCTTCGTGCTACCGCTCTTCCCCATCATTCCGAACCCGAATGCCACCGACCTGAACAACATTGCAGGCCCCTGCTGCCCCGAACACCCGTTCGGCACAGACCAGCTCGGGCGTGACCTTCTGGCACGTGTACTGTACGGCGGCCGCATCTCGCTGCTGGTAGGACTAGTAGCCACGGTGGTGGCACTCATCATAGGCCTCATATACGGCCTGATATCCGGCTACGCTGGTGGCCGAGTGGACGCTTTTATGATGCGCACGGTGGACGTGCTCTTCGCGCTTCCTTTCATCGTGCTGGTGATTGTCTTCTCCCTGAGCATAGAAGAGCCCAGCCGAGAACTGACGGCGGCTATCGTGGAACTGACGGGCTGGAAACGGGAAGCCGTGGCTCCCATTCTGGGGCTGGTGCCACTCTTCATCGCTATCGGTGCGCTGGGGTGGCTCACACTGGCACGTATTGTCCGCACCCAAACACTGGAGATTAAAGCGCAGGAGTACATCATGGCCGCACAATCTCTCGGGCTGAGCCATCTGAACATCCTCTTCCGCCACATCGCCCCTAACCTGCTGGGCACAGTCGTGGTATACACCACCTTGGCCGTGCCGGGCATCATGCTCACGGAATCCACCCTCTCCTTCATCGGCTTGGGCGTCAAAGCGCCGAACTCATCATGGGGCACGCTCATTAAGGAAGGCGCAGACCGCATGGAAGTCACCCCGGAGCTGCTCATCTTCCCGGCAATCTTCTTCTGTCTTACCTTGCTTTCCCTCAATTTCCTCGGGGATGGCCTGAGAGATGCTATCGACCCGCGTTCAGCCAAGGAATAGCGCTAATAGTTGGCGCTAACTGCTTGCGAACAGCATTGATATGGTCCAGAATGGGGGGCATATGAAACAAAGCCCGCTTGCCTCCCTTCATGAACGCCTGTCAGCCCGCATGAGTAACGATGGGGGCTGGAGTATGCCGCAGCAGTACACGAACCTGATAAACGAACACATCGCGGCTCGAGCCTCCTGCGCCGTCTTCGATATCTCTCATTTCGGCAAGTTCCAGCTGACCGGCAAAGGCGCTCTCGCTTGGCTGGAACAACACCTCTCCAACGACATTACCTCCTGCCACGATGAAGCCCTACAACAGACCCTCATGCTGCGTGAGGACGGTGCCATTCTAGATAGGTTCACCCTCATGAGAGAAAACAGCGAGCGTTTCCTGCTCATCGGCTCGGTTTCTCTGGCAGATTCCGATTACAGGATATTGAGCAAGGAGCTCCAGAACACGTCCTTACAATTCACCAATGAGACGGATAGACTCTGCATCATCGCCCTCAGTGGGCCGGATTCTCGCAAAGTTCTTGCCAGAGTATTCTACGATACGCCCATCCCAGCCAAAGGCACATTTCACCAGTTCCATCATGGTCGGATGAATTGTATTCTTTCCCATGCAGACCTATCCGGAAGCGGGAGTCTGGAGATATTCTGCCCGGCGGCAAGTGGCATCAGTTTATTTGAACAATGCATGGCTGCGGGTGCGGTGCCATGCGGTATTCTGACGCGGAATTACCTGAGAATTTCGCGTGGCCACGGAGATGCCGCAAAAGATTTTCAGAAAAAGCTGCCCGCTAGCGCGGGCCTGTCTCACCTTTGTTCCAAAAGGAAAAATTACACTGGGTCAGACTCTGTAAACACACATCAGCCAGCTGAGGCTCTACTCATTCCTCTCAGATGCCACTCACAAGGGCACACTCCCACTGTCGGCAGTAAAGTACAAAATGAGAAGGGTGAAGTCATTGGCAAAGTAACAAGCGCGGCCCCGTCACCGGGTGCTCACAGCTACGCCATGGCTTATGTGAAATCACCTTATGCCGAAGCGGGAACAAAGCTGCAAGTCATCTGTGATGGGCAAACGGTAGCCGCCACAGTGGCAGAAAAAGAAGATAGCGAAACGATGGCCTAATATGTACAATCCGCGAAGCCATTCGCACGGAAAATCTCCTTAATGGAGTTCGTAAGCTGCGGCTCGGGAGGCTCCACATCCGCCAACGTATATTCCAAGCCAAGTTCTTCCCACTTAAACTTGCCAATCTGGTGGAATGGCAGCACATCCACACGCTGCACATTACCAAGGCCGGCAGCATAGCGGGCAAGCTTCTCCACATCCGCCGGATTATCCGTGATACCGGGCACCAGAACATAGCGCAGCCACATCGGCTTGCCGGCTGCAGCAAGGCGTTCGGCAAAATCCAAAGTAGGCTGCAGGGGCTGCTTCACCAGCTCCTGATACACTTCCGGATTCCATGCTTTGATATCCAGCAGGACAAGATCAATATCCGCCAGCATCTCATCATCCACCGATGCACCGAGATGCCCGGAGGTATCTATGCAAGTATGGAGGCCCTGAGCCTTACAACCTTTCAAAACGGCTCGAGTAAAACGCGGCTGGAACAAGGGGTCACCACCGCTGATAGTCACACCACCGCCTGCTGCTTTCATGAAGGCGGTATAGCGGCTTATCTCCTCCAGCACATCATCAGCTGTGCGCTCTTTGCCACGGCGCACGAAGGAGGTATCAGGATTATGGCAATAGCGGCAGCGTAAGCTGCAACCGCTGAGAAACAAAATGAAGCGCACGCCGGGCCCATCCACAGTGCCACAGGACTCCACCGAATGCACTAACCCGATTGGGGATGTTTCCTCGCTGTTCAGTTCTGTTTCCGTTTTCATAAGCTTACGCGCGGCGTCTCCTTACTACCTTCAACCTGCAAAGCTAGAGTCAGGCACTTGTAGTGCAACCGAGCTCCGGCCTTGCAGGTTGAGATAGTTTCAGAGTTTGAGATTATCTGGTGTGGAAGGTGCGGGAAATCACCTCGCGCTGCTGCTCGGGAGTGAGCTTAATGAAGTTCACAGCGTAGCCAGACACGCGGATGGTAAGCTGCGGGTACTTCTCGGGATGCTCCATGGCGTCCATGAGAGTCTCGCGCTCCAGCACGTTCACGTTGATGTGGTGACCGGTAGCGGCAAAGTAAGCATCCAGCAGGCCTACAAGCTTGGTGCGGCGCTCCTCATCCTCCTTGCCCAGAGCACCGGGAACGATGGAGAATGTGTAGGAGATACCGTCCTGGCTGTCGTCATAGTTGAGCTTAGCCACGGAGAGCATGGAAGCCACGGAACCATTCTTGTCGCGGCCGTGCATGGGGTTGGCACCCGGAGCGAAGGGCTCACCTGCGCGGCGGCCATCAGGGGTGTTGCCGGTCTTCTTGCCGTATACCACGTTGGAGGTGATGGTAAGCACGGACTGCGTAGGCATAGAATCGCGGTAAGTGTGCAGGCTTCGAATCTTGTTCATGAAGTTCGTGACAAGCTCGCAAGCGATGTCGTCCACACGGGGATCGTTGTTGCCGTAGCAGGGGAACTCGCCCTCGGTCTCGAAGTCCACGATAAGCCCCTCCTCGTTGCGGATAGCCTTCACCTTGGCGTACTTAATGGCGGACAGGGAGTCAGCTGCCACGGACAGACCGGCAATACCGCAGGCCATCGTGCGCAGAATCTCGGGGTCGTGCAGGGCCATCTCGATGCGCTCGTAGCAGTACTTGTCGTGCATGTAGTGGATGATGTTAAGGGCATCCACATAGGTCTTGGCGAGCCAGTCCTGCATGTTGCTGAAGAGCTCCATCACCTTGTCATACTCCAAGTACTCGCCCTCATAACGGGGGGCAACGGGGGTAACCTGCTTGCCCTTCACCTCGTCTACACCGCCGTTAAGAGCGTAGAGAAGGCACTTGGCCAAGTTGGCGCGGGCACCGAAGAACTGCATCTGCTTACCAATGCGCATGGCGGACACACAGCAAGCAATGCCATAGTCATCACCCCAGTACGGGCGCATCAGGTCGTCATTCTCATACTGCACGGATGAAGTCTCGATGGACACCTTGGCGCAGAACTTCTTGAAGCCCTCGGGCAGGCCCTGTGCCCACAGCACGGTAAGGTTCGGCTCCGGAGCCGGTCCCAGATTGTACAGTGTCTGCAGCATGCGGAAGGAGCTGCGGGTTACCAGCGTACGGCCGTCCTCGCCCATACCACCGATGGACTCAGTTACCCAAGTGGGGTCACCGGAGAAGAGGCTATTGTACTCGGGAGTACGGATGAAGCGTACCATACGCAGCTTCATCACGAAGTGGTCCATGAGTTCCTGAATCTCGGACTCAGTAATGGTGCCGGCGGCGAGGTCACGCTCAAAGTAGATGTCAAGGAAGGTAGATACGCGGCCAAGAGACATAGCGGCTCCGTTCTGCTCCTTCACTGCGGCGAGATAGCCGAGGTAGGTCCACTGCACAGCCTCACGGGAGTTCAGAGCGGGGCGAGTCAGGTCGCAGCCATAGCTCTGGCCCATGCGGGCAAGCTCGTCAAGAGCACGAATCTGCTCATTCATCTCCTCACGAAGACGGATAAGGGACTCGGTCATCTCACCGGCCTCACGATCCTTCAAATCCTTGCGGCGGGCAGCAATCAGCTTATCAGTACCGTACAGAGCCACACGGCGATAGTCACCGATGATACGGCCACGGCCATAAGCATCAGGCAGACCGGTGATGATACCAGCAGAGCGGGCAGCACGGATATCGCTGGTATAGGCATCGAACACGCCCTCATTGTGGGTCTTGCGAATGCGGCCGAAGAACTCAGCCGTGTGCGGGCACATCTGGAGGCCGTAGGACTCAAGGGCCTTCTGAGCCATGCGCAGACCGCCGAAAGGCATGAGAGCGCGCTTCAGAGGAGCATCCGTCTGCAGACCGACTATCTGCTCTTTGTCCTTGTCGATATAACCGGGACCGTGAGACACGATAGTGGAAACCACTTCAGTATCAGCATCCAGCAAGCCACCGGCATCGATTTCCTTCTTCATAAGATCCTTCACCTCGTCCCACAAATCATTAGTGCGGGATGTAGGACCAGCAAGGAAAGAGCCATCACCTTCATAGGGGGTGTAGTTCTGCTGAATGAAGTCGCGTACGTTAATGGACTCAGTCCATACGCCGCCCTTAAAACCCTCCCAAGGATTGGGAGTCTCAGTTGCTGTCTCAGTCATAAAATAGCTTGTTTAAGGTTGAAATTTCGGACTCTTTTTCCGTGTAAGAATAGTATCTGTTTTTACTTTTAAAGTCAAGACGAATTGCCCAAATTTTAAAAGATTCTAAAAAAATAATATCAAACTCTGCACTATCCGGCTGAGCAGATGATTATTCATCCCTATCGAAGCCCCATGCAAATGGCCGTATCACATGGCTTGTACGACTTCCTGGGGATATGTTGTATTACAATGGCCCCAAATCGTACAACAGAAAAGCGACGGGAGAAAGAGCGAGGGAAAGCGCAGTATCAAGCACCAGACATACACCCTGCACCGGATAGAGCGCGTAGTGCAACCAGCTACGCTCATTATCGTACAAGGTGAAACCATAATCCCACCTGAAGTCATACTGACAATTGGACTCCATACGAGAAATACGCAGAATGGATCTCTGGCCGGCAAAATCAGCGCTAGTCAGCACTTTGGGGGCAGAGTCTGCGTTGGGAGCAACCACTTCCTCATAATGAGCATAACGAGGATTCCATTTCAGCAGCTCTACTTTCACGTAAACTTCACCTATCTTCCTCCCTTGCGGAAATCTGTGCGGTGGATAGGAGAACCTGTGGAGAGAACCTTCAGAAGAAATACTGAGAGTATCCACCGAGATGAGAGAAGGATGCATCGGCGCAAGAAGCAAGGGTACTCGAGCGTAATAAGCACCGTCTTTGAAGTAAATTTCGTACTGTTTTTCCGTCCCTATTTCGTAAACTTCATTACCGATGGAGTCCACGTATTCACGGCTAGTGACGCTGACTACCGTACAAGACGATGTACAGATGACAAACATCATCAAAAGTCTTGCAAGTACCCACTTCATACTCAGGAAATAAAAAAGCTCTGCCGTCAATCAAAGATTAGCGGCAGAGCGATTGTCATGAATTGTAGGAGCTATCAGTTTGCGTTGTAGATAGCTCGGGCGCGGGCAGCGGCTTCATCGTAAGCGCGCTGAGCAGCCTCCTTAGCCTCGCCGTCCTCGGCGTTCTGTACAGCGTCGTACAGATTCCAGAGGTCGCATGCCTGCACGGCGGCACGATGAGCAACGGTGTAAGCCTCTGCAGCTGCGGTGGTAGCAGCCTCCTGCTCGGGGGAAGCCCAAGCATGCTTGTAACCCTGCACCTCATTCCAGTGGCCACGGGTGAAGTCCGGGAAAGCCACGGCGCAGTTGTTGTTATCCATGGAGAGGGTACCCAGCTCAGCAAGGCAGCACCACTCAGCGAGGTCGTATACGTCCATGTCCAGCGGCAGACCGTTCTGGAGACAGTAAACGAGGCGAGCGTCCATGAAGAAGTCCATACCGCCATGACCACCTACGCGCTCAGCCATTTCGCCATAGCGCTTAATGATGGGGTGACGATAACGCTCGCGGAGAGCCTCCATCTCCTCCTCAGGCATGAAGCTGTGGGAGCTGAGGTCATCGATGCGGGGAGCGGCGCCATTAGCAGCCAGCTGAGCGGCATCAATAGCGAAGCCCTCGATGGGGTACTTGTTGGCAAAGCCCTGAGTACCGACAAGCTGGAAAAGACGGTTGTAGGGCTGGGGTGTCATCACATTGTGCTGAATCTCCACCACGCAACCATTCTCAGTGCGCATGAGGGTGGTGGTGTGGTCGCCGTTGCGGAAGTTCGGACACTCCTCGCCGGTTACACGCTCCACATACTGACGACCGCGAACGGAACGGGTATCCATAGCAACGAGCGTGCGGAAGCGGTCACCGCGGTGAATGTTCATCACCTGAGCCACAGGACCGAGGCCGTGAGTGGCATACACGTCACCACGGTTATCGCGGTTGTAAAGCATACGCCAGCCGAGCTTCTGAGGATCGTTCTCGGGGTTCACCCAGTATTCGTCCCAGAACTCGTCCAGATTGTGAATGTAAGCACCCTTGGCGTAAATCACCTCACCGAGCACGCCCTGCTGAGCCATGTTAAGGCAGTCCAACTCAAACCAGTCATAGCAGCAGTTCTCAAGAATCATGCAGTGTACGCGCTTGGACTCAGCAAGGTTAATGAGAGCCCAGCACTGCTGGAGATTCATAGCACTAGGCACCTCGATGGCTGCATGCTTGCCATTCTGCATGGCACACTCAGCCACGGGGAAGTGATGATCCCAGTCCGTAGCGATGTAAACAAGGTCCACATCAGGACGCTGGCAGAGCTCCTTGTAGCCCTCAGCACCGTAGTAAATAGCAGCAGGAGCCAAGCCCGCGCGACGAAGAGATTCCTGGCACTTCTCAGCGCGCTCACGGCTGTAGTCACACAGAGCTACTACTTCCACACCGGGGATGTGGGTGAAGCGAGGAACTGCACCGGAACCACGCATACCAAGGCCCACGAAAGCCACGCGCACAGTCTTCATGGCGGGAGCTGTCAGACCGATGGCGTGCTGCTGCCCCTCGGGGCGCTCAGGAGTCTCAACAACGAGCGTACCCTTATCCCAATGCGTCCTGGTATCAGGAGAAAGAGACTGAGCATTCAGACCCGTTGCAGCGAAAACGACTGCAAACGCTAAAGCGAATACTTTGTTCAGTTTCATATGTTTGTTATGGTATTAGAAGAAATATGTGGTGCAAGCGGTAGACGCACTGTCACAGTGCCCACGTTTGACTTGAGCTATTCTAATAATTTAAGAGTAGTAAGTCAAGCCCTTTCTATGCCACCTCACACAGCTCACTGACTATCAGTTAATCAGAGTTTGCTTTAATTCCTATTAAACTACAAGGATGACGTTTTTCTTCACCGCCTTGCACCATGTCCGGGGTGCCGTCACCATCAAAATCAGCAATGGCCGAGTACTGGCGAGAGGTTGCATAATGCGCCACTTCATTCTCAGCTGGCAGCAGCCGGTTCCCAAAGCGCAATTCGCCATTCAGTATTTCACCGAAATATGTCCCCGAGGGAGTATTCAAATCAGGGATAGAATCCGCATTCTCATCCACCAACAGAAAACGGTGATTCGGAATACAAAGCGGAGTACCATCCGTCCGCCGGACCGGGGTCCCCAGCTGAAGAACGGGTACGTCCTCACCCACCACAGCGGCATACACAAGAGAGCCATCCTTCATGCGAACAATGAGTTTATTGCCCTCCACCACGGCAACACCATCCGTTTCCACATTCTGATTATCCGTTGACTTCAGCACAATGGGCTCAGAGAACAGAACCTTCCCACGCTTAGACTCATTAATGAAGAACCAAAGCCGAGAATGAGCCTGCATGATGAGGTCAGGAAGACGCCCCCCTACATCGATGGCAGCAGGAATAAAGTATGACTGGCGCTCACCGGCACCCGGTGTAAACTCAGGTAAATCCCCGAAATAGCCGAAATCACTATGGGCCTCTGCTGCATGAGCGGCGGAGGCAAAGATACAGAGAGAAACGAAGAAGCCCTTCATACTAATCATCATAGCATCTTTCTTTTCTACCGCAAGAGAATGCTGAGTCATACGCGCTGACGCGCGCAAGGTTTGAACATGGCTCCGCTCTGTGCTAGTATGCTTCCGTATGGCAACCCTCAGCAGCACTGCGTCCATCCGTGATTTAATCAGCCTCATGCTCGCCCATGGCATCACCCGCTGTGTAGCATGCCCCGGCAGCAGAAACTCGCCCATCGTGGCAAGTCTGGCGGAACTAGATGGCATAGAGCTACGCGGCGCCACGGATGAACGCAGCGCCGGCTTTATCGCCTGCGGCTGGGCCTCGCAGGCTCAGGCACCTGTGGCAGTTTGCGTGACTTCCGGCTCAGCATTGCTAAATCTGCATCCGGCAGTAGCGGAAGCTCATTACCGCCACCTGCCTCTGCTGATAATCTCGGCAGACCGCCCTGCTAGCTGGATTGGTCAGCAGGACGGCCAGACACTTCCGCAACCGGGATGTTATGGCACGCTGTGCCGTATGAGCGTGCAGATTCCTGAAGCCGCAGAGGAAGGCTGGCACCGGAACCGCCTTCTGAATGAAGCGCTACTGGAGCTTACGCACCGTGCAGGAGGCCCGGTACATATCAACATGCCTCTTAATGAGCCACTGTTTGCCACCACGGAAGAGCCCCTGCCCACTCCGAGAGTCATTCGCCGCACAGAGCTGGCAAGAATGAATGCGGATGAAGAAACAGAGCTTCTTGATACGGTAGCCGCCTGCCCACGCCGCCTGATATTACTGGGACAATTACCGGCAGACGCCCAAGTTCCCCCTTCACTCGCGGCAGAAAAAGCCTTTGCCATCATTGGCGAGCATCTCTGTAACACTGCTCTGGCTATCACCCAACCGGATGCTATCCTTGGCCCGGAACCGGATGCCGCGATGAACCCGGATTTACTCATTACTTACGGTGGCTGCATCATCTCCAAACGCCTAAAAACGCTTCTGCGTAACAATCCGCCCCACGAGCACTGGCACATCTGCCCGGATGGCACCGTGGTGGATACGTTCTGCAATCTGACACGCGTCATCGAGGGCGACCCCGCCGAGCTGTGGGAGCTTCTTTCAGCCTTCGCAGAAGAAGGGGACGAATCCTATGCCGAGCGTTGGCTCACCCCGGTACCGGTACCGCAGTTCCCTTACAGCGGCATGCAACTGGTGGGTGATATGCTTGGAGCCATGCCTGAAGGCTGCGTGCTACACTTGGCAAACAGTTCAGCTGTACGTTTTGCCCAGCTTTACCCCCTACCCGCAGATACTCAGGTAGAATGTAACCGCGGGGTGAACGGCATTGAAGGCTCGCTCTCAGCGGCTCTCGGATATGCTATGGATGATTCCCGCCCGCAGTACATCATCTGCGGTGACCTCTCCTTCTTCTATGATATGAATGCGCTGTGGCTTCAAGGCATCCCGGCACAGGTAAAAATCCTCCTTATCAACAATGGTGGCGGTGGCATCTTTGATTACATCCCCACACCGGATAATCCTCTGGTAAACGGCAGCCACCATGCCACAGCCTCCGGTTGGGCTCAAAGCTGCAATTTTGAATACCTGAGTGTTCACAGCGAGCATGACTGGCCCGCGGCCCTCTCTGCTCTCACCACACCGGGCACACGCCCCGTTCTCGTGGAAGCCTTCACCGACAGCACAAAGGACGCAGCCTTTTTCAAACAATTCAACGCACAATACTGACATCACCATGAAACGCGAGTGGAAAACCATCAAACAGTACGAGGAAATTCTCTTCGAGCAATACGGCGGCATCGCCCGTATCACCATCAACCGCGAGCGCTACCGTAACGCTTTCACACCTCTCACCACCGCTGAAATGAGCGACGCTCTGCACCTCTGCCGAGAAATGCAGGATGTAGCAGTCGTCATTCTCACCGGAGCGGGTGATGTGGCCTTCTGTGCCGGTGGTGATATGAATGTTAAAGGCTACGGCGGTTATATGGACCGCGGCGGCGTTCCCCGGCTCTCCGTGCTGGACGTGCAGAAGCAGATTCGCACCCTGCCCAAGCCAGTGATTGCTGCGGTGAACGGCTTCGCCATCGGTGGAGGGCATGTGCTGCACGTTGTCTGTGACCTCTCCATCGCTTCAGAAAATGCCATTTTCGGCCAGACTGGCCCGCGCGTAGGCAGCTTTGATGCCGGCTTTGGCTCCTCCTACATGGCCCGCTGCATCGGCCAGAAGAAGACGCGAGAAATCTGGTTCCTCTGCCGTAAATACAATGCTCAGGAAGCTCTGGAAATGGGACTTGTGAACAAAGTAGTGCCGCTCTCCCAGCTGGAGGATGAATACGTACAATGGGCCGAAGAGATGATGATGCACTCCCCCATCGCACTCCGTATGATTAAAGCAGGGCTGAATGCTGAGCTGGATGGCCAAGCCGGCATCCAGGAACTGGCAGGCGATGCCACCATGCTTTTCTACATGTGTGATGAGGCACATGAAGGCTCCCGTGCTTTCTTGGAAAAACGCAAGCCGGACTTCTCCAAGTATCCCAAAATGCCCTGAGCACCACACGCCGTTGCGCCGCCTTAATCACACGCCGATTCTGGATTTCCCGCAGCCTTTCACGTTGCGGGTAGAGCGGCGTGTTCTTCATTTCCGGAAGCCGGCTATGACGTCTCGTGGAGCTTTAACAGAGAGAGAGACGTATATCATCGAGGCGCACACGGCTGAAGGTAGCGGCTATGGTGAATGCTGCACCATGCCCGGCCTACTGCCAGCCCCCACAGCAGATGAACTAACTGAATGCTGTGCAAAGATTCAACAGCAAGGAGGGCTGAGAAACGCCTCGATGCCCTCACCCATTCAATTCGGTATAGAGTGCGCCCTGCTCGCAGCCCTGCGCCCCGGGAAGCCGCGCTGGGACACTCCCTTTGCACGGGGAGAAGAAGGGATTCCCATCCACCATCTCATCTGGATGGCGGACGTGGACAGCATGCTGGCCTCCATGGAGAAAGGAATAGAGGCGGGCTTCACCTGCCTGAAGCTGAAGGTGGGTGCACTCCCTTTTACAGACGAGCTGGAAATGCTTCGGCAGGCTCACTTGTCCTTTCCTCAGGCGGAAATCCGGGTGGATGCCAATGGCGCATTCATGCCCCACGAGGCACTGAACAAACTGGAAAAACTGGCCGAGGCCGGGGTTCACTGCGTTGAACAGCCTATCCGCCCCGGGCAATGGAAAGAGCTTTCTGAGCTCTGCCGCCACTCGCCCCTGCCTGTTGCTCTGGATGAGGAGCTCATTCGATCTTCTTCACAAGAATACCTGCTAGACAGCATCAGGCCGCAGGCCATCGTCATTAAACCGTCCCTCCATGGCGGCCTTCTGGCCGCCGAGAGCTGGGCAAGTCTTGCAGAAGAACGAAATATCAGCTGGTGGGTAAACTCAGCGTTGGAAAGCCACGTAGGCCTGACCGCTTTAGCTGAATGGTGCGCCTATGCAGCACCGGGACAGCTGCAGGGGCTAGGAACCGGCAGACTCTTTACGGATGACGAGCCCTATCCTGTGCGTCTGAATGGCGCTCAACTGTACTACGAACAGCCTAAATACAACTCCGTTAATTAGGAGCGAAAGTAAAAATGCCCAGCAGAGGTGGGATGGCCATGAAAGGCCAGCCAATGGCGTACCATGCGTCCGCACTCATGTATTTCCTCAGGCGCGCGAGAATGTGCAAACACACAATTGATACGGCAATCGCCAAATAAATACTATGCAGAAACTCAGGGCTCTCAGACAAGCGCCATACACTGAACAGAAAAAACACCATTAGGCAGGCAGAGTATGCCACCGTCCCCCGCTCAGCTGAATCCTCCCCTTGCCGCCTCAGAGAAGTAAACATAAAAAACACAATAATCAGGAGCCACAGCGGGGTATTCAGCAGCATCTGCAGCGGCGAGACGAAAAAGGCAAAGTAGTGAGACGGAATCGCACAGGTAAACACCAAGGCCCCTGATAAACACATGGCTCTGTACTGAGGTGACCTGCTCAATAAGGGGAGAAATGCCAAAATGAACATCAGAAAAGGAACCGTTGCAAAATCAAGAATCAATCGGCCCGCCACACAAAGCAGAATCCAAGAGATTGCAAGGATTACGGCAAGCATGATAACAATCATCGCGGCAAGATGGCTGCGATAATAATCAGCATTCCAAATGTCCCCCCCTGCTAAGGCCTTGATGAGCCGAACTCCTAGCAACACCAGCCACACCGCAGCAAACACTCCCACCACAGGCCAGGGCGTCAGAATAGGAACCTGAAATCCTACCCCGAGAAATATACTCCAACAAACAGCAGCCAAAGCAGCATCCACTCCCCACAGGGATGCTAATTGCCAATACGGACGCAGGGCTTTGTTGGTAGAAGTAGTCACGGATTTCATCATATAACAATTTAACACCTACTACAAGGTTTCAACGCGTCATTAAGCAAACAGTCAAATTCAAATCACATACAAATATATGATAAAACAGCATCATTTCCCCCCCGGAAATGATGCTGTTCAAGAATCTACGCCAATGCAACGCTCTCAGCCAAGGTGCTTACATATTGCCCCGGCCACACAGGGCGGCACACATGCCTGTACCCAGCGCTCTCCTTCAGGTAGTCCGACAAAGCCACGCACCATGGAAGAGCTAATTTCCTCCAACTCGGAGGGAGGCATAAGAAAAACACTCTGAATATCCGGCTGCATGCGGGCATTCATACGAGCCATAGCTTTCTCATATTCAAAATCTATGGTATTCCGAATCCCTCTCAGTAGGTATGAAGCCCCTACGCGTGAGGCATAATCAACGAGAAAGCCCTGCTTTACCACTTCCACCCGAACATTTCCGGGCAGCCCGGCGACCATACTACCCAACAAACGCTGTCGTTCCCCAAGAGAAAGGAAACCGGGCTTATCCGGATTAACAGCCAGCACAACTATAAGCTCATCAAATATCTCCGCCCCGCGAGATATCATCCACAGGTGCCCATTAGTGGGTGGATCAAAGCTTCCGGCGTAAATGGCAGTACGAGTCTTCATATCACAATAAATAAAATGCGACGCAGCGGGATCTCGCCCGCTGCGTCGAAAGAGTGATTAGTTCTTTATGCACCTCCGGCATTTGCCAAGGAAGCCTTATCAGGGGGCAGGAAGTTCTTGAACCTAGCCTTATCGATAGCCTTCATGTAAGCTTCTTCCGGAGTGACGAGGCCCTGCTGGAGCTTCTGCCAGATGGCGTCATCCATGAACTGCATGCCCAGCTGCTTGCCACCGGTAATCACATCCGCAAGCTTCTGTGTGGCACCTTCACGAATAATAGCGCCCACGGCTGGTGTAGCGAAGAGAATCTCGTTCACAGCCACACGGCCAGGCTTATCACAGCGCTTCATGAGCAGCTGAGCCACTACACCACGGAGGGAGCCGGCAAGCATGGTGCGAGCCTGAGCCTGCTGCTCTGCCGGGAACACGTCGATGATACGGTCAATAGTCTTACGGGCATTGTTCGTGTGCAGCGTGCCGAACACCAGAAGGCCCGTCTCAGCAGCGGTAAGCGCCAGAGAAATGGTTTCAAGGTCGCGCATCTCACCCACGAGCACGATGTCAGCATCCTCACGAAGTGAAGCACGCAGACCATCAGCGAACGTAGGACAGTTCACCGGCACCTCACGCTGAGTAATGATACTCTTCTTAGAGGGGTGCACGAACTCGATGGGCTCCTCCACCGTAATAATATGACGGGAGAAGTTCGTGTTAATGTAGTCAATGAGAGCGGCCAGCGTGGTGGATTTACCTGAGCCGGTGGGGCCCGTCACCAGCACAAGACCGGAGCGCATCTCGCCGAAGCGCTTAATCTGCTCAGGCACATTCAGCTGCTCCATGGTGAGAATCTTGGTGGGAATAAGACGGAATACGCAGCAGTAGCCGCGTTGTTGCTTCATATAGTTGCAACGGAAGCGGGATTGGGCATCCATCTCATAAGCAAAGTCGGCATCGCCTCCTTCCTCAAACACTTTCCAAAGTTTGGGCGGGCAAATGGGCTCCATCAGCTCCACCATGTCTTCATGGGTCAAAATGCCCTCCTCGATAGCAACAATATCGCCGTGCACACGGATTTTGGGCGGCTGGCCTTCAGAAAGGTGCAAGTCTGAGCCTCCGTTCTCGACGAGAGCCTGAAAGTATGTGTCAATTCTGTGTTTCATTGATGGTATAAAAGGTTGGTATTATCAGGCAACGGGATTCTCCTTGAGGAATTTCTCCATCATGACATGATCTGTTGCACGTTGCATGCACTCCTCGGCAGAGATGGTACCCTCTTTGTAAAGGGCTTGCAGGGAGTCGTCCATAAGGCGCATACCCTGATTCTTACCGGTTTGAATAAGGCCGGGAATCATGAAGGTTTTACCCTCGCGAATACAGTTAGCCACAGCCGAGGTGTTCACCAACATCTCGAGTGCCATGACTCGGCCGGTGCCGTCTTTCTTGGGAATAAGCTGCTGCGAAAGCACGCCGCGGAGAGACTCCGACACCATGATGCGGATGTGGTCGCGCTCTTCCAGCGGGAAGGCATCCAAAATACGGTCAATGGTTCTGGCGGCAGAACCGGTATGCAGGGTACCCAACACAAGGTGACCGGTTTCGGCAGCGGTGAGAGCGAGAGAAATCGTCTCGAGGTTGCGCATTTCACCCACCATGATAACATCGGGGTCTTCACGAAGTGCGGCACGCAGAGCACGCTCGAAGGATTGAGTATGGCGACGCACCTCTCGCTGGTTTACTTGGCACCCTTTGGGCTCGAATACGGATTCGATGGGGTCCTCCAATGTAATGATATGGTCGTGGCGATCCTGATTGATAAAGTCAATGATAGATGCCAGTGTGGTAGATTTACCCGAACCGACGGAGCCGGTAACAAGGATAAGCCCGTTGGTAAAGCGTGTCAGCGGCACTACATATTCAGACGGCAGGCCGATTTGCTCCATACTCAACACTGAGCTGTTAATGATACGGAAGCATATATTGTACCCCAAACGTTGAGAAACAACAGAGGCGCGATAGCGGCCCATGTCATTGGAATAGGCAAAGTCAACATCGCCGATTTCACGCAGGCGTGCCCACTCTTTCTCGCTTAAGAAACTGTCGGTGAGAATCTCGGCATCTTCAGCCGTCAAAATCGGGGCCCCTTCCCAAATGGGTTGAAGTGAACCGAATCGGCGCCAAGAAGGAGCGCAGGCGGACGGCAAGTGAATATCCGAGCAACGGCAGTCAATACCCTGCCGCAAGTATGCATCTACATGCAAGCTAATGGTAACCAGCATGTAACCTGATTCTTGAGCATAGATATAAGCATGGTATTTACCGGAAGGGGAGTCGGCTATAAAGTCAACCGTGCCGTTTTCTGCAAGAGTTGCTTTTTGCTCGGCAGAGGCACAACTGTCGACCAATGCCGCGGTATCTTCAGCCGTAAGCACAGCAGCCTCGGGCGCAACGGGTATGTATTGCGCAGCCTGCATCATGTATGGTTGATACCCCGGAGCAAGATAAAGAGTCGGACTCTTGATGGAGAGGCCCAGCTCCAAGTATCGGTTTATATTGTCAAAAATGTATGTATCGTTCATGTTAACTAGTGACAATCTACCACGTTTGAATCCTCTTTTCCAGCTCAAAATCACCATTTATCCCAAATTCGCATCTTATTTTGGCCGAGATAAAGCTTACAACTTGCCAAAGCATCATTATTGTGCTAGAGTAATGGCAGTTAGTAACCATTCTGCACCACTTTTATGGCACATGAAACAGCGTTCCTCGGCGCCGGCACGGTACTCGGTCAATACTGGACCAAGCGCCGCTACTTTGATTATCTCATCAATAAAGACAACTTTCACCTCTCATTCGGCAAAAGTTTCCGTATGATGGTGTATTTGGATAGTGCCGTAGCAAACGGGCCTGAGAATGTGAAAGCAAACGTTGCTGCCGACACACGAGCCACAAACTATCTCATCAACCACTTGGCAGACATACGTCCCGAATTGACGATATTTGTGACTACATGTGACATGCTGGCAAACAATGCCGATGAGAACACCCCGGTATTAGAAGAAAGCGACGATCCCTACGTACAAAATCGCATTAACCTGTACCGAGAGCTCAATCGGCAATACGGGCGTGTGCTCAATGTTCACTTGCCGGAGGTTGCATCCGTTACCGACCGCGGTTTCAGCAAAGTGATAGACACCCTGCTTTCCCCGCCGGACAAAGGAGTTTTACCGCTTCCGCCCATGGAGCAACACCAACTTTATTTCTCACAGCGAATTATGGGTGATGTCGAAAGATGCATTCCGCTGGGCATTCCCTCGATTATCCCCGCAATGCCGCCGTTAACCACGACTGAGATTGCCGAAGTTCTGAACCCGGAGTTGCTCGACAGATTGCCCTCTTACTCCCCCGATGACCCAAAGGGGACGAATTTCAGCTCCATCCATTCCTTCCAATGGCTTGACCCGAAGGACGGTTACTTAGTAACCAAAGAAGACCAGTTGGAGCTCCTCAAATTCTATTTCCGCCCCGATTTATTGGTATGATCAAGCGACTCTGGGACAAATACGGAGCACAGTTCGTACGATTTTTTGTAGTAGGCGTAGGTGCCACCCTGCTGCATTGGGGTGTATACATTTCGTTGAACATCCTCTTCGGGCTAACGGCAGAACAAAAAATAGCGCTTCTCTGCACCTCGGCAATCGGCTACATCATCAGCTTTGTCGCCAACTATTTTGTTTCTCTGAAATGGACCTTTCAGACAACGGGAAACCTCAAAAAAGGGTTGGGATTCGGATTCAGCCACGGAGTCAATTTCGGCTTACAAGCCGTATTGCAATATTTCTTTTTGTGGCTCGGCAGTGGGGAGTGGATTATCCGACAATTCAACGAGTACACCCCTTGGTTGACAGAGTTGGCACCTAAGATTTTCACATCGGCCAATTTAATATTATTGCCCGTTTTTATCATCGTCATTCCCATTAATTTCCTCATGGTAAGATTCTTCTTGACCCGAGGCGACAAATAAACCACCTTTTGATTCACCTTTCAACAATCCTCAACATATTATGGCAACAATCAGACCATTTGCAGCATTGCGACCCCCAAAAGAGTATGTGGAGCAGGTATCGAGCCTGCCCTACGATGTTATGAACCACCGCGAAGCCTGCGAGATGGCTGCGGGCAATGCCTCGTCGTTCTTACATATCTGCCGAGCCGATATCGACACGAGTGAAGAAGCCATACACGACCCCATAACATACGAAAAAAGCCGCGACAACCTGCAAGCGTTTCTGAGTAAGGGCTTTTTGAAACGTGACGACGCCCCGTATTACTACATATACCGCCAAATGATGTGGGGGCGCGTGCAGACCGGCATTGTGGGTTGTGCCTCTGTAGATGAGTATTTGAATAACACCATTCTCAAACACGAGCTCACCCGCAAAGAAAAAGAGCTGGACCGCATTAACCATTTCGACACCTGCTCTTGCCAAACTGAGCCCGTATTTTTGGCGTACCGCAAGCACGAGGGTATTTCCACAGCCATACGCGAATGGATAAAGTTCCATAAACCCGAATATGATTTTACCACCGATGATGGAGTAACCCATCTGTTGTGGCCCGTAACAGACGCCGAGGTAATCGAGACCATACGCCGAGGGTTTGAGGAAGTACCCACCTTATACATTGCAGATGGGCACCACCGCACGGCCTCCAGCGCAGCGGTATCGGCCAAGCGCCGTGCAGAACACCCGGATTACACCGGGGAAGAAGAGTTCAACTACCTCATGGCTGTAACATTCTGCGACGAAGACCTTTTTATCATGGACTACAACCGCGTGGTGCTGGACCTCAATGGTATGAACCAAGCACAATTTTTGCACGCCATAAGCGACAAATTCGAGGTTAAAGAAGCACCGACAGGCAGCCCCTATGCGCCGCGCCGAAAACATGAGTTCGGTATGTGCTTGGGCGGCACGTGGTACAGCATCACAGCCAAAGACGGCAGTTTTAATGAGAACCACCCCATTGAGAGCTTGGATTGCGCCATACTGCAAGCCAACTTATTGGCTCCTATCTTGGGCATAGACGACCCGCGCACCAGTGAAAGAATAGACTTTGTGGGTGGAATACGCGGTTTACAAGAGCTGGAAGAGCGAGCCGGGGACGGTGTAGCCTTCTCTCTTTACCCGGTTACCATGGCAGACCTGTTCCACGTAGCAGACAGTGGCGAGATTATGCCGCCTAAGTCAACTTGGTTCGAGCCGAAACTGCGCTCGGGACTCTTCTTACACGAAATCGAACGTTAATTTTACATCATGAAAATCCTCATACCGACAAAACTGGATAAAGCCGCAGCCGGTTCCTTGACCGCAGCCGGATTTGAAGTAGTACAAAATGACAGCGAGCCCATAGACGCATTGGTAGCAGCCCACCCCGATGCCGGAGGCCTGATTGTACGCTCCGAAAAAGTAACACCGGCTATCATAGATGCGCTGCCACAACTCAAATGCGTTATCCGCGCAGGCGCCGGCTACGACAACATAGATTATGTATACGCCCGCAGCAAAAACGTAGATGTCATGAATACGCCGGGGGCAAACTCCAACGCGGTTGCAGAAGAGGTGATTGCCATGATACTTGCGGCATACCGCTACGTGGTACCCGCCGATACAACAACACGCGCCGGCGAATGGAACAAGAAAAAATACATGGGCAGAGAACTGACCCGTAAGACTGTGGGTATTCTCGGCTTGGGCAATATCGGGCGTTTGTTGGTAAAACGCCTGCAAGGGTTTGAGTGTACCGTGCTGGGTTACGACCACTTCCTTTCACGACAGCGTGCACTCAACATCGGAGCAACCCCCGCAACGATGGAGGAGATCTTTGCAACGGCAGATATTATTTCCATACATGTGCCGGGTGGTCCGGCTACGCGCAACCTTATTAACGACAATCTCATCGGCAAGATGAAAGATGGCGCAATGCTGGTAAACTGTGCCCGCTACGGCGTGGTAGATGAAGATGCGCTGCGCGAAGCAAAAGCTCAAGGCAAAAATATAATCTACTGCACCGATGTGCACCCCAAGGATACGGCAGCCATGCAACCCAGCGCCGATGTGGCCGATATTCTGCTGCCGCATTTGGGGGCCAATACCAAAGAGGCCAACAAGATGGCAGCCATGCGCGCCGCCTCCCAAATGCAGAATTACTTTGAAAACGGAGACACCTCGTGCGTTG
>JAZQGN010000016.1:0-115205 GCA_045540095.1 Akkermansia sp.
CCGTGGGCACCAGCTGGTAATACAAAGTTTCAGCAATGGAGGCAAGCGTCTCCGTCTGCTCTTCGCCTACTGCCAGCTCCGCAACGCCCAGCGTTATCTTCGTGCCACTCGCAGATATATTGTTAGTCTCACTCTGCTCGCCCAAGCGGGAAGACATATCCGTCTTCACAAAGACATAGTACTCGCCGGAAAGCAAACCTTCCGCAATACCGCGAATCACGCCCTCGTATGAGCTACCAGCCCCCACACTCATGTCATTTTGCTGTACAGAACCAAAGAACACAGCCTCAGCCTCATTCCATGCAGCACTCCGGCAAAGATAAATATTATCCGTCCAGCTCCCTTGCGCTAAGGCATCACCCGCGTTCTTCACAGAATAGGTGATGGGCGTATAGCGGCCCAAGGTTCCCCCCGTAAACTCCACCTTATCAGGCACCACCAAATCAGGGGCTGAGATATAAAGTTCATGACGGTACTCCTCGGTCATCTGCATGCCCTCTGCACTTGTCACCTCAGTATCAACCACCACGCTGTATGTACCACCGGTCGTTACCCTGTCAAAATACGCACGGAAGAACACATTACCAGCAACGCCGGACTGAACCAGATTTTCAATTTTCAATTCCTGCCCCTGGGCATTGTAGATGTGGATGCTATCCTTCGTCACTGTTGCAGCATCCATGAGCTGGTCAAAGAATATATCCACATAACGGAATTGATCCGTGAGCGTTGTATTCGAGCGGAACAGAATAACCTTCGGAGCCTCTATGAGCAAGCTTTCAAACACTACTCCGTTCGGGGCATCTTCCGGCATGCGGAAGCTATTCCCGGCGTTATCTTTCACCGCCTCGCTCACCTCCAAGCGGTACTGCCCTCTTTCCAGACAGTCATAATAAAGAGTCACGCCCGTGTCATTTACCTCAAACCGAGTAATCGCCACGGCCGTGCCGTCTGCGCTTATCAGCTTTATGTTTTCTGCGTTTATTGTCGAGGCATCCAACACGCGGTTGAAATGAACCGTAAGTTTCTTTGACTGCATCGACACGCGATTCACGCTCAGCATAGAGGGCGACAGTGTGAAATACTGCGACGGCGGGTACATCAGTACAGAGCTGATAAGTACCTTCTCCTCGCTGTAACCGGAGATTCGGCTGATGATAGTATCTATATCCGTCGTGCCCCAATAGTTACCGGAAAGATCTATCACCTCATTTTCGCCTATACCGCTCAATGTTATCTTCGTTGTGGAAAAATCATTTCCCGTCAAAAGCGTATTACAGCCACTCTGAATCGTCAAAGTGCTGATACCGCTGGTGTTAAGAATGCTTGCGGAGGCCCCTTTGTATAATGTAACGGTCTGTCCCTGTACGGTGCAACTATCCATCACCAAGCTACCGTAGTTTTCGATGTAGTCCTTCACAGTCACGCCTGTCAATGTAGCGCTAGAACCAGAACTCAGATACAGATCATTTCGGGAGTCCAGTGTACCGCCTGTCATCTCCATCGTCGCCCCGGAATACAGGTTCACATAATACAACTGATTCAGATTCGCATTTGTCAGCTGCAGCTTGCCGCCATTACTTACAGAACAGCAAACGTAATCGTTATCTGCCACCAACGCATCAGCCTCGGTAGCATTATTCACAACAAATGTGCCGTTAATGGACAAACTCTTGTCGTAATCAAACTTCCAGCATACGCCTTCTTCCAAGGTCACCGTTTTACCGGCGGCTACTATTACGCCATTGACCACTCTATACCCGCCCGGCAGGGTATCCGGGAGCTGCGTAAACGTACTATCTCCCAGCGTTCCGCTGATACCAATATATGCATTCTCAGAGCTTGCCGTCCACTTCAGGTTATTCAACAGCGTGCTGACATTGCCGACAAAGTTATTTAACTCAAACGCTTTTGTGACTGTAAGGGTTATGCCATTCTCCCCGGTACTCACATCAGCATCACTATCTACCACCAGTGTGGTACAAGTCACACCATCCAAAGTGGTACGCCCCTCCGCCGTAATATAGGAGGTAGAGTTTACCTCCTTCAGGTTCAAAGTACCCGTTGAGAAGATGAAGTTATTGATACTACAATCCTCCATCAGCAAACTGCCGGAGTTGCCGATGCCGAAGATGGTGATGTAGTTATTGATACTACAATCCTCCAGCGTCAAACTGCCGGAGTTGTTGATGCTGTCCTTCACCGTTACTCCGGTCAGCGTAGCGGTTGCTCCGCCGTCGACGCGCAGATCTCCCCATGAATCCAGTGTACCACCGGTCATCTCCAGCGTCGAGCCGGGCTGCATGTACACAGCGGACAACTGATTCAGATTCGCATTCGTCAGCTGCAGTTTGCCTCCTCTGCCAACATACAAATCTGCTCCATAAACGTAAACCGCTGACTTCAGCGCATCAGCAACCGTTTCATTATCCACAACAAGAGTGCCATATACATCCAAAGATTTACCGTTTAAATCCCAGCATACTCCCTCTTCCAGGGTCACCGTTATACCGGCGTCTACCATTACAGAGCCGACAAAACGGTAGCCACCAGAAAGTGTAGCAGGAAGTACCGGAAAGGAACAATCGCACCACAGCCTGCCACCACTTATGTCCACATAACTACCATTCACGGTGCCGGGCAATTCTGCGGAACGGTTCGTAAGAGAAACAGGTTCGGCAGATGTAAGTGCTATATTTTCACCGGAGGAGGCGCTTTCTCCGGAAGAGTTCAGATTAGCAACAGCGAAAAGAGTTTCATCTTGGGCTGTAATTAGAGCATTTTCTGTGAGAGACATATTGAGAAGATGTGTTGTAAGTGAATGAAAAAGCCTTACTCAGAGTCACAAAACTAAGAGTAAGGCGAATAAGAGATGTAAAAATTACCTTCAGCGACGTCTGCGGCGAGCAGCCAGAGCAGCCAGTGCGAGCAAAGAAAGCGTGGCTGTAGTAGGCTCGGGAACGACGGTAGATACCGTCACAGACACACCACCATCAGTGGTAGTATAACCGAGAATCTGCAAGGAATCAGCCCCTTCACTAATGGCGGTAAATGCAGCGTCACCTTCCAGAGAAAGGCCAACGAGTTCAATCGTGACAGTCGAATCCGTAAGTTCCTCAAGCTGCTCCTGCGTCAGAGTGAGAGCAAGGGCGGCCCCCTCACCCAAGGTCACACCTTCCAGCTGGTAACTCTCCAAGCCTTCAAGAGTCATGGTATTGCTGCCACTGAGCAGGACATCCCCGCCCAAAGAATAGAAGTAGCTGGTGGCGTCCAACGTGAGGCCGGAAGCAGAAACGGACACCGCGGGATCAAACATCATCATGCTATTTGTCAGCGACACATTTGACAGAGTAAGAGCAGGCGTGGCCGTGTAATCCAAATTTTCAATGGAAACGAAAGAATCTGCAACACTACCGCTGAACGTATTGCCTGTCATAGAAACGCTATCCAGCACACCGCCATAAATCCCCCAATACGCGCCGGACTCGGTATCAATGTGCATGTCAGCATCACCGGCAATTTCAGCGGAGATATTAAGCTTAGCTCCATCCTCAAGATAGACATCACTGTAGATACCGGTACCGGCATACGAACCGTCCTCAATCGTCTCATCCTGATAGTTTTCAGAGAAATCAACAGATCCCGTCAGGTTGAGAGTAGCACCATTTTCCACATAAAATGCACCACCCTTACCGGATACATGATACTCACTGATGGTGGGATTTTCTATCGTAACCGAATTACCGGAAGTAACTACCTGCTTACCACCGTTACCATCTTTGTATTCAGCGCAAGCCACGCCTGACACAAGGGCAAGCATCAACATCAGAGTCTTTTTCATTGCATTATGTATTTGAAGAGGATTCAGAAACATTATCTCAAGCTATACAGCCCTCGACATCTAACATTTACAATGTACACCACAAATCATATGATGTAAAGCAAAAATCATTTATGCGAAACAAAAAAAAATGATGTCTTAAGCACACCGCACGAAAGAACTTTAAATTATTGAACAACCTTGCCCATCCATCCGCCCTTCTATGAGCAGGTTCTGTTCTTCGAGGCTGAGATTTTATACATCATCATGGCACCTTACAAACTAAGAAGAGCGTCACCCTCAAAAGGATGGCGCCCTGTTATAAAGAATATTGTTACCTCACTCAGCTGCGGTTCTTAAGCTGGGGGAAGAGAATGATATCGCGGATGGAGCAAGCACCGGTAAGGAGCATGCAGAGGCGGTCAATACCGATACCGATACCACCGGCACTGGGCATACCGCTTTCAAGCGTCTCCACGAAGTCATAATCAATCTTCTGAGTTTCCTCACCGGCTTGGTGCTTCAAGCGCTCCAGCTGCTCGATGGGATCATTCTGCTCGGAGTAACCGGGGCAGAGCTCCTGACCATTCATCACCAGCTCGAACACGTCTACCACCTCGGGGTTCTCGGGATTCGCCTTGGCAAGGGGGACGAGGTCGCGAGCCACGTGACATACGAAGAGGGGATTAGCCTGCTTCTCTTCCACGAGCTTCTCATAGACCTGCTGCGTCACTGCCGTATCATCGAGGTCCTCACCAATCTGGAGGTGAAGCTCATTCTCTGCGCGGTCACGACGCTGCTCAGCAGTCAGCTCGAACCAATCGGCACCGGCCACCTCCTTCACGAGGTCATTGTAATCAGCACGGCGCCAGGGGCGAGTGAGGTCCACCGTCCAGCGGAGATTACCGTTCTCATCAAACTGGTCAAACTTCAGAGTGCCGAATACCTTCTCTGCCACAGTGCAAATCATATCCTCCATCATGGCAGCCATGGTCTCGTAATCGCCACCGGCTTCATACACCTCAAGTACTGTGAACTCAGGGTTGTGACGACGGTCCACACCTTCGTTACGGAAGTTGCGGTTCAGCTCGAACACCTTGGGGAAACCACCCACCATCAGGCGCTTCAGGAAAAGCTCGGGAGCAATACGCAGCGTCACAGCCTTCTTCAACGCATTGTAGTAGGACTCGAAGGGCTTAGCAGCAGCACCACCGGCAATGTCCTGCAGCATGGGTGTTTCCACTTCCAGGAAACCACGCTCCGTCAGATAACGACGAACTTCCTGAATGATGAGGGAACGCTTCACGAAGCGGTCAGCACTCTCAGGATTACTCATGAGGTCCAAGTGGCGACGGCGGTAGCGCATATCCATGTCAGCCAAGCCGTGGAACTTGTCCGGCATCGGTCGAAGAGCCTTAGAAAGCACCTTGAAGGAGTCCACGCGTACGGAAGGTTCACCGGTGCGGGTAATGAAGGTTTCACCCTCGATACCTACCCAGTCACCACGCTCCAGCAGCTTCCAAAGGGCCCAAGCCTCATCAGAGCAGGACTTCTTGGTAAGCATGCACTGAATGCTGCCCTGCACATCAGCCACGGTGAAGAACTGAGTGCGGCCCATGTCACGCAGAGCGTTGATACGGCCAAGCAGTTTTACCTGTTTACCCTCCTCGAAGTTAGCCTTAATTTCACCCGGATTGGTATTGACATCGAAACGGCCACCATAGGGGTTAACCCCCAAGTCACGAATCTTGCCCACCTTCTCACGGCGTACGGCAATCAGTTCCTCCTCAGAAGAACCCGGAGCGGTATTTACAACTGCTTGTGTATTTTCTGACATAGCGCGCGCATTATACGCACTTTTTCCGGAATTTCCAGCCTAAAGTGAACAAAATCTCATTTTTTCCGGAAATAAGCGCAGTAAATGAGACGAAGTCGTGTTAAATGAAGAGAGAAATATTTTTAATCTTGAAAATCTAGCACAAAACGGTTAATATACAAAGCGATGAAAATTCATTTTTGTGGTGCAGCAGAGACGACAACGGGCTCCCAGCATCTGCTGGAAGTGAATGGCAAACGTATTCTTCTGGACTGCGGTATGTACCAAGGTCACCGTGAAGATCAGCTCCGAATCAACAGGGAGTTCCCCTACTTTGACCCGAAGTCCGTGGATTGCGTGGTGCTATCACATGCCCACATCGACCACTCCGGCAACCTGCCTAACCTCGTGAAAAAAGGCTTCAAGGGATTCGTGTATACCACCTACGGCACGCGAGACCTCTGCTCCATCATGCTAGCAGACGCCGCCCGCATCCAAGAAAGTGACTGCAAGTTCCTCAACAAGATGGACCGCCGTAAGGGCGGCGATGGCTGCGTAGCCCAACCCATTTATACCGAACAGGATGCAGAAGCCGCCATGCGCCGCTTCCTGACGCTGGGCTACCATATGCCTATCCCTATCGCAGATGGCGTAACCCTCACCTTCTATGACGCTGGCCACATTCTCGGCGCTGCTCAGGTGGTGCTGGATATTGATGACAAGGAAGACGGCCGTCACAAGCGCCTGCTCTTTTCCGGCGACGTAGGCCGCGGTGATAACGAACTGCTGCGAGACCCGGAAGCCGTACCGAATGTGGACATCATGCTCATGGAAAGCACATACGGCGGCCGATTCCACGAGGCCCCGGCCAAAGACCCGGAGCTCTTCATTAGCACCATCAAGAAGGCCATGAAGCGTGGTGGCAACGTGTACATCCCCGCTTTCGCAGTAGAACGCACCCAGCAGCTTCTCTACCTGCTGAACCGCGCCTATCGTGAAGGCAAACTTCCTAATTATCAGGTGTATGTGGATAGCCCCATGGCAGTAAGCGCTACGGAAATTTTCCGCATCCATCCGGAATGCTTCAATCAGGACGTCTACAACTTCCTCTTCAATGAGCGTGACCCCTTCGGCTTCGAACAGTTGCACATGGTCCGCACCGTTTCCGAATCCCAGCGTCTGAATAACCTCCGCGAGCAGGCCATCATCATTTCCGCCTCCGGCATGTGCGAAGCCGGACGAATCCTGCACCACCTTAAAAACGGCATCAGCCGGGATAATAATACGGTACTCTTCGTCGGCTACTGCGCCGCCAACACACTCGGCCGCCGCATCATGGACGGGGCCCTTCAGGTGCGAATTCTCGGAGATGAGTATCCGGTACGCGCGAAAGTTCAGGCATTGGACTCCTTCTCCGGTCACGCAGACCACAATGAGCTCTTGGACTATTTTGCACGTACAGGAGGAAGCAAGAGCAAGGTCTATCTCGTTCATGGTGAAAAGGAATGTACAGCCGCACTGAAAAGCGCACTGGAGAAAAAACACACCGGCGAAATACATGTGGCGCACCTAAATACCTACATAACCTGCTAAGAAAGCCAATTTCCGGCTTGTGGTAAGGCGTCATCTATGCTAAAATGTCGTGCATGAGGAGAGCACACTGCAAATTTGGTCTTGTGCTAGCGGCTTTTGGGCTGCTGATTTCCTGTGATGGAGGCACCCCCCGAGGGAGTGCCACGCCGGAGGCTGCGCAGCAATTTGCCGAGCTCCGTCAGGAAGTGGAGATTTTGACCGCGGCGGATTTCATGGCTGAATACAACCCCGAAGAACTGCAGCAGACCGTGCAGAACTTCGTGCAGACGGCCGACGCCAAATACATCTCCCCCACCGGCAAGTACAGTATTCTTCACATTGCCTGCATGCTCAAGAAACCTGAGCTTGCTCGCTGCCTACTGCTGGATGGAGCAGATCCGAACGCCTTCACTATCATGGAAGGCTCACCGGCGGAATCCCCTCTGCTTTGCGCCCTGACAGCGGATTATTCCCCGGATACTCCCGCTGAGAAAATTAACGCGCTCATTGATGTTCTGGTAGCAGGAGGCGCCTCACTGGCAACTCCGGGCTCCGTTGAGACCGCACTCACGTATAACGCCTGCTTAACCTGCGCCCACGAAGCCGTATACGCCCACCTGCTGGACATCGGCGTACCGCGCAGCGGCAATGAGCTGCAAGAAGCTGCCTACCGAGGCTGGCTAGGTACCCTCCAGCGCCTTCTGGAAGAAAAAGGAGGCCTTACTGCAGACCACCACTCCCTCATCACCATTGTGGCCCACATGAGTGGCGGCTACTTCCCCGGAGAGCACCTTGCCTGCGCACGCTACCTTCTGGAACAGGGGGTGCCCGTGAACGCGACGGATGAAGCAGGCCGTACGGCGCTGTTCTGTTTGGCAGCCGGATATAGCACTCTGGAAGAATACGGCAGAAAAGAAGCAGCGCTCGAGCTGCTCACCTTCCTGTTGCAACAGGGAGCGGACCCTCACCTTCGCGCCGATAATGATGAAACATACCCCGGTTTCTCGGCCTATGACCTCATGGCACAGGACAGCGGCATCATGGAACATCTCAACAAGAACGGCATAGCCCTGACCGCACCGCCTCTTATCATTCGTGATGGCGAAATGCTGGCGGCGGATGTCTGCCGAGCAGTCTTAACTCAGCCCTCAACAGAAACAATTGCGCCGTATTTCGACACCATTGCTCGCCTTTTCAGCCCCACTCAGGAGATGAGCGGACAGGAGATATACCCGGACGCCCTTCGCAGTGCCGTCATTCTTCTGGCAAATGTGGATGCCAAGCGAACGTCTTCCCTCATAGCCGCACTTCCCATCTGGAAGGACCGCGAGGCCCTCATAGAGCACAATCACACCCTCATGGCTCTCCTGTACGCCATGCAGGACACACCCGCTATTGTGCTACCCAAGGAATTACTACTGGAAGCCGCAGAAATCCTCATGGAAAACAAGGCCCACGAGAATGCAGCTATCGCCACGGAACTGCTGGGCCGCTGTGCTGACAGTGACGAGGCTCTGGCCGCCCTCCTCGAAGATTCCCGCCTGCCTATCCGCGCCGGAGCATGGGGGGCTCTGCTGTACAAGGCCGGCCTTCCCTCTGCCTGTAATGGCTCAGTAGCAGCGTGGCTAGCCAATCAGGGCCGCCGCGCAGACACACCCGTGCTACAGAAAGCGCTACTGCTCACCTCCATCGAAGATTTATGGTACGGCAATATGGAATCAGCTCAGATTGATGAGTTCATCAACATTGTCACCGAGCTTGGCGCAGAACGCGCTGCGGCAGCTTACCGCAACATAGCGGATAATCTCAGCAATCCGGACAAATTGGATGAAATTATGCAGACAAATAACGAGTGGTCCTATGAGCTTGAAATCGCTACCGCTCGTTTCATGCTGAACAACAAAGAAGAATTTCTGAGCCCCTCAGCCTCCCCCCAATGATGCCCCTAAGGCACCTATTACACATGCGAACTCTCACTACCACGACAGCCCTGCTCCTCTGTGCCCTCCCCCTGAGTGCGCAGATATCTTCCTCTGCCGATGAACAACAGCAGGACATCGCGCCGGAAGTTCCGGTAGCCCGTTCCCTGCAAGACGCCACCTCCGGCTTTGACGGGGCATTTTCTCTGGAAGACATGCGCCATATGATTACAAACGGCGCAAAAGTCAATGAAACTGACAGCAACGGCGACACCCCGCTTCTCTACCTCTGCCGGGCCATAGAAATGGATTATCGTTACAACAATGATCCTCACTTTGCGCAAACTCTGGATGAGGCCATTATTCTCCTGCTGCGCAGTGGTGCCGACATCATGCATGAAAACAAGAGCGGCTGCAATGCGCTCTTCTACCTGCACAGCAAGCCTGAGCTCATGGCAAAACTCAAAGAAGCAGGCTTGCTACCCAAACCACTCTCCGTGCGCATCCCTCATGATGCTCGTCCCTTCCTCCGCTATATTAGGCAGAGAACCTCTCAGGCCGGGCTGACCAGACACGATGCCTCCCGAGAATACCTCATTAGCCAGTACTGCGCACCTGCATATGACAGAGCTCAGGAACGCGTAACACACATGCTCTCCGCCGCGGGTGCGCGCCACCGTTCATACGAGGATCTCTGCGCACTTCTGGCCTTCATGCGGCTGGCCAATGAAGAGAAATCCCAGCAATACATCCTTTCCTTCAATTACTGGGAACACGGCGAGCACTTTCTGGAAGAAGTACCGGCGCTCATGCTCAAGGCCCTTGCTGAGCTGGAATGGAACGTAGCTCCGCAGGCCCTGCGTACAGCCCTGACAAAACTGGACAGCATGCTGCCCGGCTCGCCGGACGAAATGATTGACTGTGACGCTGCACAGCCCATGGGCATATTACTCACTATGCTGATGCGCACCGAGGGCGACCGAGCAGAGCCCCTCATCCGTAAGTATGCGGAATGCAACGAGGCAAACCTAGCCTACACAGCACATCGCATCATGCTGCAAAGGCTCTCCCTTCCCGTCCCGGAAAAGGATGAGTTCCACCGATTATACGGCAATAATCCGGAAACCATGCAGCCCATCCACCGTAGGCTTTACGAATGTGCACTGGTGGATGAAGCGCTGCGCAACAATGACCTCAGAGGCCTTACCTCAGGAGTGGTAGAGCGCGTCATTGCAGCCTTCCGTGATATGGGGCTCAGCAAGTATGCGGATATCGTAGCCACACTTCTCAAAGATGGCACCCTCACCGATGACCGGTACTCCATCCAAGCAGCGCATCACAGCTACATAGAGCAGCCGCCCCCAAGCCCCCGCATTATTATGGCACGGTATATTCTGGCTCATCCCGATGAGTTCCAGACATCCGCCACGGAACAGCCATGAAAGATGCCTCACTCAATCCGGTGATGACAGCACTCTGGCTGCTGCACCCTGTCTGCGCCTTAGTGGCGCTTCTGACCTGCATTCCAATCCTCTGGCCTGAACAGATTACCACCGGACAATTCACCCCTACGGAACTCCGTGCCGGCAGCATTATTCTGGGTGCGGTAGTGGCCTCCATTATCATCTTGGCCATCAGCTGTACTTACCTCTTCCTGAAAATGCGCAATCTCCGCGCCCTCGGCAATCTTACAATCTGGGCTGCCACTTGGGGAATCAGCGCCATGATTTTCTCACAAATGGCCATTGAGGCGGATGTCCCTTCCCCCTATGAGGATGTTAAGGCTGAACCTATACAAAGCACAGCCACTCTACATCAGCCCACGGAACGCCTCCTCGGGCCAGCCGCTCTCGTCATAGCCATTAATCCCGAAGAGGCCGCAGATGATTGCATCGCTACTGCGGATAATCTCGTCAAGCTGGAAAGAGAGCATGGAGAACTGCTGGCTTCTTACCTCAGCAAGGCCCCCCGCTGGGCCCATGCGGATACGAGTGATACTTTCTACACACGCCCCGGCCACGTGGTACTCGTACCGCCGGCCACCGGCGGCATCCCCGGCACCATTCATGCCACATTCCGAACCGTGTCCGAAGGCGAGCCTATACCGGCCGGCTTCATTCCTGTAAGCCCCGGAGCCCCCTTCCCGCAATCAGCCGCTGACAAAGAAGAAATCCCGGATATAGCACTCGAGCTCTCGGGCAAACATTATCTGCTGCTAGCCTGGCGCGGCACGACTCACAGAGAGACTGCCCATAAAGCCATTAATGCCGCCATCACCACGATTGACAGCATGTTTGAGCGCCTCGCTGCAAATCCCACGGAAGAAAATGCCCAGCGCATGTGTGAAGGAAGGCGCAAAACTCGTGGTAATACGCCCGAACTACGAGTCAACGAACCCAATAATCAATACGGAGTCTATCAGGCTGAAGTACATGCCAACCCCGGCAGGCCCGGCACCTTCCTGCTTGCCGTCAGGGCTCATAATGAACAGCAAACCCTCCTTCGACTCTTCTCGTTCCCGGCGCGCTATTCATCGAACCCGGATGAACTCTTCCGCCATGATATCCCCGGCACCATCGAAGAATGGATGAGTGATGTTCACCTCAGCGCCGCGGCAGATGCCTTCCCAAAAGGCGCCCCCATCTTTGCCATTCTTTGCGGAGAATCACACCAATACTTCGGCGTCACCTTTGAGCTGCAGTTCTCCCCCAGCGGTGCGCCGGATTCAGAATCTCAGATTCTTCTCCGCCGCAATTACAAGGTGCAAGCCTACGAACGCCCGGCCGAATAAGAGCGCTTCCATATTATTTAGGAAACTGCCATAGAAAGTGCTTTACAAATGCGGCTTTGTCAGGCATTCTTTGCCGCGTCATGTCATTCTCTGAACTCGGAATATGCCCGGAAATATTGGAAGCCATTGAAGTGCTCGGCTTCGAAACACCTTCTCCCATCCAAGAACAAGCCATCCCTGCTGCACTGGATGGGCATGATATCGTGGGCCTCTCCCACACCGGCTCCGGGAAAACACTTGCTTTCTCTATACCGGCTCTTGAGAACATTGACCCGAATATACGCAGCGTACAGGTGCTCTGCCTTGCGCCCACGCGCGAGCTGGCAGTTCAGATATGCCGAGAGGTAGATAAGCTGGCACTGTTCCTTGATGGTATTTCTGCCGTTCCGATTTACGGTGGCGCATCCTTTGCTCCGCAGCTGGCAGCCCTGAACAGGGGCGTGCAGTTCGTAGTGGGTACACCCGGGCGCGTCATTGACCTCATGGAACAGGGTGAGCTTCGCACAGAGCATATCACCACTCTGATTCTGGATGAAGCTGATGAAATGCTGGATATGGGCTTCCAGGAAGACATTGACCGCGTGGTGGCTATGCTGCCGGAAGAGCGCCAAACGCTCTTCTTCTCCGCCACCATGTCCCCTGCCATCAGGGCTCTTATCAACCGTATCTCTGAAAATCCGCAGGAAATCACCATCGAACGTCCGGTACTTACCGTACCCACGTGCGAGCAGAGCGTATATGAAGTTGTGTTCGCCTCTCGTATCGAGGTACTCAGCCGCCTCATCGAGATGGGCCGCATGAAGCGAGGCCTCGTCTTTGCTAACACCAAGCGAGTGGTGGATGATGTGGTGGACGGACTTCTGGCCCGCGGTTATTCTGTGGACCGCCTGCACGGCGACATGCCCCAAACACTCCGCGAACGCGTGATGGACTCCTTCCGCCGCGGTAACCTGAACGTGCTCGTGGCAACTGACATTGCCGCCCGTGGTCTGGATATTGATGATGTGGATATCGTGGTGAACTTCGAGCTGCCGCGTGACCCGGAAGATTACGTGCACCGTATCGGCCGCACAGCCCGCGCAGGCCGCAAAGGCAAGGCTGTAACGTTCATTGGCCGCAGAGATTTCTCCCTCTTGGCTCGTATCGAGCGCTTCATCGGCACCCGCATGCAGCGCGAAAAAGTCATGACAGCCGTACAGGTAGAAGAAGCTCGTAAAGAGGCGCTTGTAGATGACATCTTGGAACAGGCCGCAACAGAGCTGGAACTTCCGGAAGAGCTGAAGGATATCGACATGCCCGCGGAGCAGCTCATGGCCGCCATGTTCAAGCTCCTTGTAGCTAAGGGCAGCTGTGAACTTCAGGCCATCCCGGAAGACCGCCCCAGCCGCCACGCAAAAAATTCTGCTGCAGATAGTGATAACACCCCCGCCGCAGAAAAGGGCAATGACTGGAGCAGCCTTCAGCAGAGCACCACACTCTTCATGAACGGCGGCAAGCTCATCGGCATCCGCCCGAAGGACATCGCCGGCCTCTTCTACAATGAAGGAGGCGCCCCCAAGGGCTCCGTGGGCGACATCAAGATTTTCCTGAAGCATTCGCTCATCGAAGTTTCTCCGGAAATTGCCCCCCAACTCACCAAACAGCTTGCAACCTGCTCCATCTGCGGGTATGAAGTGAACGTGCGAGAAGACAAGAAGGGAGATTCCGATTCCCGCCCCTCCGTACATGTACGCGACCGCCGCAGCGGAGGCTCCTCATACTCCGGGCGCGACAACTCCCGCAATGAGCGCGGAGGCCGCTTTGAGCGCGCAGAACGCCACAACAACTCCGGCAAGCGCGACAAGGGCGACCGCTATGAACGCCGCGAGCGAGACCGAGGAAATCGCTATGAAGGAGGCGGTGATGCACCATTCTTCTCCCGCTTCTCCAAAAAGCCCCGCCGTAGTTAATCCGCCGGGCCCAATGACCCATCGTTTTAACCTGAGCTTTTCCTAGCTCACACCGCATACATCAATAGAGCCCGCCTTGTGCGGGCTCTATTTTTACCCCTCCTCAAATAACACTAGACATTGATTTTTTTTATGTTACAATTTCTCACATGAACATAAAAGCGCCCCTTTTCCTACTCATTCCCCTGTTAACTTGCAACTGCATACAAAGTGAACGCAGCCTTAACTGGCAGCACTACGAAGAAACCGCGCTCCGCGATGGTTTGGTTCCACTGCGCCCGGAAGAACTCTACCCCGAGAACTCAGAGCGAGGCTACGTACATGATACCCCCATTGTAGCCGGTCGCCGCATACCCGCAGAAGAACGAGCAAGTATTCAGCAGGCCATGCTGCAAGCTACTCAGGTACAAGTAAAGCGCATTCGTGCCGCCAATGATGACCACTGGTGCACAGAAACTACCGAAGAGAAACTGCCCGCAGTACCGGTAACGGATGAGATGCGCCGCTTATTTGAACGCTGGGCTACTGCTCCGGAATGGCTTCGGCTTGCATTCCATAATTTTGATGTGATAGGCACATTCTGCACGGAAGACCATTACATTTTCATGGACGCCAACGGCAACGAACTCGGCACGCTTGCAATATACGCCCAAGACTGCGTATGCAAACCTGATGGCTTAGAGCACTATGAGCACATGCGTACTGAGATTGAAAAATTACTCAAAGTACAACCATAACAACTCCCACTTATTACATTCGCTAAATCAGGCTCATGATACGGGCTACTTTTTAAGATTGACCCGGAGCCTAATCAGGCGTATGCTGTCCTCATGACCGCACAGCAGGCAGAAGAAAAAGCACTCGCCTATTTTCACCAGGGATATAACTGCGCACAATCCGTTTTCACCGCATTCGCTACAGAAATCGGCCTAACGGAAGAACAAGCGCTGCGCTTTTCTGCCGGATTCGGCGCCGGCGTGGGCCGTATGCGTGGTATGTGCGGCGCATTCAGCGGGCTTACCATGGTGGCAGGCCACTGCCGCGGAAACCTCACCGGAGTACCGGAAGATAAGGAAAAGATATTCTCTCTGGTGCGTGAACTCGCTGCAGCCTTCACTACAGAGTTCGGCACCTTGACTTGCCGCGAGCTGCTTCATCTGGATGAAAGCACGAAGGAAGGAGCCCGCCCCAATGAGCGAACCCAAGCCTATTACGATGCACGGCCCTGTGAGCGCTGCGTGGCATTCTGCGCCGCTAAAGCCGCTGAGCTTTTGAAGCAGTGATTCGTTTAGAAAGGCAACAAGCTCAGAAAACAGTGGGCAACTTTTACGTTGGCTAAAGCGAGAGTTAACGCACAAAAAAGGCCAATCATGGCTATTTTTAGCTGCGCTTATGTCACTCTATGGCATTTTTGAGGCTTGCCATGGAGTAATACTATATGATATCTTAATGACATGGTACGCTTATACCACCAGATTTTGCTTGTAGCAGTGGCTGTTTTTTATATGGTAGCAGGAACCTCCTGCGCTGTAACCATGGCAGAAAGAACAGCAGATGGCAGATGGGCTCTCGTGCCGCTGGCAGACGGCTTTGACTTTCCCGTGGGTAAGCCGAATGGCGATGGCTATTACAAAGCCCGCGGACTTCGGCTGCAGACTCCCCGCCATCTGGGCGAAGACTGGAATGGCAATGGTGGCGGCAATACTGATTTGGGTGACCCTGTATACACCATTGGCCACGGCCTTGTGACCTACGCTGCGGATGCTCGCGGCCGCTGGGGTAAGGTCGTAATCGTGCGCCATGCCTTCCGTGAGCCTCGTAGTGGCAGAGTTCTCTGCTGCCAAACGCTTTATGCTCACTTGGACCGCATTGACGTGCGCTTGGGGCAGCTTGTACGCCGAGGCGACCAGATAGGTACTATTGGCACAAACCGCGGCATGTTCCCCGCCCACCTCCATGCTGAGCTTCACTTCAACATTCTCGTAAACTGCGGCCAGCAAGGCATTCCCAAGACAGCCCGCAACTACGGCAATCTGACATCCTTCATCAATCATTACCGCCGTCTGCGCCCCGAGACTCGCTATGTGAAGCTTCCCATCGGCTGCTTCCTTCCCTATCACGATACTGAAGGGCTGTAATGAATATCTGCCTTTTCGGCGGGTCCTTTGACCCTGTGCACAGTGGTCACATGGCCATCGCCGAGGCTGCAGTAAAAGCAGCCGGCCTTCAGCGCATTCTTTTTCTTCCGGCGGCCTGTTCTCCTTTCAAGACAGGCCGTCAGCATTATTTCAGCGATGCGCAGCGCCTAGAACTCCTCCATGCCGCTACAGCCTCCATGCCGGAGGCAGAAGTGAGCGAGCTGGATTTAACCATGCCCCCGCCCAGCTGGAGCTGGCGCGTGGTGGAAGCCTGCCTTTCCCTTTACCCCGGAGATAAACTTTTCTGGCTCATGGGAACAGACCAGTGGGAGCAGCTCCACCGCTGGGCCCGCTATGATTACCTCTGTCAGCACCTTACCTTCATTGTCTACCACAGAGGGTCAGCCCCCCACCCCCGCGAAGGTGTGAATGCCATCTTCATTACCGGGCAGCATCCTGCCTCATCATCTGCCATCAGAACAATGCTTCAGCAGGGAGAGAATCCCCCGCAAGAGTGGATTCCTACAGGAATTGCAGCCTATCCGGCCTCTATATAAATATAATCCCGCATTTTGGCTTGCGGAATGCACCCTTTCATGCTAAACTCACGGCATGAAAATCGTAAGATATCTGACCATGGCGGCGGCGCTGCTGACCGGTACCGCTCAGGCACAGTTCGGCGATCTCCCCTTCGGCTCATTCGGAGGTGCTGAACAACAGCAAGGGCCGAACTTCAGCGTCACAGCGAAAGCCAGCGTCGGCAGCTATAAGCCCGGCGAACCGTTCTATATCGCCCTTAAAGCAGATATCTCCCAGCCTTGGCATGCCTACTTCAGAAATCCGGCCACCATCGGAGAGCCCATGACTGCCACCCTCGCCGCTCCGGAGGGCTTCACGGTGGAAGGACCGTACTGGCAAGCTCCGGATAAACACGAGGGCATGCTCGGTGTGGCCTACACGTACAACACCCCCGTGGTTGTATGGAAAATCACCCCTCAGGACAATGCTCCGCAGAGCGCAGCCTTCACCGCCAGCAGCACAGCCCAAACCTGCAGCGACAGCGGCTGTAACGCTCCGGAAACCAAGGAGGCTACCGTCCAACTGAGCGCAGGTGATGGCGCCGCTAATCCCGAATGGGCTGCGGAAGAGACTCAGGTGGAAGTACTGGGCAATGCTGATACCACAGTCACCGCCACTCAGACGCCGGAGTCCGTGGTGCTCACCTTCACCACAGACGGCGAGGTAAAGCAGGCCTACTTCTTCTCGGATGACAACAGCATCAATCCCACGGCAGAACAGGTGCTCACCCCCACGGAAGGCGGCTATACGCTCACCCTTTCCCGTAACGACAACTCTGACATCATGTTCCCTGTGAAGGATGAAGCTCTGGTGGGACATGAGCTCCCCGCCATCAGTGGCATCCTCACCTTTGACGGCAAACAGACAGCCGTGAACTTCTCCTTTGCTCCGGCCGCAGAAGAGCCTACACCGCCTCAAACACCCGAAGCAACTCCCGCAGAAGCCACAGAAGAAAGCCCCGCTGCTCCCGCTGCCGGTGCTCTGCCTGAAGGCCTTGTCGGCATCTTTGGTGCGCTCTTTATGGGCGGCCTTATCCTGAACCTGATGCCCTGCGTCTTCCCCGTTATCGGCCTGAAAATCATGAGCTTCGTGGAGCTGGGTGGTGGCGACCGCCGCAAGGTATTCCTGCATTCCCTCATCTTCGTAGTGGGCATCCTTGTCTCCTTCTGGGTTCTGGCCGCTGCACTCATCGTTGTTTCTAACCTTGAGGTTCTCAGCAACACCCCGTGGACAGAATGGCTGACCACACTGTGGAATGATGCCGGTTCTTCCACCCGCAGCTGGGCCGCATGGATGCAGAATGAGTGGATTGTATACGGCATTCTCCTGCTTCTGCTGGTACTGGGCCTGAGCATGTTCGGCCTCTTTGAAATTGGCGTGGGTGCCACTAGCACCGGCCAAAACCTTCAGAACAAGAAGGGCCTGTGGGGCTCCTTCTTCCAAGGGCTTCTCGTTACCATCGTAGCTACTCCCTGCAGTGGACCCTTCCTTGGTGCCGCCATGCCCGCAGCTATGTCCCTGCCCGGTATCTGGATGATTCTCGCCCTCACCTTCATGGCACTGGGCCTGGCTTTCCCGTACATCGTCATGGGCGCCTTCCCGGGCCTTGTCAATAAGCTGCCGCGCCCCGGCGCATGGATGGAATCCCTCAAGCAGGGCCTTTCCTTCCTGCTCTTTGCTGCAGCCGCTTGGTTCTTGGATGTGTATCTGGCCTTCCTTCCTGAGGAATACAGCGTGGATCGCCCGTGGATTTTCATGTCGCTGGTCGTGTTCTGTACCGCCTTCTGGGTATATGGACGCTGGTGCCCGATGTACCGCAGCGCTACCTCTCGCTGGATTGGCCTACTGGTAGCCATCCTGCTGGCTGGCGTGGGTATCTGGGGAGCCATGCCGCGCCCTCAGACCCAGACAGCAGCCGCCGCCCCGGCTGCCTCTGCTGAAGGCTACATAGTAGCTGCCGGTGAGCACCCCGCTTGGAACAACTGGAGCCCTGAGCTCATGCAGAAGGCTCTTGATGATGGTCACCCCGTTTATGTCGACTTCACAGCCAGATGGTGTGCCACCTGCCAAGCCAACAAAAAGGTAGCCTATTCCCCGGAAGTCTGTGCTCTGTTTGAGACAGAAGAGGTGGTTCTGATGCGAGCCGACAAGACCCGCCCCTCCCCCCTCATTGATGAAGAGATGCGTCGTCTGAACCGTTCCTCCGTGCCGGTGAACGCTCTGTATCTCCCGGAAGAAGAGCCCGTTGTCACAGCCGAGCTGCTCACTCCGGACTATATGAAGGACTTCCTGACCGAGCACCTTAGCCTCGATATGGGTGACGCCGCCGAAGAGGAAGACACAGAGAAGGCTGATTCCGCTGAATAAACTTTAACCACATGCACCCTGTGCTTCACCGCACCGGGTGCATTCTTTTTTCCAATATCCTATGGCAAAACTCGACTGGCTAGAAAATAATCAATACGCCGAGCGTGAAGCAAACCGCCAAAAAGGCTGGGCGGCTTGGCTCCTGTGGGCTATAGCTCTTGTGATTATCCTCATCCCAGTTCGAGGGAGCGCGATGAATCTCTATTACATTCATGCGGCGGAGGATACTCCCAGCGTAACCGGCAGAGTCATCTATCTTAATCCGAGTCCCCACCGCGGCATCACCGGCGGTAAAGGTGGGCACTACGAGGCAAAAGTGGATATAGAATACCAAGGCGAAGCATATTACGTCACCAACACCGGCTTTAACTTCACCCATGGCATGTACGAGCAAGCCTGCGACAGCGGCACCGTGCCAGTGTACCTGAACAGGGATAACCCTGCAAAGTCAGTCCTCAGTAAAGGAGTGCCCTTCCTGCAGTACTTCGCCACGGGCATTTTCTCATTAATTGCCCTCTTCCTCATCGGCGCCGGAGCTTACCTCATGAAGTGCCGCCTGAAAAACAACTCTCTCTGAGCAGCCGTTCCGGATTAGACCTTCTGCAGCTCACTCAACAAGGCGCGAAGAGATGGCAGGCGGAACTGAGCACGAGAGAAATCAGAGCTCTCCGTCATGCGGTTCGGGATAGCGACACAGGGAATGCCCGCATTCTGCGCTGAAATAGTGCCGTTTTCAGAATCTTCCACGATGAGGCACTCTTCTTTCGGCAGCCCCAAGCATTCCTGCGCTGCCAAAAAGAGTGCAGGATTAGGCTTCACGGCATACCCATCTGTACGCGTGAACACACCGGCAAAGCGATGATAGATACCAAGGTGCTCCAGCCAGCCCTGCACCCAGCGCCGGGAGGAAGAACTCGCCACGGTAAGCTTAATACCCTGCTCATCACACCAGTCCAGCAGCTCCGCAGCGCCATCCATCAGGCCACTACGGGCTAAATCCGCCTCCAGCACAGCCTGACGAGCGGGGGTCTCCACCTCCCAATCATACTTTTTACCGGTGAGTTTTTCCAGATGTTCAGCCGGGTTCCAATGGGAATACCCGGCCCCCAAGCAAGGAGAATACGTCGCTATGGAAATCTCCTGCCCTTCACGCGCATACAGCTGAACCCACGACTGGTAGATAGCCCACTCGGTATCTACCAACACGCCGTCAAAATCAAAAATAATACCGCACGGTCTCTTCATGACTCACCCCTCATTCTAGCTGTCAACCACTCCTTAAACGAGCGGTGAGCCAGATTCTTGCGGAAGATATAGATAGCGATGAAAGTGTAAAGCACATTCGGAATCCATGCACTTATCCAAGCCTGTATAATCCCAGCCTCACCCAACGAGGGGAACACCTGATACAGGAACAGCATGAAGGCCGCAAGAACCACAGCAATGCCGATACCCTTCATCGTGCCTCGGCGCTGGAATGTCACCGAACTGGGAATAGCCAGCAGAACAAGTACTAAGCAACTGAATATTCGGGCTATACGCACATGCCACTCCGTACGCTTCTTCGCGCGGTCCTCGCGTGAACCGGCTCCGGATTTAATGTACTCATACAGCATGGAGGTACCCATGGCATCCAAGCGGCCACCTGCACCGGGGCTAAGAATCTGGTACGGTTTCTCCGCAAAGTTGCACACAAGCGTCTCATGGTGAGTATCATCCGCCGGTCGCTCATAGGCGGGAGCAATTTCGCGAATATACACATCCGTGAGGGTCCAAGTAGCATCAAGCTTATTCCATGTGGCGGACTTCGCCATGTATTGCCTAATCAGGTGAGAATCTTCACCAAACTGTTCGATAACCACACCGCGCAGAGGATCACCGGCATTCGAAATCATGGGCGGACGTGCCACACGCCAAATACGGGCCTGAGCTTCACTTCTGTAAATCAGCGCGGGGGCGGAGCCATCTTCACGCTTCGCCTGCTTAAGAATCATCTGGCGGTACATGGAGCCATTCGGAGCCCAGTGGAAACCGAAGATACCGTACACCATGGAAACAATCACGGCGAAGAAGAACACGGGCATGCAGAGTCGCAGCAGAGAGCGGCCGGACTGCATCATACCGGTTATCTCACAGGTACCGGAAAGCTTGCTGAGGCACCACATCGTACCCATCATCAGCGTATACGGCAAAATCTGGTACAGGAACATGGGCAGCTGCGAGCCATAGAAACGCAAGGCCTGAATGACGGGGTCATCGAAACGGCTACGAAAACGCTCCATGTTATCCGTGAAATCTGCCAGAATGTAGATGAGCAACAAAATGAGCGTACACATCAGGAAATAGCTGATGAAGTTACGGCTCATATAGCGGTCCATTGTCCCCATGAACGCATATCCCACGGCCCCCAAAAACGGCAGGAAACAAAGCAAAGCAAGGAATACCGGGCGGCACATCTGCTCTATCGGGTAGGAATCAGGCATGCCGGGCACTTCCCACTGCATTTGCTCCAGCTCAATCGGTACCAGCCACAACGCCAATACCGAGCCCAGCACAAACAGCACTAGCGCGGGCATCATTCTCTGCATCGCTTCTTTCACCATGAAAATCTTTTCGTTTACGTTTTATCGGCCCACCAGCAAGCGGTCAGCCAGAGGCTGGGGAAGGCCCACAGCCAGCACAGCCTCGCTCGCAGACTTTACATCGTACTCCACACGCTTAATGATGACCATGTTGGCATCAGAATCATACACCGCATAACAGGCCCGGGGATCATCATCACGCGGCTGCCCCACAGAGCCCACATTAATGCAGTACTTATAACCGGCCACAGGAAGAATCTCAGCATACCCCTTCATAATGAGTTCATGCTGAGCATCATAATCCTCACCGGCGCTGCGTCCGTTCCACATGTACACCTTCGGCACGTGAGTGTGACCATTGAAACAGAACTGTGAAAACTGGCGGCTAAAACTTGCGGCGGCGTCATTAGCGTTCACAATGTAGCTCCACACCTTAGGCTGATCCAACGTGGAATGCACGATGGTGAACGAACCCTGCCCACCTCCGGAGGGACGCACAATACGCTGGTACTGCAGGCGAGCAAGCCACTGCAGCTGATCCTCGCTCAGCTGGCTCTGGGTCCAGAGCATGGCCTCGCGTGCCATTTCATTCATTTTAGCATAGGAGGGGGACACGACCTCTTCATCATGATTCCCCTTCACCACAGGACAACCGAGCGAACGAATATAGTCCAGACACTCACGGGGATAGGCGTTATATCCCACAATATCACCCACGCATACTACTTCCGTGCAGCGCTCCCTGTTAAAAGCATCCTCCATCACTGCGCAAAGCGCATGATAGTTTGCATGAATATCACTAATAATGGCGGTTCTGGACATTACTTTCTGCTGTATTTATAGCACACTTCACCCTTCGTTGCAAGGTAATTTTAGCAACACGGCAGAACAGAATGAAAAAAAAGCGGCTGCCCGTACAGGCAGCCGCTAAAAACAAAGGATTTTACTTGGTCAGGCCGTCCTGTTTGGCCTGATTCCAATAGGCATACTCGGAGCGGTTGAAATCCACGTATTCGGGAGAAAGGTCCGTGGTGTACACCACATATTCCTCACTGCCGAGATTCAGGTTAATGAGCACCTCAAACTCACGGGCCTGAACACGTTCACGAAGATCATCACTCGGAGTGTCCGTCTGCTCACCGCCACGGCAGGCAGGAAGGCCAGCGATGTCGATATCAATCTTCTCCTCCTTCACGCGGGTGCCGCTATAGCCCACAGCGTGAATAATGCGGCCCCAGTTCGGGTCACCACCGTTCCAAGAGCTCTTCACCAAGGATGACTTAGCCACACCCTCAGCCACACGGCGGGCCTCAGCCTGAGAGGGAGCGCCCGTCACACGCACCGTCACGTACTTGGTCACACGCTCGCCATCCTGCACGATGCGCTTAGCCTGCTCCATCATAACATACTGAAGAGCCTCGACAAAGGTATCCCACCCTTCCACACCGGGAGCAAGCTCCACACCGGAAGCACCATTTGCCAGTACGAGACAGGTATCATTCGTGCTCATATCACCATCAATGGTGATACGGTTGAAGGATTCAGATACCCCCTTGTGCACAATGGCATCCAGATTCTCGCGGCTCACGGCAGCATCCGTGCAGATAAGGCAAATCATGGTAGCCATGCAGGGAGCAATCATGCCGGCACCCTTGCAGCAAGAACCGATGCGAACAATCTTCCCGCCGATGTTCACTTCCACAGCCACCTCCTTCTCACGGGTGTCACTGGTGATGATGGCGGAGGCCACGTCATGCCCCTTTTCAGCCGAGAGGTCATGACAAAGCTCTGGAAGACGCGGCTCAATACGCACCATGGGCATGGGCAAACCGATAACACCTGTGGAGCACACCGCTACCTCAGAGGACTTCAGGCCCAACTCTTTTGCCACAATCGCGCACTCCTTACGAGCCACAGCCACGCCGGCAGCACCGGTGCAAGCATTAGCATTACCGCTGTTCGCCACGATAGCGCGTACATTTCCACGGCGCAGGTGATTCTGACTCACACGCACACAAGCAGCGCGCACGCGGTTTGTCGTAAAGGTTCCGGCAGATGTTGTGGGCTCCGTCGAGTATACAAGCGCAAGGTCCAGACGCGTAGCGGTCGGCTTCTTAATACCGCAGCTGAGTGCGTTGGCCACATAACCTTTGGCAGCTGTCACGCCACCCTCTATCTCCTTATATGAGCATTCGGACATAATGAAAAGTGAGTGTTTTCTACACCGTACGCCTTCACTTTGCCACACTCAGCCTCTTTCTGCAAGTCAAAAAATAGATTTGGCTGACATCACGACTACTTTAGACACGATTTAGCCTTGCCATCCGAGCTTAGAATCGCTATAATGACGGCGCAAGAAAAAGCCCCCTTGCGGAAACAGTATGTTAACAGACCCCACCGGCAAAAAAGTTACGAGACGCACGGCCACGCCGGCCATCATGGTGCGGAAGGCCGGCGTACGGATGACGCGCCAGCGCCGAGCTGTGATTGAAGTACTGCTGCAGTCGTATGACCACCCGACAGCTGCCCAAATATACGAACGGGCAAAAGGAATCCTGCCGGGCATTTCGTTGGCGACCGTGTACAACTGCATTGAATCCTTGGCCGCCCAGCGCCTGATAAATCAGCTGCATTTTGATAATGGCCCCTGCCGCTTCTGCCCGAATGTGGAGCCGCACGTACACGTGATGGATGACGCCAGCAATCGCGTGATAGACGTTCAGCTGAAAGAAGGGCTGACACCTGAAGATGTTTTTGAACTGCCGGAAGGCGTTCGCGTTAAAAGCATGGAAGCTTACCTGAGAGGTGAGATTCCGGAGAATTGCATGTCTGAAAAAGAAAAATGAGTCTGATTATTAAAGACCTGAGCGCACGAGTAAAGGACGGTGCGCAGATATTGAATGGTATTAACCTCGAGATTCCCAAAGGCGAAGTTCACGCCATCATGGGACCGAACGGCTCCGGCAAGAGCACGCTTTCCAAGGTACTCTGCGGCCACCCGGATTATGAAGTCATCTCCGGAACAGCTGAGCTGGATGGCCAGGACCTCTTTGCCATGAGCGTGGATGAGCGCAGCCGTGCCGGTCTTTTCCTCGCCTTCCAGTACCCGGTGGAGGTACCGGGCGTCACCAATGCCAACTTCATGCGCGCCGCCCTACAGGCCCGCCTTCCCAAAGGTGAGGAGCTGGACGCTGTAAGCTTTTACAAGACCATGCGCAGCAAAATGGCAGCCCTCGGCATGGATACCAAGTTCACGGCCCGTGCTGTGAATGAGGGCTTCTCCGGTGGTGAGAAGAAGCGCAATGACATCCTTCAGATGATGATGCTGGAGCCCAGCTATGCCATTCTGGATGAGACGGATAGTGGCTTGGACGTAGACGCCCTGCGCATCGTCTCTGATGGTGTGAATGCCATGCGGGCCCCCTTCCGCAGTTTCCTCGTGATTACCCACTACAAGCGCCTGCTGGACTACATCAAGCCAGACGTGGTGCACGTACTCTACAAGGGACGTATTGTCCGCACCGCCGGGTACGAGATAGTGGAACACATCGAGCAGAACGGCTTTGACTTCCTGAAAGCTGAGGAGTGATGGACGAGACACCCTTTCAGATAGACACCCGCGGTGAGTTCTCCTTCCCGGAGAATCATAAGTACGATGCCGGCTTCGGACTCACGGAAGCCACCATTGATTACATCTGCGATGCTAAGGGCGAGCCCGACTGGGTGCGCCAGTTCCGCAAGGACGCACTCAAAAAGTTCAATGAAATGCCCATGCCCACCCACTGGGCTCCGGAGGGCATCAAGGATTTGGACTTCGACAAAATCCGCTACTACCTCTCCCACGGCACCATGCCTTACAAGGATTGGGAGGAAGTGCCGGATGACGTGAAGCGCACCTTCGAGCGCCTCGGCGTGCCGGAGCAGGAGCGAGCTTTCCTCGCCGGTGTGGATGCTCAGTATGACTCCGAAACCGCGTACAATAACATGCGTGAGGAGCTCAGCAAGCAGGGCGTTATCTTCGTGAACTCCACGGAGGGCCTGAAAGAATACGAGCACATTTTCCGCCCCTGGTTCGGCAAGGTCATCCCGGTGGGTGACAACAAGTTCTCCGCGCTCAATCATGCGGCTTTCTCCGGCGGCTCTTTCATCTATGTACCTAAAGGCGTAAAGGTAGCTCAGCCGCTGCAGGCATACTTCCGCATTAACTCCGAGAGCATGGGGCAGTTTGAGCGCACCCTCATCATTGCGGATGAAGGCGCTGAGCTCATGTACATGGAGGGCTGCACGGCACCCAAGTACGACAGTGCCACCCTGCACTCCGGCGTGGTGGAGCTGGTGGCACTCAAGAGCGCTAAAATTCAGTACGTCACCGTTCAGAACTGGGCTACCAACGTGTACAACCTCGTGATTCAGCGTGGCCTTGCTATGGAGGATGCCGAAATCCGCTGGATTGACTGTAACATCGGCTCCGGCCTCACCATGAAATACCCAGCCGTGGTACTGCAGGGGCGCCGTGCCCGTGGTGAGGTGGTGAGCATCTCGCTTGCCCACAGCGGCCAGCTGCAAGACACCGGTGCCCGCATGATTCACGCAGCACCGGAAACCACGTCAAACATCGTAGCAAAGTCCATCTCCATCGGCGAGGGGCGTGCCAGCTATCGCGGTGAGGTGAACGTGCTGAAAGGCATGAAGGGCTGCAAGAACAACACCGAGTGTGACGCCCTGCTCATCAACCCCGCCAGCCGTACGGATACCTACCCCGCCGTCACCGTGAACGGCAACGCCAGTGCGGTACAGCATGAGGCCTCGGTATCACAAGTGGATGAAGAAATGCTCTTCTACATGCAGCAGCGCGGCCTCACCCGTGCTCAGGCTATGAGTTTGGCTGTCAACGGCTTTATTAACGACCTCGTCAAGGAGTTCCCCATGGAATACTCTGTGGAGCTGCGCCGCCTCATTGACTTGGAGATGGAAGATTCCATCGGCTAACCCCCGGCACCGCATCGCATTATGGATTTCCCGCAAAATATGAGCATGGAAGAAGCCTTCGCCCTCGCTGAGGCTGAGGCTAAGCTGGAGCAGGCCCTCAGTGCCAGCAATGAGCGCTTCAACAACGCCGTGCTGCCAAACCGCCTTAATGAAGACTGGCGCTTCGGCCGTCCTCATAAGTTCGCCTCCGCTCTGGCAGACCTGCTACAGAGCGATACCCCCTCTCAGGGTGAAGCTGAGGTAAAAAATGCAGGCGAGGCGGCCGTAAGCGTCCGTGAAGATGAGGCGGATCTTCGCCAGTCGGAGCAACTCATGCCTACCATCGGCTCAGATGCCCTGCTCGGCATGCACCTCAAGCGCTTCGGTGATGGATACGCCCTCTATATCGAGGAAGATACTAAAGAGCCCATCTACATCAGCTACAAGACGGATTCCCTCTACACGCCCGCCACTTTCATCATGGTAGCACCCGGGGTGAAAGCACACGTCATTGAGCAATACTATGGCTGCGAAAAAGGCACCATCTTGGCCACTCGCAGCATTCAGGTGGCAGAGGGAGCCGAGCTCAAGGTGGAGCTCCAGCCCTACGGCTGCGCTCGCTGCATGGTCATCACCAATATCCAGAACATGGGCGGCAAGGTAGCGCACTACTCCCACTTCTTCTCCTGCGACTGGGCCCGCGAGGAAACGGTAGCAGAAATCTACACTCCCGGTGCGGACATTCAGCTTTTCTCGGCCAACAAAATCGGCCTTAATCAGGTACTGGACCAGCACACACGCCAGATTCACCACGCCGGTGGCGCCAGCAGTAACCTACTCTACAAGAACGTAGTGGATGATGATGCCACAGCCATCTTCGCCGGCAACATCTACGTGGCCCCCGGAGCTCACCATACGGACGCCTACCAGACAAACCGTAACATGCTGCTGAGCGAGAAGGCCACCGTGCACTCCCTGCCCGGCCTCGAAATTCTGGCTGACAAGGTGCGCTGCTCCCACGGCAGCGCCAGTGCCCCCATGGATGAAGAGCAGCTCTTCTACCTGCTCAGCCGTGGCATTTCGCGCGAGGAGGCGCTGCAACTCGTCTCCCACGGATTCCTCCAGGATGTTGTCGATAAATACGAACGCGCATGACCCACTTCCGCCCCTGCATAGACCTTCACAACGGTTGTGTAAAACAAATCGTTGGCGGTACCCTTACGGATGATGGCGCCGGCCTGCACACGAACTTCGTGGCAGAACACCCGGCCGAATGGTTCGCCACTCTTTACAAGAAGGATGGCCTGCGCGGCGGCCACGTCATCAAACTCGGCCCCGGAAACGATGCCGCTGCACGCGCAGCCCTCTCGGCCTACCCCGGCGGCCTGCAGATTGGCGGTGGCATCACCCCGGACAACGCGGAGGAATGGCTTACCTTCGGCGCATCCCACGTCATTGTTACCAGCGTCCTCTTTGATCGCGAGGGCCGCTTCCGCCGCAGCGTTCTACGTGAGCTCGTAGAGCGCGTGGGCAAAGAACACCTCGTGCTGGATCTCAGCTGCCGCCGCACGCGTGACGGCTGGGTAGTCGCCATGAACCGCTGGCAAACCCTCACGGAACTGGCCATCACCCCTGCCACCCTCTCTGCCCTAGCCGATTGCTGTGATGAGTTTCTCATTCACGCAGCTGATGTCGAAGGCCGTTGCAGCGGCATAGACCGCGAGCTCGTGGAGCTCCTCGCTTCTTGGCGTGGTTGCCCCATGACTTACGCCGGAGGTATCGCTACCATGGCGGACTTTGACCTCATCGATTCCCTTTCCTGCGGCTGCATAGATGCCACTGTCGGCAGCGCTCTGGACATTTTCGGTGGCTCCGGCGTGCGTTATGCTGAGCTCATCTCCGCCCGCGGATGATAATTTCTCCCTAAAATCGCAAAAAAATCGTTTTTTTTGCAATTTTAAGCTTGCAAAGTCCGCCAAATTAGCGTATAGTTTCCCCGCACCCCTTCCGGGGAGCAAGAACAGAAGTTCGACTGGGCAGGTGTCTGAGTGGTCGAAAGAGCACGATTGGAAATCGTGTGTACGTCAAAAGCGTACCGAGGGTTCGAATCCCTCCCTGTCCGTTAAATCCCTACAGCTTAACAGCTTGTAGGGATTTTTCTTTTTGTATTATTTAGATTGCATTTGCGTGTAAAACGTGTAAAATTGGGGTCAACTCCAAAAAGTGTGGGAACGCTGTTATTTGAGTCATCGGCCATGTACGCACTCTACTAATACCCTTAGTTTGTAATTTTGGAAGTTTCTGTAGCCATAACCGCGCCGCTGAATTCCTTTTATCTTACGATGGAAGCCCTCGGTAATTCCATTATTTTTTGAGAAGTGCCACATGCGGATGATGGGTTCAAACCAGTTGCTTAGCGTCTTTGCTAACGCATGAAAGTGCTTGGTTGCCTCACTTCGCATCTGCTCCATATAGAGTTTGAGTTTTCGTATAAGAGGCAAACATTGTTTTTTGGTTTTCTTCTTGTGATTAAGCAGCTTACACAACTTTTCCTTAAAATTGTATGCGGCTGCAATGATGGGGTTAGCCTCGAGGAAGACTTTGAGTGTTGATTTCTGAGTAGCGCTTAAGTTGCAGGCATGCGTACGCAAAACGCCGGTAATATGTCGTTTCCAACGAATCTCTGGTTGCACTTCCCGGCAAAACTCCATGAAAGTGCTTAGAACTAATTTTATCACATGAAAACGGTCGGCAACTATCTTGGCATTAGGAAAACAGCGCTGTACCAGGCTACGATAGGGGGAACTCAAATCCATACATACCACCTTCACTTGCATTCTTCCCGGGTAACTTCGGATGCGTGCTCCTATGCATGCTTCGCTTTTACCCTCAATGACATCGTAAGCACGATGATTCTTCAAATCCACGATTGTCGCAGCAAAGCGCCGCTTGTGTATTTTATGCTCATCAATGCCAACTATCAAGGGCGCTGAATACCCCAGCTTCTCCTTCACTTCAGCCTCGTATTGCTCGTGTATAATTCGCTCTACTGTACTTTCCGAGACATTAAACTCCTTGGCAATGTCCTTGTTGCTGACGCCCTCGATTAAGCCATTGATGCGCCCTATCGCCCACTCGGTAATGTTCTGCGCGTCGGCCAGAGTCACATACCCCTTCGCCTTAATGGGCTGAGCGATGAAATCAGGCAGCCCACGCGTTATATCATCCACCTGAATCCCCGTCTGCTCGCTCTTCGCCTCCACACTGAGCATGGCAGCATTACCGGCAATCACATTCATGGCAGAGCCTATCTCCGCACGCAAATCCACATACTGCTTCTTGCCGGTGCGCTTTTGTAGTTCCTCGGTCTCGGCCACATCAGCCTCATCAAGCGCGTGCTGAAGGTAAGCGTCCGCCTGTCGTGCGTCCAGAGTAATATCCACCGAAGGCTTGCCGTCCGCTAGCCGGAGCCGCCATACCCTCAGCATTACTGATGGGGTTTTCTATTGTCAGCTCATGGCGTATGTACTGTGCCCTCCGCGTGTAAAATCTATCACCAATAAATCGCTAAGGAAAGCTTCTCATCTATCGTCCAAATTAAACGTCATAGGTTAAAAGAAATTTGCTATATCTTTATAGCTTGCGATACTCCTCTATTAGCATTAGATACGTGTAATATATCCATACGCCAAATCCCCATATTCTTCCTAAAACGACGTCCGGTTTAGCATCAGCGGCTACAAAGTAAGCAAGCACCAGTTCTTCTAGCGGCAGAATTGAAACAGAGGCAGTGATTTTACAATGGCATAGATTAGTCTTGCATCAGGAAAGAAATCTGAGATAATGGCGCACACGACCATGTTTAATCAGGAAGTCATCACAGAGGCGGAGACAGCCGGTGTACAGGTTCCGGCGGGTAATGCAGTGATTCTGCCGGAGGGGTCCCGTATCTATATCACCCAAATGCTGGGTAATTCCATCACGGCAGCGACGGATATCGGGCTGGTGCGCATATCCCGGCATGAAGCGGCACGCGCAGGCATCATTGCGCCGGAACAGGCTGAGGTGGCACAAGAAGATTTGAGCAATCTCACACTGGAGGAGAAAGTTTGGAAGGTGCTGGGCGGAGTGTATGACCCTGAGATTCCGGTGGACATTGTGAACCTCGGCCTCATTTATGAGGTGGAAGTAATCCCCCAGAAAGAGGCGGGGGCCTACGTTCATGTACGCATGACGCTGACCGCGCCGGGTTGCAGCATGGGACCCCACCTCATGGCTGAAGCGGAGGCCGGCATCTCCGCGCTGGAAGGCGTGGGTGAGGTGAACATTGAGTTCGTATGGGATCCGCCGTGGAATCAGGATATGATGACGGAAGAGGCCCGCATGCAGCTGGGGCTCATCTGATACCCACCGGAAAGCGGATAAGCAGAGGGAGGAGCATTTTATATGTCCAAACTAGATTTGGAGCTGAGCGAAACGGAGATGCACCACTTGGCGGAGATGTGCGCCATGGTGCTTTCCATGCTGGGGCAGACCATGCCGGAGAGCCGGGACCCGCATGCGGAGGCATGGCAGCGGCTTTGTGTGGCTCTGCTGAAGGCGGCTCGTGGAGTTCCCTCCATTGGCAGGCATATGGAGCTGAACCCTGACTGCGGCTACTGGTTCTTCAAGCGTTCCTATATAGACCACGCCTTCTTCTCAGATGTGCTGGAGGATTACCGGGATCAGGCGTTCTGGGCTGAACTGGTGAGCCGGTGCGCGGAGCAGAGTCTGGTGGAAAATTTCGGAGATGAGGCGGTGAGCCTGATGAGTGATGAAGAGCGGGCCTCGCGCGTATCCTCGCTGGAGAAGGCCCTTTGGAATGAAGTAACGCAGCATGGCATGGAGAGGCTACTGTTCATGCTGCCGGCCGAAGAAAGCTGAGCACATCATCAGGGGATATGGCCGGGGTGAATTGCAAGGAAAAGTGGCGCAGCACACCGCACCGCCCGGGAGTATACCTCATGAAGGGCAACGGAGGCGGCATCATTTACGTGGGTAAGGCCAAGGATTTACACCGCCGCCTCGCTAACTACTTCTCCCCTTCCCGCGCCACGCTGGAAAACAGCAAAACGCGTGCACTCATCGCCGCCATTGAGGATTTTGATTATTACGAGGTGCGCAATGATCAGGAAGCACTCATCCTAGAGCAAAAGCTGATTAAAGAATACCGCCCGCACTACAACGTACAGCTGAGGGATGACAAGCGCTACCTGCTGCTGCGTGCCAGCCGGCAGGAAGAGCTGCCACGCTTCTCGCTGGTGCGCCTGAAAAAAGATGACGGCGCACGCTACATCGGCCCCTTTGTGCACTCCACCGCACTGAAAGAAACAGTGGAGTGGCTGAACCACCGCTTCCGCCTGCGCACTTGCACCTGCCGCCGCCCCGGAGAGGAGCAGTACCGCCACTGCCATGATGATGTGATACGCTGCTGCTCGGCGCCCTGCATAGGCCGCATATCACCGGAGGATTATCGCGCGCAGTTTGAAACAGCCCTGAGTCTGCTGGAAGGCCGAGGGCGCCGCGAACACTTAGACGCTCTCACGCAGGAAATGACGGAAGCCGCCGAGGCGCTGGATTTCGAAAAAGCAGCGCGCCTGAGAGATGTGCGCGAAAATATCATCAAAACGCTGGAGCCCGCGCGCCGCTTTGCCCGTGGCATGGCAGATTTGCCCGGCACCGTGAATCCGGATAAGGACATCGCGGAGCTGGCGGAAGCACTGGGCATGCAGGAGCCCCCCGCTGTGATGGAGTGCTTTGATATCTCCAACCTGTCAGATAACCACATCGTAGCCTCCATGGTGCGCTTCACAAATGGACGCCCGGACAACCGAGCCTACCGCCGTTACCGCATACGCGGAGTCGACGGTCAAAATGACTTTGCCAGCATGTTGGAAGTGGTGAGGAGGCGTTATTCCCGAATCGTGAACGAAAGCAGCGCCCTCTTTGATAAGCCGTCTGACATGGGTACCTACGCTTGGCTGAAAAAGCTGAGTGCGGAAGGGAAAGCGCCTATCACCGTGCCGGACCTCGTAGTGGTGGACGGTGGCAAGGGGCAGCTGGCCACAGCCATGCAAGTGCTCACGGAGGTGGGGCTGGCCGATATGCCGGTAATAGGCTTGGCCAAACGAGATGAGGAGATATACTTCCCGCACAACAGCGAGCCGCTGGCTCTCAGCAGAGAAAGCGGCGCCCTGAGACTCCTGCAACGCCTGAGAGATGAAGCCCACCGCTTTGCGAATAATTACAACGAGCTACTGGTGAGGCGCCGCGTACGCGAGAGTCGATTGGATGCCTACCCCGGCATGACGCCCAAGCGCAAAGAATTGCTGCTTGCCCGCTTCCACACTGTGCCGAATCTCCGGACCCGCAGCCCCGAAGAAATAGCCGAACTACCCGGCATATCTCGCGCATGGGCGGAAAAGTTCTGCGAGTGGCTTAAGCAGAGCTGAGCCATGCCCGCACGGCAACACAAATACGTTTTTTGCGGCTTTTTTATACTTTATGATTGATTTTCGCGTGATATCTGGCATACTAAGTTCCAGACATGGCTTCAATTAATGTAACATACTCTGACATTACCGCATCCTATGACCTGCCCGATGAGATAGGCGTAGAAGTCATCATTGGCACCTCTGAGGATTGCAGCATCGATTTGCCTGATGTGGAAGGCCTTGCGGAAGAGCACTGCTGCATCACTCTCTTTGAGGATGGGTATGCCATATCCGACCTCGGCTCCGGTGCCGGCACCTTTGCTGACGGCGCCCCCTTAGAAAATGAGTACATGACCAGCGGCGTGGTGTACCAGATTGGCGCCGCCACTATCACTTTCGTACCGGATGAAGGTGCAGAAGCCGCTCCCGCTGAAGCCGCTCCCGCTGAGGCCGCGGCAGTTCCCGCCGTCCCTGAAGGAGACGCAGTCCCTGCCGAGGCAGCACCCGCCGCAGCCCCTGCAGCCGTTCCTCAGAAAAAGACCATTAAGAAAAAGGCCTCCAGCGGCAAGCGCACCGCTCCCCGAAAAGGAGCACCGGCCCTCAACAGCAAAAAGAAGCCCGGCAACCGCTCCGCCGCTGCAGCTGCCACAGTGCAGTACAACAAGCAGATAGAGAAAATTAACGGCTTCTATGTGGCCTTGGTGCTCATCGGTGCTTTCTATGCCGGCATGGCTCTGTACAGCTGGCAGACCACGGGTAATCCCCTGCCCATTTTCCTGCGCTGATATCGCTAAGCCAACACAGCTTTACAGCCCGCTCGAAGGTAAAACCTTGAGCGGGCTGATTTTCTGTGATAATTGCTGATTTTCGGATTTTGGGCTTGCAAAACGGCAAAAATGAGTGTACCCTGTGTTACCGCCGCCGGCGGGCAATGTAAACAAATCGAATCACATTAGCATGGAAACGATGAAAATTCAGCGCGCCCTGCTGTCTGTCTCTGACAAGACCGGGCTTGATAAGTTTGCCAAGGGCCTAGTGGCCCAGAATGTACAGCTCATCTCCACCGGAGGCACCTGCAAGTACCTCCAGGAACTGGGACTGCCGGTGACGGAAATCTCTGATTACACAGGTGCACCCGAGCTCTTTGACGGCCGTGTGAAGACTCTTCACCCCAAGGTACACGGCGGCCTTCTGCAGCGCCGCGACCTCGCTGAGCACCAGCAGCAGGCTGTGGAAAACAATATCCCCACCATCGATTTGGTGTGCGTGAATCTCTACCCCTTCGAGGAAACTATCGCGAAGGAAGGCGTGACCCTCGCTGAGGCCATCGAAAAGATTGACATCGGCGGCCCCTCCATGCTGCGCTCCGCAGCTAAGAACTACGCTTCCGTGACCGTTGTGAGCGATCCCTCCGATTACGACACCATTCTGGAAGAAATGGAGAACCATCAGGGTAACACCACCCTGAAGACCCGAGAGAAGCTCGCTGTGAAGGTGTTCATGCGCACCTCTGCTTACGATACCGCCATCTCCAACTATCTGGGCCACCGCGCTGAGGAGTGCACCAAGAACAACCTCACGCTTACCCTCCCCTTCAACCAAGCCCTGCGTTATGGTGACAATCCCCACCAGAGCAGCGTGCTCTACGGTGACTTTGATTCCATCTTCACCCAGCTTCAGGGCAAGGAGCTGTCCTACACCAATATTCTGGACTTGGACGCTGCCGCTTCCCTCATCATGAACTTCCGCCGTCCCACCGTCGGCATCCTTAAGCACACGAACCCCTGCGGCGTGGGGCAGGATGACAAGGACCTCGTGGAGGCTTGGAAGCGAGCCTACCAGACGGACACTCAGGCTCCCTTCGGTGGTGTTATCGTGATGAACCGCCCGATGACTGAGGCTCTCGCCCGCATCGTGGGTGCTATCTTCACGGATGTTATCATCGCTCCTGATTATGAGCCGGAAGCCCGTGCTATCCTTCAGAAGAAGAAGAACTGCCGCGTGATGCGCATTGATATGGATGCTTGGCGCGAGTTCTGCAAGACTCCCATGATGCGTACTGCCCCCGGCGGCATCATGACCATGCAGCGTGACGATGAAGTCATGGGCCTGGACAATCTGGAGGCTAAGGTCGTGACCGACCGCGTGCCCACGGCCGAGGAGCTCGAGGCCATGCGCTTCGCATGGCGTGTGTGCAAGCAGGTACACTCCAACGCCATCGTCTTCACGGATAAGAACGGCACGCTCGGCATCGGCGCCGGCCAGATGAGCCGCGTGGACTCCGCCAAGATTGCCGTGTGGAAGGCCGGTCAGGCCGGCCTGAGCCTGAAGGGCAGTGTAATTGCCTCTGACGGCCTCTTCCCCTTCGCTGACGGCCTGCAGACCGCCATTGATGCCGGCGCCACCGCCTGCATTCAGCCCGGTGGCTCCATCCGCGACCAGGAGGTTATCGACGCCGCAAACGCCGCCGGCATTGCCATGGTGTTCACCGGTGCCCGCCACTTCCTGCACTAAAAAATCCTTCTTTCCATTCAGCCCTGCGGGAACGCCCCCGCAGGGCATTTTTAATCCCCTACACCACCATGATGCACCTCGGAGTAAACATCGATCACGTGGCCACGCTGCGACAGGCTCGCTACGCCACCATGCTTGATTCACACAACACGGAGCCCTCCGTACTGGATGCCGCCCGCGCCGCGCTGGCCGGAGGTGCGGACTCCATCACCCTCCACGTGCGCGAAGACCGCCGCCACATGCAGGACGCGGACGCTCGCGCCGTGCGCCGAGAAATCCCCCTGCCCCTGAATCTGGAAATGGGAGCTACGGAGGCCATGCTGGAGTTCGCTCTGGACCTGAAACCGGATTTCGTGTGCCTCGTGCCTGAGAGACGTGAGGAAATCACCACGGAAGGCGGCCTGAGCGTGGCCGGCCATGAAGAGCAGCTGCGCCCCCTTGTGGCAGCTCTGCAGCAGAATGGCAGCAAGGTGAGCATGTTTATTGACCCCGAGGAAGCTCAGGTGCGCGCTTCTGCCGCCATCGGCGCAGCCATGATTGAGCTGCACACCGGCAGATTCGCCAACACGCTGGGAGCTGAGCGAGCCGCTGAGACGGAAAGACTCGTAGCCGCAGCCAAACTAGCCCATGAACTCGGGCTGGAAGTACACGCCGGTCATGGTATTCAGGTGGCTAATCTCGCCGAGCTGAACGCCGTGCCTCACCTCACGGAACTTAACATCGGCCACACGATTATTTCACGCGCCATCTTTACCGGGCTTACAGAAGCCGTGCGCGAAATGAAAACAGCCATTGTGGCTTATAAATGGTAAAAAAGCCTTGAATTACAGCTGACTCAGCCATTTTTTCCATCCGCTCAGGCCCATTTGTGTATTTTTTTGCACAAATGGGCCTTTAGCTGTACTTTTTCGCTTGAATTCAAAGCGTCGCATGATATTATAAAGGCCTATGAACAAGACTCAACTTGTAGACTGCATTCAGGCAAAGCTTGGCGAAGGCGCAACAAAGAAGTGCGCCGAGGCTGCTCTCTCCGCCGTTCTCGGTTCCATCTCCGAGGCTGTGAAGGGTGGTGATAAGGTTCAGCTCATCGGTTTCGGTACCTTTGAAATGAAGACCCGCCCCGAGCGCACCGGTCGCAATCCCCAGACCAACGATGTAATCACCATCCCTGCCTCTTCCACGCTTTCCTTCAAGCCTTCTTCCACCTTCAAGACCGTCATCAAGCCGGCCAAGAAGAAGTGCGCCAAGAAGTCCTGCAAGAAGAAGTAAGAAGACTTCCACACATCTTCCCCAAGCCGCCCGCTCTCATGCGAGCGGCTTTTTTGTTCCCTTACATAGTGGTGCAAGAAAGCCTATGCACCTGCTCAACTCACCAGACTCGTATCAATCTGATAATCAAAAAGCCAGTGAGACCTAAACATACGAAACTACAAATACAAATAACGAGCAAGGTCTCCCAGCCCGCCAATCGTCTGGTTACGCGCGATTTTTGAGGGTCCTCCGGGTTTACATATACTTTAATTGTCGAAAAATCATCGCTGATTTCCTCACGTAACGTTTTGGTAGTAAACACCACTTGTTCTCGGCTATCCAAGGTATACGTTTTTCCATTATAATCAAATTCAACAACGATATCTTTTATCGTATTCTCATAGTCGCGATACAACTCATAGGAAACAATGGTTCCGGTGATAGGCGCTGGCAATAATTGTCGTTCCTCATAAAATTGCTTGGCATAGCTAAAAAGACCACTGACAACCCAAAAGATAAGAAGAAGGCCTATAATAAAGCCACAGCCGGTTTGCAATCTATAATCAGAGTTGTGATACATATCCCAACACGCGTTGAAAAAAATAAGCAAAGGGCAATTTGTCGAGCAGAATCTACAATGTGGGAGTATGCAGGCCTACACCTGAGTAAAGCAAAGCCGAAACTACACCTGCCGCCACCCTCAGCTTACGGCCGAGGGGCGTGAACGGTAGGATAGATTACGCAAATCCGCGGGCGAAAGCCCGACTGGCTTTTCACTTTGTAAATTGTAGATTGTCGATTGTAGATAAACATCCTCACAACACTGAATGCCCCCTGATATCAATCGTTCACAATATCGATGAGGTCCTTCAGACGGGCAAAGTCACCACGCTTCAGGGTAAAGCGCAGGCGAGGGAGCCCTGCCAGCAAGGGCTCAGGATCAGTCTTATCACCATCCAGCTGCACGAGATCCCCCTTGGGCATGATATCCGTGTAATCATGGCGAATCCAGTCCAGAAGCTTCTCGGTAAGCGGTTCATTCACACGAATGATGCAATTTACACCATCAAAGTAATAGGAGTGGAAACGCTTGTAGAAGCGCTCGATGTAGGCCATGGCATCCTCAGCACTCTTACTCAGGTACAGCAGGTGCATGTCGTTGGGCGAAATAAGATTTTCATCCAGCAGTTCCTTCTCGATAAAACGATGCCAGCGGTACCAGAACGTCTCGCCAGGAATATCCAGCAGCACAATGGGGAAGATGGTGCACTTACCCGTCTGCATAAGGGTAATCGTCTCGTAAATCTCATCCATGGTACCGAAACCTCCTTCAAACGCCACAAGGGCATCCGTCTGCTTGAGGAAATTGAGCTTGCGGGTATAGAAGTAGTAGAAGTCCATCATCTTATCGCTTCCCTCCACGAAGGGGTTCGCGTGCTGCTCGAAAGGCAGCGTGATGTTCAGGCCGAAGGAGTTCTCCTTACCGGCACCTTCATTACAGGCCTGCATGATGCCCGGGCCACCTCCGGTGATAATCATGTAACCATTATCCACAGCCATGCGCGCGAAGTCCACGGCCTGCTTATACGAAGGATCCTTGGGCTTAATGCGAGCAGAACCGAAACAGGTGATTTTACGAACATTACGGTAGGGCATGAACATCTTGTCCGCCGCATACATCTCCATAAGCGTGCGGTTCATCATGTCCAAATCATGCTCCTCCACGTTGGAATCCGCGGCGTTCATCACGGTGGCAAGCATCTGCAGCACCACGTCCGGGTCATGTTTACCGCAGAAACGGCGAGAGAGGTCGTACAGGTTCGCATCCAGAACAGCGTTACCTGTGTTAGCGGGAATAACCGAGGCCGGAAGATGATGCTCCGCACGGCCATTCAAACTACGAGCTGCGAGAATTTCAGGCTTTTTCATATTCTGTACGATAGCACACTTCCGGAGAATTGTCAGCAAAAAAATCTACTGCCCACATGATTTTAACAATTCGGTATATTAATTGCGGCAGCATGGGGGCGATTTGCCCGAAAAGACTTGATTTTCATGGGTGACTGTATTATATTCACGCGCGACATGTCTGAACGTAAGAATCCGTATCCTTTTGATATTTTTGAGCCCGCATGGCAAGCCACGTGGGATGCCGAGAAGACCTTCAAGGTTCTTAACCCCGGTGAGGAGGGCTTTGATGCCAGCAAGCCTAAGTGCTATATACTGGATATGTTCCCCTACCCCAGCGGCGCCGGCCTTCATGTAGGCCACCCCGAGGGCTACACCGCCACTGACATCGTGAGCCGCTACAAGCGCATGACGGGCTTCAATGTGCTGCACCCCATGGGCTGGGACTCCTTCGGCCTTCCTGCTGAGCAGTACGCCATCAAGACCGGCCAGCACCCGTCCATCACGACCTACGCAAACATCGACAATTTCCGCCGCCAGCTGAAGATGCTGGGCTTCTCCTACGACTGGGACCGCGAAATCGCCACCACAGACCCCGCATATGTGCGCTGGACTCAGTGGATTTTCCTGCGCCTGTACCACTCCTACTACAATGAGGAGCTGAAGAAGGCCTGTCCCGTAAGCGAGCTGGAAGCTAAGGGCTGGACCCGCGAACAGATTGACAACGTGCGCCTTGCCTATGTGGCCGAGGGTATGGTGAATTGGTCCCCCGACATGGGTACCGTGCTCGCCAACGAGGAGGCCGAGGAATGGAAGAGCAAGGGCCACATCGTGGAGCGCCGCAAGCTGCGCCAGTGGATGCTGCGCATCACCGCCTACGCCGAGCGCCTGATTGATGAGCTGGAGCCGCTCGACTGGCCCGAGAGCATCAAGCTGCTGCAGCGCAACTGGATTGGCAAGTCCACCGGTGCAGAGGTAAACTTCAGCTGCAATGGCAAGACCATCACCGTTTACACCACCCGCCCCGATACTCTTTTCGGTGCCACCTACATGGTGCTCTCCCCTGAACACGAGCTGGTGAACGAAATCACCACCGCAGAGCAGAAAGAAGCAGTGACCGCCTATCAGGCAGCCTGCGCCTCCAAGAGTGATTTGGAGCGTACGGAGAGCAAGGACAAGACCGGTGTGTTCACCGGCGCCTACGCCGTGAACCCTGTGAACGGCAAGGAAATCCCCATCTGGATTGCTGACTACGTGCTGACCGGTTATGGCACCGGCGCCATCATGGCCGTGCCTGCACACGACAGCCGCGACTACGAGTTCGCCGTGAAGTTCGGTCTGCCCATCATTCAGGTGGTACAGCCCGACAATGCCGAGACTCCTTGGCAGGACTTCTGCGGTTATGACGGCACCATGGTGAACTCCGAGCACCTCAACGGCCTAAGCGTTCCCGAGGCCAAGAAGCAGATGATTGCTTGGCTGGAGGAGAAGGGCTATGGCTGCGGCAAGGTGAACTACAAGCTGCGTGACTGGCTCTTCAGCCGCCAGCGCTACTGGGGCGAACCCTTCCCCATCGTCTGGAACACGAAGGACGGCAATCACTACGCCATCCCCGAAAGCGAGCTGCCCCTACTGCAGCCCGAAATGGAAGACTTCAAGCCCAGTGGCGACCCCCGCGGTCCGCTCGTAAAGGCCACTCAGTGGATTCAGTACTCCGAAGAGTGCACCCGCGAAACCAACACCATGCCCCAGTGGGCTGGCTCCTGCTGGTACTACCTGCGCTATCTCGATCCGAAGAACGAGAAGGCCTTCATCGACCCCGAAGTGGAGAAGTACTGGATGGGTGGCACAAACCCCGGCGGTGTGGACCTGTATGTGGGTGGCACTGAGCACGCCGTGCTGCACCTTCTGTACGCCCGCTTCTGGCACAAGGTTCTGTACGATTACGGTCTTGTAAGCACGAACGAACCCTTCAACAAGCTGGTGAACCAGGGGCTCATTCTCGGTGAGGACAGCCAGAAGATGTCTAAGAGCCGCGGCAACGTGGTGAACCCCGACGACATCGTGCGCGAGTACGGTGCTGACTCCCTGCGCCTGTACGAAATGTTCATGGGCCCGCTTAAGGAGGTGAAGCCCTGGCAGACCAAGGGCGTGGAGGGTATCAGCCGCTTCCTGGCCCGCGTATGGCGTGTGGCTATGGTCGAGAATCAGGAGGGCGAGTGGGTACTCTCCGGCAAGATTACTGCCGAAGACAACGGCGAGGTAACACCTGTGCGCAAGGAGGTTCACAAGACCATCAAGAAGGTAACGGAGGATATTGAGGCCATGAGCTTCAACACTGCTATCTCCAAGATGATGGAGTGCACGAACGCCATGACGAGCGCCTCTGCTGTGACGGTGAGCGACTATGTACAGCTGCTCCACGTACTGAATCCCTTTGCCCCCCACATCACTGAGGAGCTTTACAGCATCCTGCGCAAGCAGTTCACCACCCTGCCCGCCTGCCAGCTCTGCCAGCAGACTTGGCCGACCTTCAATCCGGAGTACCTCGTGGAAAACACCAAGGAAATTGTGATTCAGGTAAACGGCAAGCTGCGTGACAAGATTACCGTGGCAGCTGATGCTTCCAAGGAGGAGTTGGAAGCCACGGCTCTGGCCTCTGCCCGCGTGCAGGAGTTCACAGCCGGTAAGACAGTACGAAAGGTTATCGTGGTGCCCGGCCGCTTGGTCAACATCGTAGCCAACTGATAGCTTAATCAAATAATTTCAGCCCCCGTCGGTGGTTATTTAACCGACGGGGGCTTTTTACTACACTCAAAGAGCTACGATGAGGCTTAACCGGGACGCTTGTTACGGGCCTCCCGAGCACGGGGCGTGTCCTCACTCTTCGTAAAATCGATCATTTCCACTTCTTGCATATAATTGCCACGAGCTGCTTCCGCTATCCAAGCCAGATACTTTCTGTGTAAAGTTCGCATCTCAATGGAAAACTGCCCGGCCCACACAGGTATACCGCTACCATTATAATATGCATTATATACCGGGTATAAAAGACCACTGAGTGCTAAGCGATATTCGTCCCAAGCCTTTTCCGAAGCATCAAACTTCTGTATCACCTGTTCAATTTGAGGGGATGGCCCATAATCACCATAAATTCCGGTTCGAATACATTCTCGCTCAAGCTCTATGCGCTTATTCAACACATCAAGAATAAGATTATGGGCCATAATATCCCCCATGGTCGTCCCCTTACCACGTTTTTCTACAGCCCTGTCAAAATCATCCAATGAAACATCCACGGCAGACGGCAGATAGGGGTTTTCTTCGAAGAAAGGACACCAGAAAGTGCGATCCCCTGAAGCCAATGTAAACAATTCCGACAGCAAACGCATACGCAGGATATTGCGGAAATTGTTCCGCTGAAGCTGATAATTAACATTATTGATCGGATTGAGTGCATAGTCAGCATCATACCAAGCCAGAGCAGTATCATACGCCTTGCGAGAGCTTTCAGCAAGCTCCTTCACATAACGGCGGCAGTCCTCTGTTTCCTGAGCGATTTGCTCAGCTGAAATAACGGATTTATAATATTCGTCATCAAAGCCCATTATATAGTTCTCAATATCTTCTCTGATAACAGATATGTAGCGTTCAAAAAACTCATCGTCACTCCAAGCCTGATTGTTATTAACGCAATCATATTCGAATGGATTAATGCGGAAAAGTTTCTCTATTCCGGTGGCAGCTGCCGCCAGAGCTGCCTTCTCTTCGTCCGTGTAGGTATGAAGTTCTTCCTCCGTTGGCTCTGCCGGATATTCTTCCTCCTGATAACTGACAGAAGGCTCTTGCACAGTCTGAGTCTCCACAGCCTCATTACCTACAACTTTCTCAGGGGCAGATGCATTCTGCTCTTGGTTATCACATGCAACCAACAAAATACACATCAGTATAGATTGATACATCTTCATACGGCTATTATGTAAAAAAGCGCAGATAATGTCAACTATGCTTAGCACCTTAAAGTGACATAAAAACTTCCTCATCATCCGGGCAAAGAAGGCCGGCAAACTCAACGCTCATGCTGTACCCCGATTCCGGCACACTGAAGCCCCCCAAGAGGAGCGTGGAGCCGCAGTTCAGGCCTCTTCACGGGCACTGGAGATCAGGTAAGACGGTACGCTGGTTTATCGTGGAAGCTGGTCGCTTGGACAACATCGTGACCAACTGATAGCAAGCTGATAAAATAGGCATCCCCCACCGGTTATGCGCCGGCGGGGGATATGCTTTATCTGAAAAAATGGAATGATTGGCCCTTATTCGAACCGCTCTCGCTCTTTTTTCTGCTCATCCATAGCCACCTGATAATTGTTCAGAATGGCACCCACCACAAGGTTCAGCAGCAAGAAGGCGGAAATGACAAACCAGCTCACATGATATATCGTAATCACGCTCGGAGAAGCTTTTATCAATCCGTAACGATGGGCGGTAAGAAGATTATAACGCACATCCGTCCAGTCGTCTCCGGTCATCACGCGGAAAAGAGTAAACATGGATTCATGCAGTGTGCCATACGGCTCCGGCGAATTGGTGGGAGCATGCGGAGCTTCTGAAACCAGTTGCTCGTAATGCACGCGAGCCTCAGCAGAAAGCGTATCCGGCTGCGGCAGTTTGAAGAGAGACACGCCAATGATAGCGAAAAGGTACAGGAAAATGAGATAGAAACAGAGGTTATAGAACAGCGCGCTCATGGATTTAATGAGCACCGCGATAATCAGCTTAATTTCCTTGCTGGTACGCAACAGGCGCAGCACACGGAACACGCGCAGCACTCGCATAGCCATGGCCATGGAGGCATTCGGCATCAAATCCTCCGGTATATAGCCTATGATGACCAGCGTAAGATCAAAAATATTCCAACCACCGGTAAAGAAAGTTCGGTTATCCTTCGCCGCGATATAACGCATGATTATTTCCACCGTGAAGATACCGAGAATCACCTTCTGCACAAGTGCAATGACCGCGCTCGCGGTGTAAGTCTCCACGCCGATAAGGGCGGAGTTGATAAGAATAACCGCTACTATCAGAAGTTCAAAGAGGCGATTCGTCGTTATTTTCTCACAAAAATGTTTCATAACTTTTTAGAAAACTGAGAAGTTTTAAGCTTCATTTCACGCCGGGATTATGTCAGATACCCCTCCTCGTGTCAATGCCGTTATGTGGCGTGATAAGCAAAAAAACATGCAGTCCAGCAAACGGAACTGCATGTTTTCTCTATGAGTAAAATCCGTTTTAGGCTTCTTAATGCTTCTTCCAGCCCGGCTTGTGGCGGGAGGCCAGCTCATCCACCACCTGCTCGATACGCAGGCCTTTGGACGTAAGAAGAACAATGAGGTGGTAAAGCATATCAGAGGCCTCATATACAAGGCGCTCATTCGTCCCATTGCAGGCTTCAATACAAGCCTCCAGAGCTTCCTCACCCACCTTCTGCGCCATGCGGTTCACGCCGTCGCGGAAAAGAGAGGTCGTGTAAGAACCCTCAGGCATTTCCTCGTGGCGCTTATTGATGAAGTCCTGCAGTTCAGTGAGGAAAGGCAGCGAGCTGGACTCATTTTTCTCACCCCAGCAGGTATCAGTCCCCGTGTGGCACACAGGGCCGTGAGGCGTGGCCTGAATGAGCAGAGTATCATTATCACAATCCACCTTCACGCTCACTACCTCCAGATAGTTACCGCTGGTCTCCCCCTTGGTCCACAGGCACTGGCGGCTGCGACTCCAGAAACACACACGGCCGGTCTCCTGAGTGCGGGCATAGGACTCCGCATTCATGTAACCAAGCATGAGCACCTTACCGGTGGAGGCGTCCTGAATGATGGCCGGCACGAGGCCACCGCATTTATCAAAATCGATTGTCATGGTATTTCCCTTTCTGAAAACGGATGTGAAAATCACAGAATCATTTTCTCGATAGGCAGCACAAGAATACCCTGAGCGCCGGCTTCCTTCAGGCGGCCAATGATATCCCAGAAGCAAGCTTCATCCAGCACAGTGTGAATGCTGCACCACCCCTTCTGAGCGAGAGGCATGATGGTGGGGCTCTTCACGCCGGGTAGTTCTGCCACAATCTGCTCCACGCACTCCTCAGGAGCATTCATGAGCACATAGCGTTTATCGGCTGCCGTCATCACGGCGTCCATACGAAAGAGGAGCTTATCAAGAATCTCACGCTTTTCCGCCGGCAGGTTCTTGTGAGCAATAAGCACGGCCTCACTTTCCAGCACCACTTCCACCTCTCGCAGGTTGTTGCTCACAAGGGTAGCACCACTGCTCACGATATCAAAAATAGCATCAGCCAGGCCAATGCCGGTGGAAATCTCCACAGAACCGGTAATCACGTGGATATGAGCCTGAACGCCCTGCTCTTCCAGCCACTTACGAAGGATGACGGGGTAGGACGTTGCAATACGGCGCCCCTGCAGCCACTGCGGGCCGGTGTATTCAAACTCCTTGGGAATAGCAATACTCAGGCGGCAGCCGCCGAAGCCCAGCTTCTTAACAATGTCAGCGTCCCCGCCTCGCTCCAGATACTCATTAAGCCCCACAACGCCGATATCAGCCACGCCGTCAGTCACAGTCTCGGGGATATCATCATCACGAAGGTAAAGCACCTCCATGGGGAATTTACGAGCAGAAACCAGTAGCGTTCTCTTAGATGAGCTAACCTTAATTCCGGCTTCCGCCAGAATTGCCATAGTGTCCTCGTTAAGACGCCCCTTGGATTGGACCGCAATTCTCAGTTTCATATCTTCTGTATGTTCGGGGATAAGTTATTTCCATGCACACCATGTGCGCTGAACGATGTATCTTATAGACTGAATGGCAGAGCATGTCAAGCCGCTTTCCCGTCATGTACTATATCCAGCAGCCTGTATATTAAAACAGCCTCCCGTTCAGAAAACGGGAGGCCGGAAAAAATATGGTGAGAGGCTAGGTATCAGAGCTGCTCCACGGCAGGCACATCCAGCATCTCGGCATCGCTCACGGTGTTCACCTCCGGAGCGGCAGAATCCACCACATCAACAGCAGGCTCAGGGGTGGGCAGATTCTCACCAGCAGTTGTACCGGTTACGTCAGGAGCCGTGAACTCCACAGCCTCATAGCTGATGGTCTCCTCAGCAGGAGCGGGTGTGGGCTCTACAGCAGGAACGGGCTCCTCAGCAGTGGCAGGCTCGGCGTCCAGAGCGGGAGTGGGCAGCACAGGAGTATCAGCCTCAGCGGGAGTACACTCAGGAGCAGCGGCAGAGGGCTGCAGCACAGTGCGAAGATGCTCTACGGTTCTGGTGAGTCCAAACTGCAGCGCAATATCCAGAGCATTGCGGCCTTCGGCATCCGTAGCCAGCACAGCAGAAGTTGCCACAGGCTTACCAGCGTCAGCCAGCTCCTTCTCACGCTCAGCAATAGCCTTCAACTGACCAAGCACGAAGTAATGAATGGCAGCGTCATACTCCTGTGTATTCTCAGCCTTGCCGGCAGCAAGCACAGTCTCAAGCAGCACAGTGAGCTTGGTCTCAGGATTTACCTCGATAATGGCGGAGCCGAGGCGCTCAGCGCGAGCTTCACCGCTCATACGAGCCATATCATCCATCCACTCAGCCACACTGCGCGCAGCGGGAGGATTGCTCAGCAGCTCGATAGTTCCACGGTAAGCCGTCTCACGCTCAGAGGAGAAAATGAGTGAGAACCAGAAGTTATCACGCTTACTATATGCACCCTCACCACCGGCGACGAGCTCAGCAGCAGTCTGACCGGCGTTGTTCTTCAGGGACGCATCAGCGCCGAGGGAAAGCAGCATACGCACGGCCTCATTGTTACCACGCATGGCAGCCAGCATCAGCGGAGTGTAACCATTGTTTTCCTTAGCGTTCACATCCAGCCCGGCCTCCACAAGCAGCAGCGTGCAGTAAGGCATGCCGCTCCAGGAAGCCCAGTGCAATGCGGTGAAGCCATCCTTATCCTTAGCCTGCACATCAATACCGGGCTGAGAGAGAAGGTTCTGCACATAGTACAAGCGGGCGAGGTCACGGGAAAGAGCGCCCTCCGGGTTGTTATAGTTAGCGTATACGGCCCACATGAGGGGAGTACGCCCGGTGGAATCAGCAGTATTAACGAAGTTTGCGTTACATGACTTACCGGTAGCAAGCTCACGCAGGTACACGTTATCGATTTCCTCACCGTTTTTATCCGTCTCCAAAGCGCCCTTGCGGATGAGGGACACGAGGGAGTCCGTATCGGAGGTCTGCTCGAAGGGCATCATGGCGAGGTTGCAGAGGTAACCAAGCGTACCCATAACAAGCATGAGCTTCAGCATATCCTCCACGATACCGCCCCAGGACGTACCGGTGAAAGGAACACCGGGGCACTCGGGGTTATCACCATAGTCATTCGTGCCGGCCTGAGAGGGCAGCAGGAAGAACACCAGCAGAGCCACATGCAGCACGCTGCAGAAACCGGCCACAAGAATCAGATTAACGCGCTCAAGCCACTCAGGAGCAGCCGCACCGGTAAGCAGAGGCAAAATCTGGAATGCAACGGAAATGATTTCCACTACTACCAGCATCCAGAAGAAGAAGCGGCTCACGCCGGCATCATGCAAGCGGCGCACCACATGCCACTGAATACAGATAAGATATACCGCCATAACCAGCAGACAACCGCACACGACAGTGCCGCCAATCAGCTGCAATTCACCAGTGGTAGCAGATGCTACGGCTCCCACAATAAGCACAGCAAGTAGCAAGAGGTACGGCGCGAACACGGGCCAGAACTTTGCGCGAGTCTCACGCCCGGCGTTGATTTTAGTATCAGACATGGTAAATGAGATTTTCTATGGGTTAGGCGTTCTGGGTGGCAGTTTCTTCATTTTCAGCTGCGGCCTCGGGCTCATCAGCCTTTTCGGCGGCGTCCTCTTCAGGGTGGTCAGACACGAAGCTGTCCTTGGTCAGGATGATAGCCAGCGGAGAGATAACAGCCATGATGAGATAGAGGGTCCACATCAGCTCAGGGGAGTGCCAGAAGTCAATGTGACCGGTATCCATCTTGGCGGCGATACCATCGTAACAGAAGTACGAAACAAGCAGACCGCCCACCACGCCGTTAATCGGCTTGGCAATGAACATGGGCAGAGCGGAGAGTGACATGTAGGAAGCCACCTTATCCTTGGGAGCCACGCGAGCCACGTATTCAGAGAATCGCGGGCTGAACAGCAGCTCACCGGCGGCAAAGATGATAATCTGAGCAACAACGGCAAAGAAGTATGCCTGACCGAGTGTCTCAATACCGGGAATGACGAAGTACCACTCCGGCGGAAGAGCCAGCAGCAACATGGAGGCCGCGGAGATGGACATACCGGAAATCATGAGTTTAACCGTGGAGAAACGGTTAAGGATGGGGATGATGATGATAAGACCGGTAATGATGATGAAGGGATTGAAAGAGTTAATGATACCCAAATCGAAGTCATCACCGATGGTGCGCAGATAGTACTGCGGCATCACAAGGAACTGCAGGGTGAAGACCAAGCGCACACCGAGCGTGAGCACAAGGAAAACGATGAGCTTCTGGAAAGCGCGCTCACGGGCCACTTCACCGATAAGCTGAAGAGGACGGCGCTGGGCAGCTTCCTTCTTAGCAATACGCTCCTCAGGCACAGCGTAGTAGTTCTCATCAATGAAACGAGTAAAGATGAAGGCAATCACGTTACAGGCTGTACCAAAGTTAATTACCCAGAACAGACCATCCACACCTTCGCAGGCGCCACGAATGGGATCCACCACAGCCATACCAGCCAGGAAAGCGCCGATGTTCATGAACAGGTAATAGAAGTTGAAACCTGTGGGACGAGCACGCAGCGTGGTAAAGCGGCGGATGGAGGTGGAGATACAGGGGCTCATGAAAGCCGTACCGAAGGAGAGAATGCCGATACCCGCGATAACGAAGAAGCGGGAGCTATCTTGGCTCATCTCCAGTACCTGAGTACCGAAGTCGGAACCCAGTGCCATAATGAGGCGGCCGCCAATCAGCAGTGTAAAGCCGATGAGATACGTACGCTTCAGACCAATAATGTCACAAATCGTGCCCACGGCGAACACGAAAAGGGACAGGAACAGTGTGTACATGCCGACCCAGAAGGGTGCGTCCGCATCACGGAAACCGCAGTAATCCTTCAAGAACAGCGTGAACACAATGATAAGAGAGAAATACGACAGACCATCAAAGAATTGGATGAAGTTGGTCAGCCAGAAGTCCTTGCCGCACTCGCGCAGCACTTTGAACTCTGAGAAGTATTTCACAATCGGGTTGACCTTAGTGGCCAGCTGGTTGTTTTCTTCGCTCATTGTTTTGGTGTTGTGGGGTGTGTTTTCTCTACTGCAGCACAGCGCCACGGCTGGCATTGGTAGCCAGTTTACGATAACGCTTGAGCCACTTTCCGGAAATCTCCTGCATGGTGGGCTGCCACTGAGCGCGGCGAGTAGCAATTTCCTCCTCGCTCAAATCCACAGAGAGAGAGCGATTCGGGATATCAATGGAGATGATATCGCCATCCTTCAGCAGGCCAATAAGGCCACCTTCAGCAGCCTCAGGGGATACATGACCGATACAGGCACCATGAGTAGCACCGGAGAAACGGCCATCAGTAATGAGAGCCACGCAGTTGCCCAAGCCCTTGCCCATGATATAGCTCGTGGGGGCAAGCATTTCCTGCATACCTGGGCCACCCTTAGGCCCTTCGTTGCGGATAACAACCACATCACCGGGCTTCACCTTATCAGCAAGGATACCGGCACAGGCTGATTCCTGACTCTCGAAAATCACGGCCGGACCGCTGTGCACCATCATTTCGGGCAGCACGCCGGCTTTCTTCACAATAGCGCCCTGCTCTGCCAAATTACCGAACAGCACGGCAAGACCGCCGTCCTTGGAATAGGCATTATCCAGAGTGCGGATGACGGCGGAATCCTGCGTGGAAAGGCCTTCAATCTGCTCACCCAGAGTCTTGCCGCTCACAGTGGGCACATTTGTATTCAGCGCACCAGGAATCTTGTTGATTTCGGCCAGAATGGTCATGATACCACCAGCACGGAGCACATCATGCATGTGGTAGCGGGAGCTGGGAGCCACCTTGCAAATGTTCGGCGTGCGCTTGGAAATCTCATCAATGCGCTTCAGGTCATATTCGAAACCGGCCTCGGCAGCGAACGCGAGAGTGTGCAGCACAGTGTTGGAGGAACCGCCCATGGCCATATCGCAGGTGAACACATTATCAATGGCAGCCTCTGTGATGAGGTCACGGGGCAGCGGTCCACCCTGCTTCGCCATCTCCACGGCGCGGCGAGCAGCCGCACGCCAGAACTCCTTACGCTCCTCAGAGAGAGCCAGCAGCGTGCCGTTGCCCGGCAGAGCCAAACCCAGCACCTCGCAAAGGCAGTTCATGGAGTTTGCCGTGAACATACCACTGCAGGAGCCGGCACTCGGGCAAGCATTGCACTCAATAAAGTGCAGCTCGTCTTCAGAAATCTTGCCGGCATTACAGGCGGCTACAGCCTCGAACACGCTGTTGAGGTCTAAATCCTCGCCATTGCGGCCCTTGCCCACAGCCATGGGGCCACCAGAGCAGAAAATCGTGGGGATATTGCAGCGCAGCGCGCCCATCACCATACCGGGAACGATTTTATCGCAATTCGGAATGCAGATGCAAGCGTCAAATGCATGAGCACTCAGCATGGTCTCCACGCTGTCAGCAATCAGCTCACGGCTGGCCAGTGAAAACTTCATACCTTGGTGTGCCATGGCAATACCATCGCACACGCCGATGAGATTGAACTCGATGGGAGTACCGCCGGCCTTTCGCACTTCATCCTTGATGAGCTCAGCCACCTTATTCAAGTGAACATGCCCGGGAATCACTTCATTGAAAGAGTTGCAGATTGCGATAAAGGGCTTCCTGATGTCTTCATCAGTCATGCCCGTGGCACGCATCAAACTGCGATGCGGTGCACGCTCAATGCCGGCTTTTGTACGGTCAGATAACATAGCGCGCGGATTTTACCACGTTTCTAATCAGATTTCCAGCATAAAATTTTTTACTGAGCCGGAAACACGTTTCATATTGACATGAAACCGCATGTCTGCTAGCATGTGGGGGATATGAAAATTTTTCATCTGATTCCGGCCTTACTGGCCTTTACTGCAGTCGCAGCCGAAACGCCCACCAGCGAGCAGCCTGCTCCTACTGCCACAATTGAGGCACCTACTCCGATGGCTCAGGCTATCGCCCGAACCACATTTGTGACTGACGTGAAACCCAGCACTGAAGCGAAGTATTACATGTATGTATGCTCTGCCAGCTGGTGTGGCCCGTGCCGCATGGTGATGCCCCGCCTTGTAGCTGAATACCCCAATATGATGGCAAATAAGGACGTAGAAGTTATTTTGCTCTCTTGCGATCGCAGCCCTGAAGCAGCTCGCAACTACATAGAGCATTACAACGCGCCATTTGCCACGCTGATGTACAGATCACCAGAGGCCGCAGCCATGCCGGGCTTCCCGAATGATATTGTCGGCATTCCGCACATCGTGGTGGTGGACGCGTACGGCAAGCTTCTGTACCGTGGGCACGGACTGCGCTACAAGGATTGGCAGCGTGAAATTCAGAACGCAGCTAACGCCCAGTAACGTTATGGCCGAGACACTCTCTGATATCCGCACGCGCCGCAGCTGCCGCAAGTACAAGAGCGAGCAGATTAGTGACGAGCAGCTGAACACCGTGCTGGAGGCAGCCACTTGGACACCCACCGGCAAAGGCCTGCAAACACCACAGCTCGTTGTGGTGCAGGACGCAGCTACCTTGAAGCGCCTCTCCGTGCTTAACGGCTCGTTCATGGGCTGGGGCCCGGATAAGGACCCGATGTACGGTGCCCCCACCGCCGTGCTGGTATTCACGGATACCACAGTCCCCACCGGTCGCGATGACTCTGCGCTCATGATGGGAACACTCATGCTCGCTGCTCATGCCGTGGGTCTTGGTTCCTGTTGGATTAACCGCGGCAAGCAGATGTTCGATAGCGCTGAAGGCCGTGAACTCATGAAAAAATGGGGCGTTGCTGACAAGTATGAAGGCCTCGCCATCTGCATTCTCGGTTATCCCGAGGAGGGTGGCATTCATGAGCCCAAGCCCCGCCGCGAAGATTACATCATCCGCGCCTGATAAACGACTTCAAACAAGCAAACAAACACCCGCAGCCTTAATCGGTGCGGGTGTTTTTCATTTAGCGTCATAAAATCACTGATTTTCTCGGAGCTTCTTAAGATACTCCATGCGCTCAGTAATGCGCAGTTCCATGCCATTGGTGGTGGGGTGGTAATACACGCGCCCTTCGGGTAAGTAGGCTTGGGGCACGTAATGTTCATCACCAAAGTCGTGGGCGTATTTGTAATCAGTATCCTCCTCGGACACGCCACGCAGGCGAGCAAGTTTCTTGCGAGTGGGAGTGGCCAAGTGGTCCGGTACGGCAAGAGTTTTCCCTTCGCGCACATCCTGCAGAGCGGCATTAATAGCAGCATAGGCAGCATTGCTCTTGGGCGCAGTGGAGATATACACCGTGGCATGAGCCAGAGGAATACGAGCCTCCGGCATGCCAACCATTTCTGCAGCTTGGGCCGCAGCAAGGGCCACGCGCAGGGCGTTGGAGTCCGCCAGTCCCACATCCTCACTAGCGCAAATGACAAGACGGCGAGCAATAAAGCGGATATCCTCGCCGGCATTTAGCATATAAGCCAGCCAGTAGAGAGCGGCATCCGGGTCACTCCCACGCATGGATTTAATGAAGGCGGAGATAGTATCATAATGGCCATCCCCTGCCCGGTCATACTTTATGGCTTTTTTCTGGATGGATTCCTCGGCCACAGCAAGGTCAACATACACCACACCATCAGCTGAGGCCGGAGTAGAAAGCACAGCCACCTCAAGCGCCGTAAGAGCTTTGCGAACATCGCCATCCGCCTTCAGCGCAAGGTGAGCAAAAGCATCATCCGCCACTCGGAGCTTCATGTACCCTACCCCCCTCTCCGGGTCCGAAGCCGCGCGGCGCAGTAGTGAGATAATCTCGGTATCCTGCACGGGCTCCAGCGGAAAAATCTGAGAGCGAGAGAGCATAGCCGAATTGATGGCGAAGTAGGGATTCTCCGTTGTCGCACCGATGAAACGCACAGTTCCTCGCTCCAAGTGCGGCAACAGCACATCCTGCTGGGCCTTGTTGAAGCGGTGAAGCTCATCCACAAAAAGGATGGTGCGCTGGCCATGCATCGCTTCACGCGCCTTAGCCTCCGCGATTTTCTCACGGATATCGCTCACGTTTGATTCCACGCCATTAAGCATGACGAAGTAAGCGCTCGTCTGCCGAGCAATAACGTAGGCCAGCGTAGTCTTCCCCACACCGGGAGGGCCGTAGAAAATGAGGGATGAGAAGCGATCCGTCTCAATAGCTCGGCGAAGGAGCTTACCGGGAGCAAGCAAATGCTGCTGCCCGGCGACCTCTGCAAGAGACTCCGGCCGCATGCGGGCAGCCAAAGGCATACCGACTGCGGCTTTCTCCTGCTGCGGAGCCTCATTACGCCCAAAAGGTGTGAATAAATCCATCAAAATCTATGACAAATACACGGCGTGCCATCACTATGCTCCGGCACGCCGTGGGATGAACAGATATACGTTTATTATTCGTTATCAGCTGCAGCATCCTCAGAGGCCTCAGCCTCCTGAGCAGCCTGACGCTCAGCTTCAATCCGCTCCACCTGAGCCTGCCATGCAGGCACAACGGATTGGGGAGAACCGTTCATGAGAACCTTACCATCGGCATCCACCATGGTGGCGGTAGGAATTCCGCTAGCCATAGAGAAACCGGGCAGACGGTCCACATTGCGGGCCTCGCGGAACACAGCGGGCATACGACAGCGATATTCTTCAATATAGGACTTCACTTCGTCCGCCGATTGGTCCCAACCGATAAGAACGATTTCAGCGCGGCCATCACGGCGCATTTTCTTATACTCCTCCACGACATCCGGCATAGCTTGGCGGCAGGGGCCACACCAGCTGGCGGACTGCAAATATATGTAGACGAGCGCGTTCTGATTAACGCGGCCACTAACGCGGCGCACTCGCTTAAGAGCCTGCGGAACGGCACCGGCCCTAGCGCGGCGGTTACGAGCCTGGCGACGGTTGGAAGAAGCGCTGCGGCGCTCCTGTCTAGCACTAGGAGTGGAGGAGGATTCTCGCTCCTGTGCACTCGCAGTCTCAGGAGCTGCTACCAGCAGGCCCAGAGCCAGTGTCATCAGTCTGATTGCTTTAATCATAATTATCTCTTTATTTGGGGGTTAAGATTTTACAGGAACAATACCGCCGCGGCGCAACACGAACTCAGCAAGTTGCTCACTGTACGGCAGTTTTATACCGCTATTCAGGTACCCTACTCTGAATGCGTCAGCCAGCTGAATACAAGCATCCGTATTCCCGGCCGCAGCCTTACGGTGCAAAGCGAGGGCCTCAGCATACGCTTCCACATTCGCGGCCATGGGTACTGTGGGGTTCATATCCTGAAGAAGCGCTAGCAGAAGCACTGGCATCAAATCCGTTCCAGCAGCGGCAAAAGCCGCTTGCCAGCGCTCAACTTCAGAAGAATGCCCAAGAATGGCAGAATTAGAAGGAGCTGCCGCTTCCTCATACGTGGCGCGTACTCCCGCGCCACCGAACACCTGCCGCCGGGCAATCTCCATCTCCGCGGGATCCAGCGTCAGGCTACCACCTGATTCAGCCGCTGTAACTAACAGGGGCAGCATAACCAGCATGGTAAGGATACAGCGCATACCTTTTTATCAGCGCCTCTGAGCGCGTCTACGGGAAAAAGGATCAGTGACATTTGTCCAAGCCTCTTGCAGACCTGAAGACTCAAAGTACGGCTCATTACGCAGGCGTTCCATCTGGGCGCTCACCTTATTCTGCTCAATGGACCACTGCTCAATATCGGCATCAGCCATTTCCACCGGCACCGGCAGACGCCCAAACAAAGAGGATATTTTGCGAGCCGCCTTCTTGGCAGATTGCTCATCATTCACCTCAGCCAGCAGAGCTTGTGCTTCACGCAACGCATTGAACTCGCCATCCAGATTAGCATTCTGAGCTCTGGCACTGTTGCTGGCACGCTCAATATCAGCGAGCTCTTCCTCAGCCATTGCAATAGCCTGCTCATCACCGGCGCGGCGGGCGCGGCGCAGCTCTTCTCGTGCCTTTCGCTCACGCTCGCGCAGAGCACGGCGCTCCTCGGAACGAGTGCGGGGCGCATCGTCATCCCCGGCCGCGGTCACCGCGGGTGAAAGCACAGCAAAAGCAGCCATCATCGTCAGCCATGTGAATCTTAAATACCTCATATCATCAGCAGCTCGTACGCTTGGGTGCATACTAGCATACACCCCAAGCAAAGTCAAACATCTTTTCCCAGCTAAATCATTCTCTCCGCATGTTATTGAACCGATTCCCTATCATCCGCGTCAGATACACTAAATCCTGACACCCATGAAAAACAAAAACATCACCCGCTATACATATGAAAATACGGACTTTCAGGGCTGGAGAGTAAGCATCCAGCGCTGTGGCCGCATTATCACACGCTACTTCTCGGACCTGCAGTACGGCTCGGAAGAAGATTCATACCGCGAGGCCATCAATTACCGCGATGAAGTCTTCTCTCAGATGTCCCGACACAGAGACAAACTGCCTGAATACATGGATGCGGAACTGGCTCACCTACAGGAACTCCTGCGGCAAAAAGAAGCCTCTGTTACCGAGCGGCCCCGGAGGCCTTAAGATAAGACTTCAGAGCCTGCCCCAACTCGTTGCAGGAATAAAAACGCGCCTGCTGAAGCCTATGATACTGAACACTGAGGAGCTGCAGCTGCTCAATGAGTCCCAGCTTCACATCCGGATTATTATCAATGAAGTTCCAAAGCTGATCAGAGGGGATGATGCTGTTAAGCGAAGAAAGCTGCGCAAGGTTCTCTTTGAGCGAATTCACGACAGCTGCAGCGGTTGAAGCATCCGTCACGCCGGAAAGAAGCTTCACCTGCTCGGCAAGTCTGCTCTCCAGCTGAGCGCATACTTCCTCCTCTGTCGCAGCCTGTGCCACGCAAACCGTAGCACAGCAAAGAACCGTTGCTATACAGAAACTCTTCATGTGATGGATATTAGTGCCTTCTCAGGCGCTTGTCAAGCGGAAATCCTGCATTTCCGCCCGCTTACAGCACGTTTTTACTTGGCAAACGGAGCCTGACAGGGTAGAATAATGGAAGAGAAAATCACCTTTACTCAGTAACAGATATGTCAGAGTCCATCTTAATCGTCATCCCGGCCCGTTATGCCTCCACCCGCCTGCCGGGCAAGCCCTTGGTCAAAATCGCCGGAAAGGAAATGATTCGTCGCGTAGCTGACATTGCGGAGTCCATCTGCCGCCACAATGACAATTGCCACTACGTGGTAGCGACGGATGACACCCGCATCCTCGACTTCTGCACCGGTGCCGGCATACCGGCAGTCATGACAGCCGAGACCTGCCGCAGCGGCACGGAGCGCTGCTGGGATGCAGTAAGCCAGCAGGCAGAAGCCCCCGGTTTCATCATTAATCTTCAGGGTGACAACCCGCTGTGTCCGCCCTGGGTCATCCAGCAGCTTATTGACGCATGGAAGGCTGCCCCGGCAGATGTATTCACGCCCTGCATTCATCTGGACTGGAATGAGTATGACCGTTTGGTGGAAAGCAAGAAAACCACCCCGTACAGCGGTACCACGGTACTGGTGGACAAGGATGGCTACGCCATGGCATTCTCCAAGAGCACCATTCCTGCCATCCGCAAGCCGGAGAAAGCTCGTACCACTCTTCCTAAGAGCCCTGTGCGCCGCCATGTGGGCCTGTATTCCTACACCTATTCCGCGCTGAAAAACTATTTCGAGCTACCTGAGAGCGATTACGAAATGGGCTGCGTGGAAGGACTGGAGCAGATGCGCTTCCTCTACAATGGCCTGCGCGTGAAGATGGTTGAGGTAGACTATCGTGGCCGCAAGACGACAAGCGGCGTAGATTCCCCGGAGGACATCGAGCGAGTGGAAGCAATTCTCGCTGAATATGGTGAGTATGAGCTCTGATTCACCCACAGCAGGGCTGAATATCCCGCAGCACATTGCCATCATCATGGATGGCAATGGCCGCTGGGCGGAGCAGCATAAAGTCCCCCGTGCCAAAGGCCATGAACGGGGCGGCGAAACTGTGCAGCGAGTACTGGACCTCTGCATTGAGAAAGGTATCCCCTGGCTCACGCTCTACGCCTTTTCAACAGAAAACTGGGGGCGCTCCAAAATAGAGGTAACATACCTGATGAACATGCTGGCTAGCTACTTGAAAAGCCGCCTGCCTGAGCTGATGGAAAAGAATGTACGCCTGCATGCTATTGGTGAGCTACACATGCTGCCGAAGGCCTGCCGCAAACAGCTGGAAATTTGCCTAGAGAAAACGGCAAATAATACTGCAATGAACCTCGTTCTGGCCCTTTCCTACGGCTCCCGTCAGGAAATCACAACTGCCGCCAGACGACTTTCCGTAAAAGTACAGAGGGGCGAGCTCAAACCGGAAGATATCACACCGGAGCTTTTCGAATCACAGCTGTACACGGCCGGCATGCCGGATCCAGATTTACTCATCCGCACCTCCGGAGAAATGCGAATCTCCAATTATCTACTCTGGCAGATTAGCTATTCAGAGCTCTGGATTACAGATGTACTTTGGCCGGACTTCGGACGCGCAGAACTGGATGAAGCGTTGCAATCCTACCATGGAAGAAACCGCAGATTCGGTAAACGCTGAGAAGCCGATTTTCATCATCTCCCGCTCGGATTCCCTTCCGAGCGGGATTTTTTACGTCTTGCGGGCAATTTTAGCTTGCAGAGCCTCATGAAGAAGTGCAGAATGTACCTATGTTTCGAAATGTAATCGTACCTATGGGGCTGGCAGCTATCATAGCTCCTGCTATGGCAGCAGAATGGATGACTGATTTGAACGCAGCACGCGAACAGGCCGCGCAGCAGGGAAAATCCATTCTGATAAACTTTACTGGCTCTGACTGGTGCGGTTACTGCATCCGCCTGAAGAGAGACGTACTTGCTAAGCCCGAGTTTGAAAGCTACGCGGCTGACAGGCTTGTGCTGGTGGAGGTAGATATCCCCCGCCGGGCCATTCCGGATGAAGTAAGAGCGGCCCGCCAAGAACTGTGCAACCGCTATGGTGTACGCGGCTTTCCTACACTGCTGGTGTTGAATGCTGATGGTGAGGTACTGGGAGGCTTCTCCGGAGCTCGTCCGAATGTGGAATCCACCACGGTGATACTGGATGAGGCCATCGAGCGAGGCCGCCGGCTTGCAGCGGCCAGATCCCTCTGCGGACTGGAGAAAGCCCGCGCCCTCTTTGATATTTACAGGGATTTCCCCGCCAACTATCAATCCACATTGGAAACAATCCGCAAGGAAATTGAGGAGACAGACCCTGAGGATACTCTTGGACTGAGAAGTCTGGTGGCAGCCAATGCACAGATGCAGAGCCTCATGAATGAGGTGCGCGCCCACCATCGTAACTTCCAAGTTCAGACGGAGATTTTCAACCGTTATCTGGCAGAGGCCCATCCTTTGAACAGAGAGCAGATTATGGAGCGCAAGCGCGCCGTCGTGATTTTCCCTTGCCTGAACGCCATGCTATACCACGCCCAAACGGTGGAGGATGTACTCAAGGCCCGTGATTATGTACTTGGTGAAGCAGAAATCAGCTATCCGGAAGATATCCGAGAGCAGATGATTCAGGAACTGCGCAAAACGTTTGAAAATCCGGAAGCGCTGCTGCAGAAAGTGCAGCAGATGCGCGCACGTCGCTGATTAGAGAGCCCGGAATAAAAAATGATAAGGCGAGTCTTCAGACTCGCCTTTTTTCGCAACTAGCAGTGGCAGGCTTACTCAGCCTGAGCCCCAGCCCGCATGAGGGCATGAATAATAGCCCATCTGCGGCTGGTACTGCGGGCGCTGGCCTGCTGCACCGTGGTACATCCCTCCGGAGTACGCCCACGAACATCAGCACCGGCGGCAATTAATGCCAGAATGGCATCATCAGACTCGCGGTCATCAGCAAGCATCACCTGCAGTGCCGTCATTTTTCGCTCGGCAGAAACTATGTCCAATGGCACACCTACTGAAGCTAAAGCACGCACCATTTCTGCGCTATGCATAATTTCAAACAAGGCTGACTCACCGCGCAAATTCAGAGCACGAACATCCGCGCCATTCTTAGCAAGAAGCTCCACCATGGGAACAGAACGAGCCACATGCAGTGCTGTATTACCGGCACTATCTGCCGCATTCACCTGAGCACCCGCCCCCAGATACAGCTCAGCCAAAGCCACTTCTCCACGGGATGACGCCTTCATCAGAGGAGTGGTGCCGGACGGAGATACGCCGTCAATATCAGCGCCGGCCGCTATCAGCTGAGCCGCCACACCGAGAGAACCGGCACTCAGCAGCGGCGGCATAGCACGCCGCCCGGGATTCACCTCAGCGCCGGCCGCCAACAGGGCCCGCACACCCTCCATGTTATCAAGAGACGCCATCCAGCCCAAAGGAGTCATACCGGCGGAGTCCACAGCATTCTCATCCGCCCCGTACTGAAGCAAAGTACGCACCACTGCAGCTGACTGTGTGCGGGTAAGCGGAACAGAGTTGCCCTTATACGCCCGCCCGTCCGGATCCACCCCCGCTACGAGCAAGCGCCTCACCAAGGCTTCATCACCCTTTTCAGCAGCAGAGACCAACAGAGTAGAACCATTCGGCAACACTCTGGTATAAAGCTCAGAGGGAGTTTGAATCACCCCGTCTTTCATAAGCTCACCTATCGCCGCAAAGCGAGCCTGCCTCGCCTGGCACGAGCAAACAGAAAAGGCTACCACAGCCAGGGACGCCCCCAGACAGCACATATTCAGCCGGCTGAGACACAGGCTGATTTTTGAAGGCGAAATACTTTTGGAAGAGTTCATGAGCATCTGGTATGTGGTCAGTTTAGCAAGCAGAATGCCCGGTGACAAGCATAATTTTCACCCAAGCTTCAAATTAAAAGAAATCATAGAGCATCTGCAAACTATCATGCCCCCCTGCAGCAAACACTGATATCATACCTCCCGTACCGGCCTATAACGGTTCACCTGATAAGGTGCCCTCAGCGCGTTCTATATCATTATGCCGCAGATTAGACTTGCATTTCAGACATAAAGCATTCATAATCTTGGCCATGTTCAAGAACTTGTTAATTGCCGGGCTGGCAGCCATTGTGGTGCCGGCATTCGCTGCGGAATGGATGACTGATCTGGATGCAGCACGGACGAGAGCTGCAGCCGAGAACAAGGCCGTGCTGGTAGACTTCACCGGCTCTGACTGGTGCACATACTGCATACGCCTCAGAAATGACGTTTTTAACAAGCCTGAGTTTGATACCTACGCAGCAGACAAATTTGTACTAGTTGAAATTGATGTTCCCCGCGACAGCAGCCGAGTAGGCGGCCCTGAAAACCTGCTCAGAAATCAAACTCTGTGTGAAGAGTTCAAGGTAAGCGGCTTCCCGACCGTTCTGGTCATGACAGCAAATGGTACAGTCGTAGGTGGTTTCGTAGGAAGCCCCGCCACTGTGCAGGCCACTGCGCAGCTGCTTGACAAATCTCTGGAGAATGCCCAGCGTCTGGAGGCAGCTAATGCCCTTTCCGGGCTTGAACGAGCCAAGGCTCTGATGGCTGTTTATGAGAACATGCCGGATGATATCAAAGAAAGCGCTGCTGGCCTTCTGAGCCAAATTGCTGAACTGGACACTGAGAACGTGACGGGTATTCAGAACATGGCGCGTGAAACAGAAATAATGAATAAGCTCGAACAGGATCTCCGTGCCTGTGGGCGTAATGCTGACCGCGCTCTGGAACTCACCAATGCTGCAATTGCCCAAGTGAGCGGCTCAAACCTGCAGATGCTCAATGGTTTGAAACAGCAAATTCTTCTCGTAAAAATTAATGCAGCCTTCACTGCCGCCGAGACTGTGGAAGACGTCCTTGCCGTAAAGGAACTCTACACACAGATTCTTGAAACACTGCCCGCCGAAGAGCGCGCTGCTGCTGCTGCCCGCATTAATCAGCTCTTTGCCAATCCTGAAGAGGTGCTCGAGCAGATTAAAAGCCAAAACCGCTAATTCATCCCCCCCCTTCCCGATAATGCTTCTGAAGCACCCCTTCGCAGCAGTTCTTCTGAGCGCGACTATTCTGACAGGTATCGCGCAGGAAGTGGCCGTACCTCTCCCGGACGAGGCAACCGAGGCTACACCTGAAGTAGTAGCCCCGGTTCAGGACGGTTTCACCGGCTTTTCTCCCCAAGCCCTGCAGGAGTGGCAAAGCATTGAACAGGAACTGAACAGAGCCGGCGAAAATCGCGAACAGCAGCTGCGAGCTCTGAATACGGCACTGGAGCGAGAGTACTGCAGAGAAACCGTTCTGATTGTGCAAGCGCTCAAGGCTCAGCTTCTGGAAGACATGCTGGAAGAGGTTTTCAAAACTGCGGATTCGCATTCTGATATCAATAAAGCCAGAAAGCTTCTGGAGGAACTGGTATCCATGAATCCAGACGAAAATCTTCGGGCAGAGGGAATGAGGGCGATTGAGATTCAATTTGAAAATCCGGATTCCCTGCTCGAACAAATCAGACAGGACCGAGCCGAACGTACCAGTGCTGAAGCAGCAGCCTCCACCATGGAGGAAGTTTCAGATGAAGACGTGGAACGCATCGAGGAGCTGGACGACGAGCTCGAGTATATCCCGAACCTAACGGATAAGCTGAACCACCTGAAAGCCCAGCTGCCCCGCAGCTCCCGAAGTGTAAAACTCTGGCTGCGTTCCCGTATGTCAGAACTCCTGACGGAAGAGCTTGGGCGCCTTCAGGCAGCAGGCATCAACACCGTGGATGACGTCATGAAGGTAAAGGCCATTTTCGCCCTTATCATTGACTACTGCTACGAAGAGGCGGACAAACCTGCCGCTCGCCGTCAGCTGGAACAGGACTTCAGTGACCCTGAGGCCATTATTCGTATGCTGAAACTTGAGGAAGAAAGCATGGAAAGCCCTGAGGATGCTGAAGCCGAGGAGCCGGAAATTCTCACTGCCTAATTCTCTCAGACAAACACTCATTTTAACATAAATCGCCCCCGAAGATGAACTTCATCGGGGGCGATTCGTTTATAAAGACTTGCCACAATATGTAGAATATGATAGAATGACGGGTAGCATGAAATTCACGGAAAAACTTCAGGCAAGGATAAACGCGACCCGCTCTGCACTCTGTGTAGGACTGGATCCCCGCCCGCAGACGGAAAACATCAATGAGCTAGCCGACTGGCTGCGAAAGGTGGTAACAGAGACAGCACCCTATGCAGCTGCTTACAAACCGAATATAGCCTACTTTGAAGCCATGGGCCTTCCCGGGCTGAAAATGCTAGAAGAGCTACTGGCTGATATGCCCGCAGATATTCCGGTTATTCTTGATGCCAAGCGCGGAGACATTGGCGAGACGCAGAAGTACTATGCTCAGGCATATTTCGAGCGTATGAAAGTGGATGCCGTGACACTGAATCCCTTCATGGGCTACGATATTCTGGAGCCCTTCCTGAGCCACCCCGGTAAGGCAGTTTACCTGCTCGCGGTTACGTCAAATGCAGGCTCTGCTGACATTGAGCGCCAAGTACTTTCCAATGGTCGCAAGGTGTACCAGCTGGTGGGAGACATGGTGGAACGCGCACGCGCTGAGGGTGCCGCTACAGAAGTAGGCATGGTGATGGGCCTTACGAATGCCAGTAGCGAGCTACTGAGCGAGCTGCCGGATGCCCCCCTGCTCATCCCCGGCCTTGGAGCCCAGGGCGGTGACTTGAGCGCACTTACCGGAGGCACCCGTGTGGCCCCTCCCGTTATCAACGTATCCCGTGGTATTCTTTACCGTGATCCTGAGCTGAGCCTTGCCGAGCGTGCTGAGAAATACGCGCTTCAGATTCGCGAGGCCCTTTCGCTCTGATGAATAACACGCTTCGGCCATGAAACAGTATCTAGAGCTGCTCGACGACGTGCTGACCAACGGTGTGGGACGCGATGACCGCACCGGAACCGGCACCATCGGTGTGTTCGGACGCCAGGCCCGCTTCGATTTACGGAAAGGCTTCCCCTGCCTTACCACAAAGAAGCTTCACCTGCGCTCCATCATATACGAGCTGCTCTGGTTCCTCAAGGGCAGCACGAATGTGCGCTACCTGCAGGAGCATGGGGTAAGCATCTGGGATGAATGGGCTGATGAGAACGGAGACCTTGGTCCTGTGTACGGTAGCCAGTGGCGCAAATGGCCGGATGGTGAAGGCGGCAGTATTGACCAGATTGCAAAACTCATCGATAGCCTGAAGAATAATCCTTGGAGTCGCAGGCACATCGTTACAGCTTGGAATGTGGCAGAGGTGGACAACATGGCGCTGCCGCCCTGCCACTGCCTGTACCAGTTCTGTGTTATTCCCGCACAGAAAGAGGGAGAAAAGCATGGACTGAGCTTGCAGCTGTACCAGCGCAGCTGTGACTTGTTCTTGGGAGTACCCTTTAATATAGCCAGCTATGCCCTGCTGCTCATGATGGTGGCGCAGGTATGCGGCTATGAAGCGCGCGAGTTCGTACACACTTTCGGTGATTTGCACCTGTATAAGAATCATCTGGAACAGGCACGCCTGCAGCTTACCCGTGAGCCGCGCCCCCTGCCCACCATGAAGCTAAATACCGAAGTCACCGCCATTGATGGCTTTGATTACGAGGATTTCACGCTGGAGAACTATGATCCGCACCCGCATATCAAGGCTCCTATCTCCGTCTGACCTGTCGCCATGCCTCAGCCGCAGGAATGTAAAGAAAACCCCGCCTATCTGGCAGAGCAGATAATCACCTATATCGGTAACAAGCGTTCACTGCTGGGCTTCATCAGTAAAGGCATCATGCAAGTACGCGAGCGGCTGGGGGGCAGAAAACTCAGTTGTTTGGACGCATTCTCCGGCTCCGGCATCGTGGCCAGACTATTGAAACAACACTCTACTGATTTGTACGTGAATGATTTGGAGGATTACGCCCACATCATTAACCGCTGCTATTTGGCAAATGCAGATGAGCTGAACCACGCAGAACTCGCAGAGCAACTCAGCAGCCTGCAAGAAGAACTCCAGAACCTGACACCGGGCTTCATTACGGAGATGTACGCCCCGGCTAACGATGAGGATATACGCCCCGGCGAGCGCGCCTTTTACACACGGAGAAACGCCATGTATCTGGATACGGCCAGCCGCGCTATTCACAGATTGCCAGAGCGCCTATTCCCCTTCTTCATGGCCCCCTTGCTCTACGGTGCATCAGTACATACCAACACGGCCGGCGTTTTCAAAGGATTTTATAAAAACAGTGAAGGCCGAGGCCAGTTTGGAGGCAAAGGAAGAAATGCACTTTCCCGCATTCTGGGTAATATCGAGCTAACGCTGCCGGTGTTCTCCCGACATCACACCACAAACCATATTCTCCATGGTAGAGCTATTCATGCGGTGCAAAATATGCCAGAGGTGGATTTAGCCTACCTGGATCCGCCCTACAATCAGCACCCGTACGGCTCAAATTACTTCATGCTGAACTTAGTAGCCAATTACGAGAAACCGGAATCATACTCCCCGGAATCCGGAATTCCTCGCGGTTGGAAACGCTCCGCGTACAACAAGCCTCAGCTCGCCCGCGATGAACTTTTCCATCTCATTGACGAATGCCCGGCACGCTTCATTCTTATTTCATATAACTCTGAGGGCTTCGTCAAGTATGATGACTTTATGGAGCACCTGAACTCCATCGGCAAAGTAAGCGCACTGGAAACGGATTACAATACCTTCCGGGGCTGCCGAAATCTCAGAAACAGAGATATTAAATTGAAAGAATACCTCTTCCTCGTAGAAAAACACTAACACCACCACACCTCATGAGCCTTACTTTTACCGGAGTCGTTGCCATGGCAGAAGACCGCGCCATCGGACTAAATAACACCATGCCCTGGCGCCTGCCTGATGACCTCAAGCTCTTCAAGCGTCTCACCATGGGGCACCCCATCCTCATGGGGCGTAAAACTTGGCAGAGTCTGGGCCGCCCACTACCCGGCCGCCAGAATATCGTGCTCACACGAGATGTGGATTTTGATGCACCCGGAGCCACCGTTATTCATTCTCTTCAAGAACTCAACGGCATGGAGCTTCAGAGCGAAGAAATCATGGTTATAGGAGGAGCACAGATATATGCCCTCATGCTGCCGCTCATGAGCGGACTCTATGTATCAGAAGTGCACGGCAGCTGGCCGGCAGATACTTACTTCCCGCCCTTTAAAGAACTCTTTACCCAGCGCAATGAGCTGGAGAAGTTCGAGGGCTTTGACTCTGTACTTTACTCGAAAGCCTGAAAAATATAAACAAAAAAACGCCGCTGAGTTTCCAGTTCTTCGGAAGGACTCAGCGGCGGTGCTGTGTTATAATGTCTGTGTCTGGAGGGGCGTCCATAGATTTATCTTCCTGAGATTAACGGCGTCCACGATGATGATTACGATGGGCTGCGGCATGGCGGCGCTGCTGCTCTCGGCGGCGCATCTCCTCACGGCGGAGGGCTTCAAGGCGGTGAACGTTCACTCTTCGGTGATTATCTACCTTGTGATGACAGCAATGAGCATCCCGGGAAACACTTACGCGACCATTTGCCAGATTTACTCTCACTGCTACATCAGCTGCACTTGCCTGTGCGCTCAGCGCACCCAATGCCATCAGGGCCACAGCGGCGAACTTAACGAATTGCTTTTTCATAATTGTACTTTCTTTTAGCTGTTGTCTTTCAGATTAACGGCGTCCATGATGATTATCACGACGAGCCGCAGCATGGTGGCGCAGCTGTTCTCTGCGGCGCATTTCTTCGCGGCGGCGCATTTCCTCTCGGCGCTGAGCCTCGCGGCGGTTAACATCTACCCTTCTGTGATTATCTACCTGATGATGGCAGCAATCATCACTGCTGGAGAGACTGACCACACCGTTGGACAGATTTACTTTCAGGGATATTTCAGCAGCACTTGCCTGAACGCTTGCCATTCCCAATACCATCACCGCTACTGCGGCCATCTTAACGAATTGTTTTTTCATAATTGTGCTTTCTTTTAGTTGTTGCAGCCCCTCGTTTGGGGGCCTCTGACCATGAGAACGCACAAAAAATCCAAATTCTACAACTTTATTATCGTTTTTTAACTTTTATCAATTTTAATCTTTTTATTTTTCTGAAAGGTATCCTGTACGTTCAGCGTATTCAAGAGCGAGGAACTCTGCGAACTCAGCCTCGGAGGTATCGGGACTCTCGGTCAGTCGTCGCACGTGTTCCCAAGGCAACAGGCCGGGATACAGGAGGTCCATATCAGAAAAAACGGCATGACATCGATACTCATTCACGATATCCGACACAATGTCCTGCTCAGCTTTTGATAGGGGAGAAAGCTGTTCCTTCCCCTTCCCATCCGGCTCATTACAAAGGTGGAAAAAAACAGAGTCCGCACACAAATAATCAGGGCGCTCCAGCCAGAGTTTCAGATAGGCAGGTAGCAAGTAACAGAAAGCAAGCGGCTGTAGATAAGCTAGGGAATCTTCACAGGCACGCAAGAGTTCAGCGCGTATCGAAGGCCAATACCCCCGCGGAGTAGAATCTTCAGCGTTGATGTAATCAATCACCTTGGGAGGGCGATAATCATCATCCGCGAGTCCACCCAGCAGCAAACTGATGCCGGCAGGACACCATCTCTTACGGAAAGCTTCGTGCAAACGCTCAGAAAGGGCCAGCCTACGAGCGTCCTGCGTGAGAGGATGCCTCGGCAACTCATCCCGGGCAATAGCTAGGAGGTCAGAGACAAGCCGGCGGTGCGCCGCCAGCTGTTCTGTTTCCCAAGCATTCAACGTATGATGAACGGCCATAAAAAAAGCCTCCCTGTTTCAGGAAACAAACAGGGAGGCATGCGGTTAAAAGAGATTATCGGGTAAGCTGGCGGCAGGCCTTCACTGTGTTTGCCATCAGCATGGCAATGGTCATGGGGCCTACACCACCGGGCACAGGCGTTATGGCGGAGCACTTATCCACCACATCGGCATAATCCACATCACCTACGATACGATAGCCACGGGGGCGGGTAGCATCCGGAATACGGTTGATTCCCACATCAATCACCACAGCCCCCTCTTTCACATAATCAGCCTTCACCATTTCAGGGCGGCCAACGGCAGCCACGATGATATCAGCCGTGCGGCACACGGCAGGCAAATCAGCTGTGCGAGAGTGGGCGATAGTGACAGTGGCATTTGCCTTCTTGCTCACCAGCAAGTTTGCCATGGGCTTGCCCACGATAAGGCTGCGACCGATAACAACAGCATGCTTTCCGGCAGTAGGAATACCATAGGCCTTCAGCAGTTCCATGCACCCCAGAGGGGTACAGGGAACAAATCCCTCCTCATCCTCAAGCACTAGCTTGGCCACGTTGGCAGGATGAAAACCATCCACATCCTTGCGTGGATCAATGTTCAGAATGACAGCCTCTTCATCAATGTGAGGAGGGGGCGGGCTCTGCACGAGAATACCATGAATGCGGTCATCTGCATTCAGCTTATGGATAAGTGCCACGAGCTCCTCCTGAGTAGTCTCAGCTGGAAGCTCCCACTTCTGAGAATACAGCCCCAGCTCTTCACAGGCACGTACCTTGGAGCCAACATACACCTGAGAAGCCGGGTCTTCACCAACAAGCACAACAGCCAGCCCCGGAGTCTTCCCCTGAGCTTTTAGCTCTGCTATTTCGGCTACGAGACCTGCACGAATCCGTGCAGCAACTTCCTTACCGTCAATAATGGTTGTTGCCATAAAGTTTATTTCTGTTCTTCAATTTCAAGAGGGCCAAGGTCCGGGCGCCCATGAGCAAGGGCCTCCTCCACCATACGGCAATACTCAGCTTGCTGCTCATCTGTGATATCAGCCGGGACATATATCTTCTTACCCCAAGTAATGGTAACCTTGGAGAAGGGCTTGGGAATGACAAAGCCGTCCCAAGCTTTACTGATACGCCAATAAGATGAGTAATCAATGCAAGCCGGAATAATGGGGTATCCACTCATGGAAGCCAAGCGTACTACACCGGGCCTACACTTGTAGATAGGCCCCTTAGGCCCATCAGGGGTAATACACATGCAGCAGCCATCCTGCAGCTCTCGCACCATATCACGAAAGCCCGCAGCCCCGCGACGATGGCTGGACCCACGCACAGCGCGCATTCCATAATCTTTAGCCACGGTTGCGAGCATAGCGCCATCTTTACTCGCACTGGTAAGCATACTCATGGGCAACTTACCTTTCACCACATAACGGTATACATGGCATGGAGAGAACACACGATTGTGCCAAAGAGCAATGATGCACTGATAGTCTCCCCATGGGTCATCAGGCCCATTAAGATTTACAATCTTCTTGCGAAGTGTGCTGCACACACCAGCTATGAGGCACCACAAAAGGTGCCCCAAAGGTATTGTCCACCACTTTTTTCTTATTTCGTTGGACATATCAAAGGAGAGAAATCTCGCTACATTTACTGCGCTGCCGGAGGAAACACTGAGGAATCAGCCGGAAGCGTAAGACCGCCGCCGCCGAATGGAGAATCATCAAAAGGATTAGACCTGTCAATGAAGGGGTTACCACTGTTATTCGGGACGTTTTCATCATCCGCAGGGCGCACGCCTGTAGAATCACCATTTCCGGATTCAGTAGAAGATGCCCCCTCACCTGAGCCGTCTGAGGACTCTCCTTGGACTTGATCCACAAGAGCATCCACATCAATATGGTGGAAGGGAGTTCGAGCAGGACGCGCCTTACGGGCTTCAGCCGCGACAGCCTCAAGCTCCTCGGTATTATCAGCCGGGGCATTCGCGGTACCGGAAAGAGCAGCACGCACCCAAGCCATTGTGCCATCATCACGGAACAAGGGGTCAGCCAAACCATCTGGATATTCTACGTGTGTGAGAGCGGCCGGTATGCCGTATAAAATATGGCCGGACAAATCATTGTTCTGATTTACGGTAAGCTCACCTTCCATGGACATTACGTCCAGCTCACGCATCTCATTCTGATTAAAGGCCAGCTTCATGCCTTCCTCAGTAGAAGAGAGAGACACGCGGCCGCGGTCAATGCGCAGGGGCAGATACAGGCGGCGTCTTGCAGGCTCAATATGCTCAAGAATAGCCGTCATGATGGGCATAGGCGTTACCTTAATATCACGCAGAGCAAAAGCACCATCAAACAGAGGACGCTCCATACCAAACGGAAGAATAATCCGGGCTACCGGCTTGTTCGACCCAGTAGCGGAAGGCATAGTTCTGGCGTTAAGGATGTGAGAATAACGACCATTTGTAAACTCAGAGAAATCAATATTTTCAGTATCCAGGGCCAAGGGCGTATTCAGAGCATCCCCCTTACTGAAGTGGCCACTAATTGTTACGTATGAGTTGGGAGAAGCATCCTTCTCACGATTGATGTCCGGGGTAGCACTCACACGGATATTCTCCAGAGCTACAGGTGTCACCTGCACCTTAGCATCAAGCACCTCCATGGGTCGCATGCCCTTGATATGCATCGTACCGCCGCGCAGTACAACTACACGGGTATCACGGGATGTACTAGGATAATACATGTATGCATTCACATGCTCCAAACTTACAGCGCCGAGCTGGGGATTACCTATATAGCAGTTGAAATCAGGGCAAGAAACGCGCTTAATCTCCCAGAGATTATCACCATTCCACAGAGGGATATCCAGCTTATTCACCCCTTCAGGAAGAACCAATGTGCCACGAGCAATCTTCACTTCGTCAGTCTTAAGTACCCCCGTAAAGAATGACGCTGTGGAAAGAGGGCAGCTCACTTCGCTGAGCTCCAGACGCTCTACCATCTTATTCTGAGGGAATGATACAACCACATTATCAATGCGCAGTACCATACCATCCAAGCGGGCTCCCACAAAATGAACCTCATCAGCTCCCCATGCACGGGACAATTCAGTCTGGAGATTGCTGTAATAAGAATCACTGGAGAACTGTGATACACGGAACGCAAAGAAACCACCTATAAGGCAAGCAAGCAAAACCACAACCAGAAGCGCATGCACAAAACTTCTGCGGCCTCTGCGATTCTTTTCTTCTCGGCTTACCATCACTTTTCTCTTCTTAACCACGCGAACAGCCTTTGTGCCGTCTGCACGCATAACCACTTCTCGTGATTTCTCATGAGAAGGGCGTTCAGCATTCAGCTGAGAAATGATGTTACGAACCTGAGAATTACGATCCTTTTCGTTTGTATACCTGCTGTCTTCTTTACTACCCATATATCTATTTAATTAATTGTTATCGCCCGCTACATAGGGGCGCTCACCGGTCACAACATCGCGACCTGTCGGATCTACCACATCCACTCTCGCGAAGTAGATGAGTGCCTTACGTTTTTTCTGCTCACCCTCCGAACGGAACAAACGTCCCACCAATGGAAGGTCCCCAAGAACCGGAACTTTATCTTCAAATCGCACAACGCTTGCTTCTTTCAAACCGCCGAGAACAATCACGCTACCGGGAACCACCGTTACCTTGGTATTCTCCACATAGCGCTTTATCATGGGCTGAAGAATATAGTTCGGGTTGAGCTGGAAAAATTCAATCTTGTCATCGCCTGACCAAAGAGCTGTATTAATGGGACTACCCCAGTTAATAAAGCCCTCAAACTCATTCGTGGTAGCCGTCAGCGCCAAGGTTACAAAGCGGCCATCATCAGAAAGTTCAGCGTTATGCACCTGAAGAATCGTGCCAATGCCGCCTATCGTATCCTCCGTCATGCCGAAACGCACGAAGTCACTGGGTACAGCACCTGTAGCAACAGAAGAGTTACTAGACGAACCGCCATAATTGTTATTGTTGTTGTTATTGTAATTGTTATTTCCACCGCTACTCATGGACTGAGTCTGGGGCGCTTCCCAAGTTTCAGGGAAGAAGAGCTCATGAACATTAGCAAACACCACTTGTTCCTCAGCTCCAGGGCTGAAAATCAGACGAGGATTATGCAGGATATCCACACCCTTACACTGAGAGAGGCCCCGCATCATCACCGTTACATCAACAGAATCCCACACTCCGCGAATGCCAAAAATGGCAGGAGAATATTGGCGCTGCACATCGCGCATCTGGCTCACGGAACCGGAGCTAATGAGGTTATCCATAGCAGCACCGCCGGAAGCGAATGCCTGCACACCACTGCGCAAGCCACCGGTCATAAGCTGCCCCTGCTGACGCCCCTGCTCTGCAGTCAAGCCTTCGAACACGGGCATACCAGTAGCACCGGAAGCAAGAGATTGCCCACCGGAACCATATTGCTCACCGCCCAGATTGAAGTTCAGCAACCAGTCAAAGCCCAACTGATGCAAATCATCCTCTGACACTTCCATCACAATCACATTCAGAACAATCTGACGTGACTCCTCCATGGGTATGTTCAACAGCTCCTCAATCTCAGCAAGATTATGGGCCGTGTTACGCACGGTAAGGCGGCGGGTGGAGGGAGAATAACGAGCGGTTGCACCCTCCGGGAAAGAAATTCCCATACTCTTAAGCACCTGCGCAGGGTTCACTCGGTGCACAGCCACACGACCTGCAGATTCATCCGCAAAGCCATCATCCTCATCCTCCTCCTCATCACCGGGGCGCGGGTCAAAGAAATGCGGAGGCACGTTAAATGTGCGCTCCATCATTGGACCGAAATCACGGCCGGAATATGAAAGTTCAACACCTGTCGCAGTATAGTAATAGGTAATGCCCAACTGGCGGGAAATGATATCCAGCAAATCCTTCATGGACACGTTGGCAAGCTGCAGGTTCAAGGTCTGAGCCATGATGCTCTTGTAGCCGTCAGAATCCGTCGCGCCAAAGTTTGTGGTAAGATTGATATGACGCTCAGCCCGTACTCCATTACTCTCAAAGCGATTAATCTGATTCTGAAGCGTCTCAACGACATCAGTAATCAGCGCCTCATCAAAGACGATGTTCGGAATCATCATCTCAGAAAGTCGCGTAGCGTAGGCAGTCTGCAGTTCTTCATCCAGCCCGGGAGAGACCGTCTCAGAAGAGCCAAGATCTGTCGGAGCAGAGCCACCCACGGACTCATCCCACTGGGCGTCCACAGCGGCCAGCATACCGGCACGTGTAGCATTACGTGCGGAACGGTAATAATTCATGCGGTGCTGGCGAGAGCGCTCCAGTCCTTGCTGGGCGGCAGAGTTATAGGGGTCTATGCGAAGCACGCTGCGGAAAGTATTTTCTGCGTCGTCAAACTTTCCAAGGTCAATCTGGCTGTTACCAAGTTCAAGAAGACGTGTAACCTCAGCCACATCACCCACATGCTGAGGAGTCAAAGCGGGGTTGTGACGAACGGGGTCATTCGTGTTAACCAACTCCTGCTGAGCCCGCCTGTTATCAGGGGCTAGCTGAATAGCCTCCTGAAGGAAAGCCACAGCTTCCTCATATCGTCCTACTGCACGATAATCCATCGCTCTGGCAATAAGCGCATCAGAAAGACTCAGACGAATAAAATCCGCAAGACGCTTGTTAGCTGGAACATCAGGAAGCACGCTAAGAGCAGCCCTGTAATGCTCTACAGCCTGAGTGTAGCGCCCGGCCTGATAAGCCAGTCGAGCTTCCTGCACCAACTGACGAGCATCTCGCACAGCCATACGGCGGCGAGATGCTTCAGCATTATCTGTCTGTTGAGCGAATGAGAGAGGGGCCATGGAAAAAGCACCCATGGCAATCATAGAGAAAATGGCAGTACGAGAAAACGTCCTCATCATGGTAAGTGCATTTATCATAGCATATTGACAAGGCAAAGTCACTCATAAAGTGAGACACAACAAAAAAAAGATACTTTCGCCGCATATGATACGGCGAAAGTACCATCAAAAACAAGGGTCAATATCAGGAAACGGTAGAATCCAAGAAGCCCTTGATGCAACCAATACGCGTAGGATGACGCAGTTTGCGCAGAGCCTTAGCCTCAATCTGGCGAATACGCTCACGAGTCACATTAAACTGGCGACCCACCTCTTCAAGAGTTCTGGGATTACCATCCTTAAGACCAAAGCGCTGCTCAATAACGGCTCGCTCGCGCTCATTAAGCGTATTCAGCACACCGGAAAGCTTCTCACGCAGAGAGTTGAAAGCCGCACCATCCATAGGATTCTCAGCACTCTTATCCTCCAAGAAGTCACCAAATGAGGTATCATCAGAATCACCCACGGGCTGCTGCATTGAAATAGGCTGCTGAGCCATCTTCAGCACGCTGCGCACTCGCTCCACTTGCATACCACTCTCAATCGCGATTTCCTCAGGAGAGGGCTCGCGGCCCAAATCCTGCACAAGCTTCTTCTGCACGCGCATAAGCTTGTTGATTGTCTCAATCATATGCACGGGAATACGAATCGTACGAGCTTGGTCAGCTATCGAGCGAGTAATAGCTTGGCGAATCCACCATGTAGCATACGTGGAGAACTTATACCCTCTGCGATACTCGAACTTCTCTACTGCTTTCATCAGGCCCATGTTACCCTCCTGAATAAGGTCCAAGAAAGCCAGACCGCGGTTCGTATACTTCTTAGCGATGGAAATTACCAAACGAAGGTTAGCCTCAATCATTTCGCGCTTAGCGGACTTGGCCTCCTTCATGGATTCCTTCATGGACTTGTAATTTTCAAGGAACTCATCCACAGGCATCCAGAGCTGAACCTCCGTCTCCGTAATCATATCCTTGTATTCCTTATTGTCCAGGTCACCATCATACTGGCGGCGCAGCTTCATGACACGCTGGCGAACATCGCGCAAGCGGGCCACAAAATCCTCATACACCTTCCCCTTAAAGCTGAACTTACGGTAAAGCGCATCAAGCGTCTCCAATAGGCTTTGGAAGGTCTTTTCAGCAGCGTCCACCCCCTTGTTACGACGGCGGGCTCTGCGAAGGTTGTTATAAGCGGCCTGAGCCTCATCATGCAAATCGTAAATCTTGTTAATAAGGGGCTGAATCTCCTTGAAATACTGTTCACGATGGTCAATATTTTTATCAGCCACCACTCGGTCAAAGCGTTCCTTATTCTGCAGAACTCTCTGAGCGGTTTCAAGATAAAGTATGGACACAAGACCAAACTTATGCAGACGAGTCTGCAGGTCATTTTCAGCACGGTCAATACGGATGGAAAGGCTCACCTCCTGCTCACGCTTAAGCAAATCCTTCTGCCCCATCTGCTTCAAGTACATGCGCACGGGGTCATCAAGAATATCCAGCTTAGCCTCCATCTTTTCGTTTTCGTCCTCTTCACCGGAGTCCACGAGACGCTGGCGCTCACTATAATTATCCACATCAGAGGCGTCAATGATATCAAAGTTCATTCCGCGTAAACGCTCCATGATTTCCTCATGGTCTGCGGGGTTAATCATATCATTGGGCAGCACATCATTGATGTCATCATATGTGAGATACCCCTGCTCCGTGGCAAGAACTATAAGCTCTCTCACCTTCTCCTGCACAACAGGAGAATCCACGAGTCGTACACTCTTACCCTTTGAGCCCTTCAAATCAGCCAGTGAAATGGGAGCAATGGTAGCAGATTCATCACGCACCTCTACACCAATAGAGTGAAGACGCTCAAAAAGACGCTCGGTATCCTGCTCCTCATAGCCCTCCATCGGCAAAGATGAGAAGATATCATCATCCGTCACATAGCCATTATTCTTCTTAGCGATGGCAAGAAGATTCTTAAATGCTGTCTTCAGGGTGATATCATCAGGGAAAAACTCCTGTAATTCCTTGGAGGTAATCCTAGGTGGAGAATATGAGTTCTTGCGGCGAGAGCCGGATGACTTTCGAGGAGCCGCAGGCTCAGCATCCATATCAACAACCGGCTCGTCATCAAGTACAATATCACCGATATCGTCCGCATCATCACCATCCTCAAAATCCACATCTTCCGGAGTCAGCTCCTCTTCAACAATCTCTGCAACTTTCTTCTCGCTTTCCTTTTTACCAGAAGCGGATGATTTAGCAGATGTTTTTGCTTTGCGGGAGCTCGATGCAGGAGCAGCCTCCAGCTCCGGAGCCGGCACAGACTGCACCACCTCTTCAGGAGCTTCAACCAATTTCTCTACAGCATCAGAAACAACTGCGGGCTCTTTGGTGGAAGCTTTTGCTGCTTTTTTAGCGGCAGGCTTAGCAGGAGTTTTCGCTTTTGCTGCGGGCTTGGAAGGCGATTTAGTTGAGGCCTTAGCCGCAGTTTTAGCCTCAGCCTTGACAGCAGGCTTGGCGGCAGTTTTAGCCTCAGCCTTGGAGGAAGGCTTAGCTGATGCCTTAGTCTCAGGCTTTACCTCAGCCTTGGCAGCGGACTTAGCCGCAGACTTGGCTGAATTTTTCTTCTCCGCCTTGGGCTTGGCAGCTTTTGATTCTGTGGTCTCCGTTTTCTTTTTTGGTGTAGACATGATGAAATCTGAGATACTGAGCGATAATCCACCCTATACGTATTTTGTCAAGAGTTTGCCAAAAACGCGAGTGCAGTATAGCCTAATATAGAAAGACGTCAACCCCCTAAACACCCATTATGACACACTTTTGTTTTTTTTCCACACAAAAAAGCGTCGTGAAAAGGTCTTAATCACCTTTTTCACGGCGCTGTATAAAACAAACAGAATGTTACTTGCTATGGATATTAAGCATCTGAGCGTATGTAGGCACAGGCCAGAGATCAGCCGCCAGAATAGCTTCCAAAGCATCTACCGTGAGGCGAGCATCCTCCATGGCAGCACGCATAGCCATGGGCTCGCCACAGCTGATAGCATCCTCTAGGGCGTCCACGCGGGGCACGAGCTCATCATACAGAGAGCCCACCTCCCCGGCCTTAGCACGAGCAGCCTTCATACCGGCGGAAATACCGGCAGCCTGAATAGCGCAGACAGTGCCGCAGATTTCCGTCATCTGCCTGGCCACTGCGGGCAGATAGATGGTGCGGAGCATGTTAAGGCAGGTCTTGGCCTCGATGTCGATGAGCTTCTCAAAGTTCTCAATCTGAATCTCGCGGCGAGCCAACAGCTCGGAGCGGTTCAGCACGCCATACTTTTCCATGAGCGCGATGGTATCGGGGCGCGCCAGCACATCCAGAGCCTCAGGGGTGGACTTGATATGGGGCAGTCCTCGCTGCTCAGCCTCAGCCACCCACTCATCAGAATAGCCGTTACCGTTGAAGATAACTCGGTCATGGTTCGTGACGAGCTCCTTAATAAGCTCACGAACGGCATTCTTAAACTCAGGAGTACCGGCAACCGGCTCCAAGCGAGAGGCCACGATATCCAGAGCCTCAGCCATGATGGTATTGAGCACAGCCATGGGCCACGCACAAGTCTGGGAGGAACCAACGGCACGGAACTCAAACTTGTTACCGGTGAAGGCGAAGGGAGAAGTGCGGTTGCGATCCGTCGTATCCTTGGGCAGCTCAGGAAGCACATCTACACCAAGCTCCATGATAGTCTTAGTAGCGGAGGAATTAGCACCGCCGGCCTTAATCTGCTCAATGATATCGGTGAGCTGGTCCCCCAGGAAGATGGAGATAATGGCGGGGGGAGCCTCAGCTGCACCGAGACGGTGGTCATTACCAGCCTTGGCGATGGAAGCGCGCAGAAGGTCTGCATGCTTATCCACACCCATGATAACGGCGGAAAGGAAGGTCAGGAAAAGCAGATTGCTGTGAGGAGTCTTGCCCGGGGAGAACAGCGAGCCCAGCTCGGGGGTGGAAAGAGACCAGTTGTTGTGCTTACCGGAGCCATTCACGCTAGCATAGGGCTTCTCATGCAGCAGACACACAAGGTTGTACTTGAGAGCCTGCCTCTGCAGGATGTCCATAATCATGACGTTATGGTCGACGGCCACATTGCAGGGCTCAAAGAGGGGGCAGATTTCAAACTGGCCGGGAGCGGCCTCATTATGGCGGGTCTTAGCCGGCACACCAAGAGCCCACAGGGCGCGATCCACGCTCATCATGAACTCAAGCACGCGCTCCTTGATGGAGCCAAAGTAGTGATCCTCCATCTGCTGGTGCTTGGGCGGCAGGCAGCCGAAAAGCGTGCGCCCGGTCTCAATGAGGTCCATGCGCTGCAGGTAGAGATCACGGTCGATGAGGAAGTACTCCTGCTCAGCACCGAGATTGCTCACCACATAACTGGGCTCAATGCCGAAGCAGTTCAGCACGCGGGTGGTCTGGTGAGCCACTGCGGCCATAGAGCGCAGCAGAGGTGTCTTCTTATCCAGAGCCTCACCGGTGTAACTGCAAAATGCGGTGGGGATGCAAAGCGTTACTGTATTCTCGGTGCGCTTAATGAAAGCGGGGCTGGTGGGATCCCATGCGGTATAGCCGCGGGCCTCAAAGGTGGCACGAATGCCGCCGCTGGGGAAACTGGAGGCGTCCGGCTCCGCCTGAATGAGGTTCTTACCGGTAAATTCGCAAATCATACCGCCCTTACCATCCGGTTCCACAAAGGAATCGTGCTTTTCGGCGGTGGCGTCTGTCAGCGGCTGGAACCAGTGCGTGTAATGGGTGGCCCCCTTGCTCAGAGCCCACACTTTCATGGCTTGTGCTACTTCATCAGCGATACCGATATCAAGCTTGCCGCCCTTCTGGACGGTATGCATCATCTTTTTGAACGCGCTTTTGGAGAGGTACTTCTCCATCGTTTTAATCCCGAAGGTATCGCAGCCGTACAGAGCGTTCAGCGAAACCTCGGCGTCGGTCATTGTCTCAGTAGCCATAAAATGTGGTATGAAAGATGCGTGTTACGGTGATTTTAGCGGCTTTCTTGCGCAGTGTCAAGCAGAATGGGGCGCCTTAGCTCAGTTCACCGCGGGCGCGGAGGTCTGCGGTGATGGCCTCCATGATATCCAGCTCCGGGCGGAAGTTAGCATCATGGTGCGAGGAACGAATAAGCGGGCCGCTGGCCACATGGCGGAACCCCTTGCTCAGAGCCACCTCACGAAGCTCATCAAACACCTCCGGACGAATGTAATCAATTACCGGCAGATGGCGAGCGGACGGGCGCAGATATTGCCCCATGGTCAGCACGGTAACACCATGAGCACGAAGGTCATCCATCGTCTGCTCAATTTCTTCGCGTGTCTCACCGAGACCCAGCATAATACCACTCTTGGTCACGACCATGCCGGGAGCCATCTCCAGAGCGCGCTGGAGCATGTGAAGAGATTTACGGTAACGGGCACGGAAGCGCACCACAGGAGAAAGGCGCTCCACCGTCTCAAGATTGTGGTTGAAAATGTGGGGGCGAGCGTCCATGACCATGGCCAAAGCGTCCTCATTGCCGTTAAAATCAGAGGTGAGCACCTCAATGACGGTCTGAGGGCTGGACTTGCGAATCTCACGGATAATGGCGGCCATGTGCGCAGCAGCGCCATCCTTCAAGTCATCGCGGGTCACCATTGTCACCACAGAGTGGGAAAGATTCATGCGGCTCACGGCGTCTGCGATCTTGGCCGGCTCCTCGGGGTCCAGAGGCTTGGGCTTGGCGGTACGAGTAGCGCAGAAACCACAGGCGCGGGTACAAACATCACCACAGGCCATGAAGGTAGCAGTACCATGGCTCCAGCATTCACCACGATTCGGGCACATAGCCTCCTCACACACGGTAACAAGGGAATTTCCCTTCACCAGATTATTTACATGCTTAAAAGCCTGCCCTTTGGGCAGCTTTACCTTCAGCCAGGAGGGCTTGCGCGCGCGTTCTTCCGTCATAACTGCGCAGCGTTATGCACCAAAATGCCTTAAAATGCAAGCAAAATCTCACATTTTAAGCGGTTCAGCACCAATTTAGCCATAGAATTCCCCCCACATACAATAATCCACACACGCCGGCATATACCCCGGTGAGAATTCCATACCCTTTTTTCCGCCACAGCGTGATTCCATACCACACCCAGCATAACAGGCTCACGGCCAAGCAGGCCACAAATGTCCAGCACTTCACATTACAGTAACAAACAGCCTCGGCTTTTCCCAGAGTGGCCCAGTACGCACTCTGCCAGCCATACCAAGCCGTCATATAAAACGTGTAAAGAGTTCCTAATATCAGGAGGATGGGTGCAAGAACTTTCACGCAGCCATTCTAGCACGTGAGTGAGAAAAGTCAATGTTAACAGAAAGAAAAACGCCCCTGCTCCGTGAGAGGAAGCAGAGGCGCAAAAAAATACATGTAGGAGCAAATCAGTGCTTACCGCACTTGCACTCATGGCCTTCGCCGTGGCCGCCACAGCACTCGCCGTCACCATGACCGCCGCAGCATTCACCGTCGCCATGACCACCGCAGCATTCACCGTCGCCATGACCGCACTTGCACTCGTGCTCGCCCTCGCCGTGGTTCTTGCAGTCGCTCTCGCAGTCGTCGCAATTGCCGCTGCAACCACCGCCGCAGGAGCAGCTTACCTGCTGGTTCATGGAGTCGGCCACCTCCTCATCGGTGGGGGAGCAGCCCTTCTCGATGGCGATGCAAAGGTACTGGTGCACAATGTTGAGCATTTCGTCGAGCTCCTGACGAGCCTCGAGGAACCCCTTGCAGATGGGGTTGTCAATCACGTCCTGACGCAGACCGTCAAAGGTGGAAATCTCCTCCTCAGAGGGGGGCATGCCCTCCATGTGCTTGTTGCGGAGCTTCTCGCCATACTCGTTGACCTTGCGGAAAAGATCAGTGGCTTCGGGGTTCTGGTAGAAAAGGCCGATACGAGCGCGGGCGGAAACGACCTTCTGGCTCTGAGCAACGGCATTGGCCAGCTCGGTGGTGAGCTTCACCAGTTCGGGAGAAAGGGATGTATTTGACATAACGCGGCGCATTTTAGCACAAATGTACCGCCTATGCAATGGCAGAGTCTGTCAAACAGCAGGCAAGAAATCCTAGTATGACACTAGGATTGTATCAGAATACACGTCACCTGCTTGACAAGGGGGCGATATGGGGGTATGCTGCGCTGCAGATGGATAACGAAGCATATCAGACAGGAACACCGCTGTTCAGAGCGATTACGACCGGGGAAAGTGAGCAGGTACGCCTGCTGCTGGCAAAAGGCGCGGACGCGAATGAATGTTACGGTGAGGATGAGGAACCGGCTCTGCTGGTTGCGGCCATTGAAAACCGCGAACAGATATGCAAACAGCTCATTGCTGCCGGGGCCGCTGTGAATGCCTGCGACACGCGTGGCTACACGCCACTGATGGCAGCGGTATGCGCTGACAGTCTGAATATTGTAAAAATGCTACTGTCCGCCGGTGCCGATGTGAACCGCAGCTGTGCACAGAGCAATGCCACCGCCCTGCACGATGCAGCTACAGGCAACCATCTGGAAATTACCCGCGAGCTATTAGCCGCCGGCGCCGAGGTTAACGCCCCCGAAAACAATGAAGGGAACACCGTACTGATGTGTGCCGTACAAGCGCTGGCACCGGAAATCACCGAGCTACTGCTTGCAGCTGGTGCCGACCGAGACACTCGCAGCAGCCGTGGCGACACAGCGCTCGAGCTCATCCGCACCGAGCTCCTCTACCTCTGGGAACCGACGAAGTGCGCACGAGCCCGCCGCATCGAACAACTTCTGACCAACTAAAGAAACAACACCCCATCATCCGAACTCTATGAAAAAAAATCTATTACTCTTCTGTGGCTGTACCCTGCTCACAGCTTGCAACGCCAACCTATCAGGTGAAGGCACCATAGGAGATCCGTACAGTCTGGTACTCATTCCGCAGGCTGACGGGGAAAACATCCGTTATCGCTACGATGAGGAAGTCTCCTGCAATCTGCAGTTACACAGCATGCGCACCGACAGCCCGGGGCTGACGGTTCAGGAGCACACTCTCACAGCGAAACCGGGAGCCCATGGCACACTGGAGCTCAACTGCGCGGTTGAGACACAGCGCCACAGTGTAACCGTGCCCACCAACCAAGTCACTACCCGCAGCATCGATGGTATTGAGTTCACTTTCCGCCCGGTTGAGATTCACGAGTTTGAGGAACGCATGCTCGCAATCTCATGGGCTCCGCCTGCAAATTTCCCGGAGCGAGTGGCAGGCATCAATACCCACTGCAATCTCTTCAGTCACTGCATGTTATCCTGCATGGAAACGAACGGCAGGAATTGTGAAGTACACCGCAGTTACAACAAGCCGCAGATTGAGGTCAATGTATGGCTCTGGGACAAGCCCAACACTTACACCGTAGACTTCCGTGCCGGCACAGCAGACGAACCGAAAGTGCTCCTGCTACCCGGGTATGAAAAGAAACGCGCAGAGCTCAACTCTGCGCGCTCACAACCAATCCCTCACTGAGAGGGCGGCTTCAGATAAAAATCTCGGGCTGTTTGGGCTCGGATGCCACCATCTTCAAACGCTGAGTCATTCCCTCCAGCGCAGGAGGAGGCATCAAGCGAGAACGGCGGAAGCATACCGCCACACAGCGCATGCAGAGAATGCACTTCGCAGCATCCGTCGTATGCGGGGCATGCGCTGGAATGGCCCCCACGGGGCACAAGCGGGCGCAGCGTCCACAGCCACGGCAGCTATCCAGCGTGAGCGGAACAACCGGCATTTGCGGGCGGTCACGGTACGGCATGTTACCAGGAACACAGACAACACTCATATCCCCGGCGGCCAGTTTTGCCACCACGGAACGGGAGAACCCGGCAGCAGCCTCACAATCTGCAGCATTCGGACGACCGGCCGCGATACTGCGCACGATGGAATGCTCAGCAATGAACGCAGCTGCGGCAATCACCTTGTAGCCGTTGGCGGTAAGCTCAGTATGCAGCTCCAGCAGCGCGTCCTCATAAGCGCGGTTACCATACACCACCACAGCAATGGCCGGGCCGCCGTTCCCTTTCAGAGCACGCAGACGCTCCAGAGCGACCTCGGGCACACGGCCACCGTACACCGGCACCACGGCTAGGAGCGGAGCACTCACCGACTCTGCCGCCACGGGGGCGCACAAGTCTACACGACGACCTACCATCCCCTGAGTGATGGCCGAAGCTACCTTCTCACAGCCGCCGGTGGGGCTGAAAACCGCTGAAATCCATTCTGCTGAACTCATACAGCCAGTCTAGCCATTAGTTCTGACTAATACAAGAGCTATTTTTCCAGTTCAGCACGAATGAAGGGAGCGGTAATACTCTTTTTATGGCGAGCCACCTGCTTCACAGTGCCCTCAGCCACAATGGTGCCACCCTCAGCGCCGGCACCGGGGCCCACGTCAATCACATAGTCGGCCTCGCATATCAGCTCGAGATTATGCTCAATGACCACCACCGTGTTGCCCATATCGACCAGACGGCGCAGCACACCTACCAGCAGGCGCACATCATGCGGATGCAGGCCGATAGTCGGCTCCTCAATGAGATACAAATCCTGAGGAAGGGCCTTACCACGGCGAATGGCCGAAAGCGCAGCCCGGCGCCCCTTTATGAGCTCAGCTACCAACTTAATGCGCTGAGCCTCACCGCCGGAGAGCGTGTTGCTGGCCTGCCCCAGTGTGAGATACCCCAGCCCGGTCTCGCAGAGCAGCTTCAACGGATCCGCCAAGCGAGGTTGCCCGGCGAAGAACTCTGCGGCATCCTCAATATTCATATCGAGCACCTCTGCGATGGTCTTGCCCTTGTAGCGCACCTGCAGGGTACGCGAATTGTAGCGAGCACCGCGGCAGGTCTCGCAGGGTACATTGCAGGGCGGCAGGAAATCCATCTCTTGGCGCTGGTAACCGGTACCCTTGCAGCTCTCACAATGTCCGGCAGCCGTGTTGAACGAGAATCGACCGGCATCGAAACCCAAGCGACGGGCATCGGCACTCTGAGCAAAGAGCTTGCGGATTTCATCAAAAATTCCGATGTAAGTAGCGGGCGTAGAGCGCGGGGTCTTCCCCAGAGGGGATTGATCCACACGATATAAAGCCCTGACAGAATCGAGACCACGCGACGTTTTCCACGCGGCGCGCTCCTCTTTGCTGATGGAGCCCCCCAAGGCCTGCTGTACCGCAGGAGCCAGCGTTCCGGTAATAAGGGAAGTCTTACCCGCGCCCGATGAACCGGTTACCACCGTGAAGCGTGCACGGGGGATACGCAGGGTAACATTCTTCAGGTTGTGCAGACAGCACCCCGTCAGTTCCAGCCACTCGGCGTCCTTCACCGGCAACCATTTGCCACAGTACGGGTGGCGGCGGGACTCTGCCAGAGCACGCCCCGTGACCGAATGAGGATTAGCCGCGACCTCATCGAATGTACCCTGAGCCACAATTTCGCCACCGTGCACACCGGCACCGGGACCGAGGTCAATGATGTGGTCAGCACAGCGCATGGTATCCTCATCATGCTCAACAACCAGCAGTGTGTTACCACGCAGCTTGAGGTCAGCCAGCGTTGAGAGCAGGCGTTCATTGTCGCGCGGGTGAAGACCGATGGTCGGCTCGTCGAGCACATAGAGCACGCCTCGCAGTTCCGAGCCCAGCTGGGCGGCCAGACGTATACGCTGGGTCTCTCCACCGGACAGCGTTGTCGCAGCTCTGTCCATGGACAGGTAGCCCAACCCGACGCGTTGCAGGAAACGCAGACGAGGGGCAATCTCTGCCAGCACGTTGCGGGCAATGTCGGCCTCACGGCCCTCAAAATGCCAAGTATTCACCAGTTCCAGCGCGCTGACAGCATCCAAGCTGCCTACCTCGGCGATATTTTTGCCGAAGAGCGTTACACCGAGAGCAAACTCATGCAGGCGCTGCCCATGACAGGCCGGGCACAGGCGGCCGGGGCCATCCTTGGCAGCAGCCTTCTCCACCTCACGGTCAAAGCGCAATTCGCGCTCCAGTTCGCTCATCTTCTCGTCATCTTTCCGGCTACCACCCACATCGGCCACACGTCCGTGCCCGGCACAGACCGGACACCAACCGCGAGGGGAATTGAAGGAGAAGGTGGAAGGCTCCGGCTCGGCATAGCTCTCACCACACTGCGGGCAGGTCAGGCGCGTGCCCAGCAGCTGGCAGTTCTCACCCTGCACCAAGCGCAGGAAACCATCGCCCATTTCCAGAGCCCGCCCCACGCACTCCTGAAGAGCTGCGAAATCGCAATCCTTACCGTTCATCGTGATGTGGTTGCCCTGCACGCAAATCTCTGCCAGCACAATATCCACATCGTGGTTGGAGTAGCGGTCAAGCGGCGTGAACTCATCGGGACGGCAAAGAGAGCCGTCGGCAATCATGTAGGGATATTTCTTCTTGGCGGCCCAACGGGCAAGGTCGGCATAGTGCCCCTTTCGGTTACGCACCACGGGAGCGGCAATCATGAGAGAAGCGGGGCGCTTGTCGATTTCCGCCATCACGAGAGCCCGAATCTCCTCGGGCATGCGCCGCCCCACCGGCACCTTACAGCGCGGGCAATGGGGTTGCCCCAGTTTGGAATAAAGCAAGCGCAGGAACTGCCATATTTCCGTTACAGTACCCACCGTGGACTTGCAACCTCCACGCGAGCGATTCTGCTCAATCGCCACGGTGGGGGGAAGCCCCGTCAGGCGGTCGATGTCAGGAGCCTCCATCTGCTCGGTGAACTGGCGGGCATAAGGGCTCATGACGTCCATAAAACGCTTCTGCCCCTCGGCAAACACAATATCAAAGGCCAAGGTACTCTTACCACTGCCGGAAAGACCGGTAACTACGGTCATTTCATTGCGCGGAATGTCGACGTCGATATTTTTGAGCTGGTGGTGGCGAGCACCTCTCAGCGCAATTACACCGTCCGGCACAGCTACATCGACCTCCATGGCTGAGGGGGCAGAAAGTAGCTCTGCCTGATTGCCAAGAGCCTGAGCCAGATAACCGCTCGTGTAGCCGAGCCCACTGGCGGCCACTTGCTCCGGTGTCCCCTGCACTACGATATTACCACCCCCGGTACCGCCCTCGGGTCCGAGGTCAATCACATGGTCGGCGCACTTGATAAGCTCGAGATTATGCTCGATAACAAGCAGAGTATTCCCCTGCTCCACCAAGCGATCAAAGACGCGCAACAGGACCTCCAAATCACTGAAATGCAAACCTGTACCGGGTTCATCCAGAATCAGAAGACACCCCTTTTCGGCGGCTTCCTCAGTCAACGCGTCCACCAGAATCTGCGCCAGTTTCAGGCGCTGATTCTCACCACCGGACAACGTATTGAGCGGTTGACCGAGGCCGAGATGCCCCAGACCTACATCCACGAGCACCTGCAAACGCTCGGCAATTCGGCGGGCTCTGGCATTCTTTTCGCGGGAAAACAGGCGCTGAGCACTGCGGATATCCAGAGCCAGTAGCTCCGCCATATTGTAGCCAAGCAATGTGATGGTAAGGGCTTGGTCAGTGTAACGTGTACCGTGACAAAGGGCACAGGGTACATAAATATCGGAAAGGAACTGCATTTCCACCTTCTCCTGCCCGAGGCCGGAGCAGCGGGGGCAACGACCATCGCCACTGTTGAAAGAGAAATAGCCCGGTTTGAGCCCGCGAGCCTGAGCCGCAGGTTCAGCCACAAAAAGAGCGCGAATATCCTCGAACACTCCAATGTATACGGCAGGAGTCGAGCGCGGGGTGCGCACAATGGGGCTCTGGTCCACCAACACCACATCGTGCACCTTGTCCAGGCCCTTAATGCTGCGCACCTTCATTTCGTCCTCATCATCGAGGGCATCGGCATGTACGGAACCGTAAAGGACCTGACAGGCCAGCGAACTCTTACCACTGCCGCTCACACCGGTCAGACAGGTATACACCCCCAGAGGGATATCCACATCGAAATTATGCAGGTTGTGGCATTCCGCGCCACGAATGGAGATTTTACCCTTTCCCTTGCGGCGGCGTTTCGGTACAGCTATCTGACGTTCTGCGCCCAAGTACTGACCTGTGAGCGACTGCTCCGCCTTCTCAATTCCGGCAGGCGCACCGGCATACACCAACTCCCCACCGGCGGCACCACTGGCCGGCCCCATATCCACCAGATAATCGGCGGCGCGCATCACGGCCTCCTCATGTTCCACCACCACCAGCGTATTTCCTCGGCGTGACAGGCGGCGCATGGCCGAAATCAGGCGAGCCGTGTCTCGAGAGTGCAGCCCCACGGTGGGTTCATCGAGCACAAACAGAGTTTCTGTAAGAGCAGCCCCCAGACAGGCTGTCAGGCTCACTCGCTCAATTTCGCCGCCTGACAGGGAGCGTGTCAGACGATTGGCTGCAATATACCCCAGCCCTACTTCACACAGATAGGCCACACGGCTACGCAGCTCACGCACCCCCTGAGCCAACGAACGGTCGCTTCCCGTGGCAGGCAGCACATGCTCATCCAGCCATGGCAGGAAATCCACCATGGGCAGAGCCATCACCTGAGGCACCGTCAACCCGCCTATCGTGAAGGCCAGAGCCTCCGGTCTTAAGCGCCCGCCATGGCAGTCAGGGCACACACTATACACACGGTAAAAGGACAAGAACACGCGCACCGTCATTTTGTGGGCGTGCTTCTCCATATCATCGAAAATCCCCTTGTAGCCGTACCACAGGTTATAATCTGAGGCTGTCCAGGGGTCGATATCCCCACAATTACCGTAGAAAACCCAGTCTTTTTCCTTCTGCGTGAGTTCATTCCACGGCACATTCATTCGCACGGCACGGTGCCGTTTATTGGCACGCAGAAAGTCACCATAGCAGGCGGATAGAGTCTGCGAGGAAAGCATCTTAAGTGCGCCGTCGGCTATGCTGACATCCGGCACAATGCCACGATTATAGTCGTAGGTTATAGCGCGGCCATAGCCCTTACAAGCCGGGCAGGCCCCCAGCGGGGAATTACCACTGAACAGACCGGGACGAGGTTCCACCAGCGGGAACCAATCGCTGCGAAACTCGCGCAGCGCCCCCCAGCCCGAATCCGTACGCAGTGCGGTGTACACCACATCCTGCCCCAGACGCAGGGCTGTTTCAATGGCCTCGGTGAGGCGCGGGGTTGACTCCGCCCTCAGTTTCACACGGTCCTGCAGCACCAGCCAGCGCTCCATACCCAACTGAGCTTCCGTCGCACAGTCCAGACGCAACACGTCGCCCTCACAATACACGCGCAAGTACCCCTGCCCCTGCAGAGCCTGCACCATTTCCTCAAAAGTACCCACAGGGCGCACAGCAAAACACACCAACACCTCGCCGCCCTCACTCTCGCCCAACAACTGAGCAGCCACTCCCTGCGGAGTGGCAGGACGGACCTCGTGCCCCTCGGCATCATGCCCCACAGCCAATCGGGAGAAAATGAGTTTTAGATACTCATTAATACCCGTCATAGTCCCCACAGTAGAGCGGGAGTTTTTCACGGAATTGCGCTGCCCAAGAGCAATGGCCGGCGGCACATTCTCCACGGCCTCTACATTCGGGCGGTCCATGCGGTCCATGAACTGGCGCACATAGGGAGAGAAGGTCTCCACATAGCGCCGCTGCCCCTCAGCATACAGGGTACTCATGGCCAGCGACGTCTTGCCGCTACCACTGGGACCGGTCACCACGGTAATTCCCCCCAGAGGAATATCTACATTGACATTCTTGAGGTTATGTTCCTTTGCCCCGCGTATGCGGATGCTCGCAACTGGGCTCTCATTTTTCATGGCCGCATTTTACCTACTTTTTTAGCAGAGATAAAGGTAAAACTGCGTCCACTCACGCATTTTACTCTCAGCCTATGGTGAGCTCTGGGCGGGAGAAGGGAGCGGGAGTCACACGCCTCCCTCTCCCTTTCTATCTTTCAGGAGAGCCTGAGCCAGCTCTATCTCTTCCGAAGTCTGCTCATCATCCGGCTGCAGATTCTCACGGGCTGTAGCCAGCAAGGCCTCAACCTTGGAAATATCAACCACCCCCTCAGCATCCTCGAGATAATACCTTACCAGAGCTGCGCAGCAATCAGCCATTTTCTCCTCCGCGCCCTGCTCCCAGTAATTCAGAGCAGTCGGCACATCAGCGCGCACCCCGTCCCCATCCATATAACAGGCCCCGAGCATGTATAAAGCCTCCACCATACCCAAATCCAACGCGCGTTTCATGTAATCCACCGCGCGTTTGGCATTGCGGCGAGCACCCAGCCCATCATAATAATATGAGCCTACCATATATGTTCCGATGGGGCTACCAAGATTTGCGGCTTTCTGGAAATAACGAAGAGCAATCTCATCATTCTGGCGCACGCCACCCCCGCGGGCATACAGATATGCCAAGTTCAGGCAACACTCCGCATTATCAGGCGCCAAACGGTGTGCTTTCTGGAAGCACTTCGCGGCAGCCTCATCATCCCCCATCCACAAACACACGGAACCGAGCATATCATAAACAGAAGCCGACCCATTTACCTCCACGGCAGCCTCAAGCAGACGGCGTACTTCCTCATAATCCGGCTCGGTGTCCTCCGCCGTCGTACCCAGTATCACACGAGCCAGATAAAAGCCACAACCGGCATTCCCGAGCTCCACGGCCTTTCGATAATGAGCCTCAGCCACCTTGGCATCATCAAATCCCGGCAAGTTCGGTTCATAAAGCATGCCCAGCATGCAGTATGCTGTGTCCGGCGTCGTTTTCACCATCTCCAGTGCCCACTGCTCCAGCTTCAGCCAATCAAAATTCCCCTTATCGCCGCTCATCGCCCACGAAAAATAGCAACGGCGAGCCTGATCAATCCCCTTCTCTGCAAGCTGAGTCAACCATACCTTAGCCATATCCGGCAATGGTAAATCCGTCTCCGTCACATAAAAATTAATCAGCCCTAACTGTGCCTCCTCATCCCCCATCATCCCTGCCGAGTACAGTTCATTCAGATAATTCTCCAGCGCGTTCTTCTTATTCTTTGCCATGCCCTCAGCATACCCCACTATGCCTCTAGCGTCAAATAGATTCTTCCTTATGTGCAAATTTCGGGGTCTGTTTCAAATCTGCTGATTCAAGAGTATCCCCGTTGATGACAAAAAAGCGTTAAGAGCAAGCTTGCAATTGCCATAGCTAGAAATTTTATTTTCGCTGCTTCTTAGTGACTAGAATGGGGACCATGCCCCGAAGAAGAAGAACAGACACTATAACCACTAGCTATATCACTTGACTAAAGAGCGTCCCAAATGTACCATAGCAATCACAACACCCCATCACCCTTCGAATGAAAACAGGATTATTGCTACTGATAGGCGGCATGGCCGCAGCAGGATTCACCCGGCTTGCTTCTGGATGCCCGAGCGCCCGCCAACTGGCCGTGAAAGGACTAGCCAAAGGCCTGCAAATAAAGGAAAAAGCTAAAAAACACTTCTGCAAACTCAAAGCTGAAGCAGAAGAAATATGCCAGCAAGCAAAAGATTGCGCAGAACACAAGCAGCCAACTCCAGCCGAGGGGCAAGCAGAAAGCTGCGATTCCGCCTCAACCAGCCCGAAGTAAATACAGAAAGAGGCAAGATTCCACAAAATCTTGCCTCTTTATATGAATTGGAAAAAATCTTAACCAATCTGAGCACGGCCGGAAAGGCGGGCGCCTTCAACCATGGAAAGAACGGTGGTGGTGATATCGCCATTCACAACGGCACGCTCGTTGAGGTGGCAGCGGCCGCTGTTCACGTTACCGTCCACGTGGCCGTAAATGTGCACCTCACCGGCCTTGATGTCACCCTTAATGTCAGCAAGCTCACCGATGGTGACCTTACCGGACTCGGAGGTGATTTCACCATCAATCTTGCCATCAATGTGCATGTCATTATGGAAGGTGATGGTACCGATGATTTCGATACCCTGAGCGAGGACGTTTGTATTATTGCTGCTCATGTGTGTGATAAGTTTGTTGGGGGATTAAACAGTCATGATTTCCTTTTCCTTGGCGGCCACCAGCTCGTCAACCTTCTTGACGTACTTATCGGTGAGCTTCTGCACCTTGTCTTCAGCAAGGCGCACGCCGTCTTCAGTGAGGATGTTGTCAGCCTTAAGCTTCTTCACGCCGTCCATACCGGTCTTACGCACACCGCGGATACGGACGCGAGTTTCCTCGGAGAGGGACTTCACGTGCTTGCAAAGCTCCTTACGGCGCTCGCCGGTGAGTTCAGGGATGGGAAGACGGACGGAGCGAGCATCAATGATAGGAGTAATGTTCAGGCTGCTCTCAGCGATAGCCTTCTTAATGTCATTGAGCGTGCTGGGGTCAAACGGCTGGATGAGGATGGAGCGGGCGTCCGGGGTGGAAACCACAGCAAGGCTCTTCAGCTTCATGCTCGTGCCATAGGAAGCCACGAAAATGTCCATATTATCCACGAGGGAGGGGGAAGCCTTACCGGTACGAACACCGGCGAACTTGGTCATCATGTTCTCGAGGGCTTCCTCCATGGAGGTCTCGGTCTCGAGCAAGAGTGTTTCTTCGTCCATATGATTGATATTTGTATGAGTTAATGAGAATTATTCGCTAATCACAGAGCCAATCTGCTCACCAAGGAGCGCACGGGTGATGTTACCGGGCCGGTGCATATCAAACACCATGATGGGCTTCTTGTTATCCTTGCAGAGAGTGAAGGCGGTCTGGTCCATAACCTTCAGCTCACGAGAGATACACTCTTCGTATGAGATGCGGTCAAAACGGGTGGCGGTGGGGTCAGTCTTAGGATCAGCGCTGTACACGCCATCCACGGAGGTAGCCTTCATGACGACCTCGGCATTAATCTCGCAAGCGCGGAGAGCGGCGGCGGTATCCGTGCTGAAGAAGGGGTTACCGGTACCAGCGGCAAACACAACCATCTGGCCATCACGCAGCAGCTCACGTGCTGTGTTACGCACATAGGGCTCAGCCACGTTCTTCATCTCAATGGCGCTCATCACATGAGCAGGCACACCAGCCTCCTGCACGGCGGAACAAATAGAAAGAGCATTCATCACTGTGGCAAGCATGCCCACATAATCAGCAGTGGGGCGATCCATGCCACGCACGCTGGCCTTAGCACCGCGCCAAATGTTACCGCCACCCACAACGATGGCAATCTGGAGATTTCCTTGCTTCTGAGCATCAGCAATCTCGCGGGCGATACGAGCCACGATTTCCGGGGAAATATTGTCTCTGCTGCCCTGTGCACGCAGAGCCTCACCGCTCAGTTTGAGCAGGATACGCTTGTATTTGGGAGAGGAGGAATCACTCATGAGTGGAGAAAATGCTTCGTTGACAGATAATTTGCCATATTCCGCAGCAAAATGCGAGCCAAAAGTTTGCCAGCGATAGGAAAAAGTAAGTTCGCCCCCGAGAAGTAGCAGGCAATGCGCAAATGACAGCCTCCGGATTGCTTAACTCTTAGCCTTCTCTTCCTGCTCTTTCAATTTAGCCTGAATACCGCGAAGGAAGACGCTTTCAAGTGAGTTTCTGGCCGGTTGCTCCGCAAGGAGAGCCTCTCCTGCGAGGGCACGGATTTGCTGAAGCAGTTCCGGCGAAGGGTTACGCAAGGTAAGCTCAGTGCGGGAGTTATCACGCGTGAGCTCCTCCATAGTCCCCTCAGCAATCATGACACCGCGGTAAAGAATCCCCACGCGGTCACAAATTTCCTGCACCTGCTCCAAGAGATGGGAACAAAGAAACACCGTAACCCCCTGCTCTTTGATATTCAGAATAATATCTCGAATTGCCCGTGAACCGATAGGATCCACCCCAGCCGTAGGCTCATCTAGCACAAGCAGGCGCGGCTTCTGCACCAAAGCCTGAGCCAGTCCAACTCGCTGCAACATGCCTTTGGAGTATCCACCCAAGCGGCGATGGGCAGCCTCCGCAAGCCCTACCAGCTCCAGAAGTTCCTGCGTGCGGGCCTTCAGCTCTGCACCGCGAAGGCCACAAAGGCGCCCATAAAAGCGCACGGTTTCCTCACCGGTGAGGAACTTATAGAAGTAAGGATTCTCAGGCAGGAAGCCAATCTCACGGCGATTCTCCGCGGCAGTTGCAGGCTTGCCGAATACGGTGCATTTACCTTCATCCGGCGCCAGCAAGCCCACGAGGGCCTTCATGATGGTGCTCTTGCCTGAGCCATTCGGGCCAATGAGACCATAAACGCCGCCTTGGGGAATACTGAGGCTTACGCCCTTCACGGCGTAAACCCCGCCCTTCCCCCAGTGTCCGGGGAAAGTTTTATGTATTTCCTGAATCTCGACAGCGTTCATAGTCCTCATCGAAATATGATTTACTCAGCCGCGGCCATGAGGCGCAGCAGGTTCTCTGCCATGCAGATACCCTTCTCGAAAATCTCCACGCGCATATTTTCGTTCGGGGAGTGAATGCGGGCATCCGGCAGATCCATGCCGAGGAAGATAGCATCCTTGCCGAGTACCTTGCTGACTTCTGCAATAATCGGAATGGAGCCACCTTCACGCACCAGTACGGGAGGATTGCCGAAGGTCATCTCCAGAGCCTTCTGAGCAGCTTTGCCCCAAGCAGAGTGCGGGTCGCTCAGGTAAGCCTCACCACCATGCTGACGGGTAAACTTCATGCGCACGCTCGGAGGGCACACCTTGCGGAAGTGAGCCTCCACCTTATCCAGAATATCTTCTGGGTTCTGACCGGGCACGAGGCGGCAACTCATCTTAGCCAGAGCCTTGGTGGGGATAACGGTCTTGGAGCCTTCGCCTTCGTAACCACCGGAAATACCATTGAGCTCGAAGGTGGGACGCGCATATACACACTCAGCGCCGGTGTAACCGGTTTCCGTACGCAGCTCAGGCACACCGGTAAGTTCGGCCAGCTCATCATTGCTCATGCCGGGCACACGGCGCCAGCTCTCACGCTCCCACTCAGCGATATCACTTACGCCATCGTAGAAGCCTTCCACTGTCACGTGGTTATCAGCGTCATGTGTGGAAGCCACCATCTCGCAAAGCGTGGTGATGGGATTTGCCACAGCCCCGCCGAACACGCCGGAGTGCAAGTCCATGCAGGGAGCGGATACTTCCAATTCAAAACAGCACAGACCCTTCAGGCCGTAAGAAAGAGAAGGCACATCCGGAGCGGCCATGCCGGTATCGCTCACAACAATCACATCACAAGCAAGAAGCTCTTTAGCCTCAGGCTTCTGCATGAACTCAAACAAACTCGTACTGCCGCGCTCCTCTTCACCTTCAAGCAAGAAAATAACATTCAGCGGCAGAGCACCATCCTTGCGGATAATTTCCTCCACACCCAGAATGTGAGCCATTATCTCACCCTTATCGTCAGAAGCGCCGCGAGCATACACGCGGCCATCACGCACCTCTGGTTTGAAGGGATTGCTGTGCCACTCGTTCAGAGGGTCAACGGGCATCACATCATAGTGACCATAAATCAGCACCGTGGGAGCGCCCTCCACTTTCGGACTATGAGCCACCACGATGGGGTGAATGTCCGTCATATGTTTCACGGCATCAAAGCCAAGAGAGGCCAACTTGGTCACAAGAAAATCAGCGCAGCGTTCCACTTCAGGGGCATACTCTGCCACGGCTGATACGCTCGGAATACTCAGAAAAGCGAAAAGATCATCCAGCTTGCTCATGCACTGCATTCTACCCCAGCTCATCCCCCCACGCAAGCACAAAGGCTGCCTTCACCACGGATATGGCAGAATTCGCACGCAAGAACAGCATTTTGACTTCACAAACGCACTCACAAGTGGTATAATAGCCCCATGGCTAATAAACCCGTAGTTCTGATTATTCGTGACGGCTGGGGCCGCAACCCTCAGGGGCCGGAAGCCGCCAAGCAGACGGGCGACGCTACCGTGCTCGCCAATACTCCTTTCACTGACAAGCTGCTGGCTACCTGCCCGCACTCCATGCTGGGCGCCAGCGGTCAGGATGTCGGTCTTCCCGACGGCCAGATGGGTAACTCCGAGGTAGGTCACCTGAATCTGGGTGCCGGCCGCGTTGTTTTCCAGGACCTTTGCCGCATCACAAACGCCATCAATGATGGCTCCCTCGCTAAGAACCCTGTTATCACTGAAGCCTTCGCCAAGGCCGCCGGCACCCGCCTGCACCTTCTGGGCCTTGTGTCTGACGGCGGCGTGCACTCCCACATCGAGCACCTTATCGGCGTAGTGAAGATTGCTGCTGAGGCAGGTGTTAAGGACATCATGATTCACGCTATCACTGACGGCCGCGACACCGACCCCAAGAGCGGTGCCGGCTTCCTCAGCCAGCTGCAGGACGCCGTAGCTCCCTACGGTGCCAAGATTGCTACCGTGGTAGGCCGCTTCTACGCCATGGATCGCGATAAGCGCTGGGATCGCGTACAGGTTGGCTGGGACGCCATCGTGCTGGGCAAAGGAGAGCAGTGCTCCTGCACTCCCGCCGAGTACGCAGAGAAAAGCTACGAGGGCGGCGTGACGGACGAGTTCCTCAAGCCCGCCATCTTCTGCGAGGGTGACACCCAGCGCGTACGTGATGAAGACGTGGTATTCTTCTTCAACTTCCGTGCTGACCGCGCCCGCGAACTCTCTCGTGCCTTCATCTATGATGACTTTGACGGCTTCGACCGCGGTGTACACCCCCACGTGCACTACATCACCATGTCCGAGTATGAAGCCTGCTACCCCACTCCGGTGGTGTTCGAGCAGGAGCAGCTCACCAACATCCTCGGCGAGGTTATCGCTGCAGCAGGCCTCAAGCAGCTGCGCATCGCTGAAACAGAGAAGTACGCTCACGTGACCTTCTTCTTCAACGGCGGCGTGGAGACTCAGTTCGAAGGCGAAGACCGCATCCTTGTACCCTCCCCCCGTGAGGTGGCTACCTATGACCTCAAGCCCCAGATGAGCGTGGGTGAAGTGGCTGACAAGTTCGTGGACGCTATCGCTAACTACGATATCGCCATCATGAACTTCGCCAACCCGGACATGGTGGGCCACACCGGTTACCTTGAAGCCGGCATCACCGCCTGTGAGGCAGTGGACAAGGCCTTGGAGAAGAGCGTTACCAAGATTCTCGAGCTCGGAGGCTGCTGCCTCATCTGCGCAGACCACGGTAACTGCGAGAACATGATGAACCCGGACGGCTCCCCGAACACAGCTCACACCACCAACCTTGTGGACCTCATCTATTGCGGCCCCGATCAGGACGAGGTGAAGATGACGGACGGCATTCTGGCTGACATCTCCCCCACTCTGCTCAGCCTGCTCGGCATCGCCCAGCCCGCTGAGATGACAGGCCACAGCTTGGTGACCAAGTAAAGCAACCACAACATCACTTTCACACCGGGTTGATGAGAGCATCAGCCCGGTGTATTTTTATCCCCACGCAGCGTCCTGTTATACGTAGCAGATTTTTTCGTGAAGGGATGCCGATTTTGCTTGCAGAAGAGCAAAGGAAAGGGTAGAATGTATGGCATGAGTAGAACCATCAGAATTGGCACCCGTGGCAGTGAACTGGCCCTTAAGCAGGCAGAGCTCGCAGTGGCTGCACTTAAGGCGCAGACTCCTGAACTGGACACAGAGATTGTCATCATTCATACTGATGGAGATGCACATACAGACATCCCTTTGTGCCGCGTGAACAAAACTGCAGGCACACAGGATAAAGGCGTGTTCGTAGCAGCCATTGAGCGCGCCCTGGCAGCCGGTGCTATTGATTGCGCTGTGCACAGCCTGAAAGATATGCCCGGCCAGATGGCTGAAGGCTTCGAACTGGCAGCCATTCTGCCTCGAGAAGAAATCTGGGATGCACTGATACTCAAGAAAGGAGCTAATACCAAGCGCCTCACCCTCGGCACCAGCAGTGTACGCCGCGAGCAGATGGTGCGCACATACTGGAGCGGCACCGCCACCACCACGTCCATTCGCGGTAATGTGCAAACCCGCCTGCGCAAACTCATTGAAAGCCCGGATATGGACGGCATCGTACTGGCTCGCGCAGGCCTTAACCGCCTCGGCTACACCGGTGATTCCCTTACCTTTGACGGTACCCAACTGAGCATCGTGGACATGGGTAAGGATTCCTTCATGCCCGCACTATGTCAGGGTGCTATCGCGCTAGAGATTCGTGCTGATGATGCAGCCACCCGTGAGCTCGTAGCCCCCGTGAATGACGAGGAGAGCTCACTGTGCGTGAGAGCTGAGCGAGCCTTCTTGGCAGCACTGCAGGCAGACTGCTCCGTACCGGTGGCCGGTTACGCCACCTGCAATGGCGATTTCATGATGTTCCGAGCCATTTATTTCATGCCCAACGGCATGCCCATTCGCATCACCCATCGCGGCCCGGCTGATAATCCTGAGCAGCTCGGCAAGGATGCTTATGCTAAACTCGAGCCCCATCTCAACTAAATTTTCCCCATGTCTGTTACCACCCTCACCTATCACGAATTTCACGACTGCCTGTGGATACGCTGCGCGAGCCGCGGGTGTTTCGTGAACAGCCCGGCTCTCAAGACTCTGGCTGAAAAATATCTGGAAAACGGAGGAAATACCATCGTAGTGGATTTAGAAGTATGCCCCGGCGTGGACTCCACTTTCATGGGAACTCTGGCCGGCCTTGCCCGTAAATGCATGGCCGTAGGCGGCAGTGTACAGGTGGCTTCCCCCACCCGCCGCACACTGGATGCCATGGAAAGCCTCGGGCTGGATATGCTTCTGGAGCTGGATCCTCCGGATGCTAGCTGGCGAGAAGAACTGGCCGAACGCCGAAGCGTTCTGGCACAGGATACAGAAGCCGCAGTGGAAGATGAACACCGTGAAATGAGCGAGATTGACCGCACCCGTCATGTGCTGGAGGCGCACAACACGCTGCGAGCCATGAGCAAGAAGAATGACGAAACATTCGGTTACGTATGTGAAACGCTGGAAGAAGACCTCCAGCGACACATCGACATGGGCGAGGAGAACGCCTAATGAATAATGACAGCCAGCGTCTGGCCGATGCTTACCGCAGCCTTATGGAACAGGTGTACTGCGGGTTCGGCCTCGCTGAGGCAGATGACAGTGAAATAGAGCGCCCCTCAGAGCTGGAAGTACAGGCGCTCTGGCACTCAGGCCTTCTAGGCTCAGAAGGAGAAACGCTGCGCCACGGCAAGGTGTGCATATTAGACTATGGAGAGTGGAATCGCAGCGTTGGCCCTGATTTCCTGCGCGCCGAGATTGAAATTGACGGTGCACGCATGCGCGGTGACATCGAAATTGACCCCACGGTACAGGACTGGGAACGGCACGGGCACGGAGCCAATCCTGATTTCAATCAGGTGATACTTCATGTGGTGCTTGCACCGCCGCCGTCCGGCTGGTACACACGTAATGAACAGCACCGGGATATCCCCATTCTCCCCATTCCACTGCAGACTCTCCGAGCGGCGACCGGTGCCGGTAAGCCCCTACCCCGGGATTGTGCGGGCTTCTGCCGTACGCCCCTTTCCGCCCTTCCCATCAGCGGAATAGAGCTTCTGCTAAAAGCTGCAGCGGCCTATCGCGCTCAGAATAAGCGCCGCATTTTCCGCCGAAAAGCCGAAATCGTCGGCACTGACCAAGCATGGTACGAGGCTCTGGCTGAAACGCTCGGGTACAAAATCAATAAAGTACCTATGCAGCTACTGGCTCGCCGAGCTCCGCTGCATGCTATCAGGAATCAGCCAGAAAGCATCCTTTTCGGCACAGCCGGCTTCCTCGTCCCCATGTTACCGGCACGGACTGACGGCGATACCAGAGATTACCACCGCCGGGTATGGGATGGCTGGTGGGCCAGGAGAGAAGAGTTTGCCCTGAGTGAAGGCAGAGCCCTGCCTTGGCGTTATGCACCGCTGCGCCCGGCTAACCACCCACACCGCCGCGTGGCAGCCTTGGCCCTAGCTGCGACACACTGGAACACGATAAAAACCCACCTTACTGCCGAGCATGCTAAGGAGCTTTCGCGCCTGCTCACCTCCCTCAGCCACCCGTACTGGAATGAGCGCTGTTCCCTGCCTTCCGCCAAACTTTCCGCTAAAGTAGCGCTTATCGGCGAGGAGCGTGTGAAGGATTTCCTCGTGAACCACGTCTATGTGCAGGATGAAGCGCCCTTTGCTTGGCAGACCTACCTCCGCATGAAAAACAGGAACATTCCGCAGAAAGTGCTGACGACAGCCCAGCACCTCTTCGGAGACCGCGAAGACGCCCTTTCCCTCCTGCCGATGATGTACGCCCAGCAGGCTTTGCTTCAGATAGATACAGATTTCTGCTCTAGCAACTCCTGCCGGGACTGCCTGTTCCCAGAGCAGCTGGCAGATTGGACCTTAAGCTGATTTCAGGCTCTTACTTCCCCCTATCAAGGGCTTGGCGAGTTTCCTCCATTATCTCCTGCGCCCGCAGCACATCCTCGGTATGAGAAGTTCCTGCGCTTCTCGCCACAGTGAAAATCTCAGCCAAGCGCCGATTCATCTCAGCAACGGCTGCTGCTGCATGTTCGGACTCACTCGCGCGAGCACGTAGAATCTGAATCTTCTCGAAATCTTCCACACCATCGCGCAAACGTTCAAAGCGGATGGAGCTCCTGTTGCCGGGATACACAAGGAAGCAATCCCCGGAAGGCCAATGAACAAAGTCCGTGCATGCAAGCGGATTTCTGTTCCATGAGTTGTATGCCCAGCGCAGGAAGCCATCCAAGTGATTAGCCGCGGCAAAAAGCCCGAGCCATTCAGCTTCGGCAGGAGTGGAGCGAGTGAACGTATTAGGGCTAGCAGGATGGAGGCACACGTAAAACGTCGTAATGAACCCCGCTGCGCGGCGCTCCTGTAAGAGCTCACCCAGTGTAGTACCGGCATGGGTGATAACGGGAGAAATATTGTATACTGAACGAGTAAGCTCGGAAGGCTTATCCACGGCAGAGGCAATACGGAAGCCGGGAGCATACTGCTGCACCAACTCCATGGCAGCTCTTACCATGTTATCCGGACGCTCATCAATGGCAATACATGTTTTCTCATCCCAGCCCTTTTCCTGCATATGGCGGTAGAAGTCCTGCAGGAAAGGCGCCCAGACTTCACGGAAAGCAGCCGTTCCCGGCTGAGCCTTCACCACCTTTTCCTGCCCGCTGGCTTCATCATAATAACGCACGCTCAAATGCCAAGGCAACATGGAATAGCAACTAATCTGCCCCTGAATACCAATCTCATCATGCATGAAGCTAATCCAGGCATCCAGCACGCTGTAATCATAACGCATCACCCCATCACGGCCACGAATCCAGCGCACCATTGAGGGGAACGTATCATATGTTTGCCCGTTCCACGCTTCATCCAACAATGTGCAAGTGATGCACTTCTGCCCGGCGTCAGCAAGGCGCTGCATCACAGGTTTCATAAGAGTAAAGTGTTCGTCAGACCACGGCTCCACATCATGCCAGCGGGCTACAGCCTGTGGATGCTGCCATAAATCTAAATGAAACTTCCAATCCGCCGGAACAGGAAGCACCGCATCCAGCACCTCTAGTTCCACAGGAAGCGCCACAGCCTCACAGCCGGGGGCAGTCACTCTCACGACACCCCGGTATACTCCGGGCTGAGTCGTACGCGGAATATCCACACTGAACCAAACGCCGCGATTCACGCCGGCAGGATTATAACAACAGCTCTCGCTGCCGATGACATCCGCCGTAATAACACCTTTAGCCTGAGTGTATCGCAGCATGCTCACCTGAGCATTAATATGAGAATCCCCCATGCGGAGGCCATCACAGGAAACACTCAGCTCCGCCGCGCCGCCGGCAGCCTGCACGGCCAACTGTGCACTGCAACGCTCACCTCGCCACCCGCGAAGCTTTAATTCACTCGCTAGGGATTCATTCCCAAATGGATAAGCTTTATTTGCTATCAGGCGCTCAGCAAGGGCCGGAGCAATCCTAAGAGACGAAGCCATTACCTGCGAAGAATCCGCGGAAGAAGCAGCATCGTACAGAGGGTGCCTTTCCGGCGCCCACTGTGCCAATACTTGTTGCAAAACGGAAATCAAACTGCACAAAAAAAGCTTACACGCGATACGAGGCTTCATATACCAACATTATAGACTATTCAGTCCAAAATGAAACTCAAAATTGCGTTCACGCCTGCAATCATAACGATACAATGCGGCGAAGCCTAATGTTGATTGCAGAACAGCGTGAAAAGCCCTAAGCTAGGCATGCCTCATGAACGCAGAAGAGAAAAAGACAATTGCTGGAAGCGTGGCAGGAAAAGCCGCAGCCGCTGCAGCTGTACAAGCACAGAAAAGCAGTGGATGGAAGCGCTTGATTTGGAGTATCGGCGCGGCCATTGCGGCAGCCGTAGCTTGGTTCGCCACTAGCAGTGAGCAGCTACAGCCCCAAGCAGTGGAACAAACGGCAGAAACCGCTGCACTCTGAGCCTGTGGCTCGGAACAGTGGCGCAGACATCCGATGGAAGTCTGCGCCACTTTTTTATTCAAGATTAGAAGGAAGTCCCAGAATGGTGCCGGGCATTATCTTATGGCCGGCGAAGAAGCTTTCCGCATTCATCTTACGGGCACCCGGCGGCTGCATGGTGGAGATGCGGATGGCACCACCGCGCGGACCGCCGCAGGATACAAGCATACCCTCAGGCCCGGCCTCCAGCACCATACCGGGTACAGCGTCCACTGGCTTCTTGTAATAAGAATACAAATCAATGGGCGGGAAAATCTTCAGCTGCTTATCACCACCGGATTTCACAGAGGGATAGGTAGTGAACGTACCGGGCCAAGAGTGGTATGCACGAATCTTACGGGCCACCTGAAGCGCGGGCTGGTGCCAATCTATCTGGCCATGCACACGCAGCAGCTTGGGCGCATAAGTCATAAGGCTTTCATCCTGCTCCAGAGGATCAGATGTGCCTGTTTGGAGCATACGTATGGCATCCATCAGCGCCTGAGGCGCGAGCTCAGCCAAGTCATCATGCAGAGATTCCGCCGTTTCCGTACCATTCAGCGCTATGGTGCGGCTGCAAATAATATCACCGGCGTCCAGTTTTTTGACCACATGCATGATGGTAACGCCGGTTTCATCATCACCGGCCTCAATGGCGGCCTGAATACATGCGGCACCGCGGTGACGGGGGAGGAGTGAAGCATGAGCATTGATGCAGGCAATCGTCGGCACATCAATCACCTGCTGAGAAAGAATCTGCCCATAAGCCATCACCACAACAATATCCGGAGCCATATCCTGCAAGCCCTGCACGGCCTCAACATCCCGCATGCGCTCCGGCTGAAACACGGGAATCCCCGCATCCTGCGCACAGACTTTAATGCGAGGAGGTGTCAGCTGCTGGTGACGCCCCACGGGGCGGTCCGGCTGGGTAATAAGCCCCACCAATTCACCAGTGGAAAGAAGAGCCTGAAAGGAGGGAATGGCAATATCCCCCGTAGCCATCATAACGATACGCATACACCTTTTATGCCATAAAATATACAGGTGTCAAGACTTTTCGCCACGGCTACCACCAGCAGATGAACAATTTCCCGAGGCCCTACACCTCATATCAGCCATATACCGCCACGGCTAAGCGCAGCTTCCAAAGAATCCCGCACCTGCTGCGGGCTATACCCCGCGGCTCGCAGGGACGCCAGAGAGCGAGCGCCATCTCGCTTGGCCAAGCGCTTTCCGGCATTATCCTTCAGCAGACCATGGTGATTATACAAAGGCACGGGAAGCCCCAGCACAGCTTGCAACGCACGGTGAATGTGCGTTGCCTCAAAAAGGTCTTCTCCGCGAGTCACATGGGTAATCCCCTGAGCGGCATCATCCACCACCACCGCCAGATGATAGCTAGCGGGCATTTCCTTGCGCGCCAGCACCACATCCCCATACTCCACCGGCACACAGCGCTGAGTTCCTCGCTGCATATCCTCCCACTCAGGACAGCCGATAAGTTCCTGAACCCGCTGCATATTAATTCGCCAAGCATGAGCATCTCCCCGGGCCAGGCGTTCTTCCACCACATCAGGCGGAAGATTTCGGCAGGTACCAGGATACAAATACCCTAGGCTACTGTGCGGAGCCCTGCCCATCTCTGCTATCTGGGCCTTAATTTCACTGCGGGTGCAGAAGCAGGGATATAGCAGTCCCCTGCTCCTCAGGCGGTCCAGCGCTTCCGCATACACACCGAAGCGCTCACTCTGCACCATCACCTCACCATCAAAACGCAAATCCAGCCAAGCTAAATCCTCAAACATGAGGTCAACCCATTCCCGGCTGCGGGAGCGCGTGACATCTATATCCTCAATGCGCAGCAGGCAGCTGCCGCTGCAGGCATCCGCAAAGCGGCGTGCCTGCAACGCGGCCAGAAGATGCCCCACGTGTAGAGGCCCGCTGGGAGTAGGGGCAAAACGAGTTCTGACCGTCTCAGGCATGCCGTTTTACTGTTTCTCCACGGTGATATTACCATAAGAGCTGCGGTTATCCGTCCTGTTGGTGAAAATAAACTCAAGAACAGGATTTCTTACCGCGCGGCTGACTTGAAGCGTATAGCGCTGATTCGGTGCAGCATAGGTAACGGAGGACTCGTGCTCATCAGAGGCGACAAGTCTTTCACCATCATACAGCTTCACCGAGGAAATGAAAAGCGGATCACGCCCGGTGGTGATGTGGAAGTTCACTACATAAGTACCGGCAGCGTTGATAGGAGCACCGGTCATCTGGAGCGGCACGGCCTGCCCAGGAATAGTATCCGGGTTCCAGCCCTGACCATAGCGGTACTCTTGCACCCAGTCGCGCAGCACTACGGGAGCAGCCAACCCAAGGGGGGACTCCGGATTCAGCGAGCGCATAATTCCGGCGTACTTCCTTATATACTGAGCACCACCCATCATACCCAGAGAACGGCGCACATGCCCAATGACGGCCGCACAAGCTCTCTGCTTAGCCTCCGGGGAGATGAGGGGATTTTCCAGCGCCGAGTCCAACCGGGCCAGATAATCCGCAAGTGTTTCATTCTGAAGGGGGTCACCCAGATTAAAGTTCAGCGCAGCCAGCACACCTTGCGTATCCTGAGGGTCAACTCTCTTAATAGCCTCACGAAGACCACCGGGCCAGTCAATCCCACTCACACGGGAGCTTTCCAGCAGAAGGCGAGCCTGCTCGCTCACATCCTGACTCTCACGTGAGCGGCGCAGGATATCATCCTGACTACGCTTGGCAACCATACGAGCAGACACCAGCTGAGCGACACGAGCCGGGGTGGCATTCATCAAATCAGTTCCCTGAATGGTGGCATAATGACGGCCTTCTTTTTCGTAAAAAAGAATCGCCGGATACGTGATATCACTCATATCATGAGGATAGGAAAGTGAACCGCGTATACGATTGGCAGCTTCTCGCATCTCATCCGAGGGGCGCTGATAGATGGGAAGAGCCAGCATCACAGCATCACCTGCCGCTCTGCGTACGCCGCGGTCAGCCATCAGGCTGCGGCACAGGCGTTCTCCGTACCTATCCCAATCACCGGGATAGATAAAGACCATGAAACCAGCATCTTTTACGACAGACTGGCCCTCCGCAAATGTTTCCACCACGCGTGCAGCCTGCGTCGGGAGAACACACATGGCGGCTGCAACTGCAATTGTAAGTTCCTTAATCATGATTGTAAATTACGCTGCGGGTTCACCATATACGAACAGACCAACACCGTGGAAGAACTCAGGGCCACCACCACGCAGTACGCGAACATACAGCGCGCGAGGGCGTTCCTGCTGAAGGTCAAAGCGGTTGATATAATTTCCGGTAGACGGAATAGGCTGGCCTACATCATGCCAATCATCATCACGCCCGGTATCGGACACCTGCACACGCAAGGGACGGAAGCGGCCAATGAGCGACCAATTGTTGGTACCGGCGAAGACGACGCCCGTGATATGAGCGTGGCGGGGCAGCTTCACAGCGATCCAAGCGTTCGTATCTTTTCCGGTATGGAACTTGCCACCACGCTGTGTCAGCAGGCCGGCGTGAGTATGCGGAACGTCCCACTGGCTGGTAGAGCTGGCAAAGGGCATACCACCCTCAGATACAAGCTTGCCCGGGAAAGGATGAGGCGCAGGAAGAGGGATATCGGAATGCACCAGCTCAGGATCCACCAACCTGGCAAGAGCATGGAACGTTCCATCATCACGGTTACGCTCTGCAGTAAGCATCAAGCCGCCCAGCATCACCGCCTTCTGCTGAGAAGTCAAATCAGTACCGCCGGAAAGCACGGAAAGCATGGTCTGATTGAGAAGCTTACGTCCATTCTCACTGAGAGAGTTTGCGACGCCGTTACCCCATGCCATCATTGGCGCAGCATAGGCTTCATATGCAGCGGCCGCGGCCATTGCTTCGGCATAAAAACGGCACACCGCAGCCTCCTGATTATCCTGACTGAGAGCCTTACAATGATTAAGCTGATTATTAAGGAAGTTTTCCAAGTACCAGCGGTCCGGGCCCATTACCTTGGCATTCGCCCAGAAAGCCACGCAGGCACGGCGCATATCATCAGCAGAGATGCCGGAATCCTTCATCGGGCCATAAACGGAGTTCTTTAACAGCTCAGCCGCCTGCTCCGGATACACCGAAGCCATACCGCGGCACAAAACATTGTTAAGCTTCTGCCAAGCCTGCACGTTACGCGGACAATGATTGCGAAGAAAATTCGCGTACTCACGCCACAACGGGAAATTAAGCGGCTGAGCCTCTGCAGCACGCTCAAAGCAAGTAAGCCCCTTCTGATTATCACCACCCTCAACATACACGTGAGCCATGATGCGGTAGGCATTCGAGAGTCTCGTGCGCTCGGTCTGCTCTTTAGAGAACAAATCCGTTGTCAGATGCAGTGAGCTGAAGGTATGATTATTGCTCCAAGGAATCCAGTGCAGACCTCGCTCCCAGCTGAGGGAGTACGCGGGAGTCCACTTCCCGTTCACATTAACGATGTAGGCACAATGGCCTGGCTCACCGGCAGTAAGTGCCGGCACACCATTAGCACAGGCGGCTGCAGCACCGAAGTGGGAAAGACCGCCACACACACCACCTACGTTCTTGGTGAACAGGAAGTGATTGCGGTCATACACGCCAATGAAGGGAGCTACATACCAACGGCCATGAATGCTGTCGCCGAATACATTATTCAGAATGTACCCGCAGCGCCAGCAGCATGCAGGATATTGCCAATCAGGGAGGTGGATATTTTCCAGTGCCCAGACGAATGCTTCCGGAGTACCGGCAGAGTGGTGATTCTTCCATCCGCACACAATGCGACGCTGCCAGAAAGGAATATCATCAAACACCGTGTTCAGGCGCCCCTCTCTCCAGTACTTAACAAAGTGGTTTGCTCGATTTACAGCATCATAGTAGCTCCAGTCATTACGAGCATACTCCAGAGCCGTGGCTGTAATAGCCTCACGGGTAACACGCTGGCGAAGAGCCTGCGTATCCGCCCTGCCCATGGAGGTTATAATCTGGAACACTCGACCGGGCTTGTGCAGCTCACCGGAAAAAGCGATTTGCTCCATCCATTCGTTGTTAGCCGTTATCTGGGCAAAAAGTCCTGCAGCCTCAGGGCTGCCAATCACTTCACTCAGGGAAACTGCCTGCTGAGCTTCCAAGCGGAGTTCCTTAAGATCTTCCAAGGCGCGGCCCAAATTAAAGCAGGAGCGCTGTGCCTCATTACCACTCTGCTTATTGATTGCTTCCTCCAGCTGGTTGCACTCATTTTCTTTTTCGGTAACCGCACGGTTTACACCGTTGCGATAATTTTCATATGCCTGCAGTGAGTTAGCTTCCGTCCAAGCAAGATGACGGTTCAGCAGGAGATTCAGGTTCTCAGGACGTCTGATGAATGCTCGCATCTGAGCCGGAGACAAATCCGTCACCCGCTGGCGCAGTAGAGCCCCAAGGCGCCCCTTAAGGTCGCCGGGAGCTGCCCACTCCCGATTCTCTATTTTCAGCGCCGGTGTATTGTTGCCGGCGGCGTGAACCGAAGAGACGCCAAACACAGCTGCAACACTCAGCATTGCTAGGAAAACATTGCTTATTTTCATAGTAAGATTTTAATATTGCGCATGAACGATGATTTTTGTCACACGCTCAATTCCTTCGGCGGCCAGATTTGACCCGTTGAAGAAACACTTTGCCCGGTAGTAGCTGGAGAGAGCCGAACCATACTCCCCCCGGTCCTCACATTCCTTGGCATAACGCAAAGCATCCACGAAGTCATGAGCTAGGGAGGAAACTTTGTTGTATTCTTCCATAAAAACAGAATCCGTCGAGTAGCGGTCGTCTTCTTTCAGAAGGAGGGTTATCTGCTCCCAAGCCGCACAAGGCCCCATCGTTCTATCCTGCTCGACCCCCTGCTTAAGACGCGCCAGAAGGACATCTGTACCAGCTACCAGCTCAAGAACTTCGGTATACTTTTTCTCCAGTTCCCTATCAGCACAAACAACACGAAAACGCTCGCGCTCCTTATAGATTGTTCGGAACTCACGGCGCTCCAGAAGGCGACGGAACTCTTCCATCTGCGGCTCAAAGCTATCCACACGGGCAATTTCCGCCTCACCCTCATCCAAGGCCGGATTCAGCGGCCATATAGTGGCAGCCTCCGTAGCTAGGCGGCGGAACTCTTCCTGATTACCAGCTTGGAATGCCTGACGGGCGGCACGCAGGGCAAAATTACTCTGGCGCTTCTTGCCGGAGGTATAGGACATGAGCAAGGAATCATCAAAGTCTACATCCAGCTCACGCATCTGAGCGGCAATACTTTCCACAGTAGCATAATCTCGGGCATTCATCGCAGAGAAGGCCCGCTTGCGCAGCTGCCAGTACGCAGCAATACGCCGGCGCTGTTCTGCCGGGAATGTGGCCACGCTCTGCATGTACTCGCCGATTGCCACGGCTGTAATCAAGCGATTAGTGGCCTCTCCGAGCTTGTTCTGAGCAAGAGCGCCATGCACGGCATCAATGCTCTGGTCAACTTCACGTCGCGCATTGCTGGCAAAGGAATCCACCGTATTAATAGTGGGAGGCATACCGGTAATGCCGGTGAAGGTCTTGTAAGCATCCGAGTTCTCATCCAAATCCAAACGGGTGTCCCCATCCCGGAAAAGGTGACGATACACGCGCGCACCAATCACGGCGTGGTCATACCGGCGCTGCAACAGGAAACCAACCACTATGGACTGATAATTAAGCTTGGCAAGCGGGAGCGCGGCCTGATTGGCTGCGATATTCGTCCCCTGCTGAGCGCGAAGGCGCGCGATTTCAGCCGTATTAGACGCAATGCGGAACGTATGTGAAGTATAACCGCTATTCCCTGCACCTCCGGAACCACCGGCCGTATTTCTGCGGCCACTACCGCGCTGCGTGTTCTGATTAGTGAGAGTGTTCGTCTTAGTCACCAGCTCATCAAGTTCGCGGTCAAGCTCAGCGTTGGCTTGGTCACGGCGGCGGTTGGCGCGCTGCACATCCAGCGCACTCACCATGGCACTGGCCAGCACGCCGGCCTGACTGCCATCTCCGGGATAATCAGACAGATTGTAAAGCCCCTTACCAATCTTCACCAGCACTCGGCTGCCGATAAGATTCCCCCCGCGGACGTAACGCTCCGTGTAATCCAGAATTTCCTGCATATTCCGGCGGTACAGGCGGGACTGTTCAGAATCATCCGGCGTCTGGCTCAGGTACTTTTCAAAACGTTCGCGCACGGCCGCATTATTCCCTAGGTCAAAGCGGCCACCACCGTATGAAACAGTATCGTTGGCGGGATCCAAGAGGGGAATCTCCATACCGAAAATCTGCGGAGGCGGAGATTCTCCCGTTCGCAGAGGGTCATCATTCTGCACCCCGTTCTGCGCCTGAGCACTGCGACCGGAAGCATCAAAACTGCTGGGCATCTGCGCCGTGGCAGCACAGAACATTAACGGAATCAGCGGTATATATCGGAAAGTTTTCATCAGCGGATACTCACATCGTTCACTAGCAGAATGCCTTTCACCTCATTGCCTTCGGCATCACGGCCGGTACGACATGAGACATCAAAAATAAAAGTATCACCGCGCGTAATGTTAATCTGGAGCTTAGTGGACCCTTGCACCAGCAGCGGAAGAAGTTCATTACTATTACCACGCACAGAAACCGCTACGAGGCGGTTATTACCAACAGTCTCAATACTTTCCACCTTCCCCTCAAGCACATATCTGTTGCCCGTAGAGGCGAATCGTGAGCCGTCCTGACGATACTGGGCAATGTTAAAAGGCTTAGGCTCGTTACTTCGGGCTGAAGGCTTCAGGAATAACATGGCCGCCAGCAATACGACCAGCACCATCAGCCCGCCAATAACAAGCGAGGTATGATTCTTTCTCTTACTACGCCCCCGGCGCGTACTTCTAGCCATATATCTAATTATCTATTGTATGTTTAATATTATATAAATTATTTACTCCCAGCGCGTCCGCTTCACGCCCACCCAAGTGAGAACAATTCCGAACAGCACATGCATCAGTAGCACGACACGGCACATCTGCATATCCCGGAATGATGTTTGAACAATGCTCTTCACTGCCTTAATCACGTCCGGCTCCAGTCCACCTTCAATGCTGCCGCTCCACGCCCAGTAGGCGGAAATAAAGGGCTGAGTAAACGTCTCAATGAACTCAGGCAGCGCCAGAACAGCACCGGAAAGGGGCAGCTGAAAACCCACCAGATAGATGCTGAGCAGCGAGGACTGATCCGGAGTCCTGCAGTTTGCCGATATGCCTAAGCAAACACTCGTCATGGCAGCATTAGCCAGCAGCAAGAATATCAGGTGATTGATGGCATCACCACGGTACGGCCAGAACCACTCCACAAAGCAGAACATCCATAGGCTCTGAACCAATACCAGCACGGATAAATACACCGCCTTCGAGGCCACATACGCCCCGATTCCTGCTCCGGCAAACTTCTCCTTCTCCATGATAAGGCGCTCACCGGCCACCTCTCGGGAAGCATTATTAGCCCCCATAAGGCCCAGCAGAATCACCTCAAACATGATGATACCGGAGACTGCGGAACCCACCTTAGCTCGCACCTCAGCCTGTTCCTGCTGGTGCTGCACTTCCATGGCGATATCCGCCCCCTGCATATCAGTAAGATTAATAAGCTGATCCTGCCCCTTGCTGGAGAACAGCGCAACAAGAATGGGGAAAATGAGCACCATGGCTATCTGCAGCAGCAGCTGGGTGCGGTCACGCATCAGGATGGCAAAGCGACGGCGCAGCAGCACCATCAGCTGAGTAAAGAACCCCGGCCCGTGAGTCTCTTCATCATCACCAAGAGCGGCGGGCGGTGGGGGTAGTTCTCCCTTTGCTTCAAATTTAGCGAGGTGTTCCTGCTCCAGCTTTTTATAATATTCAATGCGGTGCTTAAGCCAGCTAGCGCTCCACCCCTCCGGTTCACGCAAACTCAGGTGCGGGTACACCTCTTCAGCATTCTCCACGGAAAAATAATGAGCCAAGGCACGCGGTGAGCCATGATACGCAAGATTTCCGCGCACCAGCACCATGACACTATCATACAGCTCCATCTGGGAGAGGCTGTGCGTCACGGATATCACGATTCGGCCATCCTTCATGCTCAGATTATGCAGCAGCTGCACAATCTCACGCTCCGAGCGAGGGTCCAAACCACTGGTCACCTCATCACACAGTAGAATTCGCGGGCTGCTCACCAGCTCCATAGCCAGAGCCAAGCGCCTTCTCTGGCCACCGGAAAGCAGCTTCACCTGGCGGTCAGCAATATCTGTTAGCCCGGTTTCCGCCAGCACATTATCGATGATATCATTCAGCTCGTCCTCATCCGCACGCACACGAAGTCGAGCAGAAGCCTCAATGCTCTCATCCACCGTCAGCTCATCATACGCTATACTGAACTGCGGCACATAGCCTATCTCGTGAGGCTCAAAATCTCCCTCCTCTGATAAGTCACGCCCCTCCCAGAAAAATGAACCGGAGCTGACATCCTTAATACCGGCTATCGTTTTCAGCAGTGTCGTCTTACCGCAACCGGACGGCCCCACAATCGCCATGAAGTGCCCACGGGGCACACAAAAATTCACATCATTCAGCAGGAAAAGAGACTCCTCCTCGGTATCCACTTCCAAGCATATGTTTCGGGCTTCCAGCATGGCTCTAACTTCCTTCATTCTCATCCTATCAAAAAGCCCCCCTTACTGCAAGCAAAAAAAGCCATTCCCCTCTTTCCGTTAACTCAAAAAAAAGCCTGCCATCATGAAAAGAATGTTCGACAAACCCCGACCATTATGGTAGATTATAGTCAATCTAAGTATGAAAACGAATACCATTACCGCCATATTGGGGCTGGCCTTCACGGTCACGCCGGTATTTGCACAGGCCTCAGCCCCCGCAGCGGCGGAGCCGGCAGAGACCACAACCATGACAGTCGAGGCTCAGCTGCCCGAACTCGTGCAAGACCCTCTGCTGGTGCAAGGAAAACTGGAAAATGGTTTTTCCTACATCATCCGCCCCACAAAAGAGCCGGCAGGAAGAGCCTGCCTGCGCCTCATCGTCACCACGGGTTCTCTGGATGAGCAGGCAGAGACCAGCGGTATCTCCCACTTCATTGAGCACATGGTATTCAACGGCAGCCGCAGCTTTGAACGCGGCGAGCTGATTCCTGCCATGCAGCGCCTCGGCCTCGGTTTCGGCGGTGATGCAAACGCCTACACCTCGCTGGATAAGACGGTCTACATGCTGGACCTGCCGAACCTGAAAGACGAAACAGTGAACTTCGCCTTCACCATCATGCGTGATTTCGCAGACGGCGCCAAGCTTGAGGACGAGGCACTGGACCACGAGCGCGGCATCATCGTGAGCGAGCTCAAGAGCCGTGATTCTCAGAACTACCGCGCCATGCTGGCCACGATTGACCAGCTGGCAGAAGGTACCCGACTGGCCCACTACATGCCCATCGGCCGTGAAGAAGTCATCCGCAATGCTCCCTACGAGCTTTTCCGTAAGTATTATAGTGAGCATTACGTAGCGGAACGCATGACACTCATCGTCACCGGTGATGTGGATCCCGCCGTGGCTGAAACTTGGGTACGCCAGTACTTCGGCAGCATGGAGGCCAAACCCTCCCCAGCCCGCCAAGACAACGGCAGCCTCACTAATCCCGGTCCTTCCACACGCATCATCCCGAACACCGAGCAGGCCACCACCTCCATCATGGCCAATGTGTCCAATCCCTGGAAACATGAGCCGGATACCTTCATGCAGCGCGTGAAAGACTTCCCCCTGCAGCTCGCCTGCCTCATGCTGAACAACCGCCTCAGCCGCATTGCTCAGCAGCCGAATGCTCCTATCATGACCGCTGAAGTCTCCGAGAGCAGCCTCTTCCACCTCGTGGAGACCTTCGGATTCAGCGCCAATGCTCAGCCGGGCCGCTGGCAGGATGCCCTCAACTGCACGGAGCAGGAACTGCGCCGCGCCATTCAGTACGGCTTCGAACCGCACGAATTCCAAGAAGCCCTCTCCGCCGTGGGCGCTCGCCTTCACCACATGGCCCAGTCTTGGGAAACCATATCGGCCTCCAACATGGCTGATTTCCTCATTGATGCTCAGGACGGCCCGCAAGTGCCCACCTCCGCAGAGGAGGACATGCGCGTCTTCTCCGCTGCCGTGGCCTACATCAGTCAGGACCCGGACAGCTGCCGCCGTGCTCTTCAGGAGGCCTTTGACTACTCCCGTGTGAAGCTGACGATGACAGGCACCATCCCCGCAGGCATCACGGAAGCCTCCCTCCGCAGCGCCTTTGAACAGTCCACCGCCACCGCCGTGGAGAAGCCGGACCTGCGCCCCACCCGCCCCTTCGCCTACGATCAAATCGGCACGCCCGGCACCATCGTACGCAGGGATTACATTGAGGATTTGGACGTCACCACCGTCACCCTTTCCAACGGCGTTCGAGTAACGCTGAAGCCCGTGGACTTCCGCAAGGGCGGCCTGACGGTATCCGCCGCTGTGGATGGCGGCAGCCTCCGCCTGCCCAAGCGCCCCGGCCTCGCCATGGTGGCGAACAACCTCCTCTCCATCAGCGCTCTGGAAGAGCATGATTTGGACGAGCTCAAGCGCATCATGATGGGCCACAATGTGGACCTGAACGCCGGCATGACGGATACCCGTATCGTCTTCTCCGGTGGAACCACGCAGGAAGACCTCGAGCTCCAGTGCAAACTTATCGTGGCAAACATCCTGCACCCCGGTTACAAGCAGGATGCCCTCACCCTCATGCACTCCAAGCTGCCCGCCTTCTACCGCCGCTTGACCACCACACCGAACGGCGCCTTCACCATGCAGTCCGGTCGCGCACTCTATGGCGAGGATCCTCGCTTCAACGTGCCCACCATGGAGGAGGTAATGGCCATCACGGTGGATGATGTGAAGGCCGTGCTCCAGCCCTGGCTTCAGAATGGCGCCATTGAGGTTACCCTCGTGGGCGATTTTGATTTGGAAGCCACCTTACCCATCCTTGAGCGCACCTTCGGCGCCATGCCTGCCCGCAATCCTGAGTTTACAGAACTCACGCCTGAGCAGCGCTCCGTGAACATGCAGCCCTGGGGCCAGCGCCGCTTCTTCACCTACCCCACCGAGCTGGATAAAACCCTCGTCGTGCACGTACGTGATGCCGGTGATGGCCGTGACCACCGCCGCAACCGCCGCTTGCAGGTGCTCTGCGAAATCGCGGACGCCATGCTCTTCGACGGCATCCGCGCTGAGATGGGCGAGACCTACTCCCCCAGCGTCCGCCTCACCCTGAACAGCGAGATTAACGGAGCCGCCCAAATCGTAGCCACCAGCGCCGGCGTAGTTCGCAACCGAGAGCTTGTCAGCTCCGCTATTGACAGCCTCCTCACCTCTCTCGGCACAGGCGACATCACGCAGGAATCCTTTGACTGCGCTATCCGCCCCATCATCTCTGCTGCGGAGAAGAGCCTCCGCCAGAACTCCTACTGGTGCGGTTGCCTTGCTGACATCCAGAGCAATCCTGAGCGGCTCGCTCTCATCAGAGACCGTCTGGATGACCTCCGTTCCATCAAACTGGAAGAAATCCAGCAGCTTGCCCGCGAAGTCTTCGGCCACAACCGCGTGAACTTCTACTTCACCATGCCTGAAGGCACCGTGCCCGCTGACGCAGAAGCCCCCGCCTCTCCGGAGGCCACCCCGGCCGCGGAAGAGCCCGCCGCTGCCGCAGAATCTGCCAAGCAGGCCCTTGGCCGCGGCAGCGAACTGAACTACGTCGTCGTCACCACTCAGGCTACCTATGATACCCCTGAGTGGCGCCCCGTGCTTACCGCCCTCGCGGAAAAATACCCCGGTGCAAAGCTCGTCGTAGTAGAAAGCATCTCTGAAGAAAGCTTCACAGAGGCATTTCGCGGAGCCAATGCCCGCCACGCCGCCATCGTGCTGCGCCCGGAAGAGGTGAACCGCGTCACGGTGAACCACCTGCACCGCGCTTCCCGTAGTGTGGATGATGACCTCTGGGGTGACTGTCTCTGGGGCATTATCACCGGATACTCCGCGGAGGACGCGCTCCGCATCGCCAAGGATGACACCCCCCTTGTCATCAAGCGCCTGCTGGGCACCACAAACGTAGGCTGGCACGCCTTCGAGTACAGCTACTGCATCACGGACTGGACCAACAGCCCCGTGCTGGAGCAAACCGGCTACACCGAGCCCACCACCACCACCTACGATAACAGCACCCCCGAAGGCCGCCACATTAAAGCAAATGGCATGCAGAGCCTCTTCGGCGAGCGCCTTGCAAATGCTAAGGCCCAGATGGTTGTCACCTCCAGCCATGCTACTCAGTTCAATCTGGAGATGCCCTTCTCACGTGGCCTCATCTTCCCCGTAAACAACCGCTTCTACATGCTCTCCTCCCCGAACATGAGGGACTTCATGCGCCCCCTCTCTCAGGCACTTCGTGGCCGCACCGAGGGGCTTGCTGCACTCGCGGAGACCCTCGGCTGCCCGGCCATCGAGCCTGACGGCACCACCCGTGTCTGGATTGCCGCCGGCAACTGCCTCTTCGGTGATGCTCACAGCACCAACCAGAGCATGGCTATCACCGCACTCTCCGCCTACACCTGCAATCAGGTCGTAGGTTACACCGTCCCCTCTTGGTACGGCGCCGGCGGCTGGGGCACCCTTGGTACCTTCGAGGGCGTGGAAGAAAACACCACACTCGCTCAGGCCTGGTACCTGAACAACCAGTTCATCCTGCACAACACCACCAAGATTGATCCCGTCCTGCTGAACATCCGTTTCGACGGCGAGAGTCTGGACTACCGCTTCCATGTGGCCGTTATGCGCTCCGGAGTCCGCTTCACTGACCGCGACACCGCACATAACGCCCTCGGCCTCGTGCATGACCGCGACGTTGTAGCCTTCTATGGTGACCCCGCATGGTCCGCCACCATTGATTCCTCCCATGCCAAGCGCCCCCTCACCGTCACATGGCAGAGTGACAAGGCCTTCACCATCACCGCCAATCATGACTACAAGGGCCAGCTCGGCGTCTGGTTCCCCACCGCAGCCACCGGGCAGAATGCCACCGGCTGTGATGCCGAAGGCGCCGTCTTCACGGATGACTTCATCCTCTTCCCCGAGCTGGAAATGAAGCAAGGCGAATCCCGCACCATCAATATCCGCTGATTCCCATCCCCCAGCCCTGATTTTCACCATGCACCGCGCCCCAGCGCGGTGCATTTTTTTCATCCGGCTCCTCTTTCCTGCCCCATTTTACAAAAAAAAAACACTTTTTTATCACTTTTGTCTTGCCAAAGCCTCTCAATTGATGTATACTCCCGCCGTCCCCACTAGGAGACACCCAAACAAAGCGGGGTATTAGCTCAGCTGGTAGAGCACTTCAATGGCATTGAAGGGGTCAGCGGTTCGAGTCCGCTATGCTCCAGGCTTCGAAAAACAGAGTATCAGGTCACCTGATACGCTGTTTTTCTACGCCCAGGCAGGCCAGAATGGCTGCCGCAGGCGTAGGCCAATTGGTCTTACAGACCAAATGGTAAGAAGCCTAGCCTCGGGCGTCCTGGGTGGGCGTAGAACGCGCAGCGGACGGAGCCCCCAGAAAGCGAGCGCTAGCGGACGGAGCCGGGCAGCTCCCCCAGTCTCGGCGTAGGCTCAGCCGAAGCCGGAGCGTTGCATACCTCAGAC
>JAZQGN010000017.1:0-58923 GCA_045540095.1 Akkermansia sp.
GGGCGCTACAACTCCTCCTATACGCTGGAGTTGGAGACGCAGCAGGATAATGAAACCAAGCGTTTCACTGTTGCGAATGCATAATCATCCTGTAGCAGCATAGAATTCCGAGGGGCTGGGCGCCATGTGCGTCCTGCCCCTTGGTTTTTACTCGATTTTCTCTCCTCGGAGGTGAATGATTTTCTTTCGTTCGGCCGGTGTCAGGTAGAGAACGTAGATAACAAACGCGGAGAAGAGGGCATATCCGAGAGCGGTTGTAAGAAAGGGCCCCCATGTGTTCATGGGGATGAGTAAGTTCAGGAGCGTGCCGGCAGCTGCGAGGATGAGCAGGGGGCTCAGCATGGGGCGGAAGGTGTTGCGGAAGAAGAGTGCGGTATCCAGCCCGGCTTTCCGGCGGTAATAGATATTGATGAGTATAATTTGGCCGCAAAGCAGAGAAATGGCAGTACCTGCGAACATGCCTAAGGGGCCAAGATACAGGCTCATGAAGTATCCGAACACTACACAGATGACTGAGGATATCAGCAAGATGATGGCTCGGCCATGGTGCAGCTTCATGCCCTGAAGAATGGCGATTCCTGTGTTTTGCGTGAGCGGTACTACCAGTGGCACCAGCACGAGAAGCGCACCCAGCCAGATGTTGTAAACTTGCTCACCCATGCTGTTTCCTACCCAGAGTTTCAGAAAGTCTTGCCCGAGAAAGGCAAAACCGCTCAAAATGATGCAGAGCAGGCTTAGCTGCATGCGCCCAGCGCGAATCATCACTTGTGTGAGTTCTGCCGGCGTGGCTTGTCTGCTCACCATCTGCATGAGGCCGGGAGCCAGAACTCCTGATATGGCGGTGGACGCCGTCATGAAATATGTAGAAAAGGAGATACCCAGCGTGAACACGGCCACAGCTGTTGTACCACAGGAGCGGGCGAGTATGGGGGCTCCTGCCTGCCAGTAGAACATATCCATGAGCTGGTTAAGAAACACCCATACGGAAAAGCCTATCATCTCCCGGTATAGCTTCATATCCGGCCACCTGAAAGTGACGCGTACTTTCAGCACATTCAGCGTGTAGTATAATCCCCACAGCAGGTTTGCCGCTCCCAGACAAACGGAAAGCACCGTGAGACCGATGGCTTTGAACCCGAGCAGAAGCAGCCCCGCCGTCAGGCCGGCGTTCAGCAGGCTGATGACAAGTCCGAACACTCCCGGGACGATGAACTTCTTGTATGCAGCCGGTACACAGCTTAGAGGGCGGAGCGGTATGGCTATTACCAGATTACTGAGCGTCAGCAAGAAAAGCACTTTCAACGTACTCAGGTTATTTTCACCTAATCCGGGAAAGATCTTGCCCAAATACAGGTAACATATCAGCCCCGCTTGCAGGGTAATGAAGGCGATAAGGCTAAAAAGCATAATGCTTTGCCCCAGAAAATGCGCTTCCTGCTCGTATTTTTCCTCAGCCTGATAACAAGTCACGAAGCGTGTGACCGTGCTACCAAGCCCTAAGTCTGATAGCGCCAGCCAAGTAATGACTGAGTTGCTGAGAAGAAAGAGTCCGTATTCATTCGTTCCCAGCGATGTGATGATGAAAGGCGTGAGGAAAAGGCCGGTGAGCAGGCGTAGCCCGGCTGAGCAGTAGTTCAGCAGTACTCCTGTTCTGAGTTCATTTGCCATGGCTTCAGTGGAGGTTATTGTTCAGGAAGTCTAGACCACGCTGTCGTTCAGATGCCAGAATGGCGTTTACTCGGTACCAGTCTATGGGGGTATTCAGTAGGCGTACCGCGGAAACGGTGTTATATTCCTCCGGGTGACGTTCGCTAAGCCCGAAGGTGTACAGCAATGAGCGGAATCGCGCTTCTCCCCGAGCTGCATTGCCCAGACAGACAAATGGACGATTGAATATGATGGCAAATACGCAGCCGTGAAAGGAGTCCGTAATCATTGCGCTGCAATCGCGTATGCGCCTGAGCCATTCGCGGACTGCGATAGGTGAACACCCTTCGGCCTCGGTCTTGACTTTCATGTGTAGCTGGGCAGCTACGCTGTGGACATCTGGTTTGGCATCTAGCAGGTAAGTATGCAGAATGCGTTTCCTTTGCTCGAGGACTCCCGGAGTACCGATGAGCTCGTCATAGTGCTCACGGGTGAGCAGCAGGGTGGGATCCGGCATTTGTGTGGCACTTACCCCACGCTTTTGACAGAGAGTTGTTCCACTGTGTTCACGTGTGGAAACCGCCTTAAAATCTCGCAGCAACCTGCTGCAAGGCTCTTCATCATCCGGGTGATAAAGCGGGAAATCCTCTCCGAAGGAGGCTGCATAGGCGATGCTCCTTTGCCGTAATTCCTGCGGTGCGCGTTCCAGATAAAAGAAGGGCATGGGGCGCCGTTTTCCCGCCGGATTCCATATCTGATCACTGCCGACGATGAGAGCGTGGAAGGGAATGCGTTTTATAAGACTTTGCCATTGGCTTTCTGTATCAGCCGATACGGTGTTGATAAAGGCACTTGTGAAGACCCGTCCGGCTTGCAGTGCCACTCTTTTTGGCAAGGGAACAGGTGGTATGATATGGCAGCACCACGCGGCGTGGGCGAGGAATTGCCTGACTCGGCGGATAATGGACGGTGGTGTGGTATGGTTCAGGGTATAGGGGGTGAAGCCACAGCTGCGCACCACTTGCTGCATGGCGTAGGCTTGCAGGAGGCCTCCGTAGTTTGCCCCAAGTTCTTCAGTAAGAATCCCCACGATGGGATGTGGGGAGGTAGTAAATCTTTTCTTCAGGTACACGAGCGCGCGGATGATGGGAGCGCTTTCTCGGAAAGAAAGACCGCAGAATGAAATGCGACGTTCATTCAGTTTCAGTAATTTCCGAAGTGGTTCGCGCTTTCTGAGCATCTGAAGAGCCTTTTTTCTTTGCTTGGGAATGATGGGGATTGATGGGGATGCTGAGGTGCCCGCGGGATTCCGTGCGATGGTGTAGCTTTCTTCATGAAGGCGGATTTTTCCTTGTGTTTCTGTGAGGTTCAATAATTTTTCTCCGGCGGGTGAGAGGCTGAGCACGCAGGAGATGCCTGCGAAACTGTCCAGTTCCGGATGGATATGACGGATATTCCAGAAGTCGCCCAAGGCGATATCACCTATGGTGGGGACTGCGCTGTTTCTGTAGCAGTAGGGACAGGTGTAACATGCCTTTTTCATGACGATATCACTGAGAAAGAGGCGCATGTAATCGTCCTTGTGTTTAAGCATTATGGTAGAGGAACCGTTGCAGCCGATGGTGCTCACATGATAATCAATCCAACCATGTGTTTTATCCCTAAATTGCCAGTCCGAAATGCTGCAGCCCAGTTCTGCCTGCTTTTCATCCAAGTACTGAGTGGCTAGCAGACGGGAGGGAACGCCATGGCATGCAAGGCTTACAGTGATAAGTGAGGACGGACGCTTCTTCATGAAGCGGAGCAGTGCCTGTACCTGACATGGCAAGCCTGAGAATAGTACCGGACGTTCTGATTGTAGGTCTTCCCGTACTTGGCGGTAGGCATGGCCGGGTTCTGCTTGCACATATTTAGAACCCCGGAAGGCGGCCAGCTCATCCGGCGTTTCTGCCCGGTGAAAGCATGCGTGAAACCCGGATTCCCAGCGTACTCCGTACACTACACCTCCTAGTTCCATTATGGTGGTAGCAAGTTCGCTAAACACGCCACCTGAGGAGCTTGCGCGCCGAATGTTTTCATGCGTACTGTAGGCGGCATAGGCTTTCGGTGTGAACTCTGATGGGGGCGGCTCCGGGTGGGGATGAAGTGCCGGGCAGTTCCTGAAGCAGAGCCCGCAGTGGATGCAGGATTCTTCTTTCACGTCCGGTACGAGGAATCCATTTTCATTCCAGCACATGCTGATGGCGTTAGAAGGGCAGATGTTGGCACAGAGGGCGCAGGCGGTGCAGTCTTCCGGCGCTGTGATGTGTGAGTTTTCTATCATGATTCAGCCAGAATGCGTATGAGATTGTTTTCGAAGTTGGAGAAGGTGAAGTATTTGCGGTAGATGGTGGCAGCGGATTCTCCCAGCTTTCGGGCTAGGCGGTCGGAGTGCATCAGACGCCGCATGGCATGGAATAGAGCCTTGGAATCGTGAGTGGGAATGAGAAGCCCTGTTTGCTCATGGATGACCATATCCGGGATAGCTCCCACGGGCGTGCTGATGACGGGTAATCCCTGCTGCATGGCCTCTAGAATCACGAGCGGGAAACACTCATTATGGTAATACGTGGGGAATACAAGTGCCTGTGCTTGCTTCCACAGAGCCATTTTTGTCTGCCCGCTGACCGCTCCGTGAATGATGAGCTGTGGGAGTTTGTGCCGTTCCTTGATAGTTTCGGCACTCATTTCAATAGTGTCTGCTCCGGCGATATGGCAGATGAAATCCGGGCTGCATTCTGCCAGCAAATGGCATGCCTCCAGCAGCTCGGGAATCCCTTTATCGGGTATCAGATTTCCTAGATATAGAAACTCAAACATTGCCTCAGATGCCATTTGGACATATCCTTATGCTTTTTTTATCAACAATATCCGCTACATCATCGTACAGCCGTGGTGACAGTAGGATAACCGTGGCGTTCCTATACACTGCCGAAAGCAAGCTTCGGTACAAGCGGTGCCGGCTGCTACTCTGCATGCCTTTGTTGTGGTGGTGCAGTATCAGCTTGCACCCGAAGGCTCCGGCAAGCAGGGCAAAGGGGGCGTCCTTCAGAAAGCCCGGCCCATGGCAGGTGATAGCCATGTAGCACTTATGAGGGCGGAATATTACCAGCTGATGGAATACGATAATCAGAGCAGTTAAAAAGCGCATGAGTTTTTGCATGATGCTCCATGGGCGAAAGACGCCGATTTCGCGGCAGTCCCGCGAGGTGGCGATATTTACGTATCTGCAGTGAAATGAAGCGTTAATTTGCTCGCTGTTCATGATACTCTCGCTTACAGCGGAGGCCCCGTGCATGGGAGGCGGGAGCGGCAGCAGGAAGAGGATTCTTTCTCTCATGTTCATTATAGTAAGGCTTGAAGGATGCCATCGCAGGCGCGGTTAGCGCAGCGAAATGGGCTGTAAAGTTCTGCTATTTCGCGTGAGGCTTGGCCCATGGCAGGACGAGAGACTGAATGGAAGTATTCCAGCGTGCTCAGAATGGAAGCTCGGCTCAGCGGATCAAAGACTTTACCATTGAGAGCATCTTTTACCAGTTCAGGGTGACATCCATTATAGCAGGAGCAGGCGATGGGGAGTCCGCAGGCCATCGCTTCCGGCACGACGAGGCTCCAGTTGTCCTCCAGTGTCGGGATGATAAACACATCCGCCTGAGCGTAATACTTGTGAATGTGGTCGTAATCCACCATGCCTTTAAACTCGGTGGCGGGTGTATTCATGGCTTCTAGTTTTGCGCGTTCCGGGCCATCTCCCACGATGATGAGCTCGTCATGCGGAAAGCGTATTATGTGCTCCTTCCAGACCTCCAGCAGTTGGCGGATTCCCTTCAGTTCTATGAGGCGGCCCACATACAGCCATGTGATGCCTTGGGCCGGATTGGCATTACTGGAGCGTATCGCTTGTACACCGCTGCTGAGTTCCTCGCTATCCGCGGCCATGATGCCCTCGGTAATGATGTCCGATTTTACCCCAAGAGATTGAGTCAGGTATTCACGGCAAAGACTTCCATTCACGAGGAATGCCGAGGTGAAACGGGATATCCACTTGCGGTATAGCTTGCGCCAGCGGGGGCAGTTACGCTCCGTGTGGGCGGTTCGTTCGTACGCGATGAGCAGAGGGACCCCTAGGCGTCGGGCATGGAGTAGGGCCCATGGAGTCCACTGGAAAAATCCCTCCGCGATGACGACGTCTGCCTTGATGGTGCTCAGAAGCTTGTTTAGGCCTGAGGGGTAGGGTATGGAGAGGCTGCTACAGGAGAATTGCGAGTGACGGTTTCCGAGGGTGAGGCATTTTTCGTGGCTGAGACCATGAGCATGTGAGCCCAGCGCCTCTTGAATCTTTTTGATGCAGCGTGGCGCTACTCGGTTTTTGGAGTAAACAAGATGAAATTGCCCCCGCAGGCGCTCGCTGAGTGCGCGGTAGAATGGCACGCGGTAGTCTGCAAAGGAGGGATTAACCCAAAGTACTGTGGGACGCATTGTATAGGCTGATGTTTTTTTCATATAAAGAGAGTAATTTCCGTGTGATGGCGTTGGTGCTGAAGTTAGTAGTGACGCAGTGGCGGGCGGCAGAGCGGACGCGGTTTTTCTCAGGCATCGACATCTTCAGAACGTGAGCGATGGCCCGCGCCCAGAGTTGAACGTCGCCCGGGGGGCAGAGAAAGCCATTTATTCCGTGGCAGATGACTTCTGACATACCCCCACTGCTACTACCCACGACGATGCCGCCACTTGCCATGGCTTCCAGACAGGTCATGGGCATGTTATCCCAGAGAGATGGCAGGCATACCACCTCGTGTGAGGCATAGAGGGCGGGTAATTCGTTTCTTGGCACATTACCCGCGAAGCTGCACCAGTTGGCCTCATTCTGAAAATACCGAGCGAGTTTATGACCATAGCTGCCCATTTTTCCGGCGAGTGTCAGTACTACGGGGAAGCCATTCTGGCGGAGCATTTTGCATGCCGCCACCAAGGTGTCCACTCCTTTTTCTCTCGTGATGGTACCTACGAACAGCACCGAAAGCGGTAGCCGCGGTTCGCGTGTATCGTTTTGCCATTCAATGGTGTTAATAGGATTTGGGATGGTGGTGATACGCCCTGCTTGTATCTTGAAGTGTTTCTGTACCCAGGCAGCTAGGCTTCTGGAGCAGGAGCTCAGCATCGGACTTTGCCGTATCAGCTTCTTTTCCATTTTTCCGCAGAGCCACTCTTGCGGTTGCCACACTCTAGGGCGGCGCAGCCCATAGCTAGCTCTGTCCAGCAGAGTGGGCGTGTGTAGGCGGATAATAATTGGCATGTTCACTCCTTCCAGCGCGAGGCTTTCCGCTCCGTACTCTGCGACTTCGGCAATATCTGCATCATTGATGCTCTGTAAGGTTTCGCGTATTCTACGTCGGTAAGAGTGGAAGCGCGTGAGGCCTCTGAGCTTGCGCCATGGGTAGGCTTTTTCTACGCTCGGAACCACGAAGTCCCCACCCGGCAGGCGTATAATGCGCAGATTTCCCTCTTGTTCATCAGAGGTGTTGCTGGTGTCATCCGCCGCGCAGATAACGGTGACACGGTGCCCGGCCGCCACGAGTGCAAGGGCTACATTCTGCACATAGGTGGCTATGCCTCCGCCTCGCAGTGTGGGTGGGTATTCTCGGCTGATGTAGACGATGTGCATGGTGGTTAGTGTTTTCTGAGGTTGAAAATGAAGCGACTGACTCCCGCCGGCAGCAGTGAAAGTGCAAGCAGCGGGGCAAACTCACATATTTTTCCTCCTTGCATCAGTCCTCTGAGAGCATAGGAATATGCCACCCGGGGCTCGGCTGCTTCCAGCGCCACCACTCCGCGTATGCGGAACCAGCGGTGAATGTATTGTTTAAGGCCTCCAGCCACGTGAGGATGCTGTTTCTGCAGTGCGAATAACTCATTTGCCACAGGATCATCGCTTCTTCGTCGTTGGCGGACTTTGCTCATGGTACTGCCGGACGGAGTGGAAACAAAGCTCGCACAGACGCGCCGGCTGTATGCGATACGGTACCGGCAGGCCAGCCGCGCCCAAGTAAGTAAATCTTCTCCAGAGCTGAGCCCTTCCGGAAAACCGCCTATGCTTTCCAGTGCTTCTTTCCGAATCATCACGCTGCTGGAGCAAATAGGTGGGTGCGAGCGCGCCGCTACCTCGAAGTAGTTGCTCATCACTCCGTCTTCTTCTGTGAATGGCAGCTTTCTGATAATGGTGGGACGCACGCAGCCGTCCTGCTGCACGAACTCATAATTGCAGGCAAAAATATCACATTCAGGGTATTTATCTGCCAGCTGTATGAGTGTTTGCAGACAGTCCGGTTTCCAGATGTCATCTGCATCCAGCAGAGCAATAAACTCATTACGTGCCGCTCTTATTCCCTGATTGCGTGCAGCTGATACTCCTTTGTTCGGCTGATGAATCAGCCGCAGACGGTTATCTTGGATGGCCTCCACCGCTTGGGGACTACCATCCGTGGAGCCATCATTCACCACTATCAGTTCAAAGTGTGGGTAGCTCTGCCGCAGGACGGACTGAAGGGTGTCAGTAATGTACGCTTTCTTGTTGTATAGTGGAACAATGACTGAAATCATATGCGAGAGGAAAAATGAGATTTGAGCAGGCCGAGCATCATGCCGTAAAAGCCGAAGGGATAGGAGAGGGTGCACATGGAATAGTTTACGACGTTGTCAGAGTACATGGTGGCCGCCACGCCCGCCAGTGAGGAGCCGGCCGTGATGGCGCATAGCTTCACCCACGGATTCTTGTGCCGTGTGTAAATGCGGAAGGAATGCAGCACCATCAGCAGAATCGAGCCGTAATACAGGCAAAGCGCTACTATGCCGTTGTCACACTTCATCTGAACCATGTCGCTATGCATAACCTGTAGGCCGCCAAAGAGCTTGTGGGTGTAAAAGTGCTGCTGCGTAGCACCTGTGCCGCTGCCCGTGAGCTCGTGGCCTGTGTAGAAGTGCTTCTCAAAATAATCCCACATGGCAAATCGGGCGTTGCTTTCGATATCATGTTGATTCACTTCACCGGCCAGAAAATCCGAGATAGTGATGTCGGCGTCGCGAAACATTTTGTTTCTGAGCGCAGGAATGTAAAAGACGGAACTCACTCCCAAAATGAAAAGTAGAACTATGATGGGCAGGGCTTTCAGACGATAGCGGAAGATGGCAAATACCATGAGCGCTACCAGAGAGCCCATGATGCTGGTGCGATATACCCACAGCAGACAGGGCAGCAGAAAAAGGGCGCTGAAGAATAAATCGCGCGGGCGGTTGATGCAGAAGAAGAGGGCCAGCGAGAACATGCTGATAGTGATGTAGTTAATGGCCCGTGCCGTACCATACCAGAATACTCCCGGTAGCAGCAGGTGCTCTGCTGTGCTCAGCCAGATGACGAGAGCTACTAACGCCACGATTCGGGCACCCAGTGCGGATTTTAGCATTACCTCATCATGGCGCACCACGGCTGAAGCAATCATCAGTACAAGAAGTGGGTATAGGTACTTGAGGATGACCCGGAATCCGTAAAGTATAGAGGGGCTGTGCAGGCAGCCGATCAGCAGCCAGAACATGAAAACGATGTACAGTAGCACGGGGGCCGGCATGGCGGGGTGCTCCGCTGCCTTTGCTAGAGCCATGATGCAGAGTACTTCCAGAAAAAGCAGGCGCACAGCCATCAAATCCAGCCCCGCCGGGGCAGAAAGTGCCAGTAGCCCGGTGGAGAATAGCAGTACCCAGAATGACTCTGGTCCATTGAATATCAGTCGCTTTTTCTTTAGCAGTGGGTGTTTTACCTCAGTGGCCCTGCTATGGAGAAAGAGCAGTAGCATTAACGAGAGTATCACAAAGTATAGGTAGTTCAGCGCATACATAAAACTTGCTCGTAAAGATTGGCGGTTAATTGCTCATAACGCTCGCGACTGAATAGCTGTGCTCGCTTCAGCGCTCCGCGTGAGAGCTTTTTCCAGTACTCTTCATCCTGAAGAATGCGCAGGGTAGCCGCTGTGAGTGATGGGACATTCCCGGGCTCGCACAATTCGCCGCACTCTCCTGATTTCACTAGTTCAGGAAGTCCGCCCACTCGGCTTGCTACTACGGGACATGCTCTGGCTAGAGCTTCCAACGCGCTCAGGCCGAACCCTTCACTAAGTGATGGCATCCAGAGTAGTGAAAGTCTACTGTAGTAAGCGCTTAGCTCCTCCGGAGGTCGTCGCCCGACCCATTCTACATTATTTTCCACACCGAGTTGGGCGGCCTGACTTTTCATGTGAGGTGAGAGGCTTCCATCTCCCACAACGAGAAGTTGCACATGGGGTAAATCTTTGCGCAGCAAGGCAAATGCCGGAATTACAAACTCCATACCCTTGATGCCTTCCATGCGGCTCACCACGCCTATGACGGGGCTTGCCGGAAGCTCTGTGCGAGGTGCTGTGGTGATGTGTATGTGAGTGGGCAGGGTGTTGTACAGAGTGGTATGGCTGTGGCGAGCCAGCCTATGGTCGGGGGAGAAGCGGTTTGCTCTACCGAAGAACTCTTCCTCTGCACGGGTAGTGATGCAGGTGAATACGTCCGTTACGTGCCTGCGGATGAAACGCAGCAGCCGTAGCGAGAGGGCGCGGTAAATGCGTGCGTCCGTATGCGCTGTAGCGATGATGCGATGCACACCCAGCAGCCTGAGCAGCAGGCAAGGAAGGGCTCCTGGTGCCATGTATTGCACATGTGCCACATCCGGATGGTACTTTAGCACGCATTCTCGGAGCTTGTTGTACAGAAAAAGCACGCCGTCGAAACCGGACCTTCGTTCCCCTTGGGTGCTGAATAATTCCACCTCGCTGCCAGCTGACTGATAGCGTTTAACAATATCCGGACTGTGCTCGAAGTAACAGGCCGTGACAACGCGGTGACCGCGGCTCACCAGAGCCCGAATCAGACTGAGAGTCTGGAGCTCCGTGCCACCAATCAGCAGACAGGGTATGCAGATGAGTATCGTCATACAGGGATTCCCAATGCGTTACAGTATGAGCAAATCGTTTTGTGCGCGGTGTATTCCCAGCGGAATCGATTGGCCTGAGCGATCCCGAGTTCGCGGTGATAATCAGTCGGCACGAGGCCCGCATCCAGTTGCTTCATCATGAGAGGCAGGGAACGGCTGATGGGCTCATCAATGTAGATGGCGGCGTTTCCTCCTACTTCTTCCAGAGAGCTGTTCCGGCAGGTTACCACAGGAGTTCCGCAGGCCATAGCCTCCGCTATTGGTAGGCCGAATCCTTCGTATGAGGAGGGCGTGAATGCTGCCGAAGCACCCTGATAGAGCAGTCGCAAATCCGCTTCTTCCACCCGGTTGAGAAAGTGGATACGGTGCGCACAGTTGCTTTCGGCCACTTCATCCAGCAGCTTTGATGGCGGATTTTCCCATACAAGCACCAGCTCATGGCGCAGCGGACGCTCTGCCGACAGCTCCAGATAGGCGCGCACGAGAGCGTCCGTTCGCTTTCGCCCTGCATTGCAGGAAATGCTCACAAAATAGGGCTTCGAGATGCCGTAGCACCAGGCGAGCTCATCACGGACAGCTTTTTTATTATCAGTAGGATAAAAAATGTCATGCCTGATTCCCCATGGGATGACGTCGATGGGGGGTGTTTTTCCTTGCAACATGGCGCGTATATCGTTGGCGGAGTGTTCTGAACAGGTGATGATGCGGCGGCAACGCTTCAGAAAAGCGGGCGCGTTCCGGCGGAGTTCTTCGTGCCCGGCACCTTCCTCAGCCATTTTCATGAAGATGGCGTCATGCAGCGTGACGACGCAGGGCTCGTTGCGGTGAACATAGGCAAAATTATGAGGAATATGCAGCAGACTATGCCCGCAGATCCAGCGCTGAACCGGCGTGCGGGACAGTAGCTTGTTCCAGAATTCTCGGTAGGGGATGTACAGGTGGTGTTCCTCCAGTCCGCTGCGTAGCTGCGAAGCGCCGATTCCTTTCATGTTCTGAGCGGTGAGAGCCAGTCGCACCGGGGCATCATTCAGCTTGCCCAGAGCCTTCACCAATTCCAAGGTGGTGCGGCTTATACCGCTCATCTTTCCCTGAGCGAAGCTAGGTACAACCGAATTGACATCAATGAGCACTTTTTTTGGTTTCATGTTGAATGATATGGTGATACAGTTCGCAGAGTTGCTCTGCATGTCGGGGAAACGTGTTGTTGGTGTGGTAGGTGGGGCCGGAGAGTGGGGGCGACTCCAGAATACGTTGCATGGCTGTGGCTAGCTCCGGCACAGAGTTTGGCTCCACCAGCCAGCCGTTCTGGCCGTCCTTTACCTGCATTTCAGCTCCGCCGCAGCGGGTGGCTAGTACCCATTTCCCGGCGGCGAGCGCCTCGGCTATGTCTAGCCCGAACACTTCCAGACAGATAGCTGGATGCACGAGGATGTGAAAGTTTCTCGTAAGGCTATTCAGCTTATCTTCAGGCTGTTGACCATGCCAGTAAAGGCGCGGGTGGTGAATGTACTGCCTCAGAAGTTCGGCTTGGTAGCGCTTTTCCTGGCGAGTGGCGGCACCTCCGAAAATATGCAGCTCAGCCGTGGAGTCGGCAAGTCTTGCGAAGGCGGCCAGCAGCACGTGGATGCCCTTTTCCCGGCAGATTCGGCCCACGTAGTAGAAGCGCAGGCATTTGTCCGCCCGGGGGGGATAGCTGACATTCTTTTGGCTAGGTGCACCATGCGGCAGCAGTTTTACCCTGTGCAGGGGAAGCCCATGTCGGCGCAGAGTATCAGCCATGGCTACAGACGGCGCAATAATGCAGATGCTGTCCCGGCAAATGCTCTGCCATTCCCGGCGTTTCCGGTAAATCTGCTGCGCGGCATGAACAATAGGGGTGAAGAAGGGGATAAAGGGAAGCCGTTCAGTCACAATGCCCAACATCCGGTATAGCTTGGGCGGTATATGCCGACAGAGTTGACTGACCCATCGCCCACCCTTGATACTGCTGAGCACACAGTTCAGACAGTTTCTGTGGGAAACATGCGCGCGGCAGATGTGGTTATCATCATTCAGCAGGGCCCCCGTGGGGCAGATAATGCCTCCGTGGTGAGCAGTTACGATGCAGGGGACGCCCTCAGCCCTGCAGGCGCGGGCGGTAGCTGCCTTAATGCCGTGTGCATGCACGATATCCGGGCGCAGATTCCGCAGCAGTTGCCGCAAGTCATCCTCCGTATGTTCTACCGAGAGAGTGTGTACGCCCGGCTCCGTAGCTGCAGATTTGTGCAGAGCTGCTGCAATGTGAAGACTGACTTCCGGTTGCTCTGTCAGAGCCGCGGCCAGTCGGCGCACGTAGGTCTGCCCTCCGCCGTAAGTGGATGAGAAAGGGCCGGCTATGGTGAGTAGCACGTTCATATGCGGTGGGAATGCCTGAGTTCTTGGCGCAGGATGCCGGGTAGATTACGGATGATGCCGAAGCAGCGGCGGAATTGTTTTCTGGGTTCTGTCAGCAGGCGCCACAGAAACTCTAGGCGCAACTGTACCAGAGCTTGGGGCGCTCGGCGCACATGACCGCTGTAAAAGTTGAAAGCAGCGCCCACTCCCAGCATGATGCCCCGTGTGAGGTGTCTGCTGAGGTTTTCCATAAAGCACTCTTGCTTGGGGGCTCCCAGAGCCACCCATATGATGTCCGCCTTTTCTCGCTCCATATCTTCGGCTATTCTGGGATAGTTAAACTTTTCCAAATCACAGAACGGCAGAGCGCGGAAGGGCATGCTGCTCACGCCGGGGTTCCAATGCTGTATATTCTGTCTAAGATGATTGAGAGTCTCCTCATTCGTGCCGAGGAAAGCCATGCGGTATGCTCCGCTGCTGACGATATCTTTGAAGATCTCCGCGCCAGTGTACTGAGAGCGGTGGATGCCATACAGCCGCTTCAGGTAAAACGGCACCCACGAGCTGTCACAAATGGAAAATAGACTATTGTTCATCGTGTTACGGAAACTAGCATCGCAGTGAACGTGTGAGAGGACATTGCCGTCTGCCACGGCGATAAAGCCTGTGCGTTTTTCTTGTACGAGGCGGTGTATGGCCGCCAGAACAGCCCCGCGGTCAAACTCGTAGCGTATCTGAAAATAGGTTTCCATGGAGATTAAGCTGCTTTTCCTGAACTCTTCCGGGGATTGATTCCCTCGCAGATGGCAATTTTATAGAACGTGCGCAGCAGGATACTCAAATCCAGCCCCGGACTCACGGCCCGCGTGTACAGCAGGTCGTACCGCATGCGGTGCCGGAAGCTGATGTGGTTTCGCCCGTGCACTTGGGCCAGCCCTGAAATGCCAGGCCGCACACTCATGCGGTGTTGGCAGATGTGGGGCTTGAAGTACGCCATTTGGCGCGCTATCCATGGCCTTGGACCTATGAGTGCCATGTCACCCAGCACCACATTGATGAGTTCCGGCAGCTCATCCAGCGAGGAGGTGCGAAGAATGGCACCTATTCGAGTGGTGCGCTCAGCATCGGGAAGCAGATTGCCCTGCGCGTCACGTGTGTCATTCATGGTGCGGAATTTGATGATGTTGAACGGTTTGCAATTGTGTCCCACTCGCTTCTGTAGAAAGAAGGGGGAGCCTTCCTGTAAGAAAAGGAGCAGCAGGGTGATGAGGGCGAGTAGTGGTGAGAGCAGCAGAAGCGCAGCCAGTGCGAGGGTGACATCAATGATGCGTTTGCCGAGCCGGGTGTACAAACTGCCGCGGTCTTGACGCTGCGGGGGGTGTAGTTCATTTGTGATTTCCATATGGGTGTGTAGGGTAGTTTGAGAGGGGTGTCTATAGTCGAGCGGCTATGCTGCGGAGCATATCGCTGGAATGCGTATCCGTCCCCCAAGCGCTGTATAGCCCTCGGCTTTTCAGGGTGAGTGCTAGGAACTGAGCTTCACGGCCGTACAGCCCGGTGAGTGATCCGAGGTTTCCTTGAAAACGTATGCCGTTTTCATGAAGCTCTATCAGCTCGCTTTCTGTAAGCAGGTGGTGATATCGCTCCGGGTGGGCGAGCAGGGGTATGAAGCCGGCGCTGTGCACGGAATCCAGCATATCGCGCCAGTTGTCCGGTAGGAGGTAATGAGGAAGCTCCGTGAGAAGATACTTCGTGGCAGAGTATGCGCTGGCTTGGTGCACCAGCGCCTTGGGAATGCCCAGTAGTTGCCCGGGGGTGGCGAGGTGTTTTAGGAATGTTCTATCCAGCATGTATTCTGCCGCAAGGTACAGTCCGAAGCTCTCGCCCGGGGCTTCTGCTTCCGCTGCGGTAAGTTCAGTAACATCGAGTCCATCCACTCGTGCGGCTTGCAGCAGGGTGTTGAACGCGGTACGCAGGGAGTAGCGAGAATTGTGCGGAAAGTTACTGCTGATATGAGGGGTGCATACGGCTCCCCGCAGGCCCTGCTGCTTCATGATGCGGATAATCTCCAGCGAATCACTGATGTGGCGCGCGCCGTCGTCTGCTTCCGGGAGCAGGTGGCAGTGCAGGTCTATTCCAGAGGGCAGGTTAGCTCTCAACATGGTGGTGCGTTTGGTGCGGTAAAACATGGCTCGTTAGCTCATTTCCTTGGCTGATCTGTAATCGTATCGATAGTAACTGTAGGCGTAACCATATGAGGAATAGCTATTCGCGTTGAAATTGACGGCGTTCAGCACAAGGGCTGTGTGCGGCAGTTTTCCTTCCTTTGCCATGTGTTCCACTTGGCGAAGGTATCGCTTATCGACGCTTCCTGCGCGGATGATATACAGCGTCATATCACAGTGCGCGGCGATGATATCCGCGTCGGCCATCACGCCACAGGGCGGTGCGTCTACAAGCACGATGTCGTACTGCCGACTCAGCGATTGCAGCAGCTCTCCCAGAAGGGGCTGGGAAAGAAGGGTGACGGGGTGCGGTACCTCGGGGCCGGCGTAAAGGATATCAGGCATGTGTGTGGGGAAAGTATTTGCAATGTCCTTATTGCCAGACTGCCGGATGGGGTGAATTAGGCGGCTGATGTCCTTTTCTCGGTGCAGCAGGAAGGAGGTGAGCCCCGCTCGCCCGCGCCCGCCTAATCTCCGGCTCAGGGAGGTTTTGCGTAAATCTGTATCCACCATCAGCACGCTGTGTCCGGTGCGCGCAAAGGTGGCGGCCAGATTTGCGGCGATAAAGCTCTTACCTTCGTTCGGGCGGGTGGAGGTCAGCAGGATGATGAGTCCTCGGTCATCTCTCGCCGGGAGGAAGTTTTCCGCATTATTCCGGAGAATATGCAGCCCCTCCGCCATGGGTGAATGCGGATTTTGGATAAAGACATCCGTCGTAGGTATTTCGCGCCGCTTCAGCAGGGGGAGCTCTGCAAGTACGGGGAGTGAGCAGTGCGCGGAGATATCACGACGGCTCTTTACGCTGTTGTCCATCATGGAGAATCCCACGAGTAAGAGCATGCAGAGCGAGGCTCCGCCGCCAGCCCCGGCCAGCACGAAAAGCGAGGTATGTGGAGCCACGGGGCTATCCGGCCCGTGGGCGGACTCCAGAACGCGCGCTCCCGGAGTGGCGATGGCCAGTGCGAGGGCGTTTTCTTGTTCCTTGGTAAGCAGGAGCATGTAAAGAGCCTCGCGCACCTTGTGCTCACGCAGCAGCGGGGTGAGATGCCGGGCATTTTCTGAGCGTTGCGCCAAGCGTTGCTCGAGTTCGCTGCGTTTCTGCAGAAGCAGTGAAAGTTCGTGCTCGAGATTTTGCTGATGGTGCTCTAGGGCTCGTGTGGCGGCGGCGAGTGTGGCCGCCATCTGCTCGCGGTGAGCCACGATGATAGGATTACGCTCGCCTGCGCTTTCTGCGATGCGGCGGTACTCCAAGCAGGCTTCGTTATAGGCGGCAATGGTACCGCTGAGGGCGGCGTCCGAGTCCCCATTCTCCACGGTGATGAGCTCGCCGCGGCTGCCCGCTTCCTGCATGGCGTCCGCTAGGCTCTGCGTGAGGCGTATGCGGGAGCGGAGGCGGAAGATGGAGTTATCCAGCTCCTGAAGAGCCGCGGCTTCTGCTGAGATGCTGTCACCCGCGGTGCCTTCGGTGCTGGTCTGTGCGCCGGAGTCTGCTATGCGGCGGTCATCATCACGCAGGGAATCATCCAGCTCTGCCAAGCGGGTGCGGATGAATGCCTCTGTCTTTCTCGCGGCATCGTAGCGCTCCTCAATGGACTGGAGGTTATAGACCTTGATGAGCGTGTCCAGAACGACCTCTGCCAGTGCGGGAGAGGAGGCTGAGATGCTCAGTTCCAGCAGGGATGAGTCCTTCTCATCCGGCCGGGTGACACTTAACGCGCTAAGAAGCTCGCGGGCGGTGCTGAGGGCGGGGCGATGGGTGAGCGTGATGCTGCGGCCATGCCAGCTTTCGTTGAAGTAGGCCGTAGGGCTCAGGGTGAGGGTGCCGAAGGGTAGCTCCACGGGCTCGCCGAAGTTGCAGTCCTGCTGCATGCGCTGTTTATCTTGTGTTTCGTAGCTGAGGGTGAATGAATTATCATCCAGCAGGGTGATATCCACGCTGCCGGAGTAATCCGGCAGCACCTTGCTGAATACCGCCAGAACCGGCGCGCGCCCGTACAAGTCCACCATCCTCAGGTTTTCACGCGTGCGGCAGGTGGTATTCAGCCCAAGCTCTTCCACTACGCGCTGCATCAGGGCGGTGGACTTGAGTACAAAGCTTTCGTTCGCCAAGCTCACCGTACCTGTATCAGCCCCGAGCTCCTTAAGCACGCGCTCCGTGGGGTCCGCGTTTCCTCCCTCGGCTGATCGGAGCATCACGCTGGCCGTCTTGCTGTACTTGTAATCCAGCCGTGCCGTGAAGTAATAAGCCACGCCGGCACCGGCTGCAGCCATCAGCAGGATGAGCAGCCAGTAGCGCCTCAGCGTGTTTATGAAGAATTCGCCAGAGAGGGCGCCGCTTTCTTCTTCGCGGGCGGAATCAGCTTGTGGACTCTCATTCATGGAATAACCGGGCAGGGGGCTGGATATCAGGCGCAGAGGGCAATGATGGCGATGAGCATGCTGGCTCCGGAGAGGCCCCAGCTGTACCATTGTGCGGCGTCAGAGCGGGTGTTGACACGGCGTTCAGAAGGTGTTACATAAATGACATCATTCTGCCGTATGTAGTAGAAGGGAGAGTTGAACAACTCACTGCTCCTCAGGTCTACCGCTGCGGTCTGGCGCTTGCCGTTCACTTCACGAATGACGTATATATTCCGGTTGCCGTCTATGGTGAGATCACCCGCGTGGGAGATGGCTTCCAAAATCGTGAGGCGCTGGCTGTCAGTTGTGTAGACTCCCGGCGCATTCACTTCACCCATGACGGAGAACTTGAAGTTGGTAATCTGCACGTTCACGGAGGCATCATTCAGGTAGCCTTTATCCTTCAGAGCGGTGGCTATGTTATTTGCCAGTCCCGTGCAGGTTAAGCCGGCGGCATGTATTTTACCGATGATGGGCAGCACGATGCAACCTTGGGAATCCACGAGGTAACCGCGACCGGTAGAGCTACTGCTGCTGTCATTGCCACCCGCGCTGAGTTCGTTCATGTTGAACGGAGCCGTCAGCTCCGGCTGTCTGCTGCTCACGGAAATGGAAAGCCGGTCATCTTTCTGAATGATGGTCTGATACTGATGTTTCAGAATCGTTTCCGAGTTGCTGCTAACGTCCTGTAGGTATACCACTTCCTTTGGGCTGACGCAGGAGGTGAGCTGTACGGCGGATATTGATAATAAACCAAGTACGAGTAGTCTGAGTGCGTTATTGCGTTTCATGGGGCGGGGATGGGGTAGGGGGTGGGGGGAGCCGTAGCCGGCTTTCTGCTAATGTAGGCAGATGCCTGAGAATATAGCAGTGTTACCCATTCGCGTCCAGTTGAAAATATAATTGTTTTACCTGTGTTATATGTGTTGGATTTCTATATTAATAGTTAGAGTATAAGCTAAATATAAATCTATATATTTTTTGAAATTAATGCTATGAAATATGAAGAGTTAAATAAAATGAAAATAAAGACTTGCTTTTAGGTTGTGTCTGAGGTAGAATACCTGCGTATTCTTCATTTTATGTTGTGCCGGTGAGTGTCGGCATGATGTGAGTGTCTGAATTTTGAAAGCAGTGAACGCACAGTATCCTCGGGTGAGGTGCTGTGCGTTCATGCTTTATGCGCCAAGTGCGCCTGTAATCAAACTTGCATATCCTGAAGCGCTTCACGAAGAGTCAGCGCCTGGCGTAATGCGCCGACATCATGCACCCGGTGCACATCCGCGCCGTTTGCCGCAGCCAGTAGCGACATCACCACCGTGGGCAGCGCTTCTTTTTTAGCCAACTGGGAATCTCCCAGTATTTCGCCGATGAAGCGCTTGCGTGAGAGGGCCATCATGAGCGGCAGGTTCTGCACGCGCAGCTCAGCCAAGCGGCGAATAAGCGCAAGATTGTGCTCCGTCGTTTTGCCGAAGCCGATGCCGGGGTCCAGACAGATGCGCTCCGGTGAAATGCCCTCTGCTGCAGCTTGTTGCACTTGCAGCGTGAAGAAGTTGCGTACCTCTGCCACCACGTCAACATACTGAGGGTTCTGTTGCATGGTGGTCGGGGTGCCTTGCATGTGCATGAGGATGATGCCGCAGGGGCTCTCCGCGCAGAGGGCGCGCATGGCGGGGTTAGTGAGGCCGGTGATATCGTTCACGATGTCTGCTCCGGCGTTCAGAGCAGCGGAGGCCACTTCAGGGTGGCGAGTATCGATGGAGATACGTGCAGACGGTCGAGCGGCGCGAAGGGCGGTGATGACGGGGATGACGCGGAGGAGCTCTTCATCCGTGCTCACCTCGGCAGACCCGGGGCGGGTGGATTCTCCCCCCACATCAATGATATCTGCACCTTCATCCAGCATAGTCATGGCGTGCTGCAGGGCTGCGTCCGTACCGCTGAACTTGCCGCCGTCCGAAAAGGAATCCGGCGTGACGTTCAGGATGCCCATGATGCTCCCGCAGGCGGGAAGTTCCCATAATTCATTTCGCAACTGCCACGTTCTCATCATCTCTGCGCTGAGTATAGCGTGCCACCGGGAGCGCGGCAAGCAAATATTGAGCTGCGGGGGCTCTGTGGCAGCAGTTTTGATTGACATTCGCCGCGAATGTGTCAGAATAAACAGCGAGATGAGCACACACGGCTATTACAGATTAGCGGCAGCGGTGCCTCGCGTGCGCGTGGCAGATGTGGATTTCAACACGACTGAACTCATCACGGCTATGGAGGCTGCCACAGCCGGCGGCGCCTCTGTGGTGGTGTTCCCGGAGCTTTGTATCACCTCCGCTTCCTGTGCCGATTTATTTTTCAGAACGGATTTGCTGAAGGCTGCGGAGCAGGGGCTTGCCCGCTTCGCTCGCGAGACGGCTCACCTGCCGGCGGTAGCTGTGGTGGGGCTTCCGCTTTTGGTGGATGATTGCCTTTATAATGTGGCCGCAGTGGTGCAGCGGGGCGTGGTGAAGGGGTTGGTGCCCAAGAGCTGCCTGCTGAACAAGCGCTCCGGCTATGAGCGCCGCCAGTTCAGCCCCGCTCATGTGCTCACGCGCTCCGTGATTGAGAACTTTGCCGGCTCTTCTTGCATTCCCGTGGGTACGGACTTGCTCTTTGAGATGAACTCTGAGCTGAGCCTAGGCGTGGAGCTGGGGGATGACAGCACGGCGATGCTGCCGCCGTCCACCCGGCTGGCTATGCAGGGCGCACGCGTCATCCTGAATCCTTCAGCAGCCATAGCCATGGCCGGTAAGGCCGAGTACATCCGCACTCTCCTAACTGCCCGCAGTGGCAGCTGCCTCGCGGCGTATGTGCATGCCTCCGCCGGCGTGGGGGAGAGCACGCAGGATGCCGTTTGCTCCGGCGCAGCGATGATTGCCGTGAATGGACGCCTTGCCGCGCAGAACTCGCCTTTTGCCCGCGAACTGAGCATCTGTTATGCGGATGTGGATATGCAGCGCCTCGCCGCAGCTCGTCTGAGCGACAGCACTTTCTGTGATAATCAGCTCCCGGCAGATTGGGGGCAGCTCCGCCGCATTTCCCTCAGCCCGGTGGAAATCCCCTGCGATTTGAGCTATGCGGACCTGCCGTCTCGTCCCTTCGTGCCCGCTGCGGAGGATACAGCGGCTCGCTGTGAGGAGATTCTGAACATTCAGGCTGCTGCTCTGGCTAAGCGCATTGAGTGTGCGTACGCGAAAACGCTGGTTATCGGCGTTTCCGGCGGGTTGGACAGCACGCTGGCCTTGCTGGTGTGTGACCGTGCTTGCAAGCTCCTGGGCCGCAGCAATGACTGCATTCTCGCCATCACCATGCCCGGCTTTGGTACCACAGGACGCACCTATAACAACGCCGTGAAGATGATTCAGCTGCTGGGCTGTACCTTTAAGGAGGTGAACATTAAGGAGGCTTGCTTGCTGCACTTTAAGGATTTGGACTTTGACCCCGCTCTGCGCACGAATACCTATGAGAACGTGCAGGCTCGTGAGCGTACCAAGCTGCTGATGAATCTCGCTAATAAGACCGGCGGCATGGTGGTGGGCACGGGTGACCTTTCTGAGATTGCGCTCGGCTGGGCCACTTATAATGGTGACCACATGAGCATGTATGGAGTGAACTGCTCCATTCCTAAGTCTCTTATTCGCTGCCTCATCGAGTACGCTGCCACTCAGTCTGAGCCGGAGCTTGCTGCCGTGCTGAGGGATGTGAACGCCACGCCCGTGAGCCCGGAGCTGCTGCCGCCTTCTGATGACGGCAAGATTGATCAGAAGACGGAGGAAATCCTTGGGCCGTATGACCTGCATGATTTCTTCCTCTATCACTTCATCAAATACGGCGCCGAGCCTGAGAAGCTCCGCGCGCTGGCCCTGCATGCCTTTGCCGGTGAGTATGATGAAGCCTTGGTGGAGAGTACCTTGCGCACCTTCCTGCGCCGCTTCTTCACGCAGCAGTTTAAGCGCACATGCGTGCCGGATGGCCCCAAGGTTGGCTCCATCGCGCTCTCTCCTCGTGGAGACTGGCGCATGCCGACGGATGTGTGCGGAACTCTGTGGTTCAGGGCCTGATATGGGTATACGGAAACTTCTCAGAGAGGCTGAGGCTGGTGACGTTAGCGCCTTGTATCAGCTGGGGGACGCCTATCGCTATGGTGTTCATGGCGTTTGTAAGGACGCTCAGAAGGCGTTCTATTACCATAGTAAAGCTGCCGCTCTCGGTTATATAGAGAGTTCTTACGCCTTGGCGCTGGATAGTTTGTACTATGGCCGTTTCTGCCCATGGCCCCCGGAGGAGGGGGCGCGTGTGCTGAAGGAGGTCGCGGAAAAATCTCTCAACCCGGACCCTTGGTATTGGTATGCGCGCATTTGTTATGAGGGGATAGGGATGCCCCGTCATTTGCCGCTGGCTAAAGAATGGTTGCTGCGTTGTATCGATTATATGGGAGGACGAGATCCCGCCGCAGAAGAACTTTTGAAGGAGGTTGAGGCTGAGCTGGCCGGCGAGGGCTGAATGCGCCTGCCAGAGCTTTATCCGAGCAGCTGTACCGCAATTTCATCCGCCAGCAGGCGCCCACGCAGGGTGAGCAGGAGGCTGCCATCCGCGCGCAGGGTGGCCAGCTCTTCTTGGATGAGCATTTCCACAAGGGCTTTATCCTGTGGGCGGAGAAGCTCGGGTGGTAGGCCTTCATCCGTGCGCAGGCGCAGCCCCAGCAGCTCGGTGCGGCGGTCCTCCGGGCTGATGCTTTCACTGCTGTGCTCCGGCAGGAGCCCTTCTTTCAGGGCGGTAATATAGGCTGAGGTGTCTTCCGTGTTGCGGTAACGCGTGCCGTTGATGGTGCCATAGGCCCCCGGCCCTAAGCCGTAGTAATCTTCGCCCCGCCAGCATGCGAGATTGTGGTGAGATATTTTGCCGTCACGCGCAAAGTTGGATATTTCGTAATGGCGGTAGCCTGCACGCGTGAGCAGCTCGTCCGCCATGGTGAACATGGCCACATCCGTGTCTTCATCATTCGCCTCCGCTCCGAAGGTGTCGAAAAAAGCAGTATCTTCCTCATAGGTGAGGTTGTAGGTGGATACGTGGTCCGGCTGCTGCGCGATGGCGCATTCCAGCGTGTGCTGCCACTGCGTGAGGCTTTGCCCGGGCAGGGAGAACATGAGGTCTATATTCACCTGCGGTATGCCGGCGGCTCTCAGCATCGCCACGCTCTGCTCAATCTGCTGCGGGCTGTGCGTGCGGCCCAGCAGCTTCAGCAGCTCCGGCTCAAAGCTCTGTGCTCCGAGGGATACGCGCGTGATGCCCAGCTTTGCCCATTGCTCAGCCTTTGCCGTGGTGAAGGTGGCGGGGTTACTCTCGAAACTCCACTCGCGTACACGGGTGAAATCGACCACTTCTTTCAGGCCGTCTACGAGGATGTCCAAGTGTTTGGGGGAGAGCAGGCTGGGCGTACCTCCGCCAAAATAAATCGTCTCCGGTGCATAGCCTTGCGGGAGCCTCAGACGTGCCTCAGCGACGACTGCGCGTACAAAGCCCTCCAAATCTGTGCGGCCCAGCATGTGCTTGTAAAAGGCACAGTAGGGGCAGATGCGCAGGCAGAAGGGAATGTGTACGTAGAGATGCACCGGCGGATGGGTGGTGAAGATTGAAAGTAAAAGAGCCGGGGCTTTTGACCACCGGCTCTTGAAAAGTGTTTCTGTACGAGGCTTTACAGCTCAGCAGCGGCGGGAGCGTCAAGGAAGTACTTGGCGTCCGGGTGCTTCTGCAGGTAGGAAGCGGCTACGTCCGCGGTCACAGGGCCATTGATAGCCTTGTTTACGATGGAAGCCTTCTTCTCACCCCAAGCCATCAGGCGTACCTTCTTAGCACCCATGATGGTGGCCACACCCATGGTGATGGCGGTGCAGGGCACGTTCTCGAAGCCACCGAATGCGGGAGCTGCGTCGGTCTTGGTCAGGTCGTCCAGATGTACCTGGCGGGTGATGGTGGTGTCATCAGAACCGGGCTCATTGAAACCGATGTGACCGGTACGGCCGATGCCGAGAATCTGCAGGTCCAGACCACCGCAAGCCTTAATCTTGTCCTCATAGGCTTGGCAGTGAGCGGGAATCTCCTCCGGAGCCAGCGTGCCACAGGGCAGGTTGATGTTCTCGGCGGGGATGTCGATGTGGTTGAACAGATTGGTGTGCATGAAGTACCAGTAGGACTCCACGTGCTCGTGGGGCAGACCGGTGTACTCGTCCAGGTTGAAGGTGGTCACGTTCTTGAAGGAAAGACCCTCCTCCTTGTGCATGCGGATAAGCTCAGCGTAGAAAGGCAGCGGAGTAGCACCCGTGGCCAGACCCAGCACCACACCCTTGCCTTCAGCGGCGCGGCTGCGAATCAGTTCTGCAACTTCAAGTGCCAGATTTTTCGCGGCAGCCTGCGGAGTATCGAAAACTTCGTATGTCATAGCAACGCTATTCTAGTACCAAATCCCCTTAAAATCAACCCTAAAATCTCAACTTGCAAAAAAAATTAACTTTTTTGTAAATTTTGCTTGCATTCCCGTTTTACTCGTGCTAAACTGTCGCCGCACACAGCATCCGCCGCTGTAGCTCAGGGGTAGAGCAACGCATTCGTAATGCGTGGGTCGTCAGTTCAAATCTGACCAGCGGCTTCCGCTCTCCCTCAGAAAGCGAACGATGCAGGGTGCTCACAGACAAAGTGCCTCCTTAGCTCAGTTGGTAGAGCAGTTGACTCTTAATCAATTTGTCCGCGGTTCGAGTCCGCGAGGGGGTACCAGTCTGTGAGCCATCTCCACCATGTGCATCCATACAAAAGCCTCCTTAGCTCAGTTGGTAGAGCAGTTGACTCTTAATCAATTTGTCCGCGGTTCGAGTCCGCGAGGGGGTACTGAAAAGGCAGCCTTCCGGCTGCCTTTTTTGTTTCCGGATTCCGCTTTAAGCCGCGGGAATGGGACATGCCCACACTTTATAACGAAGAGCCGTATAAATGAAGAGCCCTTTTATTTTAGGCTGTCAATTTCCTTTTGTAAGCGGGCAAGAAATTGCCCGGCGTGGGCTCCATCCATTTGAGTGTGATGAAATTGGAATGATAGGGGAAGGTAATAATGAAACCACTTCTTCCGATATTTACCCCAGATGATGAAGGGATTATTAAATATGCCGCTGTTCATGCCAACGGCCCCATCAATTTCCGTATCAATGATGGCTGAAGTGCCGATGACCATGCAATCCGCCGATAAGTCATGGTCTTGGCAAGTTTCTGCCACCTGGGATGTATACCTCAGGTAGTCATGATTAAAGGCATTTATATCAGGCGAGAAGGGGATGTCACATGATGATACTTCGCCATTCTTGTTTTTAACGATAGTATTGACAGCAATGTTTGGATACTTCATCAACTTATTACCAACAGGTAACAGATAAAACTCCTTTATCTCTGCAGCCGCTTTCCCAATGCAATAATCCAGCAGCATGTTGAATTTAAACCCACGCTTTTTGCTGATTTTGACTAACCTTGTTACTTCGATGGTTTTGAAAAATGTCACCATAGGATTCGGCGCTTGCATCCATAGCTCGAATGCCATGGATCGGCTTGTCTCTTTGGGATTGATTTCCATTGCCATACGTCTTATTTTTTGTTGTCAGTTAAAACAGGGCCGTGATTATACATCGTTCCGGCTCAGTTGCAAGAAATTTTTATCCGGTACTCCGTGTTCCTATTCTAGAGCGGGTCGTGAGGCTGTCGTAGATGCGGAAATTAGTTTGGTGATTTATAGTGTTTCCAGTCTTCAGCAGAAAACTCGGTGATGCGGGCGCCGTGTTTCTTCAAAAGCGTTACCATATCCCCGTGTTGGTTAAGGATTGCTGAGCGGAGGGGCGTCCAGCCGGCTATGTCAGGCGCGTCCACAATGGCGCCGTGTTGAATGAGAAGCGCAGCACAATCCACCCGATTGTTCTTAGCCGCAAAATGTAAGGGTGTTAACATGTCTGCGTCTTCCATATTCGGATTTGCCCCATAACGCAATAAGAGCTCGACCAGTTGCAGATATCCTTCCCGACACGCGTAGTGCAGGGGCCCGGAGTCCAGAGCAATGGTGTAGTCATTATCGGGGGAATCACCTGCCGCGAGTAATAGCCGCACTATGGCCATGCCCAGCTGTTCGCGCTCAGCATCCGCCCCCTCAATGGCACTCCCTATGGCCTCCACACTGCTCATGAGCTCTTTCCACCCATAATCGTCATCAGCCCTGAAATGATCCAGTACATGACTGATTTCCCACGTACAGGCATATTCTGTGATGTATGGTTCTTGCCGTGCTGCTTCCACCAGTAGGGCAAAATCCTGCTGCCGCTCAGCGCTCTCAGCCAGCCAGCTTTGTACCTCGGCCGGTACTTCTGCCGCCACAAATGCGGGCAGGTTTTCAACCGGACATTGCAACAGACCGTGCAAATAGCTCTGAATTGCAGATTCGCTCATGGCTGTATTCTATAAGCTGAACTCTCTGAAGTCAATCCATAACAAGCCAACAAAAGCAGAAAGTAATATCAGAGCTTCCTCGCTTAATTTTTTAGGAGAATAGGTGAGCGTTTTCAGTCAACCAAGCTCCCTATGCCATCGTAGCAGTATACCCCTAGCGTTAAGATGAGAGATAGGGGGATATCAATAGCGATGGCTGTGCTGTAGACTACGGGAGTCATGATGTAATTAAGCGGAGCTCGGCGCTGTGTATATTCTTGTAGCTGTTCGGAGGGTGGATAAAAGAGACTTGAGACAACAATCGTTTGAGGATTCGGGAGATTGGGCAGGTGGTAGGCGGTTGCTCGCTCAAAGTCAAATTCAGATTCTTTGAATACCATCTGTGAATGAGGGGAAGGTGTTTTTCGCGGTAAACCTAATTGCTGAACAGATTCATCCTCTATGCGAATCATGTAACATGCAGAATGAAAGTCTGCATGTTCCGCCCGGCTGTAATATTCGTTAAATTCAGCCTCAGAGCTGAAAAGTTGCCGGTGTGGATGCCGGTCTTCTTCTACGAGAGGATGCCGCCAACTTCTGAACGGAAAGGGAGTAGGGGCAAAAAGAGCACGATGTCCAACTGGATTGAAGCGCACGGGAACTCGTGCATAATATGCTCCATCCAAGCAATATACAGTAGCTCTTTTTGCCGGTAACGTGGTGGAGTATGCTACTTCCTGCCGTCCTATGGTATTAAGATAATCACCCAATCCGGAGTAGATACAGGAGTTCAATAAAGTGACACAGTGGACGAGTAATATGACTTTTAAGGCAAGTGTTTTGTGGAATGAGGGCATGGTCAATGTGAAAGATTCTCCCATTTTCTATGTTCTACCAGCCTAGCTCTGGCAAGGAACAAAAGCTCCGTAATACGATAGTCATTCCTGCTGGTAGCGACTTCATTTGCCTCAATGGCCTTATATAATTCGGCTACGTAGGCTGCATATTGCTCCTCGCTGGTCACCTTCAGCAAGTTTATCTCTGTTTGCGCGAGCTCCCAATAGGAAATAAGCCCTTGTTGATATTGCTCCCGGGACAAGTCTCGCAATTCTTCCCCATACATAAGATCAATGTCCATCAATGCCAATTCTACATTCTTATACCAGATAATTTCCGTTTTGAGCTCTTCTGCCTTGTTTCCCGTTGCTCTGGCGGAGCGAAGAAGAGTCATGCGCATGGTTCGCAACTCCTCCAGAGTTGGACGTACCCGTTGTCTGCACTGCGTCATGTAGTACAACTGAGCTCCGGTTTCATATACATCTCGCAGGGAAGCAAGCCCTTGCTCATACCGGGCTTTTGCAAGGAGATACGCCTGCTCACGTAAGGCAAGAAGCTCCTCACTGGCCAGATCATAAGCCTCATCGTCTGTTTCCAACGCAGTCCATGCTTTCAGCCATGTAAAATCGGCCCTGAGACGCAGCATCGCAAGTTCATCCTCGTCCCCGTAGGCTCTCCGCTGTTGCTGGTAGTCCTCTAAGAGCTTCTCTGCAACATCCAGAGCAGGGCTCATGCCGCCAAGGACTAGCCCCAGACACAGTATGGATAAAGCTAATTTAGTCATTATCTATCTCCATACACCTATACTAACACACTGCTCAGGAGAAATCGACAGAAAAAAATGCAAAAGGGCGATTTTCTGCTACATAGGCGCGTGCTGCGGGGATTTAGTTCTAGTCTTGCATGTGGTTATTTGTGTGTTGGATATAAGCCGGCTATTACCTCTGGCAGGCTAGAAACCGGTGAGTCCGGATTTATGAAATCCAAGCGGCGTGTGAATGAGGAACCTGCAGGGCTGCTCTCATGCCAAGCGTATAATCTTCATGAAAGAAACACCATAGAATGCCTCTTTATATCAATAACTTGTATCCGTACAGTCAGACTAAAAAACTCTCGCAAAAAGATATATTCTACCTTTATAATAATGTTTCAACGAAAAACTTAATCAATTACGTGCTTTTGTTTTGACAACAGTATTCATAAGGAAGGAAACCACATGTTCAACATGAAAAAAAATCGAAATACACACACACGAACCGCTCCGCGGGGGCCGCAAGGTGGCTTTAGCGTGACGCGAGAGGAATTAGCTGCTTTGGAGTTATTGAAAAGCACGGGGGTGGCGCTATTAGAGGCGGCACAGGTTGCTTGTGCTGCCGTGAGGTCGGCTGAGGGCAGGGTGGATAAGGCGCTTAGTAGCATTCAATTAGGAGCCGAGGAGCTCAAAAAGCGGGAACACTCGGTCAGCTTGAGCGTGGCTGCATGGGCGAGCGTGGAGGCGCGCAAAGATTTGCGGCCGACGACTCGCCGGGATTTGCGGCATTTCGTCCGGCGGATTTTGCGGGTGAAAGGCGCGGCGGATATGCCGCTGCGCTCCATGAGCACGGCGGATTGCAAGCGGATTCTGAGCGCGGCCTTCAGTAGCAGCCCCAGCAGCTACCGCAAGGGGCGCGTGATTCTCAGCAGCGTGTTCAGTTATGGCATTCGCCAGGAATGGGCGGATAGTAATCCCGTGACTCGAATCGATGTGCCTGCTGTGCAGGAAAAGCGCATCGAGCCACTGACTCCGGCGGAAGTGGAAAAGCTGCAGGTGGCTGCCAGCCGCCCGGAGTTCCGGGATATGCGCTTCTCACTCAGCCTGATGCTTTACGGCGGTATTCGTCCCACCGAGGTGAGCCGTCTGCAAGATGGAGATATCAACTGGGAGGAGGGGCATGTCATCATACGTCCCCGCACCAGCAAGACGGGCGGCGGGCGAGCTGTCCCCCTGCGTGGCATGCGGGGCATACGCAAGCGGGATCGCCACATCCCGCGCAACTGGAAGCGCAGGTGGCAGGCCTTACGCCGTGCCGCCGGGTTCCGCCACTGGGTGCCGGATGTCTGCCGCCACTCCTTCGCCACGTACCATGCCGCAATGTTCCGGAATCTCCCGGAGCTGCAGCTGGAGATGGGCCACCGCGACACCTCGCTGTTGCGCTCGCGCTACATGGTGCCGGCCAGCAGGAGGGACGCGGAATTATTCTGGAAAGGGTGCCGGTGACCTCGGTAAACTGTTGCAAAGCTAGTATGGCCGCTGTTCAAGAAAACGCGAGCGAAGCGAGCCTAGCCCGGAGCTCCGGAGGAGCGGCATAGGGTAGCCCGATGGTGAAGCTCCGAATAGGAGCGGAACCTCGGGATGCGGGATAAAAACAAACACGAACCCCGGTGAGGGGTGGCATAAAGCGTGGTGATAAATTGTTGCGTTTTTTGCTCACTGGCTCTTGCATTCTCATTAGGTAACAGCAAGCTAAATCGGGCGCTCGTATCTACATGTAATCGGTTAATACTTAATCGCCGCTTTATGCCACCCCTGCCGGGGTTCCATTATATTTTTCATCTTTTTTCCCGGGGTTTCACCTCCGGGCTATTTTATGCCGCCCCTGGCGGGGCTCATGAATAAGGCGGGCATGCGCCCACGGGGGCTTTAGAACTGGCAGTCGCCGCTTCTGAGGGCGTTGATTCCCTTGCTGCGGGCGAGGATTCGCAGTTCTTTATCGTTCGTGATGAGCATGCTGCCATTCAGCCGAGCTGCGGTTCTCATCAGGACGGTATCAGCGATGGTATCTTTGGCGGTGGAGTTATCTTCCATGCGGAATTGCTTGCCCAATTCATTTTGCAAGCGTTCGATTCTCGACATGCCGAGCTGAGCGAGTTTGCGTTTTTCCGCGTTTTTGCTCAGGCCTTTGAGCTCACCGAGTACGATGCTTTCCAGCAGGATAACCCACCCGTTTTTCTTAAGTTTTTTTTCCAAGTTGCCAAACCAAGGTCGGAGCTGATCGTCCATCCATACGTTTGTGTCAATGATGAGTACCTTGCCTCCGGAGACTTTCTTTTTTCTGCCTCTTTTGGGCTTGAGTTTGAGAATGAGGATAAGCAGGGCAAGGGCAAGCGCTGAAGCGAGGTACCAGTATTTCCTGAGCCAGAAGAGAGCATAGACGTTTGGCCCTCCATTTTGGAAGCCGTTTTGCTTGGCGCGAGCCCACCATTGTTCTGCAGCGTCGGGATCGGAGTAGGCCATATCATCCGCCAGCATTTCTTGGAACATGCCGGCCTCGGTGCCGATGCAGGTGAAGAGTTGGTGGCGGGCTGTGGCATTACCGGAGGAGGCGGCTTCATATAATTGGCGCAGCGGGGTGCTGGGCTCATTGCCGCAGCTGAGCAGAAAAAGGCTCACTAGTGCCAGCGTGACGAGGCTAAGGAGTTTTTTCATTAGATTGTATGGCAGGTAGTTGATGAAAGAGCGCGCGCTCTAGTTCAGAGCGCGCGCTTGGAAGTATTATTGCCTAAGGCGCGGGGGTTACTTCAGAATCATCTTGAAGTCCACCACCACGGCGCGGTCAGCGGTGACGAGCACGGGGTTACCGTCGATAGCGGTAATCTCGGGAATCTCGAGCACGAGCTTCTGCACCTTAGCGAGGGTGTCAGCCAGGGGGCCTACGGCCTTGGGAGCCTCGCCGCGCACGCCGTTCAGGATGGTGCCTACCTTGGTCTCCTTGATCATGTCGGAGAAGTCATCAGCGGGCAGGATGCGCATGGTGGTATCACGCATTACTTCGGTGTAGATACCGCCGGTGCCGAACACCATGACGCGTCCGAAGTTCTTGTCGCTGTTCACACCGATGATGGTTTCGGTGGCCTTGGTAATCATCTCCTGGATGAGTACGGAAGCACCCTTCAGGTTGAACTTGGTGATGGAGCCCCAGAGGCCTTCCCAAGCCTCGGTGAAGGAAGCTTCATCATTGATGTTCAGGTAGATGCCCTTCATCTCGGTCTTGTGCAGAGCATCGGGAGCGGAGAGCTTAAGCACCACAGCGTTCGGGAAGATGGTCTTGCAGAAGGCAAGGGCTTCTTCCTTATCCGTGAAGTTGCCGCACTTCGGGTAATCGATGCCGTAGTGGTCCATGAGCATGTTCACGGTGTCCTGGGGCAGGGAGGCCAGACCGGCTTCCTTGGCGGCGGTTACGGCAGCCTTGATTTCAGCGGGCACTTCACCAGTCTCGCAGGTGGCGAGCTTCTTGCCACGGAAGGCCATCTGAGCCTTCAGGAGGCCAAGAAGACGCACGATGTCGGCCGGGTACTCGTAGTTGAGAATCTTGGCCTTGTCGAGCAGCACGCGGCCTTCGTCCACACGGGCACCACCCACAAAGGAGCAGTAGATGTTTACGTCCGGGTACTGGGGAGCCAGCTTGATGACAGCCTCGGCGGTGCCGGGGCAATCGGTCACGCGCTGGGGAGTGAGGAGCACGAGGATGTTCTTGTACTCACCGCTCTCGCAGAGCACCTTGAGGGCAGCCTCGTAGCGGTCGGCCTTGGCATCGCCCACCACGTCGATGGGGTTGCCGAGGGAGGCCTCGGGGGTGAGCACGGCGCGGAGAGCCGCCTTGGTCTCATCGCTGGGGGGAGCGAGGTCCAGACCGGCTTCTTCGCAGAGGTCGGAGGTGAGCACGCCCACGCCACCGGCGTTGGTCAGCACGGCCACCTTGCCGTCGAACTGGTTGTGGTTGCAGTACTGCAGTACCTCAAGGAGGCCGAAGAGCTCGCGGTCATTATAAGCCTGAATGGCGCCGGCGCTCTGAAGAGCCATCTCAAGCACGCGGTAGTTCGGAGCAAGGGAACCGGTGTGGGAGAGGGAAGCGGCCTGAGCCTTAGCGCTCTTACCGGGCTCCATGATAACGCAGGGCTTGGTGTCAGAAACCTGCTTAATAACCTTGAGGAATTCCTTACCGTTCTTGAGGGACTCAAGGTAGAACACGAAGGCGCTGGTGTTGGGGTCGTCCTTCAGAGCAGCGAGGAGGGCGTCCTCACCCATCACGGCCTTGTTACCGATGGAGATGAAGTGGGAGAAGCCGATGCCCTTGCCGGCGGCCCAGTCCATGATGGCGGAGCAGTAAGCACCGGACTGAGACACAAAGGCCACGTTACCGCGGGCGGGGAAGCCGTCTGCGAAGGAGGCGTTTACATTGTCAAAGGTGGAGATGTGGCCGAGGCAGTTCGGGCCAAGGAGGTTGATGCCGTTGTCCAAGCACTTCTGGGCGATGCGCTTCTCGAGCTCCTTCTCACCCACTTCAGCGAAGCCGGCGGTGATGATGGAGATGTTCTTGGTGCCGTTGGTGATGCAGGCATCAATAACGCCCTCAGTGAAACGAGCGGGAACGAGGACGACTACGAGATCCATGGGCTCAGGCAGCGTGTCCACGCTGGCATAGCAGGGCTTGCCGCAGAGTTCCTGACCGGCCATCTTGGGGTTAACACCATAGAGCTTGCCCTTGTAATCAGCGGAGATGATGTTGTTGAACACAACGGCGCCCAGCTTGGTGGGGTCGGCAGAGACGCCGACGACGGCAATGCTCTTCGGATTGAAGAATGTTTCGAGTGACATGGTGAGTTTAATATTTAAGTGAATGACAAGCCTCACTTGGCTCTGCGTTGATTTTAGCACTTCGTGTTTGATTTTTCAAGCTTATTTTAGAATTTCGGGCTGTTATATGTGAGAAAAGGGGAATAAAAAAACCTCCTGTAGGTATTACAGGAGGGTGATAGAGGGGGAAAGTGCGCGTTTTACTTTTTATCAATGAGGCCGCTAATGAGTAGCTCTGCATTATTCTGTGTACGGCGGATGTTTTTCAGCAGCAGCTCCAGCGCCTCCCAGCCGGGATGGTTGGCGAGCTGGCGGCGCACCTGAAGAATGCGGTTAAATTCATCCGGGTGGTACAGGCGGTCATCATTACGTGTGCCGCTCTGGGGTATAGAAATGGCGGGGTAGATGCGGCGCTCAGCGAGCTCGCGGTCCAGACGGATTTCCATATTACCGGTGCCCTTAAACTCCTCAAAGATGATTTCATCCATGCGGGATTCGGTGTCCACGAGGCAGGTGGCGATGATGGTGAGGCTACCGCCTTCTTCCACATTACGGGCTGCGCCAAAGAACTTGCGGGGTTTTTCCAGAGCGTTGGAGCCAAGGCCGCCGGACATGATTCTGCCGCCGACCTGATTAGCATTATAACCGCGGGAAAGGCGGGTGAGGGAATCCAGCATGATGATCACGTCCTTGCCTTGCTCCACGAGGCGGCGTGCGCGCTCCAGCACCATATCGCTCAGCTGGGCGTGGCGGCGGGAGGGTTCATCAAAGGTGGAGGCAAGCACGGGGGCATCCACTGTTTCCTCGAAGTCCGTTACTTCCTCAGGGCGCTCATCCAGCAGGAGGATGAGCAGCTCGGCCTCGGGATAGTTCGCGCGGATGGATTTTGCCATGCACTTGAGCAGCACGGTCTTGCCGCCGCGGGGCGGGGCCACTACAAGGGCTCTCTGGCCCAGTCCCAAGGGAGTGATGAGATCCAGCACGCGCATGGAGGACAGCTTCAGCTGGGAGTTCTCCAGAATAATACGCTGGCGGGGGAAGAGGGGTGTGAGCTTGTCAAACTCCTTGGGCTGGGTGTACTCCGCAGCGGGTTTATCCTCAATCTCCAGCACTTCACCGGCGCGCAGCGGGCGGTTTGCCTTGGCGGATTGATCTTGGGAGAGCTTGACCTTCACTTTGTTACCGGGACGCAGGCCGAAGCGCTTCATGAGCTCGCCGGGCAGGGCCACATCATCCACCTCATGGCGGTAGCTGCGCTGCTCATCGCGCAGGAGTACGGTGCCTTCCTTGGTGAGATCCAGCACGCCGGTGACTATTACCTGATTGCCGAGCTTAGCGAAGTTGCGGCAGAGCTCCAGCACGAGCTCGTGGCGGGTACGGCCGGTGGCGCCTTTCTTGATATTTACCTGAGCCAGTTTGCGCAGCTCATTGAGGGGCATGCTGCGCAGCTCATTCATGTTCACAACCTTGGAGCGTTGGTGGACGACTTCAGCTTCCTTAGCAAGCTCAGAATCAAAGAAGTACTTCACCTGAGCGCGCAGCATATCCAGAGGGCCTTCATTCCAGAAGACCGTGCCGGATTTCTCGATTTTTTCCTGAGTGGGCATCTGGGCGTTAATCAATCCCTCAGCCACCTCACGGGAGAAGCCATCCCGCTCTGCGATGCGCTTAATCTGGGTTTCTCTGCTGGCGGCCACGAGGCATACGCGGTCCGCGGAGAAGTCTACGGGGCTTTCGAAGTACAGGGGGATATCCACGATGAAGGTATGGACGAGCTCACTGCGGCGAGCTTCCGCCTGTGCTTCCTGGCACATGAGGGCAATTTTCGGGTGGATGAGCTCCTCAAGCTTGCTGCGGCGCTCAGCGTCGTTACGCACGATGTCTCGCAGCATGTCGCGGTTCACGGAGCCATCCGCATTCAGGGCGTCGGGGCCGAAGGCCGTCACGAGGTCGCGGGAAATCTTGCCGCTGTTCTGCAGCTCTTCCACCGCGCCGTCGCAGTCAAAGACTTGCATGCCTTCACCACCGATTTCTCTGAGCAGGCTAACGACTGTTGATTTGCCTGATGCGATGCCTCCTGTAACAACAATTACCTTCACGAGCGCGAGTTTATCACGATTTATCTCTCATTTCAAGCGCAAAGCGTGTGCACAGGTTGTTTTGGAGCTGAAAAATGAGGGGCTCCTGAGGGGGCTTTTCCTGTGTAACGGCGCTGTGGGGGCGCAGGGGTGTTTATTCGTACACCACTATCAACCTTGCTACGGCGGGCAGGGCGGTGCGGAGCCTGCGGTTGATGGACGAAAGGCGCTCGTGGCTCTGGCTGACGGTAAGCGAGCTCTCCTGCGGAATGGTGATGATGCAGAAGCGGCGTTCCTGCTTGGTATAAAGCTTGATGGAGGTGGGCAGGGGGGCACCGTTTTCAATCATGGCGCGGTGCACCAGCTGCTCCCAGTTCTCCGGAATCGGGGTGGTGAAAGCGGGAATCTCTCGTAAATCCGGCTCCATGTGCACCACCACGTTATCTGCTTTCAGGCGGAGGCTGACTTCTTTCCGGAAGGCTTGGACTGCCACTCGCCAGCCATCCAGCGTAGCATCGCCGGGGAGCTCCAAGTCCGCAAACACGGTGTAGCCTTGTTCCGCTCGCATCAGCACGAGGCCGTGCACGCCGAAGCGGTGGGTAAGCGCAATGCGGCGCACAATCATTTCATGCGTGTCCGCCGGGGCGTCAGCCGGGTGCATGTGTACCACGGTTTCTGCGCCGGGGATGTCTCCCTCGATGAGTTCTTCAATGGCATCCGCGATATCATGCGCTGTGTCAATGTGCAGCTCGCGCGGCACGGCCACCACCATCTCGATGTACGCTTTATTACCAACTTCGCGCACGCGCAGCTTCTGGAGCGGGTAGGCGGGCATGCGCTCGGCCATGATGTTACGGACGCTGCGTGCAGTTTCGCCGTCCGTCTTGTCCATGAGGTTGTTAATGGATTTCTTGCCGAGGTCCCAGCAGATGTGCAGGATGAGTACGGCCACCGCCAGAGAGGCGAGAACGTCCGCGCGCTCCAGAAGCCAGTGCAGCCAGCTGTCCTTCACCGTCATGTACGCCACGGCGGCACCGCTGATACCCAGCAATACGGCGGCGCTGCTCCAGATATCGGAAGCGAAGTGGGCGGCATCCGCCTCCAGCGCATCGCTCTTTGTTTCCTTAGCAACGCGCTTGAGCATGGCGGCGCGGTTAATGTCCACCACAAGGGAAACGATGATGACCACGAAGGCCCACACATTTGTCTCCACGTGAAGAGCCTCAGGGTTATCACTGGTGAGGCGCTTCACGGCTTCCATGATGACCCATGCGGCCGTCAGCAGCAGCAGGAGCGTTTCTGCCAGCGCCATGAGGCTTTCCACCTTGCCGTGGCCGTAGGGGTGCTCAGCATCCGCCGGGCGGGCTGATATCTTCACGGCACAGTAGGTGCCCAGTGCTGCCAGCATATCCAGCGCACTATGCAGAGCCTCAGAGAGGATACCCAGCGAGCCCGTCATGACGCCGACTACGAATTTCATAACAGTCAGCAGGGCGCTCCAGAGAACAGATGAGCCCGCGGCAATGGCTTTTTTCGTGTCGGAATCCATGGCGTCAGAATGAGTGAGTGGCGTAGCCTATCCAAAGATATTGAGCAGTGGGGTGGTAAACGACCCAGCGTGTGCGGGTGGGTAAATCCGTATTGACGTAAATAACAGCTTCAGGGGTAACGAGTTCCTGAAAGGAGGGGCAGAAAAGTTCGGCGGGATTTTCCGGCTTGTTCCAGCCGGATGCTGTGGTGAGCTGCTGCTCGCAGAGGGCGGCAAACTCACTAGGCCCCATGTTGAAACGGAAACGACAGCCGACGGGGTTCAGGCTTTCGAAATCCGGGCTGCTGACAGCGCCACAGGCCGCGGCGTCCACCCCCGTAAGCCGAGCGGCTTGGGCGTTCAAATCCGCCTTCTCTGCTACGATGAAGCCAATCATCAGTAGAGCCGGCACGAGTAGCAGCCATTTGAGAGTACGTAACACGGGAAATTAGTTCTGCGGGGTGGAGAAGATGGGGGCCGGCAGCTCGGGTGTTTCCTCGCTGCCCAGCATGTCGCCTACATCCTTGAAGGTTACGAAGATGAAGAAGAAGAGCAGGACGAAGACGAAAGCGAACATAATCCAATCCAGGAACTTGCCGCTGACGGGCTTGCCCCTGAGCATCTCGATGAAGCCGAGTACCACGTGGCCGCCGTCCACCACGGGCAGGGGCAGGATGTTCAGCACAGCAAGGTTCACATTCAGCACAACGGCAAACCACAGAACGAGGCGCCAGCCTACGCCTTCACCGGTTTGGAACAAGCGGTACATGAGATTGCCGATGCCCACGGGACCACTCAGGTGCTCCATGCCGATACTGCTGCCGGGAGAGCAGACTTTTGCCAAGGTGTCCTTCATCCACTTAAGGCTCTGGCACACCTGCGCATGTGGGGAGGGGTGCTCGAGCTCTAAGGTTGCATTCGAGTTTTGCCAGCCCATGCCAAGTAGGGGATAGGCACCGGGCTTGTCCTGCCAGTTGGTCGGGATGGCCGGGGTGATGACGACGGTAGTCATGGTGCCGTCCTCATTCTTCAGCGTCAGTTCCATGGGCTCAGCCTTTTCAGAGGCTAGAATCACGGCGTAGGGGGTGTAAACGGGGGTGCCGTTCACTGCGGTGACCGTTTGCCCCGTCTTCAGCCCCGCCAGTTCAGCAGGAGAGCCGGGGAAGATGGGGCCCACCACAGTGGGGCTCGCCGGCATGATGCCCACCTGCCTCAGAGCGGTGCGCTGCCACCAGGCTGTTTCGGGAATGCGGAAGGAGCTGGCTATCTCCAGCGTCTGCTCGCTGCCATCAGCCTGCGGACGTGCGATGGTGAAGTTGATTTTTTCGCCCTCGCTCAGAGCGACGAGTTCGCGCACGCCCTCCATGTTGCTTGTCCACTTGGTGACAGGCTTGCCATCAATCGCGAGAATGCGGTCGCCTGGCAGCAGACCAGCGGCAGCGGCGGGGGAATCCGGGGCAAAATAACCGATTCTCGTGCCCTGAATCTCGGCCACAGGTTTACCAACGCTCCATACGATGACGGCGAATACGTAGGCCAGAAGAAGCGAGAAAAGAGGCCCGGCAGCGGCAATGATGATTTTATCCAGAGCCTTGAGGGGCTTCAGATCCTTGGGTAAGTCTTTACACTGACCTTCCACTTTTTCCATGTCTTCCATCTGCGGCAGGGAAACGAAGCCACCCAGTGGCAGCCAGCCGATACCCCAGCGTACGCCATTGATAGTCTTACTCCAGATAGGATTGCCGAACCAAATCTGGAAGCGGTCAATGTAGGCACCACGCCATTTACCGGCAAGAAAATGCCCCAGCTCATGCACAAAAATCATGAGATTGAAGAAGAGGATGACAAGAAGGATGATGCCAATAGTTTGTAAGGCGTTGAGAAAAGTGTCCATATCAGTACTTGCACATCATGCCATATCAGAATCTAACATGCAAGCTCGCGGAATGACATAACGTGACAAATCGTCACATTATATTCATTAAAATTTGGCTTGACCTTTATTCTGAAGTATGGTCTAATGTTGCCACCAACACGGAAATGACTGCGAAAGAAACTCGTTATTCCATCTCTGCTCTGGCTCGTAAGACCGGCCTCTCTGTACATACTCTCCGCTATTATGAAAAGGAGGGTATTATCCGCCATGTGGAGCGCACACAGTCCGGTCGCCGCGTATACGGTGAGGACAGTGTGGCTTGCCTCATTGGTGCTTTGTGTCTGAAACAGGCTCGTGTGACGCTGGCCCAGATTAAGGAGTTCTTTGATGCTACCGTGCAAGGTGAGGAATCCCTGCCGCTGCGTTTGGCAATGCTGAATCAGGCCCATGCTAACTTGGTGGATATGCAGGAAAGCGTGGCCCGCAGCCTGAAACTGGTGGATTTCTTCATTCAGGGCACCAAGGAGGCCATTAAGGCTTCCGAGAATGGGGGTAATCCAGATGAGGCGTTCCCGCTCATTACTCGCGCCGGCATTGCTCAGCTGCCGACTATTATGATGGAAGATGGTAAGTTGGCTCCGGATATGCCCTCGCTTATAGCCTCTTTGGATAAGTAATTTTTTATACCTGAACATTGAAAATAAACTGCGCCGTTCGAATTATCCGGACGGCGCAGTTTATTACAATTAAATGTGTGGGCTTTTGCTTTACTTGCTGAGAAGCTTTTCAAGCAGGGCCTGGGAGTTGTCTGCCAGCTTGGCAGGATCATCCAGCATGCCGGCGCGGAGCAGGGCGGTATTCATAATCTGCTCAGCCAAAAGCGTGGCCAGAGCCTCATCTTCCGTGCGCAGCTGAGCCAGTTTCTGCACGATGGGGCTGTGCGGGTTCAGCGCAATCTCCGGATGAGATTCCGGTACGGGCTGGCCCATGGCCTTCATGTATGCCTTAATCTCGGGTGAGATATCATTCTCACCCTGAAGGGCAATGGCCGGGGCGCTGGTAACGCGGTCACTGGTGGTGACTTTGCTGAAGGTTTCGCTGAAGGTGGAGCTGAGCCATGAGGTAAGGCCGGTAGCCTCTTCTTCATCCAGGCAGGGAGCATCCGGCTGAGCTTCCAGCGGGGGCAGGTCCAGATTCGAGCGGTCGATGGACTTAATCTCCTTGTCCTCAACCTTCATGAGGGTATCAATGACGAACTGGTCTCCGCCATCTGTGAAGAAGGCTACCTCAAAGCCGCGGGCCTTCAGGGCATCTAGATAGGGGCTGTGCTCCAGCTGGGCGCGGGAGGCGCCGTACAGCACGTAAATGTCCTTCTGGTTTTCCTTCATGCGGCTGATATAATCCGCGAAGGAGGTGAGCTTGCCGGCCTCGGTGAAGGTTGATTCGAAGCGGAGGAGTTTGCCTAGCGCATCCTTGTGCTCCCAAGAGGTAACGACGCCTTCCTTGATGAAGCGGCTGAACTGCTGCCAGAAGGTTTCATACTTGTCAGCATCATCCTTAGCCAGAGTTTCCAGATGTTTGATGAAACGCTTGGTAATGATGCCGGAGATGCGGCGCAGCAGGGAGTTGTCCTGCAGCATCTCACGGGAGATGTTCAGGGGGAGGTCCTCGCTGTCTACCACGCCGGCAAGGAAGCGCAGCCAGTCAGGCAGGAGGTTCTCAGGCTTGTTATCAATGAGAACTTTGTGGCAGTACAGGGCAACATTCGGCTCACAACGGCCGAAGCCGAAGGCCTCAGGGTTATCCTCCGGTACGAAGAGCACGGAGTTCAGTACGATGGGGGCATCCGCGCTGAAGTGCATGTGCGTGAGCGGAGCGCTTTCAGAGTGGGCGATATACTTGTAGAAGGATTCATACTCCTCGTTGGTGACGTCCTTCTTATTCTTCATCCAGATGGCCTGAACGGTGTTGAGGTGCTCGCCGTTGAAATCGATGGGGAAGCCTACGAAGTTGCTGTAACGGCTGATGATATGGCGGAGGTGCTCAGCGCGGGAGAAGTCCGCAGCATCCTCCTTCAGGTGGATGAGAATGCTGGTGCCGCGCGGGGTGTCGGCCGGAGCATCTTCCAGAGTGTAACCTTCGCGGCCATCGCTGGTCCACTTCACGGGGGTGGCGTCCGGCTGCCAAGAGCGTGTGGTGACCTCCACGGAGTCCGCTGCCATGAACACGCTGTAGAAGCCCACGCCGAACTGGCCGATGAGATCCTGCGTGCCGCCCTGGCTTTCTTTCATCATCTCCAAGAACTTCTTGGTTCCGGAGTGGGCGATGGTGCCCAGATACTCGACGACCTCGTCCTGAGTCATGCCGATACCGGCATCAGAGATGGTGAGGGTCTTGCCTTCTTCATCCGTGGTGATGGTAATGCGCAGTTCTCGCTCAGGCTCATATACCGCGGCATTCGTGAGCTGCTTCAGGCGCAGCTTCTCGAGAGCGTCGGAGGCGTTTGAGACGAGCTCGCGTACGAAGACCTCACGGTCACTGTAGAAAGCGTGGATGACGATGTCAAGCAGCTGCCGAACTTCTGTTTGAAATTGGTGGGTGTTTGCCATAGTGTTGAAAAAATCGTGTGTCCTATTTTACGCGTACACGGCGTGGCGTCAAGGTGAATAAGCGTCAGCAGATTATCTGTTATGTAGCGCTGTTTTTTATTTTTTGCGGCCCAGTTTCCGCATGCTATCTAGCACTTTGCCGAGCCCTAGCAGCAGGCGCGGGTACGGTATCAGCGCCCTGATGATGAACTTGAGGACCCTTGCTAAGCATGGTACGGGAAATTGTGTTAGCGAAATCAGCGGGTAGGGAATGTGGGCGTTCCATAGGGAGCTGCGCCAGAGACGGAAAAAGTCCTCTTCGTATGAGTTTCTTGGCCCGGTCAGAATGTTCGGCTTAATTGAGGCAAAGTGGATGATGGACGGGGATGCGTATGCGCGGCGTATTTCTTCGACTGCGAGTTCCTCTTCCGTGGCATATGAGGGGATGACGTTGTATTCTTGTCCCAGATGAGTAATTTTGCCGCGAAAGAAGGCGTTTAGAACATCTTGGTCCGGGTAGATTAACTTGTCTGCGAATTGCTGCGTCATTTCCGTGAGGCGGCGAGTGGCATCCATAGCCCGCAGTGCCGATAAATCCATAAGCAGCTGAGATGAGAAGCAATACAGCTGTCCGTCATCAGGTAGCTCAAAACGCTCGGGGAAACTTTTCAGGAACGCCTCGTAACGCTGGCGATTGTTCCCCATCACAATCCAAGGGACTGCCGCTATCGGATTACCGCACATATCAGAAAGATACAGTTCTGACAAATCTCGGCATACCATGGTATCGCAGTCCAGATAAAGGACTCGCTCCACGCTGGATGGTAGAAGCTTTGGTAGTAAATAGCGGTGGTAGATGGCTGTGGGGTAGCGCAGGTAACTAGGGAGCTCTTTTAGTTGCTCGCTTGTCTCGTACCATGTGATATGTTTAAAGCCTCCTGCATAGATGAGCTTTCGGTCGACCCCACTGTCGAGTATGTGGTAGTGGTATTCAGTATCAGGGGCTGCTGTTTGCTGTATAGAATACAGACAGAGGGCCAGTGGCACACTGTACGTTTGGTCAGCACTCAGGGCTATGTGGATTTCGCGTTTCATGAACTATGTCCTCGGATTCTACCATTGATTAATAAAAATCGCAAGCGCTTTATGCCGAATTACAAAAACGGCACTGTTCCGTGAAGAAACAGTGCCGTGGAAAGAACAGCGTCGCTTGCGGACGTGGCCTAAGCGCGCAGCTCAGGACTTGTAACGCAAACGCTTCTTGTGGCGGTTCTGGCGCATGCGCTTGCTGCGCTTGTGCTTGTTGATTTTAGCCTTACGTCTCTTCTTAAGCGATCCCATAATTGTTTATGATTTCGTTTGTTATTTCTCTTTTGGGAGAATGTTACTACCGGTTTACCGGCGCGGGGCTGGTTCACTCGGTGGTGTCTTGTTGCTCATGTCAGCATGCTCGTGAGCGTGTCAGACACTTACGGGCACATATGAAACTATTTTTTTGTGAAAAAGTCAAGCCGAAAGCGTTTTGTGAACACACTTTTTCTTAAAATGCGGGTTGCACACGTTCCTGATACCAGTTGCGAAGCTCTGAGAGGACTCCTGACTCGCTGCTGATGCGGATGTGTGGGCAGTGTTTCAGCCAATCCAGCACCTCTGGGTGGGCTGAGGGAGGGGCCGCACAGTATGCCGTGGGGAACATGCGGAAGGCGTCTAAATCATTCTGTCCATCCCCCATGATGAAGAGGTTTTCAGGCCTGAGCTGCCAGTGCTTTAAGACGAGAGAAAGGGCCGTGCCTTTGGAATACCGAGCATCTGCAAAGCGCATATAGCGCCCGGCACGCTGGATGGTGCAGGCGGGGGTGACAAGCTGCTTCAGGTGGGGGAGCAGGGCGTCCATGGTTTCGCTGTCCTTCGCCTCAATGGAAAGCGGATCATCAGCTGCTAGTTCCCATTCCAGATGGCGGAACGTGCGGCGTAGCTCTGCGAGGGTGGCATGCAGTGTGGGGGCAAGGCTGCGCTTCAGTTCGGTATTATGGCGGTGGCAAGCTGTATTGTGCTCAATCTGAGGGCAGAGCCTGCCGTCTGCGTCCGCTATATACACATAGCGTTCGCAGGTGCAGATGAAATCCGGAAGAGCCGGGCTGCATGGGATAATCTCCTGCAGGAGGTAATCCAGCGAGCGTCCCGTGTTGATGCCCCAGCGTATGCCGTCCTTGCGCCAGGCCTGCATCTGCGCGAAGAATTCCGGCTGGATGGGGGGACCTGACGGGTTCTGTAGGGTGCCGTCATAATCTAAAGAAATGAGCCAGCGGCAGGGGGTGCCTGCCGCTGCTGCGAAACCGGGAGGAGGGGAGCCTTCTTCTATGGTGGGTGTGCTCATCTACTCCTATGGCGCCTGTTATTTCCTCGCCTGCGCTGATTGTTCTGGCGGTTGTTGCGCTGGCCTTCCGTTCTGCGGGGCCGAGAGGCGTTGCCTTGATTGTCAGATTGGTTGTTTACGGATGCAGAAGCGGACACGTAAGTTCTCGGGACGTTCACACCGGAGGAAATCTGGTCCCTGACTTTTGTGGTCAGGTCAACAGGATAATCGTGGTTTTCACAGCCATCAGGCATCTTTTCATCAGCTCTGCGCATGTGAATTTCTACGCGGCGGTTACTCGCTTCCTGCTCTCGATTTTTAGTGGTGGGTACCAGAGGTGACCTGTTGGCGCAGGCGCGAATGTAAACATTGTTTGTAGGTACTAGGTTCTTTCTGAGCCATTCGCGCACGGCGGCTGCTCGCTGCATGGAAAGCAGGGCGTTATAGTTATCATCACCGATGCTGTCCGTGTGACCCTCAATGATAAAGATTGTATTCTGGTTTTTCTGGATGAGTGCCGCAAGCTGGAGCATGGTGATACGGGCTGAGCTTTTGAGCTTGCATTCATTGAAGCCGAAGAGCAAATCCGTCCCCAGACGCGCTACACCGGAGGATGAACCGAGATTGGACTCGCCGATGAGTTCTTCCAGTGAGCGGTTATCAGCCGGCAGGTCTCCGGCATTGCTTTCCCTCGCCGTGTTTTGCAGGTCAGCCGTGGTGAGGCCTTCGGCGCCGTCCACATCATCCAGCTGAGCGGTGGCTCGGGCAATCACCTCATTGTGATTCACGGGAGTGGGCTCAGGGGTGGTCATAGCCTCTACCGGCACCTCTGGGAGGGACAGCATATCATCACTGAGTTCACCGGGCAGCATTTCTGCCACTGCTGAGGGCTGTTCTGCCGTAGGTGTGGGCTCCGGAACAGATAAGTCCGTGGGTCCGGGGGCCATAATAAGTTCCTCTACGTTGGCGTCCAGAATGTCAATTTCGACCGGCTCGTGTGCAATGTCCGTTATCTCCACAGGCTCATCAGGCGGAGGCGCTTCATCAGCTTCTGCCAGCTTTTCTTCCGGGGTGTCGCGTACGTAGATTCGCTCATATTCTACCGGAGCTTCTTGCTGATGGTCGGTAAGAACCATGATGTCAAAGGTGAGAATATACGGCGCGAAGTACAGCAGCATGCTGTATACGGCGAAGGAGGCAAGGCATGCCCCTAGGGCGATGGGTACCATGGAACGCTGGCTCGTGAGCTCGTATCCGTTGCGTTTACGGTTATGGTGTCTCTTCTGGGGCTGTTGTCTGCCTGTGGTGAGAGATGAAGTGCCTGAATACATGGAAGATGAATGTGGGTCAGAGTTTTGATTCTGAAGTGAGAAGGGGACGTGCCGGGACGTGAATGGGAGGGGCGTCCAGTGCGGTGATGAAGGTGTCATTCAGCCAGCGGACGATAGCGGTCGGGGTGCTGTCTTCGTCCTGAAGAAGGCCGGCTTCAATGGTGTTATCCCGGTCGAGTTTACTAAGGCGGGCCGCTGTAATGGTACGGGTGGCAGCTTCCGGTTTATCCTGATGATTACGCATGGTCCAGATGGTGCGGCAGTCGCACGGTAGCTGGCGATAGATGGTGAGCGCGTCCTCCAGTGTGCTGACTGGGTTATCTTGGACTTGGTTGATGATAAGTACGGGCAGGTCACGGCTGAGGCGAGCGGCGCTCTCAACGGGGGCTACATCAAAGCATTCGTAGCCTACTTTGCTGTTGATGTGCAGGTCCATGAGCCAGATGGTGGGCATGGTAAGTGGGGAATCCGGCATGGTGCGGATGAGGGATTCTCGCAGGGATGCATAGGAGTCAATGGATATAAGCCCTTGTATGCGAGTGTCAACTGCAGCGGCCTGAAGCATGAGGCCTGCGCCGTAACCCTGGCCCACTCCTACGATGACGGGCGCGCTTTTGCCGCTACGCTTAATGAGCTCATCTATCAGGAGAGGGACGTCAGCATGTTCTTTCAGGCCATGAGTGCAGTACGGGCGGCGGTTGTTTGTGCCGCGGGATTCCCACAACACGCAGGTGATGCCGGCTGCCGTGAGTGATTCTGCCAGCGGAATTGCGGAGCGGATTCCATGGTCCCAATCCACACAAATGAGAGCATAATCAATTGCCTCAATACGTTGCGCCGGATTCATCCGCAAATCACCCATGATGGTGAGCTGTCTGGATGACTCCTCACCCTCTTTTTCTGCTATGGCTGCCAGCACTTCGCCACCATCCCAGCCGGTGAAGGTGAACTGCTGAAGTTTTAGTCCCTGAGTTTTTTCCGGTACTGTGGAATACCCTGAGTATGATTTGTTTAGGGGAATCAGTACAGGCTCTGCCATGTACACGACGTAGTTCCACAAGTATGCGCCCCATACGGCAAGAGCCAGCAGTATGGTGAGCATCAGTAGACGCATGGGACGAAAGAACTTCATCAGTACTGCAACAGTATACCAAAATACCCCACATTCTGCAATGCAAATTCTTGTCAGAATGAAGCAAAAGATTCGTTAGCTGACACACAGCGAGACGAGCCAGCCGAAGGTTTCAGTCAGTCGGGATGCACAGGAGACGAAATCATGCCAGTACCCACTGAGAGTGATGAAGTTAAAGAATCTCAGCAGGAAGATGACTCCGATGATGTTTGCGATGATGACGATGAGAAGAGAGAAGGTAACACCGTTTTCCAGCAGGTCTGGTTGCTCGCGAGGAATAACCCAGATAGTCCAGTATAAGTGGAATGCCCACCAGAAGCCACCTCCTCCGAAGAAAAAGGGCGTGACATACTCCTCCGGCATGAAAAAGCCGGTTATCCACGCCAGCAGAACCCAGACGAGCATCCAGAATGGCACAAAGTAGGGTGCAAGCGCTATGTAGGTGTTATCTTTATCTGTTTCGATGTATCCCCCATCCATACCAACGCTAACAGAGCTTACTCGGCCGAAGCAGGTAAGTGCAGCCAGTGCGTGAGTGAGCTCATGGCCCAATACGTAGAAGTACACCAGTAGGGGGGTAGCAAACTTCGCAATCATGAGCGCGATGAAGGTGAAGATGCCCAGCAGCGTAAAGTAGATGGGATCACTGAGCCAGAAGCTGCTGTCTGCAGCCGTGGCCGGTAGTGCATGGTACAGCTGCAGTGCAAGGGCATAGACGAGGGTGATGGAGAGGGGGAGCAGTAGGCAAACTGCTATCAACAGGCGGAATACTTGTTTCCAGCCGCTGATGGGAACGATAGGGGGATCGTAGTCCTCATTATAGTAATCATCCGCTGCTCTGTCCGGGGTATAGGTGATGTTCAGATTGTATTTCCAGAGCTCGCCGTAAGAGGCTGCGTTTTCTAATTCACTGAGACGAATTTTAGCTTTCTTCAGCACGCTCAGAGGAGGGGCTGAGTAATGCTCTGCTTCTTCCGGGCGCTCCAGGCTGACACGCCAGTCACCGTGCTCCGGAGTGATGTGAGGTCGCTTCGGAGGTGAGGAGGCAGGACGGCGCTGGTATTGGCGTTTCATACGGTTCCGTTACTTTCGGCCGGGCGGATGTCCTGGATGGACATGGAGATGGTGGTGCGGCCGCGCCATACGTTACGATCGATAGTGAAGGCGATATCCCATGGCGGGTCCGGCAGGCGTACAAGGCCGCCGTTAAAGTACATAGCATCACATTCATATGTGCCCTGACGCAGGCTGAGGCGCAGGTGGTTGCCTTGTAGGTGACGCGGGGCATCCGAGAGCATGACATTCCTACTCATGAAGACAGGCTGGGGATTTGAGTTACCGAAAGGTTCCAGCAGCTCATAGCAGTCAAGCAGGTCAAGAGTGAGCTCACGGAAGCTTACCTCAGCATCAATGTTGAGGCGGGGTTTCAGCTGTTCTTCAGAGCTGTTTTCACGTACAAATGCATCAAATGCCTCGCGGAAGGAGTCAATCATTTCTTCACGGATGACTAAGCCTGCAGCCATATCATGCCCGCCACCGGAAACAAGTGTGTCAGCACAGGCGTGGATGGCTTGTACTAGGGAGATGCCTGGTACTGAGCGCCCGGAGCCTTTGCCAAGGCCCGTTTCATCCAGTGAGATGATAAAGGATGGCTTGTGGTAGCGCCTCATCAGCAGGGAGGCTACGATGCCGACTACACCGGGATGCCATGAGCGAGAGCCCAGCACAATGACTCTATCCTGTGCCGGAGAGAATCCGGAGGCTTCCAGCATTTCCGTGGCTTCAGCGCGTATTTTTTCTTCCTCCTGCTGTCGTGCTCGGTTGTGAGCTTCCAAACAGTGGGCAAGCTGTGTGGCACGGGCGCAGTCGTGAGTCATGAGCAGTTCCAGGGCATCTCTGGGGGAATCCATTCTGCCAGCTGCGTTCAGACGTGGGCCGATGCGGAAGGAAACATGGCTGGCATTTGGCGTGGAGCGAAGACCAGTTACTTCATTGATTGCTTGGATGCCGATGTTTCCACCGCGCGCCATGAGGCGCAGGCCATGGCGAGTGAGCAGGCGATTTTCTTCTACCAGCGGTACGATATCTGCCACGGTCGCGATGGCCACCACATCCAGATAATCACGCAAATCAAAGTTGGCTAATCTACGCTGTTTCAGTAGGGCGTGTGCCAGTTTGAATACCACTCCGGCACTACATAAGTAGGTTAGCGGGCTTTCTTTTTCCAGCTTGGCATTCACTACTGCAACTGCGGGCGGGCGGCCCAGCGGGCTGGCCTCGTGGTGATCCACTACAATGACGTCTATACCTAGGCTATTCAGGTAAGCTACTTCTGTTACGGATGATGTTCCGCAGTCTACGGTGATAATGAGCTGAGGTTGGCAACCGCATTGCTCGATGGCGTGGCGTATGCCGTCATCACTCAGGCCGTAGCCCTCCTGTGTACGCACGGGGATGAAGCATGTGGGATTTAACCCGTATGCCGTCAGAATGGTATGCAGTAGCGTGACGGAGCTTACCCCGTCCACATCATAGTCGCCGTATATGCACACACTTTCGCCGTAATCCACTGCGCGGAAGATGCGCTCTACGGCGGCATCCATCTCCCGCATATCAAAAGGGTCTCCCAAATCCGCTAATCTGGGGCGTAGGAATCTTTCCGCCATTTCTCGGCCGCAGATGCCCCTTTGCGATAATATCCGCCGTACCAGCAGAGGTAGCTGCTGATTAAGCTCTTCGCCATAGTCCACACCTCCGTCCGTCGGGCGTAATTCCCAACTGAACTTCGTACTCATGAATACAACTCTACCACGGTGTCCCACTCTAGTCAAGAGCATTCAGCTGGCCGTAGTATGAATTCCAGAACGGGAAGGGTAGATAAAAAGTTTGGGGCTCTGCCTAGTCGGCAGAGCCCCGGTTAAATGTGTAGTGTTGGATTCGACTTCCTTATGCCTTGAGAGCAGCACCCTCCTTGGCGTCGATTGCCTTCTTAGCAAGTTCGAAAACAGCCTTGAATGCCTCGGGGTTGGCAACAGCCAGCTCAGCGAGGGACTTGCGGTCCAGATCAACGTTAGCAGCCTTCAGACCCTCCATGAAACGAGAGTATGTAAGACCGAGGGGACGCACAGCGGCGGAGATACGAGCGGTCCACAAGCGACGGAACTGACCCTTCCTCTTCTTGCGGTCGCGGTACTCATACTGCCATGCTTTGTAAACAGCATCCTTTGCGTAGCGGAAGAGCTTGCTGCGGAAACCGCGGAAGCCCTTGGCGCGAAGCAGGATGCGCTTGCGGCGGGCGCGAGAAGCCGGCCCATTTGTAGCACGTGCCATATTTTTGTATCTTGTATATTGTGAGCGGACTGTTCTTCCTCACCTCCCTGCAGTCTCGTCCGTTCAATCCTCGGCGAAAATACGCCGGGCAGGCTGCATGAAGGCCGCCCGATTTGCGGGCGGGGCTGGCTTGTGGCCATGTTCCTTGGCTTAAGCGAAGGGCAGATTCTGCTTAACGGCCCAAACCTGGGTGGCGTCTACCAGAGCGGGTTTGCCCAGAGCGCGCTTACGCTTGCTGGACTTCTTCTGGAGGATGTGACGCTTACCCTGCTTGCGACGCAGAACCTTGCCCGTGCCGGTCACCTTGAAACGCTTGGCGACAGCCTTACGTGTCTTGTTGATACCACCTTTGCGGGTCATGGTGCAGGGATGATACACCAAAATTTCTGTTTGGCAAGAAAAATATCAGTAAAAGTGAGATTTTTTTTTACGAAGGTTATTTTTCTTGACGTGCGCGGGCATTTTATGGTAGTCTGTGCTTAACCAAATAGGGTGAACTGTACCCGCAAAAGATTTTATAATCATGAAACCTGCAACATTCAACTGCACAGTCCTCCGCGACGGTCACCAGTCGCTGGCCGCCACCCGTATGTCCACCGAGCAGATGCTTGAGATTGCCCCCATTCTGGATACGATGGGCTTCTCCGCACTGGAGACCTGGGGTGGTGCAACGATTGACTCCGGCCTTCGCTTCCTCGGCGAGCTTCCCTTTGATCGTCTGGATACTCTGAAGAAGCTGGCTCCCAAGACCCCGCATATGATGCTTCTGCGTGGTCAGAACATGGTGGGCTACACCAACTACGCTGATGACGTGGTAGAGGCCTTTGTGAAGACCAGTGCCAAGCACGGTATGAACATCTTCCGAATCTTCGACTGCTTGAACGATCCGGAAAATATGCGCACTTCCATCCGCGCTGCCAAGGAGGCCGGTGCTACTGCACACGGCACAATCTGCTACACCACTTCTCCTGTACACAATCTTGAGTACTTCGCAAACCTCGGTAAGAAGATTGCTGACATGGGTGCAGACGGCATCGTAATTAAGGATATGGCTGGCCTTATCCCCCCGAGCGAGACTGCTGCCCTCGTGGAGGCTATTAAGAAGAGCACGAATCTTCCCGTATGGATTCATACGCATGATACTGCCGGTCTGGGTGCCGGTGCATATGTGGCCGGTATCAATGCCGGTGCTGATGCTGTGGACTGCTCCATTGCTCCCTTCGCTAACGGTACTGGCCAGCCGGACTGCATGCGTATGCTTGCCCTGCTGAAGGGTTATGACCGTTGCCCTGAGGTGGCTGATGACTTCTCTGAGAAGCTTACCAAGATTTCCGGTATGCTTCAGCCCATTTACGAGAGCCTTAGCCGCTTCACCAGTCATAAGAACGAAATCGTGGACAGCGCTACGCTGCTCTACCAGGTGCCCGGTGGTATGCTTTCCAACTTCCGCAACCAGCTTAAGGAGCTTAACATCATGGACAAGTTTGATGAGGTGATGGCTGAGATTCCTGTGGTGCGTAAGGCGCTTGGCTGGATTCCGCTTGTAACTCCCACCTCTCAGATTGTGGGTTCTCAGGCAGCCTTCAACGTGAAGTTCGGCCGCTGGAAGCAGATTACGCCTCAGACCATGGACGTGGCTCTTGGTTACTATGGTCATACTCCTGCTCCTGTGGATCCTGAGCTTCAGGCTGAGTGTGCCAAGCGCTCCGGTAAGGAGCCCATCACTTGCCGCCCGGCTGACCTTATTAAGCCCGGTATGCAGGACCTCCGCGATAAGCTTACTGCTAAGAATATCCCCGCTACGGATGAGAACTGCGTCATTTACGCTATGTTCCCGCAGCAGCTTGAGGATTACTATGCCGGCAAGCGCCCCGAGCTGCCCACCGCTAAGAAGGAGGAGAACTACGGCGCTCCCGTATCTCTCTCCACCGTGGGTGTTTCTGCCGCCATCTCTGGCCGTGATATGAAGCTGAATATCATGGGCCGTGTGTATGATGTGCACATTGAGGAGAAGTAATTTCGACTCTGTTAATTAAGTATCCCCCTGCCGTCATAAAGGATGGCAGGGGGATTTTTTTTCTTGTTCGTCGGGATGTGGTTATGGTAGTATGTTTCATGATATGAAGTATTTACTGATGCTGCTTGTGGTGTGCATGAATGTGCTGGCTCTGGAACCCAGAGAAGTGGCCGTGGTGTATAACGCTGATTCAGCCCTGAGTAAAGCTGCGGCCTTGCGCTATTGTACTGTTCGTCGCATTCCTCGTGACCAGCTTTTACCGGTGTACGGGGTAAGAAGAGGGGATATAACGCGTGATGAGTTTGATGGGATGGTAACCTCGCTTCTGACCCAAGCGCGTAGCCGTGGTCTTATGTGGCCTGCCGGTCCTCGTAATGGCCGTAAGCTTATGCGTGCCATGGTTCTGATGCCGGACATGCCCCTGCGCATTAAGGAAAGCACTATTATCGGGCAGCAACCTGCAACCGGAATGCGGCGTAATGAAGCTGCTGTGGATTCTGAGCTTATGCTTCTCGGTTCACATTATCCTTTGAATGGTATGGGGAATAATCCTCATTATCGAAAGAGTTTGCCTACGGGTAACGAGCCGCAGAAGGTGATGATGGTATGCCGTATTGATGGCCCGAATGAGGAGTGTGTCTACCGCATGATTAATGATCCCGTGAACGTGGAGCGCTTCGGGCTGTGGGGATGGGTCGTGGTGGACCAAGGAGGCCCTTACCCTCAGGGGGATGCTTTAATGAAGCGCGTGGCGGAACTTGCTCAGGAGCATCATCAGCCTTTGTTTTATGAAACATCTCGTTCCACCCTTGCGCAGGCCTTTCCGCTCATGCAGGAGGTGGGGGTGTACTTTGGCTGGTATATCAGAAATGCCAATGGACCATTTGGTTCATCTGCTCCTGCAGATTTTCGCTTTGCTCGCGGTGCCATCGCTAGTCACTTGCATTCTTTCAGCGCGATTAGTCTGTATGATGCTAACACCTGGGTGTCTGCGCTGTTGCAGCGTGGTGCTTGTGTTACCGCTGGTAATGTGTCTGAGCCTTATCTGAATGCCTGCTTGAATTATGGCGTCTTTTATGAGCATTTGCTGGCGGGGGCTCAGGTGGGAGAGGCTGCTCTTCTGGCTACGCCGTTCGTCAGTTGGCAGGCGATTGTGCTGGGTGATCCTCTGTACCGTCCATTTCCTCGTAATGCTGTTGCCGGAGGTGGGAATCCCTATGCCGCTTGGCGGGAGTTTAGCCGCAGGGCAAACGGGAATTTTCAGGCTCTCCAGCGGGCTGTGGAGCAGAAGCGTAACTCTCCGCATGCTGCAGTGTATGCTGAGATGTTGGCATGGCACTGTACGGAGTTGAAACAATATGAGCAGGCCTCGGATTACTTTAAGCTGGCCGGAAGGCGCTATTCTCGCTCTCGTGATAAACTCCGGGTTGCTATTATGCAAGCCTCTACGATGGCAGCCGCCGGAGATGTGGATGGTGCAAAGGCTGCTTTCTTGATTCTTCTGGATGAGTTTGCCAGTTCTCCGCATTTGCCGGCACTCCGGAAGGCGGCTCAGGCTGCCGGAGTGGAAATAATAAATCAAAATGCTCCGGCTTTTTAAAGTCGGAGCGTTCATGTGTGAATTGTTCGGATGCGGGTAGGTATCAGCTCTCGTCCTGCTTCTGCTGCGCCATGAGCTCGTGAGCGGCAGCAAATATTACTGCCGGGTCTGCTGCATTTTTCTTTAGCTCCTTAAGCATGGCATTTCTGAGCGCTACGGCTGCCTTGAATGCAGCTGTGCTGTCTCCGTACTGTCGGTCTGCGAAGTATTTTACAAACTGGTGCCCCTGCCGCCTCAGCGCAAGCCGCCATCCTTGAAACGCCGTCTTTTTGTACGTGTATCGCGAGATGTTTTTAGCCCTCATGATGAACTGATGAAAGAATACTTGTTCTGGAGGCCATTCTAGCACGTAAAATTGATATTTGCAAGCTGAAATATCAAAAAAATAACAAAAAATCATTCCTCGCTTCCCAGCATGCAGCGCACTTTTTTCCAACACTGTGCGAACGAGGACGCGAAGTCTTCTGGGCGCTTGGCGAGCCATGCGTCAATGAGTTTTGCCGGGAAGGGGAGTACTCCCTCTATTTCTGCTGCTGGGAAGGAAATTCTGCCGTCCTGCATGGCGGCAAAAATACGCACGTGCTCGTTGCCGGTCTGCTCAGAAGGGGGAAGGCTTCCTACTTCTACTAATCGTGCATTTTCGATACCGAGTTCTTCCTGAAGTTCTCGGTGTGCTGCTGTCGTATAATCTTCTCCGGCGTCTAAGTGGCCCGCTGCTGAGGAGTCCCATACGCCGGGGTGACGATCCTTAAACATAGAGCGCTTCTGAAGCAGGCAGTCATGGTTCTTGTTAAAGACAAGAATGTGCACGGCTCTATGTATCAGATTGTTATCATGAACTTCGCGCCGTGTGGCTTGGCGGAGCACATTGTCCTGTTCGTCCACCACGTCAAAGAGTTCATCTTCTCGCTGAGCGATTGTGGCAAGCGGATGGGAATCGTAGTGGTTTGTGAGATTGACCCACTGGGAAAGCCCCAGTTCTTCCGGGCGGGCCGTGGTGGGAATGCCGACCGCTGCGGCCACCTCCGGCCAAGGCGGGCTGTCCGGGAGTTGTTTATGCATCTGCTTGCGGCGCTGAGCGAAGCAGCGGCGCATGAGCTCGTCCATGAGGCGGTGATCAAAGGGGGGCAACTCAAGGGGATTGCGCGGCGTCAGTAGCATGACTGTGGAGTCAATTTTCGGGCGGGGGGAAAATGCTTCAGGGGGGACTGTCTTGAGGGCCTTGGGGACCCAATCCATCTGGATGCGCAGAGAGAGAAGGCCGTAAGCGTCATCTCCGGGGCCTGCCAGTATGCGGTCAATGAACTCTTTCTGAAGCATTACCACGGCGCGTTCGCACGCGCAAGGGGAGGTTAGGAAGTTTGCTAGAATGGCGCCTCCGGCAGAATATGGCAGATTTCCCATGAACTTAACCGGTCTCTCTGCAAAAAGCCTGCGGGGGTCCCAGCATGCGCCATCTGCATGGTGTACTTCCACATGCGGGCTTTCTGCCCAGCGCTCTCGCTGGTATTCAGCCAAGCGGGCATCAAACTCCACAAGGATTAGTTTGCGGCACAGCGGTGCCATGTGCTCCGTAAGAGCTCCGGTGCCGGGGCCTACTTCCACCACGCAGTCTTCAGGCTGAATATCCAGTTGGCTCACAATCCAGCGTGCAATGTTTTCATCCGTCAGGAAGTTCTGCCCGAGGGATTTAGAGGGGGTAACATTGAAAGTGTCCAGTACCTGATGAATTTGCTTGGAGTTCATGCGCGGGATATTGTATCCTGCCTCACGCTGAAAAGCAAGTGATTATTTGCCCCTGCGCGTAGTCTAGGCAGGTTTAATTGCATAACTGTCAGACTCAAGGCTTGATTTTTTCGCAATGTGATGTACAATGTTTGCTCACCACATCAGAAGTAACATGAGTACTGATTTAGCACAGAGAGCTCTGAATTATCACGAGACGCCGCGCCCCGGCAAGTTGGAGGTGCTGCCTAATAAGTCTTGTTTCACCATTGATGACCTGACGCTTGCGTATTCTCCGGGCGTGGCGGTTCCCTGCATGGAAATTGCAGAGGATCCTAATAAGTCTGCGGCTTATACCGGCCGTGGTAATTTGGTGGGTGTTATCAGTAATGGCACGGCCGTACTCGGTCTGGGTAACATCGGCGCGCACGCATCCAAGCCTGTGATGGAGGGTAAGGGCCTGCTGTTTAAGATATATGCTGATGTGGACGTGTTCGACATTGAGCTGGATATTAAGAAGCCTGAGACTCTTATTGAGGTTATTAAGACCATGGAGCCCACCTTCGGCGCCATCAATCTTGAAGACATTAAGGCCCCGGAATGCTTCATCGTGGAGCAGCGTCTGCGTGAGGAAATGAATATTCCCGTTTTCCATGATGATCAGCATGGTACAGCTGTGATTTCCGGTGCGGCTCTTCTGAACGCCGCTCACCTTACCGGCCGTCTTCTGCAGGACATGAAGTGCGTTGTATGCGGTGCCGGTGCTGCCGGTATTGCTTGCGCTAAGTTCTACATGGCTCTGGGTATCCGCCGTGAGAATATTTTCATGTTTGACTCCAAGGGGCTTATTCATACAGGCCGTCTGGACCTGCACCCCACGAAGGCTATGTTTGCCCAGAGTGAGGACTGCACGCTGGAGGTTGCCCTTCAGGGGGCTGATATCTTCCTTGGTCTTTCCAAGAAGGGCCTGCTGAAGCCAGAGATGGTCAAGAGCATGGCTCCCAATCCCATCATCTTTGCCTGCGCTAACCCTGACCCCGAAATCACTTATGACGAGGCTAAGGCTGCTCGCCCGGACTGCATCATGGGTTCCGGCCGCAGTGACTGGCCGAATCAGGTTAATAACGTGAGCTGCTTCCCCTACATGTTCCGCGCTGCTCTGGATATGCAGGCTACCTGCATTAACGAGGCCATGAAGATTGCCGCTTCCCGCGCTCTGGCTGACCTCGCTCGTGAGGAGGTGCCTGCTGAGGTAGTGGCCGCTAATGGCGGTGTGGAGCTGAAGTTTGGCCGCGACTACGTGATTCCCAAGCCCTTTGATCCCCGCATGATTGAGTTCCTTGCACCTGCTATCGCCGAAGCTGCGGTGATTTCCGGTGTGGCTCGCCGTCCTATGCCTGATAAGGAGGCATACAAGGCTGAGTTGAAGGCCCGTGTACAGAAGGTACATGAGCGCACTCATGCTCTGGTGGATAGCTACAAGAGCTGAACCATTCATTCCTGTGCCGTACCATGAAAAAGCAGTTCTTCAGAGGTTCGGCGCTGTTGATATTTTCTGTGGCCTTCTCTGCATGTGGTGATGCAGAGAAGGCTTCGCCGTCTCATCCTGAAGCTATGTACGCCCGTGCTCAGGAACTACTGAAGCCGAATGTTGAGGGTGAAGCCTCAGACTTTGCCGGCGCTTTGCAATGGCTTACTCGCTCTGCAGAGGGCGGGTACCTGAAGGCTCAGCTTGCTCTTGCAGGTATCTATCTTGAAGGTGGTAAAGGGGTTGAGGCGGATTTTGCCAAAGCTCGAGAGTGGTTTTCCAAGGCTGCTGCTCAGGGCAGCGCGGAGGCGGAGTTTTATTTGGGATATCTTCTTTATAATGGAAAAGGCTGCACGGTGGATCGAGCTGCTGCCATGCAGCACTGGCGCAAAGCTGCAGATGGTGGTGTTTCTGAAGCTCAGTATCGCTTAGGTCTGCACTTGCTTACTGCTCCTGATACACAGGCTGAAGGCTTGCAGCTTCTCCGAACTGTCGCGGGTTGTAATGTGCCGGCTCTGGCGGCCCAAGCCGCATGTGATTTAGGTAATATATATGCCAAGGGGCAGGCCGGAGTGGCTGCTGATATGAGGCAGGCTGCCGAGTGGTATGCCCGGGCTGCTGAGGGTGGTAATTCAGCGGCTCAATTGGTGTATGCCATTATGCTGCTTACCGGGGATCCTGTGCCGGCTAATCCCGAGAGGGGAATGACGATTTTGCGCCTTTCTGCCGGGCAAGATAATCCCCGCGCCATAGCATTGCTCATTAATCTCTTGCGCAATGGTGAAAACCCTGAAGCGACTGAGGCTGAGGCCGCCGCTTGGGCCGAGCGTCTAGAGTCTCTCCGGAAGGACTGATTCGTTTCATTTATTTGCGCTTGCCTGTGCTTGGTTGAGGCGCACTCCTGCTCTACCGATTTTTTTGAGGTAATGAGGATAGATGAGTAGGAGATTTTTTATTCATTTAATGGGCTATGGAATGATTTTGGCTTGCATTTACTTCATGAAATAATTATACTGTAGCCTGATGCCTTCCTCTCGTGTATGGATTGCTCGCCGATTCCATTAGCCTTTATCGTTTAACATCTTTCATCGATTCGTCGACACGAAAATAGCTCATGGTTCTGTTATATATTTTTCCTGTATGTTGCATATCTGATGATTGCGCTCATTTTTCTTTATATTCCCCTCTCCTAATTTGCCATGTACATTATCACTGTCACCACTCTTGCTGATTCCGGCGCCGGCTCACTCCGCGAAGCTATTAATCTCGCAAATGTTTATAACCGTTCGGATGATGTCCGTATAGTGCTGGATGAGTCCCTTGCCGGGAAGACGATTGCTCTTTCTTCTGCTTTGCCGAGTATCACCAAGGCTTGCCGTCTTCAGGGGAACGGCATCGTTCTTTCCTCCTATGGCCTTACGGCTTCTGCTCCGCTTGCGCTGTATGACATCACGCTGCCGCAGCTTATTCTTTCGGGAGTAGGGGCTATCTCCGGTGAGAATATTACCCTTACTTATCAGCAGGCTGTGCGTCTGGATAGTTGGAGTGGCTCTGAGGCAGACTTTTCCGGTATCAAAACTACTGCAGAAAATCCGTTCATTGCGATTTCGGGCTCCCCGGGTGGTGGCTCTCTGCCGGCTGATCTTTATGCGCTTACCGGCGGCTACAAGCTTATCGGTAACATGAGCGTCCCCGCAGATGCCGTTGTGTCGGTGCAAGACGGGGTTACTATTGACATGCGGGGCTATGACTTGGGTGTATACGGTGAGCTCAATGCAGAGTATACTGAGACGCATGATTTGTTTACCACGACAGGTGATTATGTGTATCTTGGGATATATGAGGGTGGTATCATGCATCTCAAAAATGCTTCGGTGAATCTCTCTAATTGGAGTAGCGTACGAGTATATGACAATGCTCTTCTGACCATGGAAGGCGGAAGTTTATATGCCTACAGCGGGGTGGGCATTGATGCCGGTGGCGAGGCCCGTTTGGAGGGGATCCTTGTCCAGAGTGTCATTAACACCCAAGGTACTCTCAAAATAGAAGACTGTACCTTCAGTAGTTACATTACTATCAGTAATTCCTCAACCGTCAGCGGTAGCGGTAATACCTTTACCGGAGATGAAGTATTCTGTCTGGAGAACTTCAGTGGAACCACTGCGTCTCTGGAAAGTATTATTTCCGTTGCTACGTCCGCCAATGCCTATGTGGGTATTAATGGTACATTGGGTAATAGTACTTTAACCTCTTTTACAGATACACTTCCCGGCGGCTACAAGCTTGTCAATAATGTGAGTATAGCCGCTGATGCCGTTGTGTCGGTGCAAGACGGTGTCAGCATTGATATGCAGGGCTATGACTTAGGTGTATACGGTGAGCTCAAGGCTGAGTATACGGAGACTCAGGATTTGTTTACATCTTCTGGAGATTATGCGTATCTGGATGTTCGTGCGGGCGGTGTCATGGGGCTCAAAAATGCCTCCGTGAATATAGGCTCTGGATCTTTGTGGGGACGTTTGAGTGTGCATGATAACGCCCTTTTGACCATGGAAGGTGGCAATTTGTCGAGCTACAGCGGTGTGGTCATTAATGCCGGTGGCGAGGCTCGTTTGGACGGGACGAATGTACAGAGTGTCATTACTAACCAAGGAACCCTCCAAATAGAAGATTGTACCTTCAGTGGATATATTTCCATTGGTAATGCTTCAACTGTTAGCGGCAGTGGTAATACCTTTACCGGAGATGAAGTATTCCGTTTGGAAAACTTCAGTGGAACCACTGCGTCTCTGGAAAGTATTATTTCCGTTGCTACGTCCGCCAATGCCTATGTGGGTATTAAGGGTACATTGGGTAATAGTACTTTAACCTCTTTTGCAGATACACTTCCCGGTGGCTATAAGCTTGTCTATGATGTGAGTATATCCGCTGATGCCGTTGTGTCGGTGCAAGACGGTGTCAGCATTGATATGCAGGGCTATGACTTGGGTGTATACGGTGAGCTCAAGGCTGAGTATACGGAGACTCAGGATTTGTTTACATCTTCTGGAGATTATGCGTATCTAGATATTCGTGCCGGCGGCGTTATGGCCCTCAAAAATGCCTCAGTGAATCTCTCTAATTGGAGTAGCGTACGAGTATATGACAATGCTCTTCTGACTATGGAAGGCGGAAGTTTATATGCTCATTACTATAATGTAGTCAT
>JAZQGN010000018.1:0-20722 GCA_045540095.1 Akkermansia sp.
CCCTTGGGCAGAAGGCGCTTGCGGCCCTTGGCACGACGACGGGCGAGGATGGCACGACCATTCTTGGAAGCCATGCGTGCGCGGAAACCGAACTGGCGCTTGCGGCAGCGCTTGGAAGGCTGGTATGTTCTCTTGCTCATATTGATGTATGGTTACGTTTGAAGTTTTTAGAAGTGTGCTGTGGCCGCTGCGCGCGGTCGGGGTCAGCTATGATACTCAAAAATCGGTGCTTGTCAAGCACCGATTCTTGATTTTTGTGAATTTTCTGCAAAAAGAGCTTTATCAGGCGTCAGCCACCATGAATTTCAGCTCTGCTTCGCAGGTGACTTCGCCGTTCACGAGGCAGCGGCCATTGCATACGCCGATAGCGCCGCGCATCTTGACGAGTTCAGCTTCGATGATAAGCACGTCACCGGGTTCCACGGGCTTGCGCCACTTAACCTTATCACAGCTCATGAAGTAGCCGATCTTACCCTGATTCTCGGGCAGGCGGAGCATGAGGATGGAACCTACCTGAGCCATGGCTTCCAGCTGGAGCACGCCGGGCATGACGGGCTTGCCGGGGAAGTGGCCCTGGAAGAAGTTCTCATTCATGGTGAGGTTCTTCTGGCCCACGCACTTGGTATCGCCCTCAAAGCCGAGAACGCGATCCACCATGAGGAAGGGATAGCGGTGGGGCAGGAGCTTAATGACTTCGTTGGTGTTCAGCACGGTATCACCGGAGGGGAAGATGAAGGGCTTGGGCTTCATGGCCTCCATGCTGTCAAACTTCTTCTGAAGAGCGGAGGCCATCTGGGTGTTGATGCCGTGGCCGGGCATGACGGCGATGACGTGGCCGAGGATACGGCGACCGTTGAGGATGAGGTCACCAATCATGTCCATAGCCTTGTGGCGGGCGCATTCATTGTGGAAGCGCAGGCCGCCGGCGCAGATGTACTGATCACCCTTAATTACGATGGCGTTATCCAGCGTGCCGCCCTGAATGAGGCCTTTGTCCAGCAGGGGCTGCACGTCCTCGTAGAAGCAGAAGGTGCGGGCGGTGGAGAACTCTTTCTCGTACGTCTCAGGGTTCACCTCGCTGGAGAAGTACTGCGTGACGCGGCCCTCGGGGCCCACTGCTGTGACGGACACGCGGAACTTCTTGTCCGGCATGATGATGATGCGGCTGCCGTTTTTGTTCTCCACCTGCATGGGCTCGCGGATTTCCCACACGTGGCAGGGGGCGTCCTGTTCCTCGATGCCGGCCTGCTGGATGAGCTTCACGTAAGGAGAGGCAGAGCCGTCACCGATGGGGGGCTCGTTGCTGTCCATCTCGATGATGGCATTATCCACTCCCATGCCGGTGAGGGCAGAGAGTATGTGCTCCACCGTGTGCACCTTGACAGAGCCCTCTGCCAGTGTCGTAGCACGCTCAACGGTCTGCACCTTGGCGGCAGAAGCATCGATGAAGGGCTTATCCGGCAGGTCAATACGCCTGAACTTCAGGCCTGTATTCACTTCAGCAGGCTTGATGGTGAGGTTCACGGGCAGGCCCGTGTGAAGCGACGTGCCCTGAATGGAGGCACACTTCTTAAGTGTTCGTTGCATCTGAATAGCCATATCGTGACTACATTCTACACGTTTTATCCGGCTTTGTGAAGTCAAAAATGGTGTGAGTCAGAATAATCTTTGAGCTGACTTCATAAAAAAGCAAAAAAAATGGCCGTCTGTAGGATTTTGCTTGCCTTTTGAATAAAAACGAGTAGAATACCCAACCCGCGCGCGGAAGGAATTTCTGAAGAAGCATAACCGCCAAGTTGAACATCGAATACCCAACCCGCGCGCGGGAGGAATGAAAGCTTTTGTTATATGGAGTTAAATTTCACGACAGTTGCAGCCATTGTAGTATTTTTGGTGACATATGGGCTCATCATCACCGAAAAAGTACACCGTACGGTCATCGCGATGAGTGGCGCCATGCTGATGGTTTTGCTGGGCGTGATTACACAGGATGAAGCCATCCATCATATAGATTTCAATACTTTGGCCCTGCTCATTGGTATGATGATACAGGTGCTCATCTTGAGTAAGACCGGCCTGTTCCGCTTTTTGGCTGTGCATGCGGCTCAGCGGACGAAGGGGAACCCGGTAGCGCTGCTAGTGAGTCTTTCCGTTTTGGTGGCCATCTGTTCGGCATTTCTGGACAATGTGACGACGGTTCTACTCACCGTGCCGATATCGTTCACACTGGCGAGGGATTTGCGAATTTCTCCGCTTCCGTTTGTCATCGCGCAGATTATGGCATCCAACATCGGTGGCACGGCTACAATGATTGGCGACCCGCCCAATATCATGATTGCCAGTTCTGTGAAGGAGCTGGATTTCGTGGCTTTCATTACGAATCTGGCCTTGCCCGTTATGGTTACCTTTGTGATAACGGTCGCTTTTCTGGTATTCATCTATCGCCGTCAGCTGGTGTGTGATCCCAAGGTACAGCAGCGTATCATGAAGATCAAGACGAAGGGGCTGATCCGTAGCAAGCCTCTACTGCGCAAGTGTCTGTTTACCTTAGTCGTCACGATAGCATTGTTCTGCCTTCATGGGCAGATTCCCGGCTGGGCGCTGGAGAGCGGCACCGTCGCTGTAGTGGGTGCCTCGCTGCTCTTGCTCATGACCATGCCGCGCCGCGAGAAGATGCTCGAACTTGTATTCTCCAAGGTGGAGTGGATGACGATTTTCTTCTTCATCGGTCTCTTTGTGCTGGTGGGTGGCTTGGAGGTGAACGGCGTCATCAAATGGATGGCCGAGCAGACCATGGCACTGACCGGTGGTGAGGCAACCGTTACCACGCTGGCCGTGCTGTGGCTCAGCGCGATTATGTCCGCCTTTGTGGATAATATCCCCTTCGTAGCGACGATGATACCGCTCATTCAGGATATGGGCGCCATGGGCTATGAGAATATGGAGCCGCTGTGGTGGGCGCTGTCGTTGGGTGCCTGTTTGGGTGGCAACGGCACGGTGATTGGCGCGAGTGCCAACGTGGTGGCGCTTTCCATCGCCCGCAAGCACAATGTTGTGGTGAGCTTCTGGGGGTTCATGAAAGTAGCCTTCCCGCTGATGCTGCTTTCCATCGTGATTTCAAGCGCGTACCTTTACATCTTCTACCTGTGACGGTATCAGCCGCTTGGAGCCGGTCAGAGCACTTCCACCAGCCCCATCGCATGGGGCGCTCTGCCAGAGGAAAGAGGCATGATGAACCACAGGTACGGCCTGCTGAAAGTGATGTCGCAGGGCGGGGCTGAGTTCAGCGGAGCCTCTGCGTTTTCACTTTCCTTCATGATGATGTGGTTCACCTGATAGAGCGCCGTCAGCGGGTAAGGGGATTTTGCCGTGAGTTTTGAGAAAGGCGTGGGAGAGGCGAACAACATCTGAGTACCCAGCCTTCTGAGGGTGGGCTGCATGTTTTGCAGGTGGGTGGAGAAGCTCAGGCGGGGGAACTTGATGGCGCTGCCGCCGGAAGCCTGACGCAGGCGAGTGCGGATATTGTCGAACTCTTCTGCCGTGAGCGAGCCGGCGAGGGAGCGGACATTTGAGTCCTCCGTGGGCATGAGGAGAATCAGATAACAATCCGGATTTTCCTTTGTGGCCATGGGAGCACGGGACAGGCGGATGGCCGCGGCTTGCCAAGCGCCTTCGGAAGAGGCCGTGAGCACATCCTGCGCCTGAAGCATGCGGATGACGGGGCGTCCGCCGTCCGCGTTCATGAACTCCGCGCTGGAAGTATTTTTAGGGATGATGGGAGAGGCCCATTCAGCCGTATAGTTGAGGCCGTAAAGGGCGAGCATGGAAGTGTTCGTGGGCACAGTATCACTATTTGCTACGTTACCCACCTCATTACCGAGGAAGGAGCGAACGAGGTTGTTGATGTGCATGCAGGCCTCTGCACGGTTGCGCGCCATGGGAACGGGGAAAACGTATTGCTCGGCGAGCATGGGGTTGAGGTTTGCCGCGGGATCCGCAAATAAGGCTGCGGCTTCAGATACATTCGCTGCGCTGTTCTGGAGATTTTCAGAAATCCCGAGTTTTTTGATTTCATCCGAAATGGCGGGAGAGGTCAGCTCTGAGATGCTGCCCATGAGGGCGGCAAGGGAGTTCGGCGCAAGGATGATGTTACCCTGCGGCTGTGCTGTGAGGGCGGCTTTAAGAAGGTTTAGGCTGAAAGCATCCGTTTGGATGGGGGCGGTATCCTCTTCGGTGATGACGGGAAGATTGCTGGAGGCTGTGGGCGTATCCGGCGTGGTGAACCATTCTCTGATATACGGGCTGGATACGCCGAGAGCGAAGGCCACGACGCTGACGAGAATAAAGAGGCGGATGTGTTTTTTCATCAACTGTAGAGGGAAAGTTTTTCGTCCAGAAGGGGGGAGGGGGTGACGCGATATCTCTCACCGAGCTCAATGGTGGCGCGGTTACCGAGCGAGTTGCGGAAGGTGATGTGCACGGGTGTGCGGCCGCTGTGCTGCAGGAGAATCTCCTTTACATGCCGGAGATCCGCCATGGTGTGGCGGGCGGTGTTCAGCACGATTTCGTAGTGCGTGGGCTCTTTGGCTTTGCCGCGGCGGGGAGCGCTGGTGCTGAGGAGCTCCAGCCCATTGGCTGAGACTTTTTTGCCGCCGGTCTTTTCATCCTCGGAAATGCGGGCGCGGAACTTCACAAAGCTGCCGGCCTGCAGGAGACCTTCCACAGCGGCTGCTTTCGTGTAGGAATCACCCCAGAGCAGGGCCTCTGTGCAGCCGGTGAAATCTTCCACCGCGATGATGGCGAACTTCTGCCCGCTCTTGCTGACTTTAATGGTGGCAGAGCGCAGCATGCCGGCCATTTCGTGCGAGCCTTTGATTTCATCACTCGTGAGGTCCGGCAGGGTGCCGATGCGCGTGTACTTAGGAGCGTCAATGATGCCGCGCATGCTGTCCAGCGGGTTACCGGTGAAATAGGCGCCGGTAAGGAACTTTTCATCGTCCAAGCGCTTTTCCTTGGGCCACTCTTGGAGGATGACTTTTTCTTCTGCGGAAGAGGTGGTGTCTTCCATGTCAAAAAGAGCCATTTGTCCCACGGAGCGGTCTTTGTGTACACCGGCGGCACCGTTCAGGCACTGCTCAATGGTCTCAAAAAGCTGAGCGCGGCATACCTGCATCCAGTCAAAGGCGCCGCATTGGACTAGCACTTCCAGCTGGTTTCGGCGGACGTTCTGCGGGGGGATGCGGTAGCAGAAATCTTCCAAGCTCTTGTAAGGGCCGTTGGCCTCGCGCTCCTTCACGATGACTTCCACGGTGTCCGAGCTCATGCTCTTAATGGAAGCCAAGCCGAAGCGCACGGCGAGGTGGCCGTTGGGCATGGTTTCCGGCTGGAACTTGACGGCGGAATGGTTCACGCAGGGGCCGAGCACCTCGATACCCAAGCGCGTGGCCTCTTGAATGAAGACGCCGATTTTTTCGTTGGTGGACTCATTGGACATCAGCCCGCAGAGGAATTCCACCGGATAGTGGGCCTTCAGATAGGCGGTCCAGTAAGAGATGTGGCCGTAACAGGCCGAGTGAGACTTGTTGAAACCGTAGCCGGCGAACTTCTGAATCTTATCGAAGATGGCGTTGGCGGTCTTTTCTTCAATCTGGTTGACATCCCAGCAGCCTTTCACGAAGCGGCGGCGCTGTTCGGCCATTTCCTGCATGTCCTTATGGCCCATGGCTCGGCGGAGAAGGTCAGCACCACCGAGGGTGTAGCCTGCGAGCAGCTTGGCGGCGGCCTGCACCTGCTCCTGATAAATCATCACGCCGTATGTCAGGCCGGATACGGTCTCCAGCAGGGGGTGCTCGTATTCTGCCTGTTTGAGCCCCTTCTTCACGGCAATCATGTCGTCCATGAACTGCATGGCGCCGGGGCGGTAAAGGGCGAGAAGAGCAATGATGTCTTCAATGTTGTCGATACCATAGCGGCGGCAGGTATCCACCATACCACCGGATTCCAGCTGGAACACGCCCATGGTATCGCCTCGGTTCAGCAAGGCAAAGGTTTCCTTATCCTCGATGTCCACGGCATCGTAACGGAAATCCGGCACTCGCCAGCGCACATAGCGCTCGGCATCCTTCATCACCGTGAGCGTCTTCAGCCCGAGGAAGTCCATCTTCAGCAGGCCGGCATTATAAATGGCGCTCATATCACACTGGGCTACTACTTCGCCCTGCGGATTGCTCAGGTCATCTCGCGTGAGTGCCACGTAATCATCCAGCGCACGGTCACCAATCACCACGCCGGCGGCGTGCATGCCTACGTTGCGCACGGTGCCTTCGAGTTTGAGCGCGTAGTCCCATACTTCGGCATAGGTGGGGTCCTGCAGCAGGTTGCGCAGGTCTTCGTTGGCGTCGTAACTCTTCTTCAGCGTGACGCCGGGGCCGCTTTCAATCTGCTTGGCGATTCGGTCACTATCCGCATAGCTCAAATCCAGCACGCGCGCGACGTCCTTAATCACGGACTTGGCACCCATGGTACCGTAGGTGATGATGTGGGTCACGGCTCGTTCGCCGTACTTGTGGCGCACATAGTCAATTACTTCGGGGCGGCGGGTCTGGCAGAAGTCGATATCGATATCCGGCGGGCTCACACGTTCCGGGTTGAGGAATCGCTCGAAGATGAGGGAGAACTTGTAGGGGTCGATGTTGGTAATCTTCATGCAGTAGGCCACCAGCGAACCGGCGGCCGAACCACGGCCCGGCCCCACGGGGATGTCGTGGTCCTTGGCCCAGTTGATGAAGTCTGCGGTGATGAGGAAGTAGCTGGGGAAGCGGAGCATGTTGATGATGCTCAGCTCGTAGTCCAGACGCTCGCGCAGGTCTTTGTCTTTCTCGACGCGCTCCTTGCCGTAGCGTTCCTCCAGGCCCTTGTAGCAGATTTTGCGCAGGTATTCCTCACGGGTGGAGCCGTCATCCGGGGCGAACTCGGGGTAACGCTCCGTGGAGGTGGAGTCCAGCTTAATGGAAGTGTTGCAGCGCTCCGCGATGATGTTGGTGTTTTCGTAAGCGTCCGGGTATTCCGGGAAGAGCTCGCGCATTTCCTCCTCACTCTTGAAGTAAACGCTGCGGGGGTAGCGCATGCGCTTGCCGTCCATGCGCTTGTTGCCTGTACCGACGCAGATGAGGATATCGTGCGCATCATGATCGCTTTCCTTCAGGAAGTGGGCATCGTTCGTGACGACCAGCCCCACATCATGCTTGCGGGCGAGGCGCACCAGTTCCGGAGTGCAGCGGCGCTCTTCCTCGATTTCGTGGTCCTGAAGCTCCACGAATACATTATTCTTTCCGAAAATATCGATGAGCTCCAGCAGAACCTCTTCAGCTTTTTCCGGCTGGTCCTGAAGAATCCACTCCTGCATGGGGCCGCCTACGCAACCGGTCAGGCAGATGAGACCGCTGCTGAACTCCCGCAGGGTGGCCATATCCACGCGCGGCTTGTGATAGAAGCCTTCCAAGTGGCCGCGTGAGACGATTTTGATGAGGTTTGCCCAGCCGATGTTGTTCTCGCACAGAAGGACGAGGTGGGTGTATTTTTTGCGGCCGGGAATTTGTTTTTTCACATCCAGCGGGGTAGGGGAGAGGTAAATCTCGCAGCCAAGGATGGGTTTGAATACCGGCTTCTTTTCATCCGGGTGCTCTTTGTTCCAGGAAAGAATGTCCTTGTTGTGCTTCTTCACGTTCACCATGAACTCAATGGCCGAGAATACATTGCCGTGATCCGTGATAGCAACGGAGTTCATGCCCAGTTCGGCGCAGCGCTTGATGAGATCCTTCGTGTGAATCATCCCATCCAGAAGCGAGTATTCTGTGTGAACGTGTAGGTGTGTGAATGCCATGGTACGCCGCAGAGTATAGCACAATGTGGAGGCCAAAGTAAAGGAGAGAGTTTGTGCAGCTTTTGCACTTGCAAAGCAATGTTGCCGCTGCTATCATGTCCCCATGCAAAACCGATTGCCCTTTTACACATTACTGAGTGCCGTATTTTGTGGCGTATGCGTGCCGCCCAGTGTGCTGTTCTGGTGTCAGCGGAGCGTGCCCCCTATGCCTTGGGATGTGAAGGCGTTGCTCTGTGGTGTGGTGCTCGTTGCGACATTGATGGTGAGTGGGCTGGCTCAATTCGTGTTTACTCGTGAGACGTGGAGTGTGCTCAGGCAGAATGTCACGCTGCTGCTGTTGGTGAGCTACTGGTATCTGCCGCTCATGGCCCTGGCTATGTTTGGCTCGTTTTCTGAGAAGGAGGGGAGTGCACTTTCTGTGCTGAGCGGGGCTTTGTTGGGTGGTTTTCTTTTTTGCTGGCCGGCAGTGGCAGCTATTGTGGCTAGACGTTTCAGCACGGCGCGCCCGGGCTGGTCTGCGTTCCGTTACCTGTTGGCCGGTGGTGTGCAACTGGCTCTTATTATCTATACGTTCTAATTTGATGGATGAAAAATTGCGCTCGAACATCTGCCTATGCTTGACCTGACTCGAAAAATCTGATATAAGGGCAATACGATGATACGCAATATAGTAATACCCCTGATCGGGGCTTTGGTGCCGGTGGTCTGTGCTGCTGAACCGGTGGCTCAGTCTGTGGAGCTGACGGTGGGGCAGAGCATGACCGTGACTCTGCCCGGGAATCCTACGACCGGGTTTCTGTGGAGTGTGGCCGAGTGCTCCGACGTGGTGCAGGTGGGGCTGGCTTTCGAACCCAGAGCTCCGGAGAGTGGCGCGCCTCTGTGCGGTAGCCCCCGTGCTACCGTGGTCGTTCTGACCGGGCTGAAGGTCGGGCAAGGTGTGGTAAAGCTGGTTTACGCCCGTCCTTGGGAAAAAGACAAGGCTCCGGCTGATACTCGAGTTTATACTGTGACTGTTAAATAAATTAGAATAGGTTATCTATGGGATTATTACAGAATCTGGCTGCAATGGCCATCCGCAAAAAAGTAGTAGCCGCTCTGCAGAGTAACTGCCCGCCCTCCTTGAAGGAGTCTTTGGATACACTGCTTGCAGACAGTGGTGCTGTGAGCACCATTCAGAACTTCGTGATGGCCAACCTGAAGAACCCCGCTGCCATTACTCCGGACGCTCTTAAGCAGCTGGATTTTTCTCCCGCCACCAAGGAGCTTTTTGACGCTGTGCCCAAGCTTGCTATTTATCTTTCTAAAGTGGCAAAGGCGGGTGTGCCTAAATAAGACCGCCGTTCTTTCTGAAATAATATTATCCGGCTCTCGCATGGAAGATGCGGGAGCCTTTTTCTTTTAGCTTTCCTGAATATCTTAAATATGAATCAATTTAATCTCTGAAATTAAGCGTGGAATGGGTGGATTGGAAGGTGTTTTTTTGCTTGACGCGAGCGAGCTGTAGTGTATAGTAGTAGGGTACTTGCAAATCGTGTATGAAGCTCAAACACAAGACTCTTTTACCTAAGAAGTTGATAAGGAAGAAGAAACATGGTTTCGCTCTTATCGCTTCGCTCACATTGATGATGCTGCTCACCCTTCTGGCGGTGGGTGTTTTGGCTATAGCGTCATCCCAGAATCGAATTGCTATGCAGACCGCTCTGCAGGCAGAAGCACGCCAGCAGGCGCTGGTGGGTTTGGATGCCGCACTGGCAGAACTCCAGATTACACTGGGGCCGGATCGCCGCGTAACAGCCAGCTCGGCCATCGTGTCGCAGGAGGAAGGTGCTGTGGCTCAGCATATTCTGGGTGTGTGGGATAGCTGGTCCGGGCCTATTTATGGCCGCTCTGTGGCGGAGGGACAGCCCTCTAGCATTAAGGATACGTACGAGCAGGGGCGCGCTTCCATGTTCCGCCGCTGGCTCATCTCCTCCCGTCGTCCCTCTGAGCTTACTGATGTGAATGCGGTGAACAGCCTTGGTAGCCGTGATCCCGGTAACAGAATTTGCATGGTCGGTGAAGGTACGCTGGGCCGCCGTTTTACCGGGCGTCATCTAGTGTATGCTGACCTTATTTCCATGCCTTCTTCCGGTAAGAACTCTGCATGTTATGCATGGTGGATTGGCGGTGAGAACCAGAAGAGTAAGATAACCGTGCGTGACCCGGAGCAGAATGATAACCCGATGAGCGTTCTGCGCCGTACTTGGAATACGCCTTCGCCCATGTTCTTGGATTGTGATTATCTTTCCTTCCTGCCGGAGCGAATCGAGAATCCTGATAAGCTTCTCACGATGGCCAGCATTCCGCTGGTGGCAAACTCCTCTCAGGATGCTGGTATGCCGTACTTCTTTGACGTCACTACCACCTCTTACTCACTGCCCATCAATGTGCGTACCGGTGGTTTTAAGCAGGATCTCTGCCTTCTGCTGAGCCGTGATTCCCTCCGCGGCACTGAGTTCGCTGCTCGTTCTAATCAGGACTGCCCCATTGCTGAAGGTCGTGACGTGCCGCAAGGCACGGAATCCAACTTGCCCATCGGCTCATGGCAGAATCTGCATGCTTTCTATAACTGCTGGCCGGATGGTTCCGCAAATGATTCTGATAACTTCACTGCGCGCCTTATTGGTAGTGTTGATGATTGCCACACCCGTATGAGCGGTACGGCCTATCCAGATGGTAGCCCCGAGAATATGTCACCTAATCCGGATTCGCTCAATGCGGGCGCTAGCGGTACAGTGTATGACAGCCGTGCCATGCTGGAGCAGGGGAGCAAGAGCGCGGGTTATGCTCGTACGCCTGTGATGCTCGCTTTCATGAATACTTTCGGCCTTGTGACAGAGGAGAATGCAGGCGCCATGACGTCTGATCAGGATCAGTGCTACAAGCTTTACATGTGCTTTGCGCCCATGTTCTTGTGGTGGAATCCGTACAATGTTCCCATGAAGATTCGTGGCCGTCAGCTCTGGGCTCAGTCTGCCCCGTATAAGGCTACTTGGTTGCAGACTCAGGCTATTAAGCAGGGCGGTACATGGAATTACAGTTGGTCTCACTACGCTATGCAGCAGAGCACGGGTGATACCGGTTTCGGTCTGGACTACGGTGACTACTTCCAAGCTTCTCTCAACAGCGAGACATCAGATATCGAGTTCGCTCCCGGTGAGATTCTTTTCTTCTCACCTGGTCAGGCCCGCGCTACGGACTCTTATACCAAGCCTTACAGCAATCCTTGGACAGTGGGTTATAATGCAAGCTCAGTTTCCGGGTATCGTGCTCGTTTCTATACCATGAGTGGCGGTAGGAGCGATCAGCCCGGTGTGGCTTCCAGAACGAACCTTGATAACGGTGAGTTCTATGTTGGGCTGCGTCTGGGCCAGTATGCAGGCTTTGGTGGTTTGAGGACGGACGGTTACTGGTTCGCTCCTGAGAATCCTGAAGCTATTACCGTATTCAATGGTTATAACGGCATGGCTGAGGCCAGCGGTGCAGATGGTGGTGCCGGTAAGCGTGCACAGAGCCCGCACCGTGGTCTTTTGGGATGGTATGACCCGAACAATACGGATCAAAGCACCGTGTTCTGTGACCCTGATCGTAATGATGCCCGCTGGAGCGCAGACGGCTCACAGAGTGATAGCACCGTACCGTACTTCGTGGCTGCTCTGGGTATTGTTCCCAAGTCCGCCAACCGAAATCTGGATTCCCGCATCTTTGAAGGGCAGGATTTTCGCACGAAGAGCTGGCAGCACTCCAGCCCTGCCTTCTGGGGTAGCATGATTATTAATCCGGATAATCAGCAGCGCCAGTACCATCCGTACCAGCTTGCGGCTCTGGACGTAGGTGCCGGTATGAACGCCTGCCCGATGGACAGCGTGGGTAATAATGGTATGCTGGGTATCACCTGTGATGGTGAGCAGGTATCCTTTGTATCCGTGCTTGAGCTGCCCGTGCATCCTCCCTTCTCTCTTGCCGGTTTCGCTGGTATGCGTTTGCAGCCGGGTTGGTATAATGCCAATGCTAGCGGTAAACATGCCACCCCGGCAGCTTTGCGCCGTATGCAGTACCAGAGCGGTGTGCCCGGGGTAGGTATCGGTAACTCCTTTGCTGACCCCTGCATGGCTCCGGATGAAGTGTACGCTCAGCATCAGACCAACATCTTCAGTCAGACCGGTGGTAACGAGAAAATCTTCGGTGATTTCTTTGATCATGGTCTGCTTATTAATGATGCCCTGTGGGACCGCTGGTTCTGCTCCTCCATCTCTGATATGCCGAACGGCAGAAATAAGATGCAGGCCCGTCAGGTGCTGGAGGACTTCCTGAGCGGTAAGGAGGCACTGCCGGTATCTCGCTATGTGCGCAGCAATACGCCCTACCGTGATGAGGATATCGTGAAGCGAATCATGGATGATGATGGCTGGATGTACATTGCCCAGTACCTCATGATTGATGGTGGCTTCAATGTGAACTCTACCTCTGTGGAGGCTTGGGCCTCCGTGCTGCAGGGCCTTGCCCGCCGTCAGCTCGTGACGAATGCAAATGGGAACCTTGCACTCGTGGAACCCGGCAAGAATGACTCTGAGGTGCTCTTCTCCCGCTTCATGGTTTCCACCGCTTCCCAGAGTATTGATGCTCTCGGTGGTTATAGCATGATGCAGGGCTCCACGGAGCTGCGTAATGGTGGCATGGCTGCCGCTTGGGGTGATGTGCGTAAGCTGGATTCCGGTAAGATTCGCGAGCTGGCAGAGCAGATTGTGCGCCAGGTGAAACTGCGTGGCCCGTTCCTTAGCATGTCTGATTTCATTAACCGCCGTCTGGATAGCTCCGACAAGAAGCTGGCCCTCTCCGGTGCACTTCAGGCTGCTATCGATGCCACGGACATCAACAGCATGTTCATGGATGAAACAACCTCTCCTGCTACCGGCGGGTCCCTTTACCGCTTCCGCGAAGCTGAAGAGGGATCCATTTACACCGCTGCTCCCGGTTACCTTATTCAGAGTGATGTGCTTGCCTCCCTTGGTAACATTCTCACCGTGCGTGATGATACCTTCACCGTGCGTGCTTATGGTTGCGTGCGCAATGCCCGCAAGGCTATTCTGGCACAGGCTTGGTGTGAGGCCGTTGTGCAGCGTACCATGGAGTACGTAGATCCCACGAATGATCCCTCCGTGCGCGAGTATGAACCTGATGGCAGAAAGGCCCGCGGCCTGACGACAGCCAACCGTGTGTTCGGTCGTCGCTTCAGAATCGTTTCCTTCAAATGGCTGGATGCCTGGGATATTTAATCTGCGAAGGTTTCATTCCTAATTAAGAGGTAATTTGCTAAGCCCCGCTGCGCTAAAAACGCGGCGGGGCTTTTGCTTGGAAGAGCAGGGGATAATATGAAATTTTTCTCATACGCGTGCGCGCATGCGCGCGAAAATAGCAAAATTTTGTTCCATAAACATAAAAAATGCAAAAAAGTTTGAATTTTCAAAAGAAAAGGCTTGCCAAATCGTTAAAATAAGGTAAACTGGGTCACCCACTATAGTGCAGGAATGTACAGAGTGGGAAGCATTTATCGGGTTTGCTACCGGAAAAATCAGCAGTTCTCACGAGGTAATAAGGAACGCTGAAAACTCCCTAAGCCCCTGAAAAACAATAAACTAATAGGAAACATGCCGACCATTAATCAGCTCGTCCGCAAAGGACGAATCGTACCGGAAGAGAAGTCGAAGTCTCGCGCTCTTCATAGCTGTCCGCAGCGTCGTGGCGTCTGCCTTCAGGTGATGACTCGTACGCCCAAGAAGCCGAACTCCGCTCTTCGTAAAGTAGCTAAAGTGCGCCTTACCAATGGCGAAGAAGTTATCGCCTACATTGGCGGTGAGGGTCACAACCTGCAGGAGCACTCCATCGTGCTTGTGCGTGGTGGCCGTGTGAAGGACCTTCCCGGTGTCCGTTATCACATCGTCCGTGGCGCTCTGGACTGCCTTGGCGTTGACAAGCGCCGTCGTGGCCGTTCGAAGTATGGTGCCAAGCGCCCCAAGGCCGGTGCCGCTGCTCCCGCTAAGAAGAAGTAACCCCTGAACCTTTAAGAATAAACTATTATGGCTCGTCGTAAACGCGTCTATAAGAAGATTGAACGTCGTGACTCCCGTTACGATTCCGTGCTCGTAGGCCGCCTCATTGGTAAGGTGATGCTTGACGGTAAGCGCGCTCTGGCTGAGCGCATCGTGTACAAGGCTATTGATTTGGCCAACGAAGGTACCGATACCGTAAGCCCCCTGGAGGTGCTGACCCGCGCCATCGAGAATGCTAAGCCCCGCGTAGAGGTGAAGAGCCGCCGCGTGGGTGGTGCTACTTATCAGGTGCCGCTTGAGGTTGCTCCCGACCGCTCCGAGGCTCTCGCAATGCGCTGGATTATCAACTACGCCCGCAACCGCAAGGGTATCCCCATGGCTAAGGCTCTCGCTAACGAGATTAAGGAAGCCGCTGCCAATCAGGGTGCTGCCGTGCGCAAGCGTGATGACGTACACAAGATGGCCCAGGCCAACCGCGCCTTTGCTCACTTCCGCTGGTAATCACACCGCGGAGTTTTCTCGTAATCTCTGAAAATCAAAACATTCATATTACTTATTTAATTTATGGCTAGTGTTAGCAGTCCTGACCGCAAGGCCCCGCTTGAGCGCTACCGCAACTTCGGTATCGCTGCCCACATCGACGGCGGCAAAACCACGCTTTCCGAACGCATCCTTTTCTACACCGGCATGATCCACAAGATCGGCGAGACCCACGAGGGTTCTGCGACGACCGACTGGATGGAACAGGAACAGGAACGCGGTATTACCATTACCTCCGCTGCCGTTACTACAAACTGGAAACAATTACCTGCCGAAGGCTGCTGCAAGCTTTTCGAGAACGAGAACTTCCAGCTCAACGTTATTGATACCCCCGGCCACGTGGACTTCACCGCTGAGGTGGAGCGCTCCCTGCGCGTGCTGGACGGCGCTATCGTGGTGTTCTGCGGTGTGGCCGGCGTACAGCCCCAGACCCAGACCGTATGGCGTCAGGCCAACAAGTACGAGGTGCCCCGTATTTGCTTCGTGAACAAGATGGACCGTATCGGTGCCAACTTCAATAACGTTCTTAACGATATCAAGACCAAGCTCGGCGCCAACGCTGCTGCCGTTCTCATCCCCATCGGTGCTGAGGACCAGCTCTGCGGCCAGATTGACGTGGTGAACCAGAAGGCTATCTTCTACAGCGACTCCGACCGCATGGGCTCCACCTACGAGGTGAAGGAGCTTGAGGGCGAGCTGAAGGAGATTGGTGAGGCTGCTCTTGAGGAGCTCAAGGGCGCTGTGGCTGATGTGGACGACGAGCTCGCCGAGCTCTTCCTCATGGAGGAACCCATCGATGCCCCCACCCTGAAGGCTGCTATCCGCCGCGCTTGCATTGCTAACAAGTTCATCCCCGTGACCGGCGGTTCCGCCTTCAAGAACAAGGGTGTTCAGGGCCTGCTTGACGCTGTGGTGGACTACCTGCCCTCTCCCCTTGAGGCCAAGCTTGCCACCGTTACCGGCACTGTTGCCACTGGTCTTGACGAGAATGGCTACGAGACCTTCGATACCCTTGACATCATCCCCTCCGATGCTGACAAGCCCGTTGCCCTTGCCTTCAAGCTCTGGGCTGACAAGTTCGTGGGTTCCCTCGTCTTCATCCGCGTGTACACCGGCGTAATCCGCAAGGGTGACACTGTTTACAATCCCCGTACCCGTAAGCGTGAGCGCGTAGGCCGTCTCCTCCAGATTCAGGCTAACGTACACACCGACGTGAACGAGGTATACTCCGGCGATATCGCCGCTATCGTGGGTCTGAAGAACGCCACCACCGGTGACACTCTCGCCGCTGATGACTTTGATTACACCCTCGAGCCCCCCACCTTCCCCGACACCGTTATCTCCATGGCCGTGGAGCCCCTTACCAAGGCTGACCAGGAGAAGATGTCCAACGCTCTCCAGCGCCTCTCTGCTGAGGACCCCACCTTCCGCGTGAAGACCGACGAAGAGACCGGTCAGACCATCATTGCCGGTATGGGTGAGCTTCACTTGGACATCATCGTGGACCGCCTCAAGCGCGAGTTCAAGGTGGAGGCTAACACCGGTAAGCCCCAGATCGCCTACCGCGAAACCATCACCAAGTCCGCCGATCGCGTACAGGGCAAGCTCGTGAAGCAGTCCGGTGGTCGTGGTCAGTACGGTGACGTGGTTATCGCCATGCGCCCCGGCGAGCGTGGCACCGGCCTGAAGATTGCCAACAAGATTGTTGGTGGCGCCATTCCCAAGGAGTACATGAACGCCGTGTACGCCGGTCTGAATGAAGCCATGAACTCCGGCTCCGTTGCCGGTTACCCCGTGGAAGACGTGGAGGTAGACGTGATTGACGGCTCCTACCACGAAGTGGACTCCAACGAAAACGCCTTCAAGATGGCTGCTATCTTCGCTATGAAGAACGCCTTCGCCAAGTGCGCCCCCGTACTGCTGGAGCCCATCATGGCTGTGGAAGTCGTGACTCCCGCTGAGAACCAGGGTGATATCATGGGCGACCTTAACCGCCGCCGCGCTCTGGTGAAGAACATGGAGCACAAGGGTGCTGAGTGCGTACTTACCGCTGATGTCCCCTTGGCTGAAATGTTCGGCTACTCCACCGACATCCGTACCCTCTCCAAGGGTCTTGCCTCTTACTCCATGGAGCCCTCCCACTTCGAACAAGTACCCCAGAACCTTGTCAACGACATCGTCAAGGCTCGCGGTGGTAACAAATAAACCAACTGAATTACTAACCTAAACATAACCGCACGTTCATGCAAAGTCCCAAAATCCGCATTCGTCTCCGTGCTTTTGATAGCCGCGCTATCGACCGCTCCGCATCTGAGATCGTCGAGACCGCCAAGCGCACGGGCGCCAAAGTCGCCGGACCGATTCCTTTGCCGACTCGTATCGAGAAGTTCTCTGTGAACCGCTCGGTCCATGTTAACAAGAAATCTGCCGATCAGTTCGAAATCCGCACCCACAAGCGTCTTCTTGACATTGTGGAGCCTACCTCCCGCACGGTTGAGGAGCTCAAGAAGCTCAACCTGCCCGCAGGCGTGGACATCACCATCAAGATCTAATCCAGCGATTGATCCCAACATATTACGAACCTTTAACTCAGATTTCATATTAACATGTCTTTAGGACTTATTGGTAAGAAGGTTGGCATGACCCGCGTCTTCAACAAGGAGACCGGCGCCATGATCCCCGTCACGGTTATCGACGTGACCGGCAACACTTACGGCCAGATCAAGACCGCTGATAAGGATGGTTATACCGCCATCCAGGTGGCATTTGACGAGCAGAAGGAGAGCCGCCTCTCCAAGCCCGTCGCCGGCCACTTTAAGAAACTCGGCATCGCTCCCGCCAAGCTCCTCAAGGAGTTCCGCGTTGATGCCTCCGAGCTGCCTGCTGAAGGTGCTGCTCACCCCGGCTGCGAACTCTTCGAGGAGGGCGCTTGGGTGGACGTAATTGGCACCAGCAAGGGTAAGGGCTTCCAGGGCGTTGTGCGTCGTCACAACTTCTCCGGTTCCCCCATGACCCACGGCTCCATGATGCACCGCCGTACCGGTGGTGTGGGCGCTTGCGCCACTCCCTCCCGTGTGTGGAAGGGCCAGAAGATGCCCGGTCACATGGGCAACGAGCGCAAGACTGTGCAGAACCTGAAGGTCGTTCAGGTGCGCAAGGATGACAACGTAATCCTCGTGTCCGGCCCCGTGCCCGGCGCCAAGGGCTCTTACGTGGTTGTTCGCCCGGCCAAGAAGAAGAACGGTAAATAAAATACGAACTAGGAGAACCTATCTATGTCCGCAACTGAAATGACCATAGAGGCCGCTACCGCCGCGAATATCGTGACGGTAGGGCCCGAGAAGGGCAGCCAGGCCGTGCATGACCTGGTAACAGCCTATCGCGCTAACCGCCGTACCGGTTCCGCCAACACCAAGACTCGTGGTGAGGTGGCCGGTAACAACCGCAAGATCTACCGCCAGAAGGGCACCGGTAACGCCCGTCACGGTGACCACCAGTCCCCCATCTTCGTGGGTGGTGGTGTCGTGTTCGGCCCCCGTCCCTGCGACTACAGCAAGAAGGTGAACAAGTCTACCCGCAAGCTGGCTCTCCGCCGCGTGCTTGGTGACATCATCTCCGGTGGCAAGGTCTGCACCGTTCCTTCCTTCAGCGTCGAGGATGGCAAGACCAAGAGCTTCATCGCCGCTGTGGCTGAGATTGCCACCGGTAAGAAGATCCTCATCATCGCCGACTCCTTTGATGAAAAGACCAAGCTCGCCGGCCGCAACGTGCAGGAAGTCCTGCTCATGACTGCCGCTGAGGTGAACGTGGAGCAGCTGCTGCACGCTAACAAGGTCGTCATCGTTGAGTCCGCCCTCGAAACCATCGCCAACCGCACCAAGTAATCATGAACGACATTTACGACGTAATCAAGAAGCCCCGCGTGTCCGAAAAGGCCGCCGTGCTGCACGAGACAACGGGTGAGCTTGTGCTTGAAGTGGCGGTTAAGGCCACCAAGCTTGAAATCAAGCAGGCTGTAGAGAAGTGCCTCGGTAAGAAGGTCGCTTCCATCCGCACCGCTAACTATGACGGCAAAGTGCGCCGCAACCGCACTAAGGACGCCGGTACCTCTCCCGCTTGGAAGAAGGCTTACGTGCGCCTCGCCGCCGGTGAAACCCTCGACCTCGTCTAATTTAAGAACCCATAAGACAATAGAAGTAAGCTATCATGTCCCTCAAGTCATTCAAGCCTACAACTCCGTCCAACCGCTACAAGGTTCTGCCCTCGTTTGACGAGATCACCAAGTGCAAGCCGGAGAAGAGCCTCCTCGAGCCCATCCGCAAGAGCGGTGGCCGTAACAACAATGGCCGCATCACCACCCGCCACATCGGCGGTGGCCACAAGAAGCACTACCGCCTGGTAGACTTCCGCCGCACTCGCACGGAAGCTGCCACCGTGCTCGCCATTGAGTATGATCCGAACCGTACCTGCCGCATCGCCCTCGTGCAGTACCCCGATGGTGCCAAGAGCTACATCCTTGCTCCCGTGGGTCTCACTGTTGGCATGACTGTTCAGGCCGGTGAGAACGTTGCCCCGAAGGTTGGCAACGCCATGCCCCTTAAGAACGTACCTCTGGGTACTGCTATCCACAACATCGAGGTGCGCCCCGGCACCGGTGGTAAGATTGCTCGCTCTGCCGGTCAGCAGGCTGTGCTTTCCAACCGTGACGGCGACTACGCCCTCGTGAAGATGCCCTCCGGTGAAGTCCGCAAGTTCCGCGTGGAGTGCTACTGCACCATCGGTCAGGTGGGCAACACCCAGCACATGAACGAGTCCTCCGGTAAGGCCGGTCGTACCCGTTGGATGGGCATCCGTCCCACCGTGCGTGGTATGTGTATGAACCCCGTCGATCACCCCAACGGTGGTGGTGAGGGTAAGTCCAAGTCCGGTGGTGGTCGTCAGCACCTGAAGTCCCCCTGGGGTCATGTCAAGGGCCAGAAGACCCGCCGTCTTCGCAAGCCCAGCGACGTATTCATCGTACAGCGCCGCAAGAGCAAGTAATTTATAACCTTCAATATCATTCACAACAATGGGACGTTCCCTCAAAAAAGGACCCTTCGTAAGCCAGCCTCTTCTCGACAAGGTTGACGCCCAGCTTCAGAGCGGGGATCGCAAGCCGATTAAGACCTGGAGCCGTGCCTCCATGGTGATTCCGGATTTCGTCGGTCTCACTTTCCTCGTACACGCCGGTAAGAGCTTTACCACCGTGTACGTAACGGAAAACATGGTGGGCCACAAGCTCGGTGAGTTTGCCCCGACGCGTATCTTCAAGGCGCACGGCGGTATCGGCAAGAAGTAATAAGTAACCCGCAATCTGCCACATGCTCACACCTCGCCTGAACTCCGTTCTGCTGGCCATCGCCCTCTGCGGTGCAGGTACAGCCGCCGGTGAAGGCGAGGAGGGCAGTGGTGCTGCGGAACACAGAATCGCACAACTCGAACGCCAGGTAGCCACCCTCCGGGAAAGCTACGCCCTCTCTAGGGCTGATGCTGACCAAGCGCGCCGCCAGCTGCGAGACATCCGCTCTCGCCTGGAAGCCATCGGAGGTGCTGCACTGGGTAGCGGTGAGGAGCGCCTCATCGACACAGTTTCCCAGCTGGAAGCAGCTAATGCCGAGCTGGAAACACTGCGACAAAGCGCTCTCGTTCTCTCCTCCGCTGTGGACACTTACGTCCGCGGAGCCCTAGTAGAGGATGCCGCCGCCCGCCAAGCACTGGAAGCCGCCCTGCGTCAGGTCGAAGTAGCCCTCGGGCTCCGACAGGCCCCGCAGAACGAGCTCGCCGGCACCCTGACAGATGCCCGCGTACTGAGCATAGACTCTGAAAGCGGTCTCATCGTCATCAATGCCGGCCGAGAAGCCAAGGTGGAAGTGGGCATGCCCATGCAGATTACCCGCGGAGATCAGGCTATCGCACGAGCAATCGTGACTGACGTTCGAAAGACAGTAGCAGGACTCCTCGTACAGCGCCAGCTGAACACAGCCCTCTCCGTCGAAATCGGTGATTCTGTTTCCGTGACAACTAACGATTAAATCTTCAACAAATACCATAACAATGGAAGTTAAAGCAGTATACAAGAACGCTCGCATCTCTGCGAAGAAGATGCGCGATGTAGCCGCCGCCGTTCAGGGTATGTCTGTCTCTCAGGCTACCGACGTGCTCAGCTACACTC
>JAZQGN010000019.1:0-24947 GCA_045540095.1 Akkermansia sp.
ACAGAGGGGGCTTTTCCTAAAAGTGATTTCTAAAGTAACCTTATTTACTCTGCTTCAATATATAAACCATCAAGAAAAACGTTCGCTTTGTCAGCTACGCTACACGTTATCCGCCTAATTTCTAATTATGCCAACGCGTGAGCAGAATGTCCGCCCTGAACCATCAGAGGATGATCCATGGCTTCGCTGTGAGTTGGATGATGAACTGCACCGCCGCCATGTGGAGCATGTGCTTCATGCGCTTCCTGAAAACTACACGGAGGTTCTTATCCTGAAAATATGGGAAGGTCTTACCTTTAATCAGATTGCGCAGATGACCGGTGAAAACATGAACTCCATTACTTCACGATACCGCCGGGCTCTCGCTCTTTTTCGCGAGATGCTTGCGCAGAACCCTTTGCCTGAGTAAAAATATTATGAGAGAACAGCAAGCCCCCCAAGAACTCTGCCGTACTTCACCAGTGAGTATTCCTCCGGATGTACGGGACCGCTGTTTGCACGCCATGCTGAATCTTAGCCGAGAAATTCGTGCAGCTGCAGATTTGAGAAAGGAAATTTCCTCTCAGTTTTCTCCGGCGCCGCTGCCTGAGCCGTTTCTAGAAGGTCTGAAGCGTAAACTTGCAGCTGAGGTGGATATTGTCCGCCGGAATAACAGCAGCTCTCGCTCATGGCGGATATGGGCCCCTTTTGCGGCCGCCTGTGTTACGTTGTTGACGGTTCTTGGGCTCATGCTGTCGACAGATGCGCCCGTGGAAACAATACATGAGACGGAGGTTTCCATGTTTTCCCTCAACACGCCGATTCTCACGGCTCAGGGGGTGGTTCCCGTTCGTGTTTCCGTGCGCCGTATGTATACAGAACCGGGCATGACGCATGCAGAATCAGCTAAGTGCAGGACAACTGACTCCTGCAGGTGTTTATATACTGATACCCTTACCCTTGACGGGGAAGATAACACAAAGTTTCACAGAAAAGTCCCGAATCAGATGATAATTCCGCGTCTTAACGAAGTTATATGATTCGCTGTCCCGCATCACTATCACCTTTCTGCAGTTTTGCTATGTGGCGACTGAGGAGAAAGCTCGGGTGCCCGGTCTGATGTAGGATGACGTGATGCTGGGAGTCATTGCCTCTGCTACCCTAGTCACTTGCCCTCGGTAGGTGACACTCCGAATAAGGTGAGCAGGCATGGAGTGGGAGCTGCCGTAGCTGCAGATATGCAGCAAAGTGTGGTAACCGGCGCTCCCACTCCTATGCCTGCGCCCTTATCCGTTACTGTTTATTTTTTTTGTCGTGGTTAGGATGTTCCGCTGCTTGCTGTGTTCTTTCCGATGGTGATGTGTGAGACAATCTCTTTCTTGGGAATCATGAAAATCCATCACAGAGCATTAAAGTCAGCAGTAAAATCTTGACAAATCGTTTCCGAGATGATATAAGAATCCCGTTAAGCCATGCTTCAGGAATATTTTTCAGCGTTTATCCAGTTAGTGGCCGGTTTTGGATTTGCCGGTCTGATTATTGTGCTCAGTGTGATTTTCGGGCGTCGCGCGAAGTTGCAGCCTGCACAGGATGTGCCGTATGAGTGCGGTAACGTGCCTGAGGGTGAGGGTGCTCCCTCATTCTTCTCCATTAAGTATTATATAGTTGCTATTCTTTTCCTGGTGTTTGACTTGGAGGTGGTATTCCTGTACCCGTGGGCACTGGGTTTTAAGGATTTTGTGATGAATAACTGCGCTGCCTTTGCATCTATGACGGTGTTTATCGCTGTTCTGATGTTTGCCTACCTTTATGCCTTGGGTAAGGGTGTAATCGTCTGGCACCGTAATCCCGCTGCTCGCCGCTAAGCGATTGGTTCAGTTGTAAAAGCTTTATATCAGGGCGGCTTCTCTCCGGGGGCCGCCCGTTTTTTAACCCTTTAAATTAATAACAGAACGATGGATGCAAAGACGAGAATTGCCTGGCTGCAAGATACACTCGGTAAGCGGATTATCATGCTTGACGGTGGGCAGGGGACAATGATTCAGAAGCATGCCCTGCAGGAGGATGATTACCGCGGTGAGCGTTTTGCAGACCGTAGTCAGTACCCGCAGGATTTGCGCAACAATAATGATGTGCTAGTGCTCACTCGCCCGGATATTATCCGCGATATGTGCAATCAGTACCTCGCGGCGGGCTCGGATATCATCAGCACCTGCAGCTTCTCGGCCACAAGTATTGGTCAGAATGAGTTCTTCCATCCCGGTGCCGCTGAGCAGAAGCACAATCAGGAATACTATGAAGCGGTACTAGCTAATGCTGAGCTGGCGGCTTTGGTGCGCGAGATGAATCTTGCGGCTTGTGATATTGCACGCAGCGCTGCTGATGCTGCAGCCGCTGCGGATGGACGTCCCCGTCTAGTGGCGGGCTCCATTGGGCCGATGGCAGTCACGGCTTCACTCTCTCCGGAGGTGAGCGACCCCGGCTATCGCGCTATCAATTTTGACCAGCTTCGCCGCGCCTACCGTGAGCAAGTGACAGCTTTGGCTGATGGTGGCGTGGATGTGCTGCTGCTGGAGACGATTTTTGACACGCTGAATGCTAAGGCCTGTCTGTACGCTATAGCTGAGCTGCGGGATGAACGCGAGCTCCCGCCGGTGATGATTAGCTTTACCATCACGGACCGAGCGGGGCGTACCTTGAGTGGGCAGACTGTGGAGGCTTTCTGGAACTCCGTACGCCATGCGAAGCCCCTGAGCGTGGGCGTGAACTGTGCTTTGGGGGCTGACCTCATGCTGCCCTTTGCTCAGGAGCTCAGCCGTTTGGCTGATTGTGCTATTAGTATGTATCCGAACGCTGGTCTGCCGGACCCTCTGAGCCCGAGCGGTTATGCGCACAGCGCGGAGCATATGGCCGGTATTCTCCGAACCTATGCGGAGCAGGGGCTTATCAACTTTGTGGGCGGGTGCTGCGGTACTACGCCCGAGTACATAGCTGCCATTCGTGAGGCGGTGTGTGGCTTCGCTCCCCGTGTGATACCTACCCGCGCTCAGGATGGTATGCTGCGCCTCAGTGGTTTAGAGGCATATAATCACCACAGCAGTGATGGCTTGCTTTACGTAGGCGAGCGCTGCAATGTGGCCGGCTCTCCCAAGTTTGCCCGCCTTATTCGCGAGGGTGCTTATGAGGAGGCTCTGGAAATTGCTCGTGCGCAGGTCCAGAAGGGAGCCAAGGTGCTGGATTTCTGTTTTGATGATGGCATGATTGATGGGCCCGCTGCCATGAGTCGTTTCCTGAATCTGGTGGCAGCTGAGCCGGATATCGCACGTGTGCCCTGCATGATTGATTCCTCCAAGTGGGATGTTATTGAGGCTGGTCTGAAATGTGTGCAGGGCAAGGCAATCGTGAACTCTATTTCTCTGAAGAATGGTGAGGAGGAGTTCCTGCATCAGGCTCGCATTATTCGCCGCTTTGGTGCGGCTGTGGTAGTGATGGGTTTTGACGAGAATGGGCAGGCCAGCGGTTACGATGATCGCGTGGCTATTGCTCACCGAGCGTATGACTTGCTTACCCGTGTGGTCGGCTTTGAGGATGGGGATATCATTTTTGACCCGAATGTGCTTACGGTGGGTACCGGTTTGCCTGAGCATGCCAATCTCGCGTTGAACTTCTTCAAGGCGTCTGCTGAGATTCGCCGTTGTCATCCGCTTTGCCACATCTCCGGCGGTATATCAAATGTCAGTTTTGCTTTCCGTGGTAACAATCCCGTGCGTGAGGCCATGCACAGCGCATTCCTACACCATAGTGGCTGTGACCTTTGCATTGTGAACGCTGCCCTCATGACCCCGTACGAGAGTATTCCCGCCCACCGCCGCAAGATGGTGGAGGATGTGCTGCTGAATACCTGTGAGGATGCTACGGAGTGTCTCATTGCTTATGCTCAGGAGCTGGCTGAGGCTAAGGCTGCGCTGAAAGCAGCAGGGGCAGGCGCCCCTGCGCCGGTCGTTCCCAAGCAGGCTGATTGGCGCTCCCTGACCGTGCCGGAACGCTTGGCTCATGCTCTGGTGAACGGCATTACGACACATATCGAGGCTGATACTAATGAAGCGCTGGAGCTCTGTGGAAGTCCGCTGGCGGTGATTGAAGGGCCGCTGATGGATGGTATGAAGCAGGTCGGTGAGCTTTTTGGCTCGGGTAAGATGTTCCTTCCACAGGTGGTAAAGAGTGCCCGCGTGATGAAGCAGAGTGTTGCGGTGCTCACGCCTCTGTTGGAGGCCGCTCAATCAGGGCAGCCTGCTGCTGCCACCGTGGTATTGGCTACGGTGAAGGGGGATGTGCATGATATTGGTAAGAATATCGTGAGTGTTGTGTTGGCCTGCAATGGGTTCCGCGTGGTTGATTTGGGCGTGATGGTGCCTTGTGAGGATATTGTGGAGGCTGTGAAACGCGAGGACGCTCAATTGGTGGCCCTCAGTGGTCTCATTACACCCTCGCTTGATGAAATGGCGCATGTGGCTGCGGCTCTCCAGTCGGCCGGGATGAGTATCCCCCTGCTGGTCGGGGGAGCTACAACCAGCCCTTTACATACGGCTCTTAAACTGGCCCCCCATTATCCGAACGGTGTGGTGCTGCAGACGGCTGATGCTTCTACCATTGTGCCGGTGGCGAACGCTCTCTGTAGTGCCGGGCGTGACGCTTTTATTGCAGAGCAGAAAGCTGCTCAGGCTAAGTTGTGTGCGGAATTTGAGCAGAAGAATGTGCCTGTGATGTCGCTGTCTGAGGCTCGTTCTAAAGCTCCGGAATGGAATGAAAGTCAGCCGGTGCCGCAGCGTACAGGCGTGTTTACCCTTGGCGTATCCACTGGCTGCGCTTGTCATACTCCGCAGCCGGATTTCCCGCTGAGTTGGCAGCAGTTGAAAGATGCAGCTGATTGGAATATCATGCTCCACACCTTCGGAATGCTGGGGCGTGACTCTGCAGAAAAAGTGAAAGAGGCTCAATCTCTGCGGGCTGATGCCGAGGCATTGCTGGAGAAAGCCATTGCTGAGGGGCGTCTGCAGGCCCGCGGCTGTTTCGGTATCTGGGCCGCCCGGAAAAACGGGGATGATATGTTGCTGCCTGATGGGACGGTGCTGTACAGTTTGCGCCAGCAGAAGCTCGGTAAGTCTCCCCGTTTGGCTCTTGTGGACTTTGTATCAGAGCAGGGAGGTTACGTGGGCGCCATGCAGGTAGCTATTGGTGGGGCTGATGAATGGGCCGCTGAGTTCAATGCCGTCAATGATCCTTACAATGCTCTGCTGGTTGCGGCCGTCGCTAATATGTTGGCAGAGGCTTTGGCTGAGTGCACTCAGCAGGTGGTAGAGCAAATCTGGCCTGTGGAGGGCTCGCAGATGGTGCGCCCCGCCTGCGGTTATCCCAGTCAGCCGGATCATGAAGAGAAGCGTACTGTCTTCGCCCTGTTGAATGCTACCGCTCATACCGGTACCACTCTTACAGAAACGTGCATGATGCAGCCGGCTTCTGCTGTGTGTGCTCTCATCTTTAATCATCCCCATGCTCGCTACTTCGCTGTGGGGGCTATGGGTGATGATCAGCGCGCTGATTACGCTGCCCGTACAGGCAGAATTGTTCTGGGATTCTGAACTCCCCATTTCCTAATTGAGGCAGAATAAGAATGGCCGGAAGCAGTGACTTCCGGCTTTTCTTTTTTGTTGAACGCCGTTTGTTTTTGTCCTCATTTTATCTTCTGAGGAGGCAATGCTGATAATAAAATAGCGTAGAATGCTTGGTATTAGTGTAGTTTTAGCTTGCAATCAGGTGTGCAAGACGCTAAAATACGTCCACGTACTACTGTACACATAATCTTTAACTAATATTTATCATGAAACCAACACTTCTTGTTCTCGCAGCAGGTATGGGCAGCCGTTATGGCGGTCTTAAGCAGCTGGATCCTATGGGTCCCAACGGTGAAGTAATTCTGGATTACTCCGTGTATGATGCCATTCGCGCCGGTTTCGGTAAGGTTGTTTTCATTATCCGCAAGGACTTTGAGGAGGCCTTCAAGAGTCAGGTAGGTGCCCGTTTTGCCGGTAAGATTGAGGTGGACTACGCTTTCCAGAGCCTTGATGATCTGCCTGAGGGGTACAGCGTGCCCGAGGGGCGTGTGAAGCCTTGGGGTACCGCCCATGCTCTTCTGGCTGCCCGTGACGTGGTGAATGAGCCTTTTGGCGTGGTGAATGCTGATGACTTCTACGGTGCAGACGCCTTTGTGAAGGCTGCTGAGTTCCTTACCGCTGAGGGTGGCTGCCCCTGCAAGGAGCACTATGGTATGATTGGCTATCCCCTGAAGAACACTCTGAGTGATCACGGTGATGTGAACCGCGGTATCTGCGGTATCAAGGACGGCTATCTCGATAGCGTGGAGGAGTACACCAAGATTAAGACTGAGGAGGACGGTGTATGCCGCGGTGATTCTCTCTCCGGCGAGCGTAATCCCGTGGATCCCGAGGAGCTTGTTTCCATGAACTTCTGGGTATTCCCCGCTTCCTTCATCGGCCAGATTAAGGATCACTTCACACGCTTCCTTGCAGCGCACGGTACCGAGTTGAAGAGCGAGTGCTACATCCCCACAGTGGTGGACGAGCTCATTCACAATGGTAAGGCTGATTGCCGTGTCATTAAGACCACTGCTAACTGGCTGGGCGTGACCTACCCGAGCGATAAACCCGCTGTGGTAGAGAGCATTGCCAAGCTTGTGGAGGATGGCGTGTATCCTGCTAAGCTCGGTTGATAAGTTTACAAATACTTACTGAACCTATGTACGATATCAAATCAATCGCCGGTCTCTTTGACCTTCGTGGTGATTACGTATTCGGTGAGTCCTACGGCTCCGGCCATATTAATGACACCTTCCGTGTAGTGGTAGACCAGGCCGGCTTGCGCGTGAGCTACATTCTGCAGCGCATTAACAGCAACGTCTTCAAGCAGCCCATTCCCCTCATGGAGAATGTGAAGCGTGTGACAGACGAAGCTCTTCGCGTGCTGCTCGCTGAAGGTTGCAAAGAGGCATACCGCCGCACTCTTACCATCGTAAATGCTTGCGATGGCAAACCCTACGCTCAGGATGAAGAAGGTAACGTATGGCGTGTGTATCCTTTCATTGATCGTGCTCGTACGTACGATATGATTGAGAATCCGGGTCAGTGCATTGAGGTTGCTCGTGCTTTCGGTAATTTCCAGAAGCTCGGTGCAAATCTTCCCGGTGCCCCCCTGTTTGAGACCATCCCTGATTTCCACAACACCACCAAGCGCTTCAAGACCTTCCAGAATGCCATCGCTACGGACCCCTTGGGCCGTGCCAAGAGCGTACAGAAGGAGATTGACTGGTACCTCTCCCGCGAGGCTGATTGCCACAAGGTAGTGAACTACCTTGCCAGTGGAGAGCTTCCCCTGCGTGTAACTCACAACGATACCAAGCTCAACAACGTGATGCTTGACGATGTGACGGGTGAGGGTATCTGCGTGATTGACCTTGACACCACCATGCCCGGCTCCTCTCTGTATGACTTCGGTGACATGATTCGTACTTCCACCTCTCCTGCTGCGGAGGATGAGAAGAATACATCTCTGGTAACCATGCGTATGGAGTACTTCGAGGCTCTGGCTAAGGGCTACTGTGAGGCTGCCACCTTCCTTACTCCGCTTGAGAAGGAGTTGCTGCCGTTCTCCGGTAAGCTGCTTACCATGGAATGCGGTATGCGCTTCCTCACGGACTATCTTGAGGGTGATACCTACTTCAAGATTAAGCGCCCCGAGCATAATCTGGACCGCACCCGTACCCAGATGGCTCTCGTGGAGTCCATTGAGAAGCAGATGGATGCCATGATGGCCGTGGTGAAGAAGTACTAATAAGTTTTCGGAAACAAGTTTCAGCTCCCGCCCGTGTGAGAACCGCCGGACGGGAGCTTTTTAGTATATAGCTATGATACAAATCCATCCTTTTGAGGGTACCTCCGGAGTATTGGAGGAGGTGTTGCGTGTGCCGGGTGAAGAAAATGCTCAGGCCGGGTACTACCTGCGCATGGGCGGGCACCTGTATTCTACGCGTCCTTGTAGTACGCCCCAAGGTGTGGCTCTGCGGCGGGTGAAATCTTTGCCGGCGGGGGCTGCTCCCGAACCTGCGGCTGAGGCTCTCCTCGGCTGTGAGGTGCGCCGTATAGTGTTGGCTGATAGGAACGGTGAAGATTCGCTCGCTATGGTGCTGGATATGGGGAATCAGCGCTATATGCATTTCTTTCCCCTCCAAATTGAGATTCCCGCTGTTAGCATGAGACTTGAAGCTGAGTCAGGTGAGGTAGAAAAGACGCTGACCTTTTCAGCAACCATGCCTGAGGTGGAGCAAGTGCCGCCAGTTTTGCTCCGAGTGGCTCGTATAGCCTGCCGCTTGTTGGCTCTGGGGCTTGCGCTGCTGCTTTCGGGGATTGTATGCGGCGTTACCGGGGTGGTGGAGATTGTCGCCATTTGTCTGGTGGGTGGTGGGTTTGCGCTTGCTGCCTCAGCATTTTATCTCTTTACTCGTCCGCACAGGTGCCCCTTCTGTGGGGAGTCCGCTTTTCGTGTGGGTGGTGTCACTTCCTGCATATACTATACATGTGATTCCTGCGGGAATATGTTGACCTCCAAACGCTGAACTCTGCCGAAATACAAAGCCCCGGGGATTTAACCGGGGCTTACACTTTGATAACTCAGTCAGTTATTCGTTCCACATTGTCGCTTCCGTTTTCTTGTGGGGCGCTTGCCGGTTCAGGTGCCTGTGTGCCGGGAACCGTAGGCGCGGATGCACCTGCAGCGAGTGGCTGCTGAGTGGCCGGATCCACCTCCTGCCCATTGATGAGCATTCTGGTGGTGGTTTCTCCGGTGGCGGAATTGTAGCGTGTGCGGATGTCAATTCTTTCCTGCACGAGGCCGCCGCGGCCATCCGGTCGGTAACGAACCTGTGTGCTCATGCTTTCGCTCACAGTAGCCTGTTGCACAGGCGTTACTGCCGGAGCTGCTCCTGCTGCCGGAGCTGTTGTCTGTTGGGCGGGGTGAGTGGGTACTGCGGTTGCTACTCCCGGCTCTGATGCTCGTACAGAGATGCGGGTGCAAGGCCGTACATTCTGGCCATAAGGCTCATTGAAAATGAAGAGGTGGTCAATCTTCATGATTGCTTCGTCGCCCGGCTGCATACGGCTGATGATGTCCACTACAGCCGGAGGCTGCCCCGGCATAGAATTATCCATTGCAACAGCAAAGATCATTTCCTCGTGCATGATTCCATCACCATAGCGCACGAAGCGGCGGTGGCCTAGGTTTTCCAGCACTCTGAACATGGCTCGAGGTGCGCTAATAGTGCCGCTTGCTGGCTGCTGAAGACCTTCGTATACAGCGCGTACGACATTGGAGGCCATGAGGTCACAGTTCCCTTGGATGGTCCGTTGTGCAGCAGAGGGAACCGCCGGGCGTGTAATCCCTATATCTGCCAAGGCCAGCTGAGGCGTCAGAATCATGGCGGCTATAGCTGCGAGAATGGAAGAAGAGTTCATATCAGGTATCTTTGACGTAGTGTCTCCGCGTTTTGTTCAATAATTTTTTATTTTTTTTCTTCACTTGACAGTCAGTGATTATCTCGTTATACTTCTGCTGTTCCCACCATGGCAAGACGTCGTTCATACAATCGTTCAGCTCCCTTGTATCACAGAATACCGATTATTCCCGGTATCTTGTATATCAATATCAGCCGCTCGGGCCTCTCCCTCAGTTTTGGCAAAAGTGATGTGGGGCGTGCTACGGTAAGTAGCCGCGGAGTGCGTGTGAATAAAAGTATTGGTGGTTTCTCTATCGGCAGAACATTCAGTTTCAGAAAGCTTTTCGGGCGTCGTAAACGGGAGGGAGAAGAATGATAAATGAACACATTTTACTCTATAATGAATAAATTACATACATTGTTGTCGGGCTTGTTCTTGTTTGCGTTGACTGCGCCTGTCCATGCTGCGTCCGTACAGGCCGAGCCGCTGCCGGAGGTTGCTCACCACAGTGTTTGGGATGTGGTGCTGGTGGTTGCTGCCGTATTGGGGGGATTGGGGTTTGTGGGGCTTTTAGTCGCCACGGCACAGAAGGTAGATTTGCATTATGGCATGGGGGATGTTTATCTTTCCGTTCCCTTGGGCCTAGCCTGCTGGACTTCATTGGTAGGCTTTGGTTATATGGCTTGGCGTGGTGATGATCTTCTTCCTTATCTTCAGGCCCCGATTATCATTGCTGCTGTTCTTTTTATTCTTTCCTTGCTTCTTTCATTCATTCTGGTGAAGAGATGCAACCCACAGGCTGGGATTTTTGGGCTTATATTTGCGGCGTTTGGTCGCTTGTTTGTGGATATTCTCAGTCAGCTTTGTTCTATTCTTGTTGTGCTCTCAGGTATATGGGTGATATTTGGCGGGCGTAAGCAGAATGGTGAGAAAGTATCGTTCCTTGGGCGTCTGGGCTGTGCATTTGCTTTTGCTTGGATGTTTAAGCTGGTGTGGGGCTCCATTCGTACTACGACACGTGAGGAGGTGTCATCCACTAACGGATATCTGCTTGCCGTGCTGAATATGGTTTGCATCGCTGGTGCTCTGTATGGTGGATATGCTTATGCACACCGTATGCCTGCAGCTCAGTCATCCGAACTCGTGCAGGCGGTAATGCGCAATCAGCAGGAAGTCGCGTTGAAGATTATCGCGGAAAATCCTATGATGGATCGTACACCGGGTATTCATTCCGCCATTAAATATACGAACGGGCCTATGCTGAATATCCTGATTCGCAGCAAGGCCGAGCTCGCTGAAACAATTGAGTATGCTCAGGGACAAGGCCTTGCAAATGTGCTCGCCTTCTTGCAAGCCAAGCAAAGGCTCAGCTGGCCTGATGAATCGTCCGAGCTTTCTCCCTCTGAGGTAGCTGCGGATGCCGCTGAAGATGCGGTGCGGCGTTTCGTGCAATAGGATTGCTCCAGACTTGTTCTTCTAAAACCTGCGCTTTTCCTGAATGGAAGAGCGCAGGTTTTCTGTTGTGTCGGAGTTAGGGTGGACTCTAATTTATAGTTGAGATGTAGGTTTTCTGCTGGACAAGTGATGGAGAATATGTTATAGGAAAAAGTATGAAATGGCTGAATGCTATGATAGCGATGGCAGCGCTTGCCATGAGCGGCGCTTGGGCAAGCCCGGCTGCAATGGGCAATTTGCAAAGACCTGTTACAGGTCAGTCCGCTGTATTGAGTTTCGGCGGTGAAGGTGGCCGGGAGTTCATGCTGGATGGCAAGCCTTTCCAGATTCGCTCCGGTGAGATTCATCCGCAGCGCGTGCCTAGGCAGCATTGGCGTCACCGCATTCGCACGGCTAAGGCTATGGGGCTGAACACTATCGCCTTCTATGTGTTCTGGAATGCACTGGAACAGGAGGATGGTAGCTGGGATTTCAGTGGGCGCAATGATATTGCGGCCTTCATTGATATGTGCGCAGAAGAGGGCATGTGGGTGCTTTTCCGCCCCGGTCCCTATGTGTGTGGTGAGTGGGATTTGGGGGGGCTGCCCACATACCTCATTCGTGATGCTGTAACCCCTCTGCGTTATACGGGAAATGCACAGTTCATGGAGGCTCAGACTCGCTACCTTGAGAAAATAGCTGAGATTGCCATCCCTCGCCTCAGCCGTAATGGTGGGCCTATTCTCATGGTGCAGTTGGAAAATGAATATGGTAGCTACAAAAGCCCCCATGATGAGCTTGCATACATAGAGTGGCTTAAGACCTTCTGGGAAGGCAAGGGTGCCGGCCCGTTCTATCTTTCTGAGGGCTCTTCTAATCACCACTTGCGCTTTGTGCCTCGTGGTGTGGCCGTGGGGCTTGATCCTGCGGATAACGCCGGTCAGATGCGCAACGCACTTCGCATAGCTCCCGGTGTACCGGTGTTCTCCAGTGAGACCTATCCCGGCTGGTTGCGCCACTGGGGTGAGGGTAACTGGACGCCCAGTCGAAATGCGCTGAACTCTGTGCGTTGGTACATGCGTGATGGTGTATCGTTCAATTTGTTCGTGTATCATGGTGGTACCAGCTTCGGCTTGACAGCTGGTGCTAACAGCAATGAGAAAGGTGACAACTTCCAGCCGGACCTCACTAGCTATGACTATGGCGCACCCGTAGGCGAAAACGGTAACCTTACCCGAGAGTATTTCGAATACCGCGATATTATTCTCCGTGCCGTTCCCGGATTGAACGCCCCGGAGCCTCCTTCTACTCCGCCCACTATGGTTATCCCTGCGTTTTCTCCCGAGAAGCTGTACTCGCTGAATGAGCTTCGCGCCGTGGGCGAAACGGAAAGCTTTGATACGCCGCCTACGCTTGAGAGTCTGGGGCAGAATCAGGGTATAGGAATTTATACAGCTGTTGTTCCGGCCGGACCAGCCGCTACTCTCAACTGCCGTGCTCATGACTATGCCCTTGTGTATGTGGGTGATAAGCTTGTAGGGACGCTGGATCGCCGCTTGGGGCAGCGCTCTCTGGAGCTGCCTGAGCGTGATAAGCCTGCTGTGCTGAAGATTGTAGTGGATACCTTTGGTCATGTGAATTTCTGTTCCTATACGGAGAAAGATCGCAAGGGCTTGATTGGTAGTGTTACGCTGGGGGGGGAAGAGGTAAAGGGCTGGCGCGTTCAGCGCATGCCGCTTACTTCTGTTCCTCACCCGCTGATTGATGCTGCCGGTGCCAGAGCTGACGAGCGGGGAGGGCTTTACCGCTCCCTGGTGAAGCTTACGGAGGAGCCGCAGGACACCTTCCTTGATATGTCCGGTTGGAACAAGGGCTATGTGTGGGTGAATGGCCACCTTCTTGGCCGTTACTGGAATATTGGCCCGCAGTTTCGCCTGTATTGTCCCGCAGAGTTCCTGCGCAAGGGGAACAACGCCATCGAGGTGCTGGACCTCCACATCTCTGATGATAATGGCCCTGAAATCAGCGGCTGCACCGAGCGTAATATGGAGGTAACTCGTGCCACGCGTGCCCTGAATAATCAGTGGGATTAAGCGGGCGCGCCCATCCTTGTCAAAAACAGCCACGGCTAATACGGCTCGTGGCTGTTTTTCTTTCATCATCCATGACAATACTGACTGGTCTGTGGCTTGACATAGAGTGTCTTTTGTGCTAGTGTTCCAGCATGTTCTCGCTCCTTTCCGATAAACTGGATGATACCTTTCGTAAACTGCGCGGCCTGAGCAAAATCTCAGAGTCGAACATAGCTGACGCTATGCGTGAAATCCGCATGGCGCTGCTGGATGCTGATGTGGAATACAGCGTGGCGCGTGAGTTTATCGCACACGTGAAGGAGCAGGCCATGGGTGTTGCCGTGCTGAAGACGGTGAAGCCCGGTGAACAGATTGTAAAGATTTTCCGTGACCAGCTTGCAGAGCTGCTGGGTGGTGAGGCTGCTGAGTTGAATCTCACTCCTCCCGGCCGTATCCTTGTAGTGGGTCTGAATGGTGCCGGTAAGACTACTACGAGTGCAAAACTCGCTCGCCGCCTTAAGGCTGAGGGGCACAAGCCTTTGCTGGTAGCATGTGACCTTATCCGTCCCGCCGCCATTGACCAGCTGGCAACTCTGGCCGGCCAGATTGACGTGCCCGTCTATACTCCTTCCGCGAGTGAGAAGGATGTCATCCGCGTGGCTAAGGACGCGCTGAAGTGGGCCAAGGGGCAGGAGCATGATGTTATTATTTTTGATACCGCTGGCCGTCAGGAGGTGGATGAAGAGCTCGTGGATGAGTTGCGTAAGCTTGCTCGCTATCTGGAGCCGCAGGAAGCCTTGCTTGTGGCGGATGCTGCTACCGGTCAGCAGGCTGTGCGTGTGGCTCAGACTTTCGATACCGCCGTAGGTCTTACCGGTATCATTCTCACTAAGCTGGATGGTGATGCCCGTGGTGGTGCCGCTTTGTCCATGCGTGCGGTGACTGGTAAGCCCATTAAGTACGTGGGTGAAGGTGAGAAGCTGGATATGTTCGGCCCCTTCGTTCCCGTGCGCATGGCGGATCGTATTTTGGGCATGGGCGATATCGTGGGCTTGGTGGAAAAAGCCGCTGAGAAGATTGACCAGGAATCCGCCATGAAATCCATGGGGCGCATGATGAGCGGTGAGTTCAATTTTAATGACTTCCTCTCCCAGATGCGCATGATGCAGAGCCTTGGTCCGCTGGAGGGCCTGCTCGGCCTGCTGCCCGGCTTTAGTAAGCTGAAGAAGCAGCTCCCTGAAGGTGCATTAGACCCGAAGAAAATGAAGCGCATGGAGGCTATTGTGCTTTCCATGACTCCCGCAGAACGTGTCAATTACAAGCTGCTCATTCCTTCCCGCCGCCGCCGTATTGCTAAGGGCTCCGGTGTCAGCGAGATTGAGGTGAACCGCTTCATCAAGAACTTCAAACAGATGAAGGAAATGATGGGCGGTAAAGGTAAGATGGGTGGACTTATGAAGGCCATGGGCAAGATGAATGGTGGTGGTATGCCTGCCATGCCCGAAGGTGGTGAAATGCCTGACCTCTCCTCCCTGATGGGCGGTGCTGGCGGTGCCGGTATGCCTGATCTTTCCGCGCTTATGGGTGGTGGCGGTAAGAAGCCCAAGGGCCCTGGTTTGTCCAGCATGGGTGGCTTTGGCGGCCTTTTCCGCAGAAGATAAGTTTCATCATCCTTGCCCCGGAGAGCCGCTTTCCGGGGCAGGGTGATATATGACTGAATGGATGCTTGCACGATTTCGGTCAGTGAGGGTATACTGTTTGCCATGAAACCGGACCGCCGAGAGATTGCTACGACCGTAGCGAATGACCCTGCCAGTTACAAACTTTGCGCGGTGTGTGGCGCCATTGTGGACCGAGAAGTAGGAAGCTGCCCGGATTGTTACGCGTACCGGTTTGACATGGACGTGTCACATGTGGCTGACGCAGCGCTGGATTTGGCTGTGCTGCCGCAGATGGCTGTCAGCCACTTTGACCTCATGCCTGAGGGTGGTGATGATGCGGAGGCTGATGATGAAAGCTGATGATAGCGCCCGAATAATTTTTAGCCCGCAGCGGATGGTTATCCGTGCGGGATTTTTTAGTGACTTTTGCCCTGTTTAACTGATTCTAGCGAGGGCTTGGTTGAATGCTGCGGTCTGGTCAGCATCAGGCATGATGTCCAGCAGGGCAAAGGAGGATGCATCCAGTGTGTCCAGTACTTCGAAATCCGCCTCGCAGTGAATGGCGTAATATTCAGCACCCCAGAGGTGTGCAATTTCCTGTAGATTATAGGCGGGCGGTTGTACCATGAGGCGGTGAAGCTCATCATCCATGCCTGGCGTGTAGGCGCAGCCGGCGCCCTCGTTATTCAGCACAGCAACCACGCGGCGGGAGGGTGGCAGCTGCGGCATCATGGTAGCGGCGGCACAGTCCCGGAGCAGGGCGATATCTCCAGTGAGGCAGCATGCGTATTCAGAGTCTGCGCTGTTTGCTAGGAAGGCTGATACTGTACCATCTGCTCCGCCTGCAGCGCTGTTGGCGCGCACATAATGAGTGGGTACGTGGGTCTGAGCGTAGTTGTTCCAGAGGCGCAGAGTGGTGGACGAGCCGAGGCAGAGCACATCCGCTATACCGGCCTGATTTGAGAAATAACGCACCATGGCGGCCTCACTCTCGGGGTACGCCAGTAGAAGTTCTTCAATGCGGCCTGCCATGCGGCGGCTGCGCTGCATCCACCCCTCCGTATCACCGATGTGGGGCACATCTCCCAGAGCTTTCATAATCTGCTCCAGCTCACCTTCGATGACGGTGCTCTTGCGGCATAGCCCGGAGAAACCGGTACGGGTGATGGAGAATACCTCCGAGCCCGTCAGATTTTCTAGCCCTCGCCAGAAGGCGCCGGTGGGTACATCTCCGATTCTCAGCACATAGCGCGGTGGATAGCGGAGCAGGAGCTGGTCTGCACCATGCAGAAGGTATGCTGAGAGTTCTTCGCGCAGGCCGCTGGCTGCTTCTGCTACTACGGGCACGCGGAGTGTGCGGGCCAGCCAGATGGCTGGCTCTTGCTCGGAGGGATCCAGACCGCCGATGATAAGCACCAGTCCTTCTACAGCCCGGAAGCGCAGCATCTGCGAAAGTGACACAAGTGAGGATCGAAAACGTGGGGCTGCCGGTGCATCTGCTACTTCCAACCCGGTGAAGTCACAGCGTGTTCGGCATTCTTCGGTGAGGCGCAGGCTCAGGTGCATGGGGAAACCTTCCGAGCACGCGGATGCTAAATCCGGTAGGTCTGACACGCTGCAGGGCAGCGGAATCTCCATCGTGGGCGCGTAAATGCCGAAAAGCCCTTCATTTTCAATGTGGCCGGGGGCGCCGGAGCCTCCGGCATTCTCTTGGTCCTCCACCGTGATGACGATAAGCTGGCGGCGCTGATAGTAGGCCTCTACCACAGCAGGTGCAAGAGCTGCGGCACAGGAGCCATTCCCAGCCACCACCACTACGGGGCGTGCCGTGGCCTGAATGCGGCCCAGCGCAAAATAGGCGGCGGTGCGTTCATCCGGCTGAGTCCAGCGGTGCACAACCGGGCACTGAGCAAGGGCGGTGAGAAGGGGGGTATTTAGCTCGCCGGGGCAGCAGACCCACTCTGCGACGCCGGCTGTTGCACAGCATGAGATGAGGCTTTTCATGTAAAGTGATGTGGGATGATAATCAGAATGGAAGCTGTTCTGGATTGCCCAGATGATGGGGGGTGCGGTCTGTAATGAAATCGTACAGCATGGAGACTCTGGCGCCGCGCTCACGCAGCCAAGCTCGCAGTTTGGCCCGGCGGTTCAGCGCTGTATCCTCGGCATTCAGGCCTTCAGCCTCGATATTCAGATGGCGCGCAATGGCCACGGCGCGTTCTGCGTGGCCCTCCTGGCTCACGATGATGAGTTGCTTCGCTCCAAAGATTTGATTGGCGCGTGCTACGGAATCATAGGTGCAGATGCCTGCGAAGTCGCACACGATACGGTCTGCCGGAACTCCGAGCTGGATGAGTGAGTTCTTCATGTCTCTCGGCTCATTGTAATTCATGGCCCGGTTATCACCGGAGACGATGATGCCACGCACCTTGCCACTATGCCACAGGTTCGCAGCTGCTTGCATGCGCGTGGCGTAGAAGTAGTTGCTGCGCCCGCGGCTCACATATTTGGAGCAGCCCAGCACCAAGCCTACGGCATTGCTCCGGCAGGCAGATGGCTCATCATGGCAGCGCCCGTGAGAAAGAATGGCGGTCCAGCTTTCTGCCATGCCTACGCAGAGTAGAATTAGCACAAGCGGAACTGATACCAGTATGGAGGCTGTGCGAAACCAGCGGGGCCGGCGCGATGGGGCGTCACTCATGGTGCGTATCGGGCGAAAATCAGTCGATGGAGATGACCTGAATGCGTGTGGTCAGCTGATGCGTTTCTCCGCAGCGAAGAGCCAAGTTTTCTGCGGGTACGGCAGCTGTTTCCACTGCGATGAATCCACGAGATGCCTCTGCTCCCAAGTCACCCATGCCGGCAGCTAGTTCCTGACCGGGATTCCATACCACAGCGGAGGCTGAGCCTGCGCGGCAGATGCGGATACTGCGCTCCCATGCGGGGTCATGGATGGTGATTTCCTGCTGTTCAGGTACGGGGTGGTAAATGCGGTCTATGTGACCGGCGGGAATAAGCGGGTCCTCGCAATGCTCAATGGCATCATCTGCATATTCCGTGAAAGCGCATTCTTCAAGCCCGGTGATGGCTACCTGTTCGTAATCGCTTACGGCAAAGTATGTGTGCATGGCTGTGGAGAAGGGCATGGCGCGCTTCACGTCCATGGTGAGAAGGGTAACCATCAGCTCTTTGCCGGCTTCAATGATGACTGCGCCACTGGGCATCAGCTCTTGCTCCGGGGGAAGAGCTAGGACGATTTTCACAGTGCCGTCTTCCAACTCCTCTGTGGAGGCATGTTGCCATGTGGAGATGCGCGCCACACCATGGGATGGCTGGGTGGAATCTTCCGTATTCTTACCGAACCACGGCCAGCACAGCGGAATGCCGCCGCGCAGCGCTTTTCCTTTGGCGTACACGGCCTTCGGGCTCATAAAGATGACCGGTAATTGCCCCGTCGGAGTCCATTGCAGCACCTGAGCGCCGTATAGGGATATTTCTGCTTGGCAGAGCTCTGTGGAGATGCGCAGGATGGGGAAGTCGAGACCGTAAGGATATTCCGTGGTAACCATATGAGAAATCTTGATATGTGAGGCGTGGCTATCCTAGCAGATTCTGCACTCTCTGTCCAGCAAACATTGTTCTCATGTCACGCGCGGCCCTGCGTGTACGTGCGAAGGAGGGAGACGGCATCCGCTGCGAGGCGCCGAATGGCCGGCTCCTTGCCGTGTATGGCAGGCAGTCCCCAGAGAGTGAAGTCATTATGCGCTACGATGTTAAAGTACATGCCGCGCAGGCATGTGAGACACCAGAGCCAGTCCGCCCTCTCCATGCCCGGGAAGTGGGCTTGGACTGTTTCCTGCCATTCCTGTAGCGCGTAGGAATAATGGGATTCGTACACCTCTCGGGTTAGCTCCGGGGCTTCATAGCCCATTTTGTTGAGGAAGCAGAGAACTTCTTCTCCTCCGGCTACCGTGGAATCCTCCCACCGGGTGATGGGAGCAGCCAGCCAGGAATATATCAACTCTTCCACATCGTCGCCGGATTTTGCTTCTTCTAGCGCCTTGAGGCATACGCTGTTATACTGTTCTGAAACGTAGGCGAGGGTGTCCCGATATAAATCCGCCTTATTTCCGAAATGATATCGGATAAGGCCGATGTTTACATCCGCAGCGTTGGCTATTTCTCGCATGGAAGCCCCCTCGTACCCGAGCTGAGTGAACTGGGTGATGGCGGCACGCATGATATGCGCTTTCGTGGCCTCAGATTTATTCATAAGCGGATGAGTGCTGGCTACTTGTTATCGGTTACGGCTGCTTCTCTTATTGCGAGCCTGTTCGTCCAAGTATTCAATGTCTTCCCGGCAGAAGCGGTCCAAGCGGGTACGGCTGACCTTGCCACCGGGATCCCTTAAGTAGACCACCTGATTCACCTCATCATAGCGCTGAAGTTTGGCAAAGAGTCTGTCTCCGCGGCGGGAGCGCCATTCGCGGTAACCTCGCTGCGTAAGCTCATTCTTGAAATCTGTATAGTTTTGTTCGGCTCGCTCCACTCCGAGCTTTAATTCGCCTTCTACCTCGCCCACGAAACCGTCATAACCATCTATGCGCGCAGTTACTTTACCTCTCGGGTCCAGCACGACGACGCCCGGGAAGTGAGAGAGCCCATAGCGGCGGGCCAGTGCATTGATGGAGCGCATGCTGTAGCGGGCACTATCACCGGTAGCTTCATCCATGGAGGCGCCGGCGTCCAGCTTCACTCGGATGATGCGGTCTTGGCACCACACATTGAACTTAGGCGTATCCAGCAGGTGTGCTCCGAGTCTGTTACTTCTGGGGCTGGTGACGGAATTGTGAAACCAGATGATAAGCGGGCGACCTTCGCGGCGGGCGAGGCTGATACCTCGGCCCAGATTGCCTAGCCAGCCATTGCCTTGGCGGCGGCTTTCAAAGGCGGCAGTAAGCCCGGGAATTTCGGCATCCGGGTTATCCGGATCGGTCCAGATGAGCTCTTCATCACTGCCGTTATCTACCTTTTTGAGCTCTTCTTCGGAGGTTACCCTCATGGTCTGAGCTCCCAGTCCGCCGCCTCCGGGCAGCAGAGGATTAGCGGAGAACCCTGCCAAGGGCTGGTTTACATCCTGCGGGGCAAGCGGATTTTCCGGACGTTCCTCAAGCTCGGTCGTGGTGGTGCAGGCAGTCAGTACGAGGCTGCAGAGCAGGGCGCAGATGTGATTTTGCCGGGGTGCCATGAATGATGGATAAGAATTAGTTCTGAGTCACTTTAGCCTGTTGCCAAGCGGCTTCCATCTGCTCAGCTGTAGCTTCTTCAAGGCTGATGCCCTGTGCCTTCAGAATCTTCTCAAGGGTATTAAAGCGGCGCTCAAACTTACGGTTTGCGGCGTCCAGAGCTACCTCGGGATCTATCTTGCGGCGACGGCAGAGATTCACAGTAGTGAAGAGCAAATCCCCCAGCTCTTCTTCCACGTGGGGATCAGAATCCGGCAGGTTCAGCGTTTCTTCCACCTCAGCCGTCTCTTCTCGTATCTTTTCCACCACTCCTGCGTGGTCCGGCCAGTCAAAGCCTACTTTTGCCACTTTCTTCGTGAGCTTATACGCTTTCAGCAGAGAGGGGAGCCCTTTGCCGCAGTTCTTCAGGTAGGGCTTATCTTCGATGGATTGCTCCTTGCGTTTGATGGCATCCCACTGAGTGAGCACGCCGTCACTGTCCGTCACATTGGCGGAGCCGAACACGTGTGGATGGCGGCGTACCATCTTGTCACTCAAATCACAGGCTACATCTGCCAGTGTGAACCCGGCTTCCGGGTTCTCCGCAGCCAGCTCTGCGTGGAAGAGTACCTGAAGCAACACGTCACCAAGCTCTTCGCGCAGGTGGGGCCAGTCGTTTGCTCGAATGGCATCGATGCATTCGTAGGCTTCCTCAATGAGGTTGGGTATCAGGCTTTCGTGCGTCTGCTCAGCGTCCCACGGGCAGCCTCCGGGCGCTCTGAGACGGTGCATGACGGAGATGGCTCGCTCCAGCTGTCTGCCGGGCTCGCGGCAATTCATCATTTCCTCGTCTGTCATTTTTTTCGCTGGTCTCGGCGTTCATTAGTGGCCTTGCCGGCCAGAATGTCATCTATGTGTTCGATGAGGGCCCAAGAGACACGGCGGCGCTGGTACTTGCGCCAGAGCAGGTCACGCAGTGTCTGCCACAGCTCAGGGGTGAACTCAGCGGGCTCAGGCTCCACTTCGTCCTTCATGGCTCGGCCTACTTTCGGGGTGCAGGTGAGCTGCCACCAGCCGCCAAAGTGGCTGGCCTCGTAGACAACTTTGTTGCCATCGGCATCACGGTCTTTCCAGGAGAATGTTTCCATATAACTCTTTGGTTAGAAGATAATTTTATCGACGGTTGCGACGGCCTCTCAGCTGGCGGTGAGCCTGAGTGACGTCATCTGTCATGGTGGGGGCAATGTCTGCACCGGTGTTATTGAGGGAGATGATGAGGGGCTTGGCGCGGTTGCCGTTGGCATCATAGCGGTAAATGACTCTCTGCACCAGCCTGTTGGAAGGATGTGCGAACATGCGCTCCTCAATGAGGCGGGCCTGAGAGTCATACCCGTACGAAACCTTGTAGATAGGCTGGCGATTGCTGTCGTAAATCACGCAAGCTACTAGCTGGCCGTAACGCCCTTCTGTGTAATCATTAATGGCTGCCAATCTGCCGCTTGCTGTGTATGTGGCACAACGCATGCCGCGCCAGCCGGTCTGACGCTTATACACGGAGCGTGAGCCGTCCGGGTGACGCATCACGCGCACCATATCGCGATCCTCATTCACCAGATCCGGGCTCTGGGCCATGCTCAATGGTGTCAGCAGTAAGCACGCAAGTACTGCCAACAACCGGAAAGGGAGTGTGTTCATGCATTCATTCTACTATCATGCCGCGGTGATTGCAAGTGCGAAGTATGGCGTAACGTGCCATTTTTCTTGACAGCTTCACCCCGCGCAGGCACAATGGGGGCATGACAGCCAGAAAGCCCATCAATGTGCGCCGTCCGGAGGTGATGGCCCGTGTGCGTGACAAGGTGCAGCAGTACGACAGTGAACTCGTGACTAGTATCCGTGAGAATGGAAATGAGCTGAAGCTGCCCGGAATGGAAGTGCAGCTGGCTTCGTCTTTCGGCTTCTGTGATGGTGTGAAGCGGGCCATTGAGATTGCTTACGCCACCTGCGCCATGTTTGCCGGTAAGCGTATATGGCTTATCGGGGAGATTATCCATAATCCGGCGGTGAATGCAGATTTGGACGCTATGGGGCTTCGCCACTTGCCGTGGAACCAGAATGACCCTCTTTATGATTCCCTGAATGAGGAAGATGTGGTTATTATGCCCGCTTTCGGTGTTTCTCGCATTATGCGTAGCCGATTGGAAGAGAAGGGGGTACAGCTGGTAGATTCTACCTGTGGTAATGTTATCCGCGTGTGGCAGCGCGTGCGTAATTACGCAAAGATGGGTATCACCAGCATCATTCACGGTAAGGCCCGGCATGAGGAAAGCCAGGCTACGGCCTCCCAGTCATGTGGCGAGGATGGTAAGGGACAATTCCTTATTATTTTTGATGAGGAGGACGCCCGCCTGCTGGCTGATTACATTCTGGGGCGTGGTAATCGTGAGGAGTTCATGGCTCATTTCGGAAACTCCTGTTCTGCCGGGTTTGACCCTGATGTCCACCTCGCTGAGATTGGTATGGCAAACCAAACTACCATGCTTAAGAGCGAGACTGCCCATATCCAGAGCCTGCTGAGGGCTGCAGTGAAAGAGCGTGATGGTGATGACCTTCGTTTCCACGCGTATGATACTATCTGCGGGGCCACTCAGGACCGTCAGAATGCGCTCTTCGAGCTTTTGGAACAGCCGCTGGACGTGATGTTCATTATTGGTGGTTACAATAGCTCCAACACTACGCACCTTGCGCATATCGCTGCTCGTAAACTGCCTACTTTCTTCGTGAAGTCTGCAGATTGTCTGCTCAGTCTCCGTAATATCCGTTCTTTTGACTTGAAGACTAAGTCTGAGGTGGAGCAGGCCCTTCCCGCGGAAGCCGCTGATATGAACCGCGCATGGCGCATCGGCCTTACTGCCGGGGCTTCCTGTCCGGCGAATGTCATTGAGCAGGTTATCCGCCGCTTGGCAGAGCTGCGTGGCTGTTATCTCCCGCTGTGAATCTCTGCTCATGAATCACAGCAGATTTAAGGGGACTCTCTGTGCTGTTTTGGGGGCTATCACCTTTGGGATGAACCCCTTTTTCGGCATCCCTTTGTATGCGGAGGGCTTGGAGCCGCTCAGTGTTCTTTTTTACCGCTTTTTCTTTGGTGCCTTGCTGTTGGCAGGGGTGTTGACTTTACGCGGGGAATCACTGCGGCTCGCACGGGTTTACTGGTTGCCGACTGCCGGTGCCGGGCTGCTGCTGGCTCTCACGTGCCTCTTCTGGTTCATGACTTTCCGTATCATGGACTCCGGTATCGGAGCTGCGCTTATTTTTATTTACCCTATCGTGGTGGCCTTCATGATGTGGGGGATGTATGGTGAGCGGCTCTCTCGGCTGACCTTCGTGGGTATTGCGCTGGCCACTGTGGGCGTCGCACTCACCTGTACTCCCGGCGAGGGATGCCGGGTCTGTGCGGAAGGACTGGTGTACATCATACTCTCGGCCTTTGTTTATTCCCTGTATATTGTGGCAGTAAAGAAATCTCGTTTGCGCCGTTTGTCCCCGGGGAAACTCACCTTTTATTCGTTGTTTTTTGCCGTACCTGTTTTTCTAGCGGCTCTGCGGGGTGGGGTTGATTTACAGATGCTTCCCAGTTACCGAGCTTTTGGCAATGCTTTGGGGCTCGCCTTTTTCCCCTCGCTGCTTTCCTTTCTCTTCACCACGATTGCTATTCGTCACATAGGCCCCACGCAGACGAGTATTCTCGGAGCACTTGAACCGGTTACGGCTATTATTCTCGGCGTAGCCTGTTTCGGGGAATGCATGAACTTTCGTCTTGCTTGCGGTATACTTATCATACTTGCTGCAGTCTCGCTCGTTATTTGTGCAAAATCTCGAGCGGAGGCTTCTCCTTTGCTTGATAAATCTTCGGAGGAGTTACCCTGATTCATCGTGGTATGATTCAGGTGTACCAAAAATACAATTGACTAGTTATAACAAAGATGATAAAGATGAGTATGGCTATTTTCCGATTGTTGGCAATCCTGTGTTGCTTATTGTTCAGCATCGTGAAGGGGGGTGGGACAGCCTCTTGAGTGGCGTGGGCTTCATGTGGATGTTTCTCGCCACTTCTTTGCCCCGGAGGTGTTGAAGCAGTTGATGGACAGTATGGCCCCGCTGAACTATAACCGCTTGCACCTGCATTTGACGGATGGTCCCGGCTGGCGCCTTGAAATAAAGCAGTATCCGCGCTTAATCACGGTTGGAGCTTGGCGTAAACGCCTTTCGTCCGATTCTTGGTGCTGGAAAGATCATGAAATCGGCTCGCATTTTGCTGACTGTTATGGCGGGTTCTACACACAGGAGGAAATGCGGGAACTTATCGCCTACGGTGCAGAGCGGGGGATTTCCATCGTTCCGGAGATTGACATGCCCGGTCATGCGTATGCCTCTCTAGTGGCCTATCCGGAACTCGATTTGATACCGCCGCCCGCTTGCAAACTTGGTCGAGACGTTCTGGATGTTGAAAAGCCTGAAGTGCTGCGTTTTGTTCGGGACGTGCTGGATGAAGTGATGGCTTTTTAGGGATGCTTGGAGTTGATTTTGATTTTACAGTATGTACGCTACAAAATCGCGCAAAAAATGGATTGACCGCCCACACAGTATTATGCTATAAACATTTGCACTCATCCGGGCAAAAAACAAGAAGAAATGGCTTGTTTGTGTCAAAAGGAGGGCGGTAGCTTAGCGTGCCTTATTTTTATGCAACGGCCATCATTCGGGCCACCTTTACTCAGATAAGATGAAATGTGGCCCGCCTGCTCTTTCGACAGTGGTTTCCATACTAGCTGACAAAAGTTGGGTAATGCCAATCGGTAGAAGCATCCGTTATAAAAATAACATACATAAATCGATATGAACAACGAAGAAGCCAGACGAGAGCTAACGAAGAGGCGGATTGGCCGTAGCAAGTACGGCAAGGCACTCATTGAAGCCATAGAAAATGATGACACCGAGCTAATGGAACTTCTT
>JAZQGN010000020.1:0-4974 GCA_045540095.1 Akkermansia sp.
TGAGCAAGAGAACATACCAGCCTTCCAAGCGCTGCCGCAAGCGCCAGTTCGGTTTCCGCGCACGCATGGCTTCCAAGAATGGTCGTGCCATCCTCGCCCGTCGTCGTGCCAAGGGCCGCAAGCGCCTTCTGCCCAAGGGCGTTGAGATTCAGTACAAGCGCCACACCGTTCAGCACGGTGTTTAATACGGCACTGATCAGCCGGTCGGTCGTTATGGCAGCATAACTCAGGCCACTGATTAGGAGAAGCAACAAGCAACGTCCTGTTGTAAGATGCAGCTCAAGCGGAGTAACACCATGAAGCGAGCCTCAGAGTTCGCCATGGTTCGCAACGCTGGCAAATCTGAAGCAGGGCGTTTCCTTATTCTCAGCACAGCTCCTCTGGAGTCCCCCTCAGCATCCTCGCGTTTCGGTATTATCACCACCAAGCGCATTGGTCATGCTGTTGTGCGTAACCTTTTGCGCAGGCGCGTACGCGAAATCTTACGCGCCCACGCAGCTCCCCTCGCCTCCGGCCTCAGAGTCGTCATCATCGTGCGCAACCGCGCCGCCCTTACCGACTACGCCGGACTCGAAAAAGATTTCCTCAAACTGCTGGCCCGTCACCGGAAGCAGCATACCGCCGGCACAGAGCTCCATGCTTAAACGCCTCGTCATCCTGCCCGTCCTATTTTACAAACGCTTTCTGAGCCGCCCACTGCACATACTGGGCGGCCCCGGCTCAGGCTGCCGATTTACCCCCAGCTGCTCCACCTATTTCATTCAGGCCGTGGAAGAACACGGCGCCCTTAAGGGAAGCCTCATGGGCATCTGGCGCATCTTGCGCTGTAATCCTTGGGGTGGCTGCGGACATGACCCCGTGCCCCCTCGCCGGCAAAAGTAACACCCTTTCTGAACCCGTAACGGAAAAAAATTATGGATAAAACATCAGCCATCGTCGTAGGCTCCTGTATAGCCCTGATTGCCGCCAACTGGTGGTTCTCAGGCGAGAACGAGCCCCAGCCCGCGGCCGCACCTGCCCCGCAGGCCCAAACCGCCCCGGTTCTCCCCGGCAATGAGGAGCAAGCCGCAGCTCAGCCCGCCACCGCGCCTCAGGCCACACCGGCCACGCGCGTGCCTCAGGAAATTGCCTCCCTCACCTCTCGTGATGCTGAGGGCAACCCCGTGGCCCGCTACTCCTTCACGGATGTCGGTGGCAGCATCGCCCGCGTGGACATGCTCGGCCAGGCCATCAACAGCACCAAGGAGGAGCTCCGTGGCGACGTCAGCATCAACGGCAACGTCCCCCAGGGTATCGGCAACCTCATGTTCCGCCTCAGCAATGATGCAGCACCTGTTTTTGATGACACGGTCTACGAGTTCAAGCCCGAGCACTCAAATGAAAATCAGGTAGCCCTCTTCGGCCGCCGTGGTGATCTCCTCATCCTCAAAGTTTACTCCCTCGTGCCCGTACAGCAGGGTGACAAAACCGTGGACGGCAACGCCTACACCATCTCCCTCAAGGTTCAGGTGCAGAATAACGGCGGCGTGGCCCTCAGCGGTACAAACTGGGGCGTGTATGCAGGTGGTATGAGCCAGATTAACCACTCCGAAGGCCCCATCTACACCCACTACATCATGCTCGAAAACGGCGATTTCGAGAAGGAAAACAACGGCTCCTTTGAGCCCTTCTTCGGCTCCGCCAAGGCCCGCATTTACGAGACGGATTGCACTGACCTCCGCTGGGTGGGTACCATGAACCAGTACTACGCCTCCATCGTCATGCCGGATGCTACCAGCGGCAGAAACGCTTTCTACGCCGCCCCCGCCTCCTACAAGCTTCCCGTCACCGGTGAACAGGTGGAAGGCGTGGAAATCGCCGTCGGCATGCCGGACTTCACCCTCACCCCCAAAACAGCTGACCTTCAGGGCGGTTCCCAGTCCTTTAACTACCGCATCTTCACCGGTCCCAAGCTGAATCTCATGCTGGAGGACATGACGAATGACATCCCCCGCATTGAGCAGATTATGGACTACGGCTGGCTGTACCTCATCAGCTACCCCATGAACTGGCTCATCAACGTCTTCCACAGCTGGTTCGGTAACTGGGGTTGGGCCATCGTCGCCATGACCTTCGTCGTCCGCCTCCTCATCTGGCCACTGTACCGCAAGAGCTACATGAGCATGAAGCGCATGAGCCTCCTCCAGCCCATGATGAAGGAGCTCAAGGAGAAGTACCCGGATGACCAGCAGAAGGTCTCCATGGAAATGATGCGCCTGTACAAGGAATACGGCATCTCCCCCTTCGGTGGCTGTCTGCCCATGTTCCTGCAGATTCCCATCTTCTTCGCCTTCTTCTACGTGCTGCAGACGGCAGCTGAGCTCCGTGGCGCTCCCTTCCTCGGTTGGGTGACGGACCTCTCCCAGATGGACACCGTATGCACCCTGCCCTTCACCATCTTTGGCTGGGAGCCCGTCATTAACGTACTGCCCTTCATCATGGCCATCTCCATGATTGCGATGATGAAGATGAGCCCGCAGGCCGGTGATCCCACCCAGCAGAAAATCATGAAGTTCATGCCCGTCTTGTTCTTCCTCTTCTGCTACACCTACCCCAGCGCCCTCGCTCTGTACTGGACCACCACGAACATCATCTCCATCTTCCAGACCCTCATTATCCGCCGCATGCCCCAGCCCACCCTCGAAAAGGTGGATCCCAAGAAGAACCGCCCCAAGAAAGGTGGCTTCCTGGACCGCATGCAGCGCATGATGGAAGAGCAGCAGAAAGCTCTGGAAGAGCAGAAGCGCCAGGCCGCCATGCGTGATGCTAATAAAAAGTAACACACCGGCCCACCGCTGAAACTCTTCAGCACCTCACAAGCGCGCTCACTCCCCGTGGGCGCGCTTCCTTTTTGCCCGGCGGCCACGCTAAACAGCCATTCAACACCAGCGCTGCCCGCCGCGTTTAACCCTTCATGAAAGCATATTCATACATCACCGCCCTCATCATCGCCGCGCTCTGCCTCACCGCCTGCCACAGCCACAGGCACCACAACACCCCGCCCTACCGCCCTAAAGAAAGGCCCGTACAGCGCCCTGCAGAAAGGCCCGTACAGCGCCCCATCCACACCCCGCCTTCACCGAACGCCTTCCCTCCCCCCATCGAAATGTGGTAACACCACGCACCAAGCCCCCGGACGGCATTCTTGCAAATCGACAGCAGTGCCCCGGAGCAAAAAAAAACGGCTTCCCGAGTCCAGAGCCCGGGAAGCCGTAAAATATCAGCCGTGGAGCGCCATCAGTAAGAGCCCACATCCACCTCCTCCGTTTCTGTCTCCACATAATAGCGCAGGCCACGCAAGGCCGGCAAACGGCGGAAGAACTCCTCATACAGCGCCGCACGCTCCGCAGAGCAGCGCCAGCCACGCTCCGTGCGGAAAAACTGGCACTCAGCATGCACGCTGGCCCTCTCCTGCTCGCGCATAAACGTCTGCAGCAGGCAAGTAAGGCGCGTGCGCTCTCGGGAATCCTTCCTCAAACGTACATCAAGCTCAGCCAGCACCGCACGCAGCATCGGCAGCGCCACATCATCATCACTCTCCGCAGCGGAAGCAGCATAATTCACGAAGAAATCCAGCGCAAGGGAAACCTCAGCCCATCGCTCCTCCCACTTCTCCCTATCCACATCCGCTGCATCCGCATGCAAACGCAGCAGCACACTCAGTACCGCCTCGCCACCCATCGTGGCCACCAGCTGACGCGCAGCTTCCGTATATGGCCCCTCTGCGCCACGGCACATGCGCCACAAGCGCCCCGCAGCGGATGATGCTACACTGAGCCCGGAAAGCCCCGGCGGCTCCACAGCGGCCCCGTAGCGCCGATTCTGCGCACCCGCCATCTCCTTCTGCTCCCACATCAGCACATCCACATAGCGCAGGTAATCCTCCAGCTCGCTCTCATTCATGCGGGGAAGCCGCCTCCACTGCATCTGCAGCTCACGCATAATCTCCACCACACGCTCCCGCCCCTCCTGACGCGCCAGCGCAAAATCCAACTGCCAGAACAGCCCGTATATCACAATACCGCGCTCCACATCCAGCTGCTGAGCTGTTTTCTGCTGCCGAACAGGTGCCTGCTGCACTGCCCTGTGCACACAGTCTCCGCACAGCAGCACCAGTGCCGCCGGCAGAATTCCCATGAACACACGCAGTAATTTCATGCACCCACTCTACCACAATCACCCCCTCACGTCAAGCTAATCCGCGTTCACCCACCCTCCAAAGACCTCAGCAACCGGCCCTCGCATAAACCACGCAGCGAGCGAAGTCAGAAACAAGAGCGAGTGAGTAAAAACGCGACCATGTAACTACACGCTTTATGCCACCCCTCACCTGGGCTCATGAATGAGGCGGGCATACGCCCGCGGGAATGCTTAGATGCCTCCCTGCCCCCTATCGCTCGTCATTAATCATAGCAAGCCACCCTACTCCCGAAGCCTGCTCAGCGGGCGAAGGCCTCGGCTAATTGCACGGGTGCAAGAGAAACACATAGCCCGTGCGAGCACAGCGAGCCTAGCCCAGGGCCCCGCGAGGGGCGATATAAGGTAGCCCGGGCGTGGAGCTCCGTAAGGAGCGGAACCCCGGGGAAAAAGATGAAAAATATACGGGAACCCCGGAGGTGGCATAAGGCGTGTTTTCAAAACCGCCCCGACGCTTGAAAACGGAGAAGCCCGCCAAGCGTTAGCTTAGCGGGCTTCGTGGATCCTGGCAGCTATCTACTCCCGGAGCCTGCGCAGCAGGCGGAGGCCTCGGCGCAGCAAGCGAGCGCAGCGAGACGCGGAGACGGGTCGCGGATAATGCCGCGGCTTTACCCCGTCCCTTGGCTTGAAATGAGAAGAGCGCAAACCTTTCGGTCTGCGCTCTTCATTAATCCTGGCAGCTATCTACTCTCGCGGGACCTATCGTCCGACTACCATCGACGTGCTGATGTTTCACTT
>JAZQGN010000021.1:0-41606 GCA_045540095.1 Akkermansia sp.
GAGTCTTTTGTGATTTCTTTATTTTTACAATCATCGTCTCCTGAAGCACACTTTCAGAATCAAAGACTTTATCTCTGCTGACAAAGAGATGAATATGTGTCAACACTCCGGCAGTCAAAAGTTTCTCCCTGAACTTAGTAAAATATGCACCGGATACCCAAGATCTAGGAATAATGTACACGAGTTCACCATCATCACGGAGATTAAACATCCCCATAGAAGCAAAAAGGAAATATAAATTGGGTGCACCATAACAAACATCGGACATAGCCTTCGCTTCCGGAGCCTCTTTCGGAATCTTCATGTATGGAGGATTTCCTATTACCAAATCATACTTCTGGGGCGCAAATTGGCAAAGCCTATCATTGTACTCTAAACTTTGGCTCAATATATAATTCTCCTCAATAATACGATAAGTTAAATCCTTACCGCAATGGATTCTCAACCATTCTAAGTTTTCTTGCAGGAGCGGTAACACATTTTCGTCAGTATCATAGCATGTAATTTCTATGCTCTTTACCGCCTTTTCAAAGGATAATCGCTGAACTAACGCCGCTGTAAGAATACCAGAACCTGCACCAGCGTCCAAAACGGTAATCCGTTCCTGCTCGGGCACAACAAACAATGAAGCCATAAACGAAGCCGCCTCTTTGCTGGTAAAAAATTGGCCATAAGCTTTGCGAATTTCTTTAGGCATAGCAGATATATAAGCATCCGTCCTCGAAGCGACATGTTCGAGGAGCCCGTTCTTCAAACTCAGCAAATCAATTACCATAAAATTAGTTATAGTCTTATAGCGTCAGCGACATTTTAGCAATTTCTTGCTCTACTTTCCAGAAAAAAATGGGCAAAACGCACCTTCAATATCAATACAACCTGAATGTCAACACCCTAGTCCTTTTGAGTCCCTGCGAAGTGCAAAAGGTCATTTTAGGGCGTGTGCAAGCTTTTTATGAGTGTTATTATTTGTTTATCAAGGACTTGCGATTTTGTAGTTAAGTCATTGACATTTAAGAATAATTATCAAAAACCCTCTAACGCGTTAAGCGTTAGAGGGTTACGTATTTTGCTAGGGCCGGTGGGGTTCGAACCCACGACCAAAGGATTATGAGTCCTCTGCTCTAACCGCTGAGCTACAGCCCCGCACAGATGGTAAGGGATGGAGCAGGGGATTGCAAGAAGAAAATGCAGGTGTTTGCGTCATGTGGGCAAATTTGCCCAGTGGGCAGGGGGGATTGATTGATAGGGGGAGTCTGCTTGAGGTTCGTTGGGCATTATGACAGATGCGGAGGTGATTCTGCCTCTATTTCCGTCAGTAAGCGGCGGGCATCATCGTATGTCGGGCTCATGGAAAGGCAGCGTTGCAGCCACTCGCGGGCCAGTTCCGGATTGCGGGGCATGCCGCGGCCTTCAAGACAGATGACGGCGTACCGGAACAGGGGATCGTTGTTGAGCGATTGCTCGGCCACCTCTCGGAGCACGCGCGCGCCTTCCTGTGCCGGCCATGGGCAGAAGCTACCGTAGTACAGGCTATCCAGGGCCAGTGCGTAGGCGCTTTCCATATTCCCCAGTTCATACGCTTTGTTGTGGTAATAAAAGGCGCGTTCGCTGTTCTTTTTCATGCCGCACAGACCATAGCGGTAGATTTCTCCCAGATAATAGCATGCCGCAGCATCATGAAGCGCTGCCGCCTTGGTGTGCCATTGAATGGCTGCCCGTGCTTGCTCCGGGGTATTACCTGACCAACGCAGATGCTCAGCATAGCAAACCATCGCTCGGGTGTGACCGCCCTCTGCCGCGCGTCGCAAATAGACGGAGCTTTCTTCACCGTCCAGTTCACAGCCCAGCTCAAACTGTGCCTGCGTATCCCCTGCCTCTGCTCGCAGCCGCAGGACTGCAAGCTCCTCTGCCGTCATGTCCGCTTCTTCTTCCTCTTCCATGGAGCACTTGGTAATATGGGATATGTCCTTGAGCAATTTTATTGTTTCTCTGTAGTATGAGAAATGTTTTGCCGTTATGCCTGCGATATGATGGCCATGAACACGCCGAAAGCAAACATCAGCGCCCATACAACCGCCGATGAGAAGGTGATGCCCAGCGTGATGAGAATGACTCGCAGCCAGCTCAGTTTGGCAAACAAGCGCCCCACGGCTGCAGGCGTGAAGACGGACAAAAGGAGCAGGGCCAATTTGCCGTATACCAACCAGTCCGGTTGCTCCATGGGAGAAACACCACCTGCACAGAGCTGAAGGCATATTCCGGAAGGAATGAACAGCATGAAAACCATGAGACTGCAGATGAGCGCGGACACCCCGGCGCGCAGCAGGCTGCACCCGCTGCCGATGCGTCCCACCACAAAACCGGCCAGGCAGATGCAACTATAGGAAAGCGGCACCATGAGCAAGCCGAAAATCAGCAGAATGCCCACAGTATTCATCAACGCAGACGGATTGTGAGCCAAAGGCGGGAGCATCATCATGATGATGCATTATAACATAGGAAACAGATTCTGTAAAGTACCTGCGGCTTAATGCCCACAGCAAACGTATTTCCCGCATTGGAAAGGGTATATTCAAAGCTTGGAGCGTGTCCGCATCCAACGAGATAAGCATGGTAACGTCAAGCAAAGCGGGATTGATTTTATTGACCACTTCTTCAACAAATACGGCGATAAGCATGATTATCTGCCGCTCTGGATGGCTTCGGAGTAATGGATTATGGCACGGTGGTGCATTTCTACACCCACTCTCGGAAGAAAATGCAGAATCTTATCTCTTCCCTATGGGGCACCGATGCTAAGACTCTCTATACCTTGCTTACATCCTTGCGCGTGCTGCGCAACGATTGTGCTCACCATGCCCGCATCTGGAATAAAATCTTCCTGACTGTCCCCCGCATGAACAACACCCCGGCCTTGCCCTGGGATTACGTCTATTCCGACAAAGCCCGCAAGTGGGTCAAACCCACCGTCAGCCTGGCCGGGGCGGTCTCCATGCTCCAATCGCAAGCCAACCTTGCCCCGCTCCTGTTCATCTGCCGTTATCTGCTCAAACAGGTGGCACCCTCCTCCCAATGGCACATGCGCATGCAGCAATTCCTGCAGGATTCACAACAACCAGGCATCCCCCTTCACAAAATGGGACTGCCGCCCCACTGGGAAACCCACCCGATGTGGAAGTAACTAACATTCTAACTATATGGATAACAAAGAAAAAGAGCATTCTAACCACAAGTTACCTTGTCTTCAGAATTTCCGGCTTTTATCAATTATAGCCGTATCATTATGGGGTATAGCATGGTTTTTTTTATGGTGTATCTTTTCGTCTTCTGTAACAGATTGTGCAAATATAGTTGAGCCAGATACAAGTTGGATTTCAGCCGGTACATTCGGTGACATGTTTGGGTGCTTGACGTGCCTATTCACAGGCATAAGTGTTGCTGGTGTCATTGTAACCCTGCAACAACAAAAACAATCGTTACACGTACAGCAAAACGAACTTGATATATTAAAATCTCAATCAAAAAAACAAAATCAGCTTAACGAAAAAGCATACATTCTGAAACTGATCGAAGGATACATTTCTTATAGGGAAAAAACTACTATAACTGTCCAAACTCTCGATATTCAAGGTAAATATTTTAGAGAAGAATTACGACACGCATCTTTTGCCGAACGTTTTTGCAACATACAATCGCGTCTATTAAACTTGCTTGGCCAATATGTGGAAAATAAAATTTCAAAAAATGAAGTTGAAGAATGCTATGCCGCACACCAGTTATTATTAGAGGGCACAATACAGCACAGACTTCAATTACTCTTTCTTTTGGCTGAAATTAAAAACTCCTCCCTTTCGGATAAAGACAAAGAAAACCTTTTTTATCAGCTGGGTATATTCGTTGGGGCATGTGACATTATGTTATTGCACATAGAGGTTGTTAGTCGTTTCGGTGAACAAGACATAGGCTCTGCAAATAAAGACTGGGGCATAAACAAATTAAGAGACGTTATGTATAATTCGTTGCCTGATATTACAAATCAATCAACGAAGCTTGCAGCATCTACGATGTATGTAGAGTCCATGAAAGCTCAAAAGCTGTGCGTATGGGCAGACGCTGCTAATCACTCCCTTCCCGAATCTTTCAATCTGGCTGAGTGGGTTATGGAATATACAAAACGAAATCAACAAAAAGGGCAGTCCTCCTAGATTCACATTGTCCAATTAGTGTAAGATGGATAATAAGCTGGCGCCATTCTTTCGACACTTAGGAAGCCAATTTAAGCCCCCTCACTTGTGCGCAGCTGGCGTGTACAATTTTTATATCAATCTATACCCTCTGATGTCTAGAGTTCTGATAGGCCGCTTGTAGTCAACTGATTCCATGCCGCAGCTCTTCAACAGGGCTGCGGCCGATTTTCTTTTGGTAATCTGACCACAGCACGACGTGTGTGCCCGAGTCTGCAGTTGAATATTGAAAGAAGACTGCAACGGTGCTGCTTATCCCGGCAATCTTTTGGGCAAGTGCGTAATCGCCGGTCAGGAGTATATTTTGCAGCGGACCGTCTTTGCTGAATATCTCCACAAAGCCCTCGTCTGCATAGGCTGATAGCTTTTGGATATAGATTCTACGGCGTTCTTGTTTATTGCCGGGTAAGAGCTCGAAGTACTTGCCGGATTTACGGAGTGTGTTCAGTGTTCGTTTTGCCCAGACCTGTTTGTTTTTATTGCCTAATTCCAGCTGTACGGATTTAGTGACTTTAACCCGCTGCCCGTTCTGTTGTAATTCGCGCCCGTGGCGCAAGATGAACGGCAGGTGAAAACAGGTATCGATATAGATAGCTGCTGTGTGTGATTTAATGAGTTTGGTGAACTTGCGGTGGGCCGATTTTTCGGCTGCATGAATGTTGAACATGGTGATTTCCTTTATTTGTTTCCATTACGGGATAACAAGAAGGAAAGTATCGCAAAAAAAATATGTTCCCTGCACTAAGGGCTAGACAAGGGGACTCTGCGCTATTCCTTCTTCCTGTGGTACAGATGGATTAACTGACCGGGAAGATAGGCTCACAGCACAATCTCCAAAGCCCCGAACAGGGAACTTGTCTCCGCTTCAGTCAGCATCTGTGTAACACGGAAGAAGGGCTAACCGCTCAATCTTCAGAACCCCTAACCGGAAGCCCTTGTGTTGCCTTTATTCTAATTAATAATAGTGATGAGTCAAGGCCAAATATCTGTAAAGTTCCCCTATTTTCTTGCATGCGTATATCCGTTGTTTTCGCCTCAGCGGGCTGAGCGTCCGATTCCTGTGCCGGGGCTTCGGCGGGCGGCTCCACGTTCGTCACGGGCTCGTTCAATGTGCTCTCATCGTTCAGTACGTCCAGAGCCTCGTCTGTGTCCTGCGCCTCCATGAATTGCTCCTGTTCGCGGGCTTCCTCAATCTCCTGCCAGAGGGCGGCTTCTACTTCTTCATTGATTTCTGCTGCCACCATCTCTTCCGACTGGGGAGTTTCCTCAATCGCTTCGGATTGTTTTTCCGCCGGCTCAACCTGCTTAACTTTCTGATTCTGTTTTTTGGACTTGCGCTTTGCTTTGGAACGCTTGTCCTTTTTGCCGAAATACTTATTGTAGGTATTCTGTGAATCCTCGTCCTCAATGGTGAATACGCCCTCGGCCACCAGCTCAGGCAGCGGCTAGTTGTAGATTTCATGAGCTATCCACTTACCCTTTAAGTTGTAGCAGACGCTTACGCCCAGCGGGTCGAACTTAATGCGGATTGTCTTGCCCTCGCCATTGACGGCCTTGAGGATGGTAGTGTCGTTTGCTGAGGTATCGTTGGATTTGGTCTTAGCCATAGTCTTGTTGTGTGTTGTAGGGGTGTTAATGATATTGTTGATGTAGTTGAGAACCGCCTGTGCGCCTTTTCTGTAAACAGTCACGCTCAGTAGCTCCTCCTCGTTCCAAATCGCCCAGTAGCGGGCCTTCTGGTAGCGGGTTATTCGGAGTCTTGTTTGCATGATTTAATTGTTTGGCTATTAAGGCTTTATCTCATTGTAGAGTATAGCAAACTCACGATAAATGTCCAGCACCTTTTTACTTTTCTTCATTTATTTTCAATCACTTAGAGGATGATTTAAGAAGCGATTTCAGGTCAATCTGAGCTCCTACAGTCCTCCCGGAATTTGCGGTTGATTTAGCACAGAGCAGGACGATTTTGGGCTGAAAAATGGCAGGGCAGTATACGCTCTGGTTAAATTATTGTCGCTAAGCGTTTACAATCAATATATATGAATTACAAGAAGAGAAAACTGCCATGATTTACATAAGACGCTGAATCTATGCAGATTATGCCTGATAATGGAGGTGAGGGGTATCCAATTTTTGGGCTTGACCCGGTATCCTGTACCCCTAGTCCTTTGCACTCCCGGGAACGTCCCGGAGCTTAAAAAACGGCCGTTTGAATCGTCCTTGATTCTTTTTTTGTTGCAATATCAGGACTCCGTAAGCCGTTAAATATAGGGCGATAAACTAAAAAAGCCTGCTTTCCAAATTCTGTCGGAAAGCAGGCTCGATGAATACACGAGAAGAGATTCGAACTCCTGACCAACTGTGTGTAAGACAGCCGCTCTACCACTGAGCTACTCGTGCTTTGCCGTGTGCGGGGGCATTATACATGAATTTTCGGGAGATGGCAAGCTTTAAATTTGATTTTTTGTGATTTTTTTTGATTTTGTGCGTTTAGGGAGGGCTCTGGGCACAAAAAAGCCCGCTTGGAAGCGGGCTTTTGGGATGAGATGTGCTGTTTTCCTATCAGTGGGGCACGCTGATGGTCTGCTCGCGGTCCGGGCCTACGCCAACGGTGCCAACGGGGCAACCCACGACTTCGCCGAAGCGCTTGACGTATGCCTTGCAGTTCTCGGGAAGTTCGTCCCAAGTGGTGCAGGAGGAGATGTCCTTCTTCCAGCCGGGGAGGGTTTCGTAAATGGGCTCGCACTGGTACCACTCCTCCATGAGGGCAGGGGGGTACTCGAGTACCTGGTCACCCATACGGTAGCCGGTGCAAATCTTGATGGAATCCAGCTCGTCCAGTCCGTCGAGGTTGGTCATGGCCATTTCGTCAAAGCCGTTGAACATGGCGGAGAAGCGGAGCACAACGCCGTCCGTCCAGCCGCAGCGGCGGGGGCGGCCTGTGGTGGCACCGAACTCGCGGCCAAGGCCGTGGAGGTAATCGCTGATTTCGGCGTCTTCCGTCACGAAGGGGCCTTCACCCACGCGGGTGGTGTAAGCCTTGCACACGCCGATAATCTTGTCGATACGGGTGGGGGCTACGCCTGAGCCGGTGCAGCAGCCGCCGGCGCTGGTGTTGGAGCTGGTCACGAAGGGATAGGTGCCGAAGTCGATGTCCAGCATGGCGCCCTGAGCGCCTTCAAAGAGGACGGTCTTGCCGGCCTTGATGGCATCATTGATAACGGGGATGGTGTTCGTGATGTGGGGGCGCAGCACATCGGCAGCGGCCATCACAGCATCCAGAGTAACCTGCGGATCCGCAGCGGGCCAGCCGAGGCGGACGAGCTCCTCGTTGGCGGTCTTGATGCGAGCCTTCAGTACCTTCTCCAAGCGGATGGGGTCTGCAAGGTCAATCATGCGGATGCCTACGCGGCGTGCCTTGTCAGCATACGTGGGTCCAATGCCCTGGCGGGTGGTGCCAATCTTCTGATCACCGAGGGCTTCTTCCTGAGCGCCGTCAATCTCCTTGTGGATGGGCAGCACAACGTGTGCGCGGTCAGAGATGAGCAGGTTCTTCGGGCTAATGGTTACGCCTTTTTCCTGCAGGTAATGGATTTCCTCCACGAGGGAGGTGGGATTGATGACCACGCCGTTACCGATGACGTTCACCTTGCCTTCCCAGAGAATGCCGGAGGGGATGAGGTGAAGTACGTACTTCTGCCCCTTGGCGATGACGGTGTGGCCGGCGTTGCTGCCGCCCTGGCTGCGAGCGACGACATCAGCGGTTTCGGTGAGGAAATCGATGACTTTGCCCTTGCCTTCATCTCCCCACTGGGAGCCAATGACTAGTGTATTCATATAATTTGCGCGGGACGTTTATGCGTTATACTTGCCGGCTTTCACGTCCTTAATGGTCTGGATGAGCCTGTTGTAGAAGTTGGTGGTATCATCAGCACCAGCAGGTGTAGTGGGGAGGTACTGCACGCCGAACATGGGCTGAGAGGTATGGCGGTAGGCTGCCACGGTGTCATCATTCAGGTTAACCTCTGTCACCTCCAGTGCATCAGGCAGGTTTGCAGAGTCGATGGTGAAGAGGGTGTTCTGGGTGGTGATGTCTACCTTACCGCTGCAGAGGGACTTCACGGGCTGGTTGCAACCCTGATGGCCCACGCGGAGTTTGCGGGTGGTGGCGCCGGTGGCAATGGCGATGACGAGGCTGCCGAGCCCGATACCGGCCACGGGGAGCTTGCCGGCAAGGCTCTTCACCTGTGCCGTTACTGTGGAAAGAGCGGCGGGGTCGCCGGGGCCGTCGGAAAGGATGATGGCATCCGGGCGGAGGGAAAGGGCTTCTTCAGCGGGGGTGGTGGCGGGAACTACTGTGACGTCGCAACCAATCTGGCGCAGGCGGCGCAGGGTGCTGCGGCGTACGCCCAAATCATACACTACTACCTTGTAGCTTACGGGGGGCAGCTCGGTGTAGTTCGAGAGGTCACCCTGAGTCTTGTTCGGGAGTTTCCAAGCGCGGGATTCACCTTCCCAGTGATAAATGGTGGGAGTTGTGACGCAGCTGACGAGGTCTGCACCGGTAAGTTCAGGGGCGTTCTGAGCGGTCTGAATGGCGTCTTCGGCGCTCAATTCTGTAGTGATGCAGCCACGCAGGGCGCCTTTGTTGCGCTGGAGTGTGGCAATCTTGCGCGTATCGATGCCGGAGATGCCGACGACATTGTGGCGGGTGAGCCAATCACCCATGCTTTCCTCGGCGCGCCAGTTGCTGTGGAGGCGGGCGAGCTCGGTCACGACGAGGCCGTTTACCTGAGGAGCTGCGCTCTCGTTATCTTCCTCGCACACGCCGTAGTTACCGATGAGTGTGTAGGTCATAGCCATGATGCGCCCTTTACATGCGGGGTCTGTCAGGAGTTCCTGATAGCCCATGACTGAGGTGTCGCAGCATATCTCGCCGGTTACTGTGCCGGCAACGCCAATAGCGGTGCCTTCGAATGTGGTTCCGTCTTCTAGTGCAAGAATCGCTTTCATGCTTTGTCTATTTGAGCCGTGCGATAATAGCAAGTTTGCGGGTGAAATGCAAGGCTATAATTCACAATGGCGGAAAAATTACGTAAATGTGAAGAAAATTCGTCATTTTGGAGAAGATTGCTTGCAAAGTGTGCAGAGTTGTGGTTATAATGTGGCAATGAAGCAGACCGCGCAGTAATGGCGCTAGCTGGACTTCATACGTTAAATCTTTCAATTCTTGGACGCTATGGACAATGTAGAGAAAACTGGAAATGAGGCTCCTACCGCCTCAGCTGATACTCAGGACCGCCTTCAGGCCGCCCGTGATTATGCCTGCGCTCAGTATGAGAAGCTGCGCCGCGTTACCGCTGAGCAGATGGAGAACGTGCGCCGTTATACCGGTGAAGCTCGTGAGCAGCTGCATGCCGGTTGGGATGTTACCTGCGCTAAGGCTAAGGATTTGCATGAAGCCGGTGCAGAGTACGTGAAGGCTAATCCCACAGGCTCTGTTATGGGGGCTCTTGGTCTGGGCTTTGTGCTTGGCCTGCTTATCGGTGTAACTCGCCGTTAAGTTAATACACCCTCTTCTCTCTGATTATTATCTGCTTCATATGTCATTTTTTTCATTCAGAAAGCCGCGGCCGCTCCTTGTTGTGCAAGAGCAAGGAGCTGAGATAGTCGGTGGAATGAAGGAAGTGGCAGTAAGCACGTTTGCTCATATAGATGCGCTTGTGCAGCTGCTGCGGCTGGAGCTGCAGCAGTATGCCGCGCTTCAGATGAGACGCGTGGTGCTGATGGCTGTGGGCGGCTTGTTGCTGTTTGTTGGCTATCTCGTTTTTTGCGCATGTGCCTGTGTTGCGGCTCACGCATGGCTGGGCTCGTGGCTGTGGGCCACGGGGCTGGTGTGCGCGGTGCATCTCGTCGTGGGACTTGTGATTCTTTTGATTGGCCTTAAGAGCTCTCCCGGCCCGGTAGCACCGGCCACTAGGCAGGAGATTCAGCATGATTTGGAATGTCTGAAAATACTTATCAGCAAAGAAAGCAGCAAATCCTGACAGCGGTGGCTGCCACTCGCCTGCGCGCTTTGGATGGTGGGGCTCGTGCCCGCACCAGCGCTGTGCAGTGCCGTGATTCTCTTCAGGTGACGCCAAATACCTTGAAGTATGTTGGCGTTGGTGTGGCTGCATTGGCCGGTGTGAAGTTGGCGGCCTCATTGCTTCGTCGTCGCGCTCACAAGACGCCGGAAGCCTCGCACTCCCGAGCTCGCGGCGTTGTGAAGTTGCTTTTAGTGCAGTTGAGCTCACTTGTTGTAGTTCCGGTGGTGAAGGACGTGCTGAAGGCTATGCTCAGGGAGGTAATGGCCGGGCGTAGTGTGACCGGTGCCTTTGCTCGTTGGAGTCCAAGCCGTATTTTCTTCCGTCTGGTAGGGCTTGAGAAATAAGGAGGAAAGGTTATTCTGAATAAAGCACTTGTAAGATACTGGTATGAAGAAAGTTTTTGTTTCCGGGTCGTTTAATATATTGCATGCTGGCCATTTGCAGTTTTTCCGGGATGCCCGGGCTCTGGGGGATTATCTTGTAGTGTCCTTTCCGCCTGCGGATTTGCTTTGGAGGCTGTATGATAAGAAGTCCGTATTGAATGATGTGGATAAGATGGCACTTCTGTCTTCGTTGGAGATGGTGGATGAGGTGGTTCTTTCTACGGATGATGATGTTTCACTTTCTTTCAAATCTGCTTTCATAAAGATAAAGCCTGATGTGCTTGCTGTTACAACGGATGATCTCTATAAGGACCATAAGAGGGCCTTCTGTGCTCGGAATGGAGCTGAGTTTGTTGTGCTGGAAAAGAATCATCCTTCCGGTGGTAGCGGTAGCAGTTCTGAGGTGGTAAGTCGCATTAAAGCCCCTGTGCACGTGCCTCTCCGCGTGGATTTTGCAGGAGGTTGGCTGGATGTTCCTGAAAATTCTATACCTGGGGAGTATGTGGTGAACTGCTCCGTATCACCCACGGTGTCCCTTAAGGAGTGGAATTATCGCCAAGGTGCTGGCATGGGGGGGAGTGGTGGCTGGAGCGTATTGAATGGTTGGGACCCGGTGGGCTCTGAGCTTGGCTTGGGGGTGGGCTGGCAGGACCCTGCTGTTATTGCGGAGACTGGCGCTTGCGTATGGCTTTCCGGGCCACGTCCCGTGCTAGATTTCAAGAATACCGGAGATTTTCTTCATGGGCGAATGGCTGTTTATGATACGTGTATTAAGCATGACACGCCTGGTCTTGCAGGCTTGAAGCGCGATTATACTAAGATAGCTAAGGCTGCTCGCGTGGCCCGTCTGGGGGTGCTTGAAAAGGATATTAATGTGCTTGCGGTAGGCGTTCACCTTTCCTATGAGCTGCAGTTGGCAGAGGGAATGGAGCCGCTGCCGCACATCGGGGAGTCTCTTGCATGTAAGTACTGTGGCGGTGGCCATGGCGGCTATGCTCTTTATCTATACGAAACTCCTGAGGCCCGTGCTGCGGCACTTGCTTCATGCGAGTATCTGTATCCCATCGAGCCTTATTGTCGAACATTTGGTAAGGATGAGCAGGTGCCGTGGGCTCCTGAATATTTGCAACGCATTATGAGTCAGAATGTGAAGAAGGATCACTTCTGAGAGTAAATAATAATCTGATTATTGATATGCCTAAAGTTTTTGTTTCTGGTTGTTTTGATGTGCTGCACAGCGGCCATGTGGCGTTCCTTGAGGAGGCTGCGAGTTACGGGGAGGTGTATGTTTCCATCGGTTCTGACGAAACTGTACGCATTCTCAAGAATCGTAAGACCATGTATAATGAGCAGGAGCGCAAGTATATGCTGGAGGCCATCCGCTATGTGACGAAGGTCTACATCGGCCCGGACACGGGTAAGATTCTTGATTTTGCCCCGTTGCTTGATGAGGTGAAACCAGACATCTTCTTTGTGAATGGTGATGGCACCAGCGACGAAAAGCGGGCTTTCGTTGAGGCTAAGGGGATTCGTTATGTGACCAGTTCTCGAATTCCCCATGGCAACCTTCCTCAACGTTCGACTACCAGTATACGTGAATCTCTTGGAAAATGAGTACTGAAACGCCAACATACGAGCCCGGTGAAGCGGAGGATCGCCCTTGGGGGGATTGGCAGGTGCTGGATGTTCAGCCCCGAGTCGTGGTGAAGAAGATTAATGTAGTGCCCGGTGGGCGTATTTCTCTTCAGAGTCATGAGCACCGCATGGAGCGCTGGGTAGTGACGGAAGGAGAAGCTGTTATTTGTTGTGATGGTGTAGAAAATAAGTTAGGCGTTGGCGAGTCCGTGCTGATTCCGCGTGGTAGTCTGCACCGCCTGAGTAATGAAGGAGAGACGCCGCTCTCTCTGATAGAAATTCAGATGGGAGATTATCTCTCAGAGGATGATATTGAGCGTTTTAAGGACGATTACGGACGCGTGGACTGAATATGAATGATGCCATGCAACAAGCCGGGCGTGAGGCTCTTGCCTCAATAGATGGTATTCTGGTCATTAATATGGATACCAGCCCGGAGCGTTATGAGAACTTCATTGCCTCCGTAGGAAAGTTCTTGCCTGAAGCAAAGCTGGAACGCATAAGTGCGGTTGCCGGCCGTGAGTTGCCCTCATATGGGCAGGCTCCTTGGTTTACTGAAAAGACAGGAGAGCGTGCCCGTTTTTGGGGGGGCACGGGAGGGTGCGCCTTGTCTCACCGCAACGCTATTGCATACGCACGTAAGAAAGGGTGGCGTAATGTGCTGATATTTGAGGATGATGTGTATTTTGAACCATCCGAAGATGCGTTTGCTGCAGTCAAGAAAGCCTTAGCTACTCTTCGTGGGCCGTACATATTTTATTTGGGCTATAATCGGCCGGCTCCGTTCGGTGTGGAATACTGCAGGTGTGGTACATCTGCTGTGTGGCGTACGGAAGGGGTGATTGCTGCGCATGCATATATAGTTTCCGCTGAATTGTATGATGCACTGCTAGAGGTTTTCCCGAAGTCTGATGACGAAGTGTGGGAATGGCTTGGTAAGTACCGGGCTGTGGACGTGCTTTACCGGGATTTTGTACCCACTTGGCGAGGTGTTAATGTGTATGTGCTAGCCCCCATTCTTTGCCTGCAGACGGATGGTGAGTCCAACATTGGGCTGAATGCTGCTGGTGGCACCGGCGCTGCATGTCGGCAGACTCCCCGGAATTATCGCACTGCGGCCGGAATGTGGCACTGGTTAACGTCACCTTGCCGCCGATTGAAAATAAAGCTGAACTCGAGGAGAACTCATCTGCGCGCTCGGAGAGGGGGGCTGCCGGGGGCTAGAAAGCCGCGTCACTGACCGCCTTTCCGAATAAAATGGGTAATTTTCCGCTAATTTAATGGATTAGGCTTGCAATTTAGGCCATTTGAGGGCATATTAATGGCTCAACGAATAACTTATGTCTGAACAGAAAGAAAGAAAGACTCTTGAGGAACGTAATCAGGCTAGCGACTTGGAGCGTCTGCGCCACTCCTGCGCGCATGTTCTGGCTGCTGCCATCTGCCGTATTTGGCCGCAGGCTCAGCTTGCTGCCGGCCCCGCTGTGGAGAACGGCTTCTACTATGATATTGAACTGGATCATAACATCTCTTCAGCCGAGTTTGAGCAGATTGAGGCTGAGATGAAGAAGATTGTTAAGGAGAATCAGACATTTGAGCGAACTACCGTGACCCGCGCTGAGGCTATGGCTATGGCTCAGAGCGGCGAGCTGGGCTCCATTGGTCCGCGTAACGTACCTTCCAAATTTAAGGTAGATTTGCTGAATCGTATTCCTGACGATGAGGAGATTTCCATCTACCGCAATGGTGATTTCACGGACCTGTGCGCCGGGCCTCATGTGGGCCGCACCGGCAACTGCAAGGCTTTCAAAGTGATGAGTGTGGCTTCCGCCTATTATCAGGGTGATGCTAACGGTCCCCGACTGCAGCGTGTGTATGGCACCTGTTTCCCGAACCGTACTCAGCTGGATGAGCACCTTGCTCGTCTGGAGGAGGCCCGCAAGCGTGACCACCGCAAGCTTGGGCGAGAGATGGGCCTGTTCACCATTGATGAGATGGTGGGGCAGGGCCTTGTGCTCTGGAAGCCCAAGGGTGCCATCATTCGCCGTGAGCTGCAGGATTTCATCACGGAAGAGCTGGACCGCATCGGTTACTCTCAGGTGTACACTCCCCACATCGGTAAGCTGGATCTTTACATGACCTCCGGCCACTGGGAGCACTATAAGGAGAGCCAGTTTACCCCCATCCCTGACCCGGATGATTTCAAGAAGCTGCGTGATGAGAATGCCAGCTGCGCTGAGCTCTTCAACTCTCTTGATACACGCTCCATCATGGGCTTCATGCTTAAGCCCATGAACTGCCCCCACCACATCCGAATTTACTCTAGTGACCCCCACTCCTACCGTGATTTGCCTGTGCGTCTGGCAGAGTTCGGTACCGTGTACCGATGGGAGCAGAGCGGTGAGCTGGGTGGTATGACCCGTGTGCGTGGCTTTACTCAGGATGATGCTCATATCTTCTGCCGCCCTGACCAGATTAAGGAAGAAGTGCAACAGTGCATTGGTATTGTGAAGCACATCCTCGGTACTCTTCAGATGAATGATTACCGCGTTCGCCTTTCTCTGCGTGACAAGGATTACACGGATGCTAAGTACGTGGGCACTGTCGAGAACTGGAAGCTTGCCGAGCAGTCTCTTCGTGAGGTGCTTACGGAGAATGGCTTTGACTACATTGAGGCTGAGAATGAGGCCGCTTTCTATGGTCCCAAGATTGACTTCATCGTTCGTGACGTCATTGGCCGTGACTGGCAGCTTGGCACCGTGCAGGTGGACTACAACCTTCCTGAGCGTTTCGACTTGAACTACACCGGTGCTGATAATAAGCCGCACCGTCCCGTCATGATTCACCGTGCGCCCTTCGGCTCTATGGAGCGCTTCTCCGGCCTGCTGATTGAGCACTTCGGGGGCAAGTTCCCCACATGGCTCGCTCCTGAGCAGGTGCGCGTGCTGCCCATCTCTGACAAGGTGGCAGAGTTCGCAGAGCAGGTGCGTACTGCTCTTGCTGCCAAGAGTGTGCGTGTGAAGCTGGATGATGCTCCTGATAAGATTGGTGCCAAGATTCGTAATGCCCGTTTGGACCGCGTGCCGTACATGGTAGTGGTGGGCCAGCGTGAGGCTGAGGAAGGCAAGGTTTCCATTCGTCACCGCGAGCTGGACGTTGTTGGCACTATGACCGTGGAAGAGTTCGTCAATGCCATTACTGCCGAAATCAGCCAGCGCCTCATTAAGCCTGCGTTTACACCCGAGCAGAAGGAGACCCCGCAGAACTAAATCCCCCTTTCCGGAGCGTGGAAGTTTTCCGCGCTCCGGGTTTTATTCCAAATATACCATATCGACCATAACCAAGTACTACACAAGTGCCAGCCCCACAGAAAAACACTAACCCTGCAAACCGCGGTAATCGCCGTGAGCAGAACAATAAAAACCCGCAGATTCGTGTCAATGACCGCATCCGCGCTCCCCGTGTCCGTGTTGTAACCGCTAATGGTGATCAGCTCGGCGTTATGGCTACGCGTGACGCTCTCGCTCGCGCTAAGGAAATCGGCCTGGACCTCGTTGAGGTGGCCCCGAATGCTGATCCGCCCGTGTGCCGACTTATCGATTACGGTAAGTTCAAGTACATGCAGGCAAAGATGCAGAAGAATAACAAGGCTAAGACCGTGCGCATGAAGGAAATCAAGCTGCGCATTGGTACGGATGTGAATGACTATAACGTCAAGATGGCCCGTACCGAGCAGTTCTTGGACCACGGTCACAAGGTGCGTTTCCAGCTGCGTTTCCGCGGTCGTGAGAACGCTCACCAGCAGCTGGGGCTTGAGGTGATGGCCAAGGTGGTAGAAGATATGAAGACCATGGGTAAGGTGGATCAGGCTGCTAAGCTGGCCGGTAACACTGTAACCATGGTGCTGACGCCTCTGCCGAACGGGCAGCGCGTGAAGAAGTTCAAGAAGTTCCAGGAGGAAGACTTTGATGTGGACTCCGAGGAATTTGATGCTTCTGATGATGAATAAAGCTTAGAAGCTCATTTGCAATTTAACATTGACGCAGGCTCTGATGAAGAGCCTGCGTTTTTCTTTATGGGGCTCTTAGCGCGTCTTACAGCAGCGGTGCAGGGGCTTTATGACCCAAGTAACCACCCCGAAGAATTCGGACTGCTCTTCTGCCGTGAGCACCCGTGCTTTGAATGCCGGGTTTTCCGGTACCAATTCCACACAGGAAGCTGAAACACGCAGACGTTTAACGGTGAACTCTCCATCAATGGCCGCGATGATGATATCACCATTCTGCGGCTGTAGGCTGCGATCTACCACGAGGAGGTCTCCATCTTCTATGCCGGCTCCGCGCATGCTTTCTCCCCTTGCTTTTACATAATATGTAGTGGCAGGATGTGCCACGCAAAGGGAATCAAGGTTCAGGGTGCTGCTCAGCTCGCCCATCACAGGAGAAGGAAAGCCGGCGGCCACGCCTTCCTCAAAGAAAGGGAGCGGCGTTTCGCGCCGCTCGTGAGATAGTTCTGAGGCTTGTGCCATTATTTTCAGAGGTGTGCTTATCTAAGCTTTTATCTCTCATCCCTCAGTAGGCTTTGGAGATAGCGGTGAGCATAGTGCAGTCGCGAGCGTAGGGTTGGTTCCGGTACCTGTAGAATTTGTGAAACTTCCATGTAGCTCATGCCCTCAATATCGCACATGATGACAACCTCACGGTGGGCGTCCGAGAGCTGTGCTAGAGCTTTTTTCAGGCTTGTTTTGAGGTCTGATACCTGAGCCTGACGCACCGGGTCGGAAACGAGCGAGCGGTCAGCGGCATGGGAATCCTTCTCCATCGGGTCTCCATTCGTGTCATCATTCAGGCTCGTTTGGTTGCGGTGCTTGTTTTCCTTGCGCAGGAAATTGCGGGCCTCGTTCAGTGCGATGGTGTACATCCACGTGTAGAACTGGCTTGTGCCATTAAAGCTCTTAATGGAGCGGTATGCTTTGATGGCGGCAGTCTGGGCCACATCATAGGCATCCGTTTCAGATTTCAGCATCTGCGTGAGCATGCCGACGATACGGCGGATGTTGCGCTTGAGCAGTTCGTCAAAAGCCGCAAGAATACCCTCCTGACTCAGCTTTACCAGCTCGGTCTCTTCAAGATTATTAAGTTCAGCCTTTTTATACTGCTTGCTCATGGATGGGGAGGGATTTTTGTATTTTAGCACCTGCCACTGCATGCAATGGCAGGTGCTTTAATGTGAAATTAAACCGAATCAGAGATTGTAATCTCGCTTGTCGCGACTCTCAAACCACTGAATGAAGGCCTGATTGACCACTGTGAAACCACCGGGCGTCGGATAATCGCCGCTGAAGTACCAGTCTCCGCAGGGGCCTTCGATTGCATCACGAAGGCCTTCCAAGGTCTGGTAAATCACTTGGATGGTGCAGGGGCTGTTATCCGGCGTGACCATGCGGGAAACTTCCGCCGTGATTTCATCATCCGTGAAGGGTTCGTATATCTTTTTCACCGGGTTGCTACGTTCTGCCGGCGGCAGCGTGAGCTGGCGCTTACATTCTTCATACACGTCAATAATGTGCGTGTACATGCCGCGCTTCTTCAGCAGGGTTATGGCTGCCTGGAAGGCAATGAACTTGCCCATCTCGCTCATATCAATGCCGTAGCAGTCCGGGTAACGAACTTGCGGAGCTGAGGATACGATGACAATCTTCCGTGCCTGAGTACGTGCCAGAAGGCGCAGGAGGCTCATCTTCAGAGTGGTACCACGCACGATGGAGTCATCGATTGCTACCAGCACCTCGTCATTGTTTACAGCACCGTATGTGAGGTCATACACCATAGCAGCAAGCTGCTTGCGGCTACTTTCTTCAGAGATGAAGGTGCGGAGCTTAATGTCCTTATGAGCAATCTTTTCTGCGCGGGGCCAGCGGCGGAGAATGAGCTCGTTGATGAGATCCTCACTCATGGTGCCTTCGCGGAATGCATTAATCATGGCCTCCGTTACTTTATTGCGGCGGTAGGCGCGCAGGCCTTCCAGAAGGCCGTAGTATGAAACTTCAGCCGTGTTGGGAATGAAGGTGATGGCAGCCTTGGAGAAGTTGCCGTCCAGACTCTCTACTACCTGCTCTGTGAGGTTAGCGCCCAGAGCCTTACGCTCGCGGTAGATGACGGGGTCATTGCCGCGGGAAGTGTACACGTCTTCAAAGCAGCAGGGGGTGTGCTTTTCGGGCTTGGTGTATTCCTTGATGGTCACCGCGCCGTCATACTTCACCACAATCATGTTTGCCGGGGCAAGTTCCTTGACCTCGTGCTCTTCCACTTCCATTACACTCATGAGCGGCACGCGTTCACTGGCCACGGCCAGATATTCGTCCGTAAGAACGTAGTAGCAGTAGCGGATGCCGTGTGGATCTCTCAGGCAGAAGAAGTCACCATTACCCACACCACCCATGATGGTGTAACCGCCATCCCAGTCCTTGCTGGCCTTGCCGATAATGTCAAAGAGATCCAGCTCAGCGGAGATGATGTTGGGAATCTCGCGGCCATCTACGTTTTTATCACGCAGCTGGCGGTAGAGGTCCGTGTGGGCCTCATCCAAGTAATAACCAACCTCTTCCATGAGGGTCTGGATATCCGTACCGAAGACGGGATGCTGACCGCGGGAGATGAGCTTCTGGTGAAGCTCGGAGATGTTTGTGATACCCATGTTACCCTGCATCATGAGGGTACGTGTGGGCCAGTTGGTGCGGCGCATGTAGGGGTGGCAGATGCCTTCCTCCGCTGCGGTTCCGCTTGTGCCGTACAGCAGGTGGCCTAGTAGTACCTCACCGCCGAAATTGAAGTGACGCTTGTAGGTATCTGCATCTGCGCCACGCACGAGTCCCTCGTCTTTCAGGCGGCGCAGGGTGCGCTGCTGCTGTGAGAACATATTCGTCACGGCAGAGGCAGAAGCATCACGGGCACGGAAGATGTAGGGCTCTCCCAGTGGCATATTCAGCTTAATACAGCCGATGCCTGCGCCGTCCTGCCCGCGGTTGTGCTGCTTTTCCATGAGCAGGAAAAGCTTGTTGAAGGCCCACTCGGGCGAGCCGTACTTCTCCGCAAAATAGGAGAGCGGCTTAAGCAGTCTAATTGCTGCGGACATATAGTCTTAAGAATTGCGTTTACTTGCGTACTGTCACATGGATGCCCTTACCCTCGCGCATGGTGCCGATAACGGTACCACCGGGGCCGGCAGTGCAGGCCTGTTCCACCTGATCGGGCTTCACGATGGCTACCCAGCCGATGCCCATGTTAAAGGTGTGGAAGCGGTCTTCGGCGTCCACGAAGGTGAGCACTTTCTGCACGGGGGCGTTATCCCAGTAGGGGATTTCGAGGTCTGCACCCTTATCACCAAGGAAACGCTCAAGGTTTTCGGGCAGACCGCCACCGGTGATGTGGGCATATGCTTTGGGGGTGATGCCGAGCTTGCGCATGTCGTACACCACGTCATGGTACAGGCGAGTGGGAGCCAGCAGGCTGCGCAGCTCTTCCTCAGTGAGGAGGTCAGGATTCTGCTTCAGAATGCGGCGCACGAGGCTCCAGCCGTTGGCATGGAAGCCATCACTGGGGTAACCAATCAGTACATCACCCACTTCAACCTGAGAGGGATCAATCATCTGACTCTTCTCTACGCAGCCAATGCTGAAACCGGCCATCTCAACGAGGTTCTCGGGGACAACTCCGGGCATCTCAGCAGTCTCGCCACCGGCGAGGATGCAGTTGCAGCTCTCCAAGTAGTCACACATACCGGCTACCAAGCGGGTGATGCGGGGCTTCTCTGTCTCAAGATTGGAGATTCCCAGATAGTCAAGGAAAACGAGCGGGTCACCACCAGTGGTGAGAATGTCGTTCACGTTCATAGCCACTAGGTCTTTGCCTGCGGTTTCGAGCATGTCAAGATCGAAAAGAATTTCTGTCTTGGTGCCCACGCCGTCGGTGCCGGTCACGATGACGGGCTCCTTGTAGGCGGAGAGGTCGTAAGCTGCTGCAAAGAGACCGAAAGCATTGCAGAGCTGACGGTTTTTCTGCGTGCGCTTAACGTGCGCGCTGATGTCATTCACGAAAGACTGTGCCTCGATGGTATCGACGCCGGATTGCTTGTATGTGAGGTTGCCGGACATATGATTTGGAGTGATATCACGTGGATTCGCGCGGATTATACTCTTTTTTTCCGACTTTGGCAAGCCGTATTTTCTTTTCAGCTCTCTATTTGTTGGCTTCGATAGGTGAGGCCGGCGCGTCTCCTTGGGCTCGGATGTATTCAATTTCGCGGCGCAGTAGGCCGCCTATGCGGTGTTTCGCTAGATATACTTGGGCGAGGCTTACGCCAAGTTTGCTACGAACGTCTGCCGTGCTCATACCGCGCAGAACGAGGTAGTCAAATATCTGAAACTGCCGTGGGGAGGTTTTCATTTTTACGCGTTCTGTTGCAGCTTTCAGAATGTTCTGTTGCCATTCTCGCTCCCATATTTTGTCAAACGTATCACCGCTGATGTCTGCCAGATTTTCCACATCTGCGGCAGGGGAGTCCGTAGAATCAGTCTCTTCTGTCGTCACCGGTAACCGTTTGCGGAACTGGTCTTTGATGCGCCAGCGTATGATGTGCCACAGCCACATTTTGAAGGAGCCTTTCGCTGGGTCGTATTGCTTCTCTCGGGTTTGGCGAGCTACGGAAAGGACTGTTTCCTGCACGGTGTCCCATGCCTCGTCCGGGCTTAGGCCGGATTTTGTGGCCACACTGTAAATGAGGCGCCAGTATGTGCGGTAAAACTCGTCCCAGCTGCGTTGGTCTTTCCAATCTTGTAAGCGGGCGATGAGACTACGCCGAGTCCTAGCGGCGTACTTTTCCAGTGCGCCGTCATCCGGTGTGTTCTTTTCATTACTCGCATCCACTGATTACAGTGTATCAAATATACGGCCGTATGGCAAGCCGTAAGGCTGCTTTGTTTTCTAGGAATAGCTAATTTTTGAATTGTAGAAAAGGCAACGAGAGCAAGTGTCCCGCGGGACGCTTGCTCTCGGAAAATTTTGCTTCAATCAGTTGCTTTAGTTGCGCGCAACAGGTGTGGCTCCCTGTTCTGCTCGTTGGCAGAACCGGCTGGTGTAAAGGCAATCCAGCACGGAGGGAAGACCGCGGCGCATGCCTTCGATGGCCTTTCGGGTAATCTGGGGCAGGGCGCGTTCATCCAAGCGGCGCATTCCGTAGAAGGCGTTGGCTGTCTGGCGGATGTTTTCTGTCATCCAGTTCGCGTTAATGTCTGCGCGACGGGCTGCGCGGCTTACATCCACGAGGGCCTGATGCAGTGCTTGTTCGTTCGGCTGTGTTTCACCGGTGCTGCCCAGTACGAAAATATCGTGGAAGGTAATGCTTTTCTCGCTGCGGAAGTTTCTGCGCATGCTTCGTTCGTGAACAATGGCACCTACCATGGTCCCGTCCGAATAGGTAGCGTTCACGATGTAGACTCGGCTTGTGATTCTTTTGCCAAGCTGGGCGCTGAGGTTATCTCGCGCCATGCGGAAATCCTGAACGTCCTGCGGGGCCTGATAGATGACGGCATCTACCGGGGTGATATTCTGATTGCCCGGCAGTTGTCTGGCTACACCTTTCAGCATTTCAGCTAGGGCCATAGCGCCGGGGTTAGAGGTTCTCAGAGGTACTTCGTATGCTGAAATGTAGTTCGCGATGATGGAGTCCTTCCTGTTCACTAACTGCATAGTGCGGATGCAGAAGTTTCCAAGACGCTCACTTTCAGTATTCCATGTCACTTCGCCGCCACCGACCCAGTCATTCGGCAGGGTGTAGGTCACGGCATTGGTCCGGCAGTAGGTGTCCTGCAGGACTACTCGGGTAGCAGCGCTCAGGCTACCGGCCACCATGAGAATGGCGGCGGTTGTCGCGGTGAGGAGGGTTCGTGCACTCATGACACCTGCATTGTGTCAGATTAGTTGATGAATGTCAATACTAAAGTATTCTTAAATTATTACTGATTGACAAAATAATGAATTTGTAGTATGGTGTGCGCCGTTATGGCAGGTCTTATCATAGCGCCGAAGGCGCGCATTTTCCACGGGCATGACTGGGTATACGGCACTGAGGTGCGCACTGTGTTCGGAAATCCGGCACCGGGCGATGTGGTGTTGCTGAAGGATCAGCGGGATCATTATCTGGGTTCTGCCATGTATAATCCTCACTCGCAGATTGTGGCGCGCCGCTTTTCCCGACGCAAGCAGGATTTGGACCGCGACTTTTTTGCCCGCCGCATATCACAGGCTATGATGCTGCGTGAACGCTGGCTTCCCGGAGAGGAGCTGATGCGCTTGGTGTGGAGCGAGAGTGATGGCTTGCCCGGCCTAATTGTAGACCGCTACCGTGATGTGCTGGTGGTGCAGACACTCACGCTGGCTATGCACCAGCGCCTGGGGCTTATCCGCGATATTCTCGGAGACTTGCTTGAACCCCGTGCCATTATTGTGCGCAATGATTCGCCTATGCTGCTGGCGGAAGGTATTGAGCCGGAGACTTATGTGGCTGCCGGTGAGATGCCTGAGCCGTTCATCGCTACGGGCCGTGGGCTGAAGTTTATGATAGACCTCGCAACGGGGCAGAAGACTGGCCTGTACCTAGACCAGCTGCAGAACTATGCAGATGTGGCGAAGTTTGCTCGCGGCCGTCGCGTGCTGGATTGCTTCTGCAATCAGGGTGGTTTTGCTTTGGCCTGTGCTAAGGCCGGTGCTGCCAGCGTGACCGCTGTGGATATCTCTGAGGAGGCTATCGCCTCTGTGCGGCGCAACGCTGAGCTGAATGGTGTTCAGATAGAGGCTATTGCTGAGAATGCCTTTGATTTCCTGAAGCGTGAGAGTGATGCAGTGCGTAAGGGCGCAGATCCGAAGTGGGACCTCATCATTCTTGATCCGCCCAGTTTCACCCGTAACAAGAAGAGCCTTAGCGGCGCCATGCGCGGTTATAAGGAGATTCACCTGCGTGCCATGCAGATGCTGCCCGTGGGTGGCGTGCTCTCCACATTCTGCTGCTCTCATCATGCCAGTGCAGGTGTGTTTAAGGAGACGATTGCGGATGCCGCTGTGGATGGCCACTGCACGCTGCGCTTAGTGGCGAATCATGGCCAGAGCCCGGATCATCCCGTGCTATTGAATATTCCTGAAACTGAATACCTTAAGGGATTCACCTTTGAAATGGTACCCGGCCGTTGATTTACCGGCTGTTCTAGACTGTATAGCAAAATCATATGAAGCATATTGTAACCTGCATTACTGCATTTTCTTTTTTTGTTAATCATTCATTTGCTCAGTACGCTGAGCCGGCTGTAGCTGCCCAGAGCGCTTCTGATTCCGCGCTGGGTGCTCAAATTGTACAGTGCCGGGTAGCGGTGCTGGGATATGGTCGAATTGCCTCCGGTGAAGGCTCGCTATCTGCTGCGGATTTTGAGCAGCAGATGAACTTTCTCCGGGATAGCGGGGCAAATGTCATTTCCTGCGCTGATTTTCTCGCATGGCGAAAAGGCCAGCGAGCTCTTCCTGCCTGCTCTGTGCTGCTGACCTTTGATTCTCCCAATCAGACCTTTTTGGAGGTCGCTTTGCCTGTGCTGCAGCGCTGCGGATTCCCTTTTATTGTTTTTACTGACGCTGAGCAGCCTGCTGACGCCGAGGGCGCACTGCTGGCGCCGCAGTTGCTGACTCTCCAGTATGAGGGTGCGGAAATCGGTAGCTGTGCAGCCGGTGATGTCTCATCTGAACTGTTGACATCCGCCGCACTGCGCGTGACATCCGTGTTTGGGGCCTGTCGTGCGTTTTCCTGTACTACTGGTGAGATATCTCCAGAGCTTCAGCGAGCTCTTGGGCAGAGTCACTTTGAAGTAGCTTTCACCAGAGAGCCGGAAAAGGGGACCGTGGCTACGCATGCCCATGCTTATCCTCGTTATGCTGTGAGTGACAATCGCGTCTTTGCTCAGGCGGTTTCTTTTGGCTCTGAGGCAAGCGTGGCTGAAGTAGTGGATGCTCTGGCTGCTTGTGCTCCGGCTGTGGTGGCCGCTCCCGCAGTGGCCGTTGTTCCGTCTGCTGCAGCTTCTCCGGCCTCTGCTAGCACGCCTGTGGTTCTGCCTGAGTTCGCTGATGATGATTTGGCTGAGGAGGTGAGTGAAGAAGAGCTGCTTGCTGTGGCTGATCCCTCTGGTGTGGCCGTGAATCCGTCTGTGAGTCCGCTTCCATCCGCACCTGCTGAGCCTGCTGCACCCGCTGAGTCTTCTGCTCATGAAGTAGCTGAGGGGGCTACTGAGCCTGAAGTTGCTGAGTCCCGCCCTGAGTTGGCCCCTGTGGAGCCGAGTCTCGGTGTACTCGGGCGTCGTACTCCGGAGGGAGATTGGGTGAGCGCGCAGTTTAAGCAACCTCTCGTACCGCGTGAGCAGACCCGCGTGGCCGTTCTGGGGTATCATAACTTCAGCAAGACTCGTCCATGTACAGATATGCGCATGAGTACGGCGGATTTTTGTCGCCAGATGCAGTTCTTGAAGGATTCAAACATCTGTGTGATTTCCATGCAGGATTTTCTGGAGTGGCGCCATGGTCAGCGCTGCCTGCCGGAACGCTGTGTTCTTATCACCATCGATGATGGTTGGAAGAGTGTGTATTCTGATGCTTATCCGGTGCTTCGTGCGTATGGTTATCCATTCACTCTCTTCCTGTACACGCGCTACATCAATGTGCAAGGTGATTCCATGACCACCGCGCAGATTCAGGAGATGATGGCAAATGGCGCCACCATTGGTAGTCATTCTTCTAATCACCTTTACCCCAGTAAGTGGAGGCGTTATAATCAGGCTTCTTCAGAGTATGCCGCCCAGCTTCGTACGGAGCTGGTGGATTCCAGAACGCGCCTGATGAATATGTTCGGCAACTGCTCCACGTATTGTTATCCCGGTGGCTATAATACGCAGCCCATGATAGAGACTCTCCGAGAGGCTGGGTATCAGGCCGCCTTTACTGTGCTGGAGCGTAAAGTGGAGTGCGAGGAGGAGCCTTTCCTTGTGCATCGATATATGGTGTTCGGCACGGATCATGAGATTTTCCGGCGCGCTGTGAACTTTGATGGCGAGGCCGGTGTGGTGCCTACTCGTGCGGCGATTGCTGCCGCTGAGGCCCCGGCTAGGGCTTTCTTCCCGGCAGCTTTTGAAGGCTGCACGAACCGCAGTGGTGCCTCTTCTGCTGCGAGCCGCGCCGCCGGCCAGAGCCGTAGCTCTGCTCCTGCTGCCAGCCCTGCCACACGTCCGGCGGCGCGTCCTGAGCCTCAGCCCGCTGCCCCCGTGGCCCCGGTATCTCCCGTAGCTCCTGCGGCTCCTTTGCCGCAGAGGAATGCCCTCTGAGAGCTGCTTTAATCTTGCAAAGTAAAGAAGGGGATGCTATCATGCTTACATGAAGCATCTCCTTCTTTCTTTTTCTGTTCTTTTCTCTTTTCTTGTTGGTGAAGCTTGGGCGGATTCACGTGGTGACCGGATTATAGATGGCCTGCTTTCTGCCGGTAGCCGTGTTCTGCAGGTTGAGCAGGAGCGCCGTGCGGCTGCTCGTCGTTCCGCTGAGGAGGCTGAGCCTTCCGCGGAAGCGGAGCAAGCGCCTGCTACCGAGGTGGATCAAGGGCAAGTTGCGGAAGAAGAGCCGGCCACCGAAGGCCGCCGCCGTTGGCGTGACCGGGGAAGGGGTATGCTTAACCGGGTGCGGGAGGCTACTGCTGAGCGCTTGGGTGATCGTTCTATATCTGAGGTGATTTCTTCTACGCTGAAAGAGGCTCTTGACCGTTTTCTTGCTGAATACAAGGAGCAATACAAGCAGGAGGGGCGGGAATATGCCAGAGAGGTCGGAGATATCATTGTTAATCGCGTGGTGGAAAGTCCGAAGATATCCGGTTCTTTGTACTCATTGCAGTTAATGTGCTGGGGGATAATTTTGTACCTGACGCTGGTCACGGTTATCGTGCTTGTATGCCTGTTGTATCTGAAGCGTGCAAATCGTAAACTGATGGCCTCCGTGCAGGAGCTTAAAGAGCTTTTAAAGGAAAGCAAAAAATCTGCATAAAGAGCTTTTCCATTTTCTTGAGAAAAAAACACCCCGGCTACATTCCGTCTGCCAGGGTGTTTTTTGCTTTGATAAAGTTATATTACTGCGCGAGTGCGCTGAGCAGCTTCCCATGTATGCCGCCGAAACCGCCGTTGCTCATTACCAGCAACACGTCGCCGGGGTGTACGCGTGAAACCACGTGCGCTACGATGTCGTCCACATCCGTGCCCAGATAGCTCTCTGTCCCTTTTTCGCTGATATCATTGCGAAGCTGCTCCACGTCTAGTCTTTCTTCGGGGCGCAGGCGTTTGTGGTTCTCTACGGGGGAGATGACGGCGAAGTCCGCGGTAGCAAGTGCATCTGCCAGCTGCTGCTGGAAAAGATTGCGGATGGTAGTGTTACTACGGGGGTCAAAAATCACCCACAGGCGGCTCTTGGGGAAGCGCTGGCGGAGGCCTTCCACGGCCTGACGTATGGCTGTGGGGTGGTGGGCGAAGTCATCCACCACAGTTACGCTGTTCACGGTGCCTCGCACTTCTTGGCGGCGAGCTACGCCGGTGAAGCTCAGGAAGGCTCTGCGAATCTGGTCCGGCGTCAGCCCAGCATTACGGGCAGCACAGGTAGCCATGGCGGCATTCCGGATGTTGAAATCGCCAATCATGGGGATGCTGTAGGTCTCTCCTTCCAGCGTGAAGGTGCTGCCATCCGTGCGGTGCTCGATGTCCGTGATACGCAAATCCGCATTTTCTTCCATGCCTACGCCTACAATCTTCACCATTTTCAGCTCGTTTGCTGCGTGTTCGCGTACATCCGCGCAGTTCGGGCAGTCTGAATTGATGAATACCACGCCGGTGCGGGGCACCACGCGCAGCAGGCGCTTAAAGGAAAGCTTAATCTCCTCCACGTTCGAGTAAATGTCCGCGTGGTCCATCTCGATGTTGTTGATGATAACAACCTCAGGCAGATAGTGCAGGAACTTGGAGCGCTTGTCAAAGAAAGCCGTATCGTACTCATCACCCTCCAGCACGCAGTACTCTGAATCCGTAAAGCGTCCACCGCGGCCAAGATTACGGGCAATGCCGCCAATCATGAAGCTCGGGTTCATCTCGTTGGCTTCCATAAGCCAAGCCAGCATGCTCGTGGTGGTAGTCTTGCCGTGCGTGCCGGTTACAACGTAATTGTGCTTGCCCCAGAGGAAGAACTCCTTCATCGTCTCCGGAAGGCTCATATAGCGCATGTTGCGCTCCAGTACAGCTTCCACTTCCACATTGCCACGGCTCATGGCATTACCGATGACCACTAAATCCGCGTCTTCGGGAAGATTCTCAGGCTTGTACCCTTGAAAAATCTGAATGCCCTCACTCTCCAAGAACGTGGACATAGGCGGGTAGACGTTGGCATCTGTGCCGGTAACAGTGTAGCCCTTGCGAGCCATGGCTGATGCCACAGCACCCATCGCGGTGCCGCAGATTCCGAGGAAGTGTACGTGCTTCATATTCGTTTGAGAATGAGAGGTGAGTTAGAGTAACTTATTCCGCGGTATTTGGCAAGCGTTTTTTATGTATGTCTCATGTCCGTTTGTTGTAGGAATGTTTCGGCATGAAACTTAACATCCTTTTTGTGCTATGATAATGATGAAAGAATCTGCTGCAACCACAGTTTGTAGGGCGTACTCGCTGAACCTCACTGCCGCGTTAGCTAACGGTGTGCTGTCCCGTGCGACAGATTCGGACGATTTTCTCGCTCGTTGTGATTTTGTTTTTTATTCGGTGGGCTTGGAGAATATGATTTAATAGGAGTTGAGTACTAAATCATAAGGCTCGCTCATAGCCCCTTTCAGCTTTTCCAGATGAGACTTAAAATACAAATCGTCCGTATGATTATAACGTGAATGGCGGGCAATAGAGCATTCTCCGCTGGTGCTTATTCTTTCTTTTTCTTGTGGGCTTAATGAGTCAAAGCGTAGAATATGGCGTCCCGCTGCTTCGGCTAACCCTACAGGGACAGCATTTCCAATCTGCTTGTATTTTGCCGCAAGGTTGCCAGAGAATTTCCAACTGTCCGGGAACATTTGGATACGTGCATATTCTTCAATGGAGAGCGGTCGGATTTCCTCCGGATGACAGAGTTCTGTGGCTGGCATTGTAGGGCAGGTTACCAGCGTAGGCGAGGGTTTGTCCCACGCGAGACGTCGCAGGAAACCTGTTTTGCCACCCTGCAGGGCGTATGCTTTCCCTAGAGCTGCTTTTTGCATGTTTATGGGCAGGTCTCTCCAATTCTGACCTTCAGTCAACAGCTCGTAATATGGCTTTCGTTTGTCAGGAATTTTGCTGGAGGTGCAGCTGGTCAGCCCGCCTACCGCGTCACGTAGAGTCTTCCATGGGAGTAAACCATTTGTTCCTCGTTCGTTGTGCGTAGGAGGAATATGCGGTAACCTGTAACCCTCTCTGCTTCCTAATATGATGACACGCTCTCTATGCTGAGGGACTCCGTAGTTGGCTGCATCGTATAGGGTAAAAGAATAGGCATATCCGAGTTTTTCTATCTCGTAGAGCAGATAGGCGAGAGCAGACCCTTTTTCTGCAGGCTTATCTGCGAGTTGTGGCGGGTTGTACGCAGCGGATAAGAGGCCCCGAACGTTCTCGATTAAAAAGTACTTTGGCTGCATCTCACCAATGAGACTGATGAACTTCAGGAACACATTGCCTCGGTCATCTTCCAGCCCCCTTCGTTTACCGGCTGTGCTGAATGCTTGACAGGGAGGGCCACCGCAGAGCAGAAATAGCTCCCCCTTTTTCAAACCGGCATGTTGTAACAGTTCTTCTCCGCTATAATTGCGAATATCATCTGATATCAGTGGCAGATTCGGCTTATTCAGCCGAATGGTGTCACACATCGCTTTTTCTATTTCAACGGCTAGACGTACAGAAAATCCAGCTTTTTCCAGTCCATTATCCAGCCCCATCGCTCCGGAAAAGGTAGAAATGGTAGGGTAGAGAGTCTGTTTGCCAACAATCATGCTTAAGCTCTGCCTGAATTAAATTTGACGATTTTTTCCCAGTCTATATTGCCATCTTCTCGGCAGAAACTTTCCAGAAACTCTCGTACGAAAAGGTTAATTTTCACACTATATTGTTTCTTGAATTCATCATTTCTAATCTTTGCATCAGCGGCAAGAGGTTCTATAAGCTCTGTGTACAATTCTGGTTCGCCTGATATAAACTCCCAGAAGTCTTGTCCGCAGTACTTATAGTAATCGCCTTTATCTGGATTTTTGTCTTTACCATAGCAACAGCCGTTGACTGCTTCAACACGAATGTTGCTTCGGCTTGTTCTTAGTGTTCGTTTTGCGGATTTGAACTCATCAATTAAGCGTTTAATCTGGCTACTGTTGCCCCAATTTGGGCCGGATTTGATGGCAACCAAGTAGTGACATCCGTCTTTGTCAAATTCCAAATCCACACCTTTCGCGCTAGATTTTGTGCCGCCGTATACTTGTTGACATACATATATAGCAAGCCCTTCTAGCCAGTCTCCAAAAATGGTTTCTTCTCCGGAACTCAGGAACGCATCAACAATTGTTCGAACAATGCTTTCGGCTGTTTCTGTGTCTTTAGCGCGGAAAAGGTAGGGGTTTTTGTGAGCAAGAACCTTTTTTAGTTTCAGCTTGTTGAGGTTGTTCACCCGCGCTTCGTGAAACTCACTGATATGAGACACTACATAGTGGCGAATTTTGTCGATGAGTTCGTTATTCATGTCTTCTTGTGTGCTGAGTATAGCTTATCAGTTGGCGTTATGCAAGAGTTTTTCTTATTTGTAACACGTATGCTTAGATGGTAGAGGGGAAAAGAATGTGTTATTTTCGTGTAATGGTGGCTAAAGATTCTGTGGGGGCTGCTTAAAGGAGACTTAGTGAGCGCTCCGGAAGTTCCTTTGAGGAGACACTCATAACCCTCTTGTTCTAGACGTTTGTTGTGAAATCTCTATAATGTGCTTTATTTGCCCCTGTAAGCGCGTATTGGGTGGAGTGTGCGAAAGGTGTAGGGAAAGTATACATGGCGCGCTATAGGTGTATTTTTGTGTGTTTTTCAATATACTGACATATTATATAATTGACGCGCGCGTATACGCGCGTATAATGGGCGCCGTATGACTGAAAACACCAATGCTCCTGAGGACACCGAGACGGTAGTCACGACCGGAGCACAGCAAGAGTACGGCGCGGCGCAGATTGATAAGCTGGAGGGCCTTGAAGCCGTCCGTAAGCGCCCCGGCATGTACATAGGCGATCCTGATGAGCGCGGCCTGCACCACTGCGTATTTGAGGTGCTGGATAACTCGATTGACGAGCACCTGGCCGGCTACTGCACCAAGATTATCATCCAGATTCACGAGGGTGGCACGATTTCCGTGATTGACAACGGCCGTGGTATTCCCGTTGACATGCACCCGAAGTTCGGTATTCCTGCCGTGGAGCTGGTGCTCACCAACCTGCACGCCGGTGGTAAGTTCGGGCAGGGCGCCTATAAGTACTCCGGTGGTTTGCACGGTGTGGGTGCTAAGTGTGTGAACGCCCTCTCTGATTTCTTCAAGGCTGAAGTTCGCCGTGATGGTAAGCGCCACGTCATTACCTTTGAGCGTGGTAAGACCACGGAGAAGCTGCATGTGGTGGGTACCTGCCCGGAAGGGCAGACTGGTACGGCCATCACTTTCCTGCCGGACCCGACCATCTTCACTGATACCACGGAATTCAAGTTTGATTTGCTGGGCCGCCGCCTGCGCGAGCTGGCCTTCCTGAACCCCGGCCTCGTCATTGAACTGGTGGACGAGCGCACCGGGCAGGAACGCACCGAAACGTTCTACTATGCTGATGGTATTCGCGAGTTCGTGAAGCAGCTCGGTGAGAACAAGACTCTCATTACTCAGGAGCCTATCGCCATGAGCGGTGTACGCCACATCGAGGTGGAGTACGATGGCAAGACCATGGAGGACGATGTGATTGTGGATGTGGTGATGCAGTACAATGATAGTGACCGCTACCAGATTCAGTGCTACGCCAACTCCATTTTCAATGCTGACGGTGGTACGCACCTTTCCGGTTTCCGCAGCTCGCTGACCCGCGCCATCAATAACTACGCCAAGAGCAATAACCTGCTTAAGGATAAGGATCCCAGCTTGAACGGCGATGACGTGCGCGAAGGCTTGGTGGCCGTTATCTCCGTGAAGATGCCCAACCCGCGCTTCTCTTCCCAGACGAAGGACAAGCTCGTGAACACAGAAATTGAAGGTGTGGTGAGCAGCGTGGTGTACGAGGAGCTCAAGGAGTTCTTTGAGGAGAATCCTCAGGTGGCTAAGACCATCATCGATCGCTGCCTTATCGCCTCCCGCGCCCGTGAGGCCGCCCGAAAGGCCCGAGAAAGTGTGCGTAAGAGCGCCATGACCGTGGGCGGTGGTCTGCCCGGTAAGCTGGCTGACTGCTCCTGCCGCGATCCCAAGCTCAGCGAGCTCTTCATTGTGGAGGGTGACTCTGCAGGTGGTTCCGCTAAGATGGGTCGTGACCGTCGTACGCAGGCTATTCTTCCCCTGCGCGGTAAGATTCTGAACGTGGAGAAGGCTCGCTTGGATAAGGCTCTGGGCAGTGAAACAATTCAGAACATCATCACGGCTATCGGTGCCGGTATCGGTGATGGTGAGGGTGAAGGCTCCTTCGATATCAACAAGGTGCGTTACCACAAGATCATTCTGATGGCTGATGCTGACGTGGACGGCTCCCACATCTGCACCCTTCTGCTCACTCTGTTCTGCCGTCACATGCCCCAGCTGGTGCGTGCCGGTTATCTGTACATTGCCCAGCCCCCGCTGTACCGCGTGATTCACCGCAAGGTGGAGCAGTACGTGCAGGATGAGGTATCTCTCAACCGCAAGCTTATCTCCCTCGGTGCCGGTGATGTGACTCTGCGCACTCCGGACAAGAGCACGGAGTTTGACGCAGACTCCCTCATGGCCATTCTTGAGACGCTCATCAATCTCCAGAAGTATGAGGGCAGCGTAGCTCAGCATGGCGGTGACTTTAAGGACCTGCTGCGTCATCGTGATGACGAGGGTAACTTCCCGCAGTATCTGGTGAAGGTACGCTGTGGTAATGATGAAGAGGTGGTATACTTCCGCAATATGGAAGACCTCTCTGCTTTCTCTGATGAGAACCGCGATCTCTTCCTCTTCGGCGAGCCAACAGAGGAGGAGCTTGCAGCCAACCCTCTGCCTGTTCGCGAAGGCCCCAGCCGCCGTGCTCTGTTGCACGAGCTGCATGAGGCTAAAGCCATTAACCGCGTGCTTTCTCGCCTGCAGGAGCTTGGTATTGAGTCTGACCGCCTGCTGTCTGATGACGCTCCCGTGTACGAACTGGTGGAAAGCTCTCGTAACATCGTGACGCCCGTGAATTTTGTGGGTGATATCCTTGCCAAGGTGCTGGAAATCGGTGGCCGCAGCGTGACAATCACACGATTCAAAGGTCTTGGTGAAATGGATGCCAAGGACTTGTACGCCACGACCATGGATCCAGAGAAGCGTGAGCTGCTGCGCGTGCGTCTGGATGATGATAACGCTGTGCAGGCTGACAAGATGTTCACCATCCTCATGGGCGACCTCGTGGAGCCCCGCCGCCGTTTCATCGAGGATAACGCCCTCAATGTACGTAACCTCGACGTGTAAACCCTAACCGATTTTTCCTGAATTATGAGTGAAACAAGAATTCGCCCGGTGGACGTGGCAGAGGAGGTCTCTCGCAGCTTCCTGGACTACTCCATGTCCGTTATCATCTCCCGTGCTCTGCCGGATGCCCGCGATGGCCTGAAGCCCTCTCAGCGCCGCGTGCTCTATGCCATGCATGAGCTGGGCCTCGTACCCACCAAGGGTACCATCAAGTGCGGTAAAATCGTGGGTGACACCATTGGTAACTATCACCCCCATGGTGACCAGTCCGCCTATGGTACGCTTGTAACAATGGCTCAGCCTTGGAATATGCGTGATGTGCTGGTGCAGGGGCAGGGTAACTTCGGTACTCCTGAAGGTGACCCTCCCGCCGCCATGCGATACACCGAGGCTAAGCTCAGCCACCTGGGTGTGGCGCTCATGGATGACCTGGATAAGGACACTGTGGACTTCCAGCCGAACTATGACAACCGCCTCACGGAGCCCGTGGTATTCCCCTCCGCCTTCCCGAACCTGCTGGTGAACGGTGGCACGGGTATTGCCGTGGGTATGGCCACGAATATGGCTCCGCATAATCTCGGTGAGGTGGTGGACGGTATTTGCGCCTTTATCGATAACCCTCTCATCACCAGTGAAGCCCTGCGTGCCTACATCAAGGGGCCGGATTTCCCCACCGGTGGCTATATCCTCGGCTACAAGGGGATTGACAGTTACTTCCGCACCGGCCGTGGCAGCGTGCGCATGCGCGGTAAGATGGAGGTGGTGTCAAACGAGAATGGCCGTGAGTTCATCCACATTTCTGATGTGCCTTACGGCGTGAACCGCGCCGTGCTGCAGGAGCGAATCGCTGAGCTTGTGCGTGATAAGGTGATTACTGATATCGCCGGCATGCGCGACCTGACGGATTACATCGAAATCGAGCTGAAGCGCGATGCCCGCCCGCAGGTGGTTATCAACCAGCTTTATAAGCTCACCAGCCTTGATACTTCCTTTGCTGTGAATATGCTGGCTATTCATGAGGGCCGCCCCAAGGTGCTCACCATGAAGGATGCCATCAATTTCTATGTGGAGCACCGCCGCGAAGTGGTGATTCGCCGCACGAAGTTCTTGCTGCGCAAGGCTGAGGACCGCGCAGAGGTGTTGGAGGCTTACCTTATCGCCTTAGCTAATCTGGATGAGTTCATCCGCATCATCCGCGAGTCCCGCAACCGTGAGGAGGCTCGCAACAAACTGATGGCCTTCCGCTTCCCCGTGGAGCTGGCCAAGGGCCTCGGCATTCTCATCCACAGCCAGCCTTCCGTGCAGGGTGATTCTTACGTCTTCACGGAGCGTCAGGTGAACGCCATTCTGGACCTGCGCCTCTACCAGCTCACGGCTCTTGAGAATGATAAGATTTCTGATGAGTATAAGAAGCTGCTGGAAGTTATCGAGGATTATCTTGATATCCTCGCTAATGAGGCTCGCGTGCTCGGCATCGTGAAGGATGAGCTCCGCACCATCAAGGAGAAGTATGCCACCCCGCGTATGACCCACATCATTCCCTTTGAGGGTGATATGGCCATTGAGGACCTCATTCCGAATGACTCCATGATTGTGACCATCTCTCACAGTGGTTACATCAAGCGCACGAACTCTGACGAGTACCGCCTGCAGGCTCGCGGCGGCAAGGGCATCAAGGCCGCTACCACCAAGAGCAAGAAGGATGCCAACGATTACGTGGAGCACCTGTTCGCCGCTCAGAATCATGACTACATCATGTTCTTCACGAACACCGGCCGTGTGTACGTGGAACGCGTGTACGAGATTGACGAGGCCGCTCGCAGTGCTCAGGGCCGTTCCATTAAGAACCTGCTGGATATGCAGGCAGATGAGCGTATCGCTGCCATTCTGCGTTTGGAGCGCAAGGTGAGTGAGGATGGTAAGGACATTACCTTCGCTGAGGGCTCCGGCAATGTGGTGTTCGCCACAAAGGATGGTACGGTGAAGAAGACCGCCCTGAATGATTTCGTGAACTACCGCAAGGCCGGCATTATCGCCATCAACCTTGAGGAGGGTAACTCCCTCGTGAACGCCGTGCTTACTACCGGCGAGCAGGATGTCATCATCGTCACTCACAATGGTATGAGTATCCGCTTCAATGAGAGCGATATGCGTACTCAGGGCCGTAACACCATCGGTGTGCGTGGTATTAAGCTGCGCGAGGGTGACTACGTGGTCGCCATGGCCGTGGTGCCTGAAGGTGAGACATCTGTCGTAGCTGAAGACGCCGCCGCTGACGTATCCGCTGAGACCGAATCCCCGACCGATGGCGCACCCGCCGCCCACTCGCTGCTCGTGGTTTCCGAGAACGGCCTTGGCAAGCGCACTCGCTTTGGTGAGTATCGCCTGCAGAGCCGTGGCGGCATTGGTATTAAGACCATGAATTGCACGGATAAGACGGGCCTTGTCGTTTCCGCTACCACGGTTACGAATGCTGATGAGCTCATGATTATGACCTCCGGCGGTCAGTCCGTACGCATGAAGGTGGATTCTATCCGTGAGACCGGCCGTGCCACTCAGGGCGTGAAGCTCATTACGCTCAATGGCAAGGAGGCTATTCAGGAAATCACCCTTGTTATCCCTGATGAGGATGAAGAGGACGCCTCTGAGCTCGTGGAGGGCGAGGATGGCTCCGCCACCGAGGGTGCAGAGGCTTCTGCCGTTGAAGAAACTTCACAGGAGTAATTCCTCGGAACTCATAAAGTCATACAAAACGGCACCCCATCCGCTCGTTACAGGGCAGGTGGGGTGCCCGTTTTTTTTTCTTGTGCTTACGGTGGATTTTTGCTAGTTTAGTACCATGTTTAGAAAAATCATACTGTCCGCACTTTGTCTGGGTACAGGTGTTGTGAGTGCTGCGAGCGCTCCAGCACCGTACGGTCCGCTTCCTACGGAACAGCAGGTTAATTGGTTGCGTATGGAGTGGTACGCGTTCGTCCACTTTGGCTTGAATACGTATACGAACAGAGAGTGGGGCTATGGCGATGAATCTCCCACGCTTTTCAATCCTTCTTCTTTTGATGCGGAGTCTATCGTGCTCACCTTCAAAAATGCCGGTATGAATGGCATGATTTACACCGCCAAGCATCACGATGGCTTCTGCACTTGGCGCACTCAATCTACGGATCACAACATCCGCCGCTCGCCTTGGCGTAACGGGCGCGGTGACGTGGTGCGCGAGTTTGCCCGCGCATGTGACCGCCATGATTTTCCCTTCGGTACCTATCTTTCCCCTTGGGATCGTAACTGTGCAGAGTACGGTCGTGAAGGATATCTGCGCGTTTATTACAAGCAGATTACGGAGCTTCTCACTAAGTACGGCCCCATCTTTGAAATCTGGTTTGACGGCGCCATGGGCGGTGATGGTTTCTACGGTGGCGCCCGCTGTCACCGCAACATCGGTAACGCTGATAATTACTACAACTATCAGCACGTGGTGCGCCTCATCCGTAGACTGCAGCCCAATTGCATCATTTGGGGCGCTGCCGGCCGTGGTGATGTGACTTGGGGCGGCTCCGAAAAGGGCTTTGTGAAATATCCCCTCTGGAACGCCCAAGGTAACAGATGGCTTTCTCTTGAAGGTGATACCCCCATCAATCACCGTGGCTGGTTCTGGCATCCGGGGCAGGGCTCTCAGGTGAAGACCCCCGAGCACCTCATGGAGGTATACCTCAGCAGCGTGGGACGTGGCGCAAACCTCATCCTGAATTTGGCTCCGAATCGTGACGGTCGCTTGGATCCTGCGGATGTGGCCTCACTGGAGGCCTTCGGCAAAATGCGCCGCCGCCTGCTGGCCACGGACTATGCCCGTGGGGCCTCAGCTACCGCCTCTGACGAGCGCGGCGCCCGCTATACGGCTGCCAACCTCACGGACGGCGACATTGAGAGCTACTGGTGCCCGAACGATGGTACCGCCACCCCCTCAGCCGAGATAACTCTCCGCGAGCCCGCTACCTTTGATGTGGTGCGCCTGCGCGAGCAAATTCGCCTTGGACAGCGCGTGGAAGCCTTTAAGGTGGAGGCCTTCGTGGATGGTGAATGGATTACCATCGTCCACCCCGGCAATCCCGGTGAGGTGGAAACGCAGTTTAATTTGCGCGGCGGGAAGGGGCACACCATCGGTAATCAGGTGCTTCGCTGGCTGGACTCTCCCGTCACCACGAACCGCCTCCGCCTCACTATCACGCGTTCTAAGGCTTGCCCCTGCATCTCGGAGTTCTCTCTGCTGCGCATGCCTTCAGCCACGGATTCTGAGTCCGAGCCTGTAGCCGCCACGGAGGAGGGTGATGTGGTGCTGAACAGCCAGGGATGGACGTTCAAGGGCTATGCAGCAAACTATGCCTCGCTGGCCTTTGATGGCAAGCCGGATACCTTGTGGCAATCCGGCCGCGTGCCCTCCCACTTCGTGGTGGATATGAAGAGAGAGCAAACTATCAACGGCTTCTCCTATCTCCCCCGTCAGGATGGTACCACTCAGGGAATGACTTCTCGCTATCGCTTAGAAGTCAGCACCGATGGTAACACTTGGAAGAACGTCTCTGAGGGTGAGTTCGGTAACCTTCGCGCCAACCCCGTGGAGCAGATTATCTCCTTTGATCCTGTGCGAGCTCGTTACATTCGCTTCTTCTCCACCGCAGCTTTGGACGGCAATGCCTCCAGCGTGGCTGAGATGAAAATTTACGCACCTCGCCCGTCTGCTAATTAAAGAATAAAAACGAGGGTTCCCGTGCGCAAGACGTGTGCGGGAGCCTTTCTTTTTTTGGTGGGATGCTCACTCCTGAGCTTAACCCCTCAGAATCATATTTGCCGAGCTGTTCCCCAGCAGGAAGAAAATCAGGCTTCCCACCATCGTTAGCACAACATAGGCTGATGTGGTTAAATAAGCTCCTTCGCGTAACAACTGCGTGTTCTCAAACGCAAAGGCCGCCAAGGTGGAATACCCTCCACATAGCCCCGCTGTAACTGCCAGCCGCAAGTTAGGGCAGGTGATGAGCCCGCCAGCTGCCAGCCCGCAGAATAAGCCCATAAACAGGCAGCCCACAAAATTGATAATCAGCGTATGCCACGGCATGCCCGGCATCGTGATGCCCCACCTGTGGCAAATATACCACCCCGTCAGGTAGCGCAGCACACCGCCCACAAAGCAACCACAGCCTACATACAGTAAGGTTTTCAGAGAAAGTACCATAACAGCGAGCACGCATGCTAGCACTCCGGCCTCCTTTTGGCAAGCCTTAACTGATTTTTTTTTGTTAAACCTTCGCCCGTTTAATGGGACAATCCGTGTCCTCCCGCGATAAATACACATCATTAGTGCCTTTCATCCGAGGCCTGAGGCATTATATACAAATGTGTTTGCAATGGGGGCTGTTTCAAATCTGCTGGTAAAAATAGGTAAAATAGAGCATTCTTGAGGGTATACAGTTAGGAGGATTATGAAGTAGATGTTTTCTATAACGCCAAGAAAATGAATAAATTAAAAAGTGCTTACATCTGCTCCGAAACAGGCCTTACAAACGCTATTTAGAGTGTTTATAAATTTGTAAAAATGCGTTTTTTATGACACTGCGTATTCTTAGCCTGACATTCAATGACTTAACTTCATGGACCGGATCGAACCGAGAATAATCACCAGTAAATCTGAAACAGACCCTTGCAATGCTAAAAAATATTCTTTACATTCTTCCCGCATGGTGTAACATAACAGCATGGGAACCTTACAGTTTCCCCATTATTAACAACTGAACATAAAACAACGTCATGAACAAATATATCTGGCTTTCCCTTGCCGCCGCACCCATCGTTTGCCTTAGCTCCTGCTCCTCCCCTGAGCAAGCTGGCTCCACGGATGTTATTACCACCATCAAGCAGCTTACCGAGCTGATGAACAACAGCAAGTCTGCCACTACTCCTCAGGTCGTCGCCGGCGTGCATGCCATCATCACCAAGGCTGCTCCTTCCATCATTGAATCTTTCTCCGCTATGACGGATGAGCAGAAGATGGCCGCTATCAAGGCCATCGCTGAAAGCCCTGAGCTTGCTGCCCTAATGGAAGCCGCTTCCTCCATGCAGACCAGCCCCGCCGTGACATCTGTCATGCCCGCCTTCATGAACGATCGTGCTGCTGCAAAAGTAGTGGAAGAACTGCCTCTGGAAACCAAGATGCAGACCGTGGATATCGCTGCGGCTGTCATTAAGATTGCCCTCGCCATCGGCGTGGACCAGGAGGCCATGCGCAACAGCCTCATGCGCGCTTTCTAACCCTTATTCTTCATCCCCTCCCGGCCCCTTCACCAATACTCATGGTGCAGGGGCCTTTTTATGCCACTTTTTTCTGTCAACCCTTTCACATTCTGCTTGCATCCCCCTCTCCCCAAGTGTATAATCCTCTCGCAATCATCTGCGGGGCATTAGCTCAGTTGGTAGAGCGGTTGCATCGCACGCAACAGGTCAGGGGTTCGAATCCCCTATGCTCCACTTAATCCCAGAAACCGAATCAGAAAACAATCTGGTTCGGTTTTTGCTTTGCATTGATTTTCAACACCTACGCCCGCTTAGGCATTGCACGCTCGCAATCCCCGCCACCGCCCTGCCGGGCGCAAAATGCCCCCAAAAGCCCAAAAAGCCTAAGCATGCCTAAGCCCGTTTTGCTAAGCGCGAACGCCTTTTAGGGTCACTAAAGAAGCCTCGAATCAACAATCTGTTGATTCTGTGAGCTTAGGCGATTTTAGTGAGATGTGGGTATATCGGCAAGCAAAGATGCGTCGAACTGAGAAGCTACACAGAATCAGCGGTTTAAGTGCCAATTTTCTCTGAATGCCAACCTAAAATGAAACATCGCTTGCAAGGGGATAAAAACACACTTGCAAGGGTAGGATGGAGTCCCGGTCTGACAAGCGAACAGCCTAGGAGGAATCCTAGGCTGCAAGATGGCTTTTTATGCGTTATTTCCCCGCCGCAAGGCACAGGGCTGTGGTGGTCAGGATTCTTTGGATGCTGGGCATGGTTCTTTTCTGTTGCGGGTATTGTTTCAAATCCCTTCCTCCGGTTCATGGGAGAAGGACATGTTGTGTATTCACCCCATTCAGGCATACCTCTTTCTATCCAGGTATCGTAGTCAATTCCAACATTAAAATAGTTCACCCCCAGCACGAACAACAAGCCAATGAAAGCACCTACAATCACACCTATGTTCTTTTTTAAGTTTATCAAAGACAGCAAGAGAAAAAATGCCAGAGCAACCGCGTGAACATAGAAATTGTTGCCATGATTACACGGATACCGCAAAACTATTTCTGTAATCATTTCGCAGATGATAAACAAGACAGAAATAAATAGTATTTTCCTCATCATAGGGGAACCTTGTACCATTTTTCTACTCAGACTAACATATTTCACACCGAATCCGCAACAAAAAAATGGCAGAAAGTGCAGATTTTCTAATAAATAGATGCTCGCGGCGGGCATTTTGTTGCTCGTTTCCTGCGTTTTTGTTGCCGATGGCACAAAAACTGAGCTGCAAGGGGAGGATTTGCTCGAAGTGGAGCCCTTGGTCTGCCGGGTGCGGGGCATGGTCTTGCGAGCCTGTCTGGGCGTCTTGTCTCGGCGAAGCCTTGGCGAAGACGGAAGATTTATCGAAGCGTGGGTGGTGTTTTGTGCGTTTGTTACAGTTCGGCCAGAATCATGAGGAACTCGCTCATGGGGTAAGCCCCGGTCTTGCTGATCTCCTTGTCCTAGAACACGAGTATATAAAATGGATTTGCTCGCAAAAGAAAACACCTCTGGGAATCCCCAGAGGCATTTCAGAAAATCGGAATAAATTAATTGTTCCCAGAGGAGGGCTAATAGAACGAGTCAAAACATTATATGAGTGCCAGTACCCATTTATACAATTCCGGAGTCGGAGAAACATATCTACTCAGTTTAATCCCTTTACTCACCTCGGTACTATAAGATGAGTTGATTTCTGCACCCTCTGTAATGCTTGCAGGGGTGGCACCATTCTGAGATATTTCGTTAGCAAAGATGATTCCAAATAAATGAATCATAGCGACCTTATCACCATCCGGCGCGTTATTGTACATCGCTCTCAATATGCGGGAAAGTTTTTCTTTATTCATGACATAGTCATTATAGCACAACATAAGCAATTTTACAAATTAAAAATTTAAGTTTTACTGCATTGCTCGCAAATTATCTTCGTTTTTACCTCTCAAGGAAGATGGTTCATGAGAGGAGGAATGATGAACTTTTCAAGGTAGACCCATAAATGCTGTGTTTCATTTCCCTTGGCCTCTTACAAGCAATGTGAAAGCCTCTTAAATTTGGGAGACGTTTTCACAAAGCGCTTCTATCCAATATATTATAATGTGATTTCATATTGGTTTGAGCTGAACGTAGGAAAAACAA
>JAZQGN010000022.1:0-21832 GCA_045540095.1 Akkermansia sp.
GCTCACACCGCTGCTGACGATGTAATCATTTCCGCCACCGGTGGTCGAGGTAGTGCTGTCCATGCGCAGGGTAGCGCCCTCGCCTTCCACAACCACGGAGCCGGTGTAGTCGTGCAGCTCCGCGAAGCTGTCCGTCATGACGGCTGCCAGTCCGGTGGAATCGATATCCGCATCGCTCACAGCGATGGTACCCTTGCCGGTGATGACGCCGGCACCATGACCGAGGTAGTCGTCGGCATTGCCCACGATTTTATCCGCTCCGGTATTCGTAGCCCCTTCCTCCGAGAAGAGCAGCGTGGAGTTGTGGTTCTCCACATAGGTCTGTTCTGCCCAGTACCCATTACCCGTCATGGTGAGCTGCGTGGGCTGCGGGCTGTTCACGTCCTCACCGATGTACACGCTGCCCTCGATGGAGTTCGTTGTAGGAGCGGCGATGGTGGTGTGTACACCATCCGCAAAGTGGAGGTGGGAGTTCTTCCAGGTGACTACGCGTGCGCTCTCCAGCCCGGAGGCGGTGTCGCCGAGGGCGGTATCGTGCTCTACATAGACATGGCTGCGGGTCACAACCGTTCCACCCGTGTAGGTATTCGCATTCGTAAGCGCGAGGGTACCGTTGCCGGAGTGCAGCAGGTTACCTTCTCCGCTCAGCAGACCCGAGATGGTGAAGTTCACCCCGGCTCCCACATCGGAGATGAGAGCGGCGGTCTCACCATCGGTGAAGTCCTCATTCGTGCCGTCATTCACCCAGGAGGGCTGCCAGCCGGACTCATCGTTCCAACGCTTGTCACCGCGCCCCACCAGTACCAGGTCCTCGCTCAGCTCGGTATCTTCATTCACCTTGCCGGTCATCACGACCTTGCCGGTAGCGGCATATTCCTCCACATCCATACCTCCGTCGGTATAGGTTCCATCGAAGGAGAGCTTGAGCGAACTGCCGGCCACCATGGTGAAGGAAGCGCCCTGTGTGATCCGATTGGGATCCACCCAGCCCTTGAGGCTCAGGGTACCGCCCAGCAGAGAGGTCGAACCGCTATAGGAGGTGGACTGGTCCAGCACGAGGGTGCCGGCTCCTTCCTTGACGAGATTGGCGGAGATCTGAGAACTGCCGGAAAGCTCATCGTGCAGCAGACCGCTCCAGGTAGCCTCGTTGTAACCGGCTGTGCCCAGACCGGTGACAGTAGCGCGAATCTCTCCGCTCTTCACCTTCTCCCAGTCGGCAGCACTCAACAGCAACATCTTGTTGCGATCGATCACCTCACCGTCCCGGTAGACCGAGCCATCAAGATAGATACCACTCACGCCATTGAGTTTGCTGAGGTTGTGGGTATCTATTCGGACGTAGTCCACGCCGTTGAGCGTGATGTAGCCACTGTGCTCCTCCATACCGTTCTGATTGGTGGAGGCGATGTCGTCATTCTGATCAACAAGGAAGATGTAACCGCCGTCGGCACCGGTGGCATTCAGATCGGTGCCGTTGGGCGCAGCCTCCACACCGATGATCATGTTCTTCTCCGTCGGCTGCATGTCGGTAGGCAACTGCGGGTTGAGATAGTACGAACCCGGGTTGGTGATGCGCACGCCGTCGCTCAGGTACACTCGACCTTCGTGCAGCACGCCCTGAGCATCCTTATAACTCGTCCAGTACATATCGCCGGAGCCGAACACGCCCACATCCACACGGGTCATGCCATCCTTGAAGGAATCTTGCGCGCTCTTGTGGAAGGTGGAGGTGCCGATGCCGTAGAGAATACCGCCGGAAACATAGGTACCACCCAGCTTACCGGCTGTCATGAAGGAGCCGTATGTACTCTCGGAGCCGGAGAGGTACTGCACCCCATCGCCGGACTTGGAAACGGAGGAGTCGCTGTCGCCCAAGATGGCACCGCTGTACATGGCGTAGGCATAGCCATTCCGGTTCCAGTAATTCCGGCTTTCATCGAGGAACTCGGTGTAGAACTGGTCACGCTTGACAATCAATTCGATGCCGTTGAGACCGAAGTCCTCCAGATTGGTCTCGCCGGCACCGCTGAGGGAGGCGATCTTGAGGGACTGCAGACCGCTACCGAGCGGCACGCTGAGGTTGTCCGAGCCATTGTTGAGGTCGGTGTGCAACAGCGCGTACTCCGTAAGGACGATGTCCGTCGTACGGGCAATGGTGACGTGGCGGGCATCATTGGCAGACTCCAAGCCGTAGCTCGCATAATCCTGCACGCGGTGATCGGGGGTATTGATCGTTCTGAGGGTACCTTCCTCGACGTAGATGGTACCGCCCACGTCATCCGGCACGGTGGTATTCACCAGCCCAAAGGTACCGCCGCCGGTGATGGTCAGAGTGTGGTTATTGAGCTTAAGAGTGGACTGGTTGTAATCACCCAAGTAGTCACTCTGCACATACTGACCGCCGGAAAGCGTGTTGTCATACACATTATCAGCTCCATACATGTAGATGGGGGAGGCACCGGCAACAATCCCGAAGGAGGTGTTGCCCGTCACCTCGATATAGGGGAACTGGAAGAACGCCGCCGTGTCGCGATCGTACTGCGAGACTCCCTTGTAAAGAGCGCCCAGCCCATCTGTACCATGCCCGCTGATGAAGAGATCGATGAGCATGTTACCGCCCGCCGTCTCCCTCTGCCAGTCCGAGATATCGAGGGTCGTTCCGTCCGTCACCGTGATGTCGGAACGTCCGTTGGCAGACGGATCATAATGGCTGCTCCAGGAGCGGCTCACAGCCAGTCTGTCCGCAGCACTCATGTCGGAGGTGAGAGCGGTGAAGCCGGAGTCGGCATTCCAGGCAGTGATGAAGTCCGTGGAAACCTTGAGGCGTGCGCCGTTCTCCAGCGTGATATTGCGACGGGGAATCTCTACTGTACGCCCCTGCTCCGAGTCCTTCTCACAGAAGGGCGCCTGCAGAATACCGTAATAGTTCTGCTGGAAGATTTCAGGACGCAGCAGCTCAATGACACCGCTGCCGGAGATGGTCACGTCCGTATCCGTATTGAACCGGCTGGATTGCAGGGTCACTTTCGCGCCATCTGCCAGCTCAATGCGGTCGAAACCGCGTATTGCCACGCTGGTGTATTTACCCATGAGGGGCTGGGAGCCACGCACTTCCGTAGCACTGTGCTGGTCCCAGTACATGTAACCATTCACGGCAGGAATCCACACATAGATGGTATCCTTATTCAGATTACCATATTCTTTGCCATCCACGAAGTGAAGGGTACTCTGACCCTCAACTTGAGCAGCTCCGCCATCGATGATGGCCAAGTTGGAAGAGAAATCAAAATCGCTACCCAGGTAGATATCGGCATCTCCCAACACCTTTGTAGCAGTTCCGGATGCCGAGTTCAGCCCCGTGGCATAGATACCACCCCAATGTGTGGCTTGGGTAGAATCCAGTTCGTAGTGCGGGGGAACAACTTCCGGATTTGCGCCGCTCCAGTCGTATTCCGGGTCGTATTCCGGGTCGTAATATCCACCCAGCACCCATACGGCATCGGCATAACTGTCGTACTTGAACTCTTTATTGCCCACGGTTGAGCCCCCGACAGTCGTCGTCCAGCCTTCGGGAGCGCTGAAGGTCTTACCCGAGTAGTAGGTATTGATCGTCCCCTTGTGGAGCTGCATGTGTACATCGCCATTCAGCTCAGCATCGGCCGAGGCACCATAGATGTTCTTGTAGCCGCCGGCGCTGATGCTCAGGTAGGCATTACCCGTCTGGCGAATTCCCCAGCTGCCGCCATAAACAACCACATCCGTCAAGTGGCTTTCACCGACAATCTGCAAGTGACTGTCACCGGTCAGCTCAGGAATGGAGGTTTCACCCCAGCCACGCTTGAAGCCGCCGATCTTGGTGTTGTAATCTGAGCCTTCATCGTAAAGCCAGATATTGCCGCTCAGAACCGAAGCTCCCCAGTTACAACCGCCGGCGAGGAAGTCACCCTCGCTGTCGGAGTCGTTGTCACGCTGGATGACTACCACCGTATTCCCATTCGGAGCGGTAGGCACGATCTGATTGTACTGGAACCGATTTGAGCCGGAGAAATTAATGGCACCATCCGCCATATTAAGCCCGTCTCCTACCTCATCACTATTCCCCACGAAAGTCTTGCCGTACATGGGCGGCTTCTGCATGTCCCAACCGGAATCCCATGTGATAGGCCTTATATCGGAATAAGTCAGGGTCACACTACCATCCGATAGCGACATGGAGACGTAATTTCCGACTTCCCCGAGATTGACATCGCCGAACTGGAAGTTGGAAAGCGAGAGCTTATCCCAGTTGATGACAGAGCCTCCATCGATGAAGGTGTAGGTATAACTGTTGCCATTGACGGAGTTTGCTTTGAGATCGGAGAAATTGATCAGCGTACCATCCGCGATGATGATCGTACCCTTGTTGAAAAGGGCAGCACTGAAATCCAACTTACCGCCAAGGGTCCAAGTTGCATCGGCTGCCACAGAGGTGATACCATCATAATCGGTGTCCAACCCGGTGACAGCTCCGATACCGCCATTGGTAATGGAACCGGTACCCTTCAGCTCAATGGCTTCAATATGGAAACCGTTGAGAGCGGCATTCTCGAGTGAACTGATCTCAGAGGAAGAGGTGGAATTGCCACCGAGAATGGCATTGTTCGTGATCTTGACTCCGGAAATACCGGCAACGGAATTCCCATGAGCCGTCAGGGTGGCTCCCGTGGCCGATATCAGCTGCGAACCACTTTCTACACTCAGCAAGGCATCGCCCACGGCACCGACCTGTAACATTGCGTTGCCATCGAAGTATACCTGCGAGCCCTGAGTCAGCCGCAATTCACCGGTGGAAACAGACATCCAGCCCATGGCTTTCTCAGCAGAGCCGGCCTGTACATTCTGCAGCTCCACATAGGCGCCGTTGCCCATGTTGCCCGCACCGGAGGCCTCGGCGGTGTCGCGCATGTGGAACTCCGTACCTCCGGCAATATCCACTCCGTCCACGCCACCCTTGAACACATAGCGGGTGCCGCCGACGTTCTGAACGTAAATTCCCTTCACGCTGACAACCTCGCTCAAGTTGACGGATGAGCTGGCCACACCATCCTGATTGAAGAAAAGAGCGTAGTCATAACGGGAGGAATCATAGCTCTGACCATTGTTCCATACCTTGGAAGAGGAACTCCAGTCATTTTCCTCTCCACCGGTCCAGTTGTTACCGAAACGGGTTTCGACATAATAGAGGTAACCTCCATCCATCTCCTGAGATCCCATCACATACTGATTGGAGAGGAAGGACACCAACGCCCCGTTCTCATCTCTCATGAAGAAGTTGATATCGCTCAGACCGGAGGCAGCCACGGCATTGCCGGAAACGAAGATGTTGTACACACCCATGGTGCGGAGCTTTTCGTTGAAGATGATGTTGAACACCCCGTTGGAATCGAAACTGATGGACTCTGCCTTCACAGAAGCCAGATCAGCATTCGTTGACAACGAGGAGGTCAGCGAACTGATGGCAAGGGTGGCACCATTACCAAGATGAAGCTCCCTGAGTACAACGGGGAAATTACCATCGGTATTCAGGTAAAGATTCGAACCCTCGGAAATAGTGAGTTTATCAGCCGAGGAAAGAGAATATACATCACCGAGAATGAGCGAACTTCCCTGAGAAACGATGACAGAACCGGTGAAGTGCTCATTGGCAGAGCTGAACTCCACCACTCCGGAACCGGATATACTGATATCGCCATCGCCGCTCACATAACCGGAAAGAGTGAGCATGTCCTGCACCTCGCCCTCGTGGTGAGCACTTTGTGTGACAAACCTGACCAGACCATCTATGTGAACGTCAGCCGAGATTCTGTTGACCATCCCCTCGTAGGTCAGCTCCACGGTGTTGTCCGCCTGAGTACTGCCAAGCAACTGGAGACCATCGGTCAGATTATCCTTAGTATTCACGCCCTCGATGAGGCCGTCATTCATCACAATTGTATTCGACCCGGTCAGGCGCTGTGCCGTTGTACCGATATCCAGCGAACCGGCAACGATCAGATCCCCGGAACCCTCAGCCATCATGTTATCGCCACCCACCACAACGGAGGCGGCGTGGTCGATGTTGAGATTGCCGTGAATGGCATCCTCTACCTGCCGGAAGGTGAGATAACCGCCCTCCAGCACAAGATCCTGAAGTCCGGAGATTTCCGTCACATCAAACTCTCGGGCCAGCCCGCCGATGCGAAGTGAGTGGTATGTACCATCATTCTCGCCATTGAGCAATGCCCAGCGGGTACGCATGTTCGAACCTACCTGAACGTAGGCGGCATCGTGGGTGACATTGAGCGTATAGCCCTCACCTCCGGTAACGGAAGCGCCGGAGCTGTCATAACCGCCATTGTCGAAAAGATAACCGCTGCCATTGTTGAGCACGAGTGTGCCGTTGTCCAGATTGATCGCTCCGATCCGCACACCCAAGCTCTTCTCCAACCCTTCCTTACCGGCAATATCATGCGTCATGTCGCCGTTCATGAACATGCCGGGAGAAAGCGTAACTACAGAATTGCCCCGAATATTCAGCTCAGACAGATCCAGAAAGCCGTGAATATTCAGCGATGTGTCCGAAATCTCGCTATCGGAGCCATTCACATTGATCACTGTTGCCCCATTGCCCAGCACACCATACCCCTCCGAGCCGGCACTATCCTGAATATCAATCGTATAATTTCCGCCGGCCTGCAGTATTATAGACACGGCATCCTGCACCGCCGCGGTATTCGTGCGAATGAACACATCCTCGCCTGAGAGTGTATCCTCCAGCACAACATTCGATCCACCACTCCAGCTACTTTCTGTCGTCTGGGCAGATTCAGCAATCAAGGTATATGAGTTACCGGCAAAAACCGCCAGCAGAGCGACTCTCAAGGCTTTGGGAAGATGAAGTTTCATAACATAAAAGGTCGTGTTGCTACTATACAGATAGTAGGAGGGCAGATTCTACTCCATGTTTATCTCATGTCAAGCAAAATATCAACAAATAACAATTTATTATCGTCATTCTTCAATCAAATTAAAATATTATTTTAGTGGATAAAGTAAAATTAAACCATCATAATCCATTTATCACCAATGCACCACATCTTCACAAATTCAACTTCATACATTATTTCGACCAACAACACACCAATTATCAATATCCGACAGCAGAAAAAAGCAACACAATAAAACATCTCCTCATATCAATCCACCACAAGAAGTAAAAAACAATTCCCCACCCTGCCGACAGCTCGTGCCGACAGCCCCCATTCCCGGTTTGCGCTCGTGGGGAACTTTCACCGCAGAGCGCGTATCGCACCGGACATACCCCCAAAAAAACCTGCGGTACACATGCACCGCAGGCGAAAAAAGGGACTGTTGCAGTCGACTTAGCCCAGAGTGGGCTTCTTGGCACGACGAACGGAGCCGAAACGCTTCTGGAACTTGTCGATGCGACCCTCGGTGTCCACGAACTGGTTCTTACCGGTGAAGAAGGGGTGGGAGTCAGAGGTGATACCGCAGGAAATCACATAGTGCTCCACGCCATCAATCTCCTCCTTCTTAGCGGAGGTAGCGGTGGAACGGGTGATGAAGCGGCGGCCCGTGGTGATGTCCACGAACACTACAGGATTGTACTTGGGATGCAGATCAGCTTTCATAGTCTTTCAGGCTGCGTTACCGTCGCAGCGCGCCGCGATTATACAGATATCCGCAGCACAGTCAAGCATAAATGCTCAAAAATTATCGTATTCTCCCCTTATTTCAAAGCCTCAAACAAAACAAACAGGGCATTTATGCCTACTTTAGGATTACAAAACCTCACAATACCCTTTCTTCCCCTCCCCAAATTCACCCACCCGCCACTAAATCATATGTTCATTTTCAACTATTTTGATTATGCGGAATAGAGAACATAACTGATGACCGTAAATTCTTATATAAATCGGTATATTTCTCTTGACTTCAGCTTATCAATTATGGTAGGTTAATCACAGTTAGTGCGCAAATAAATCTACTCATTGACTAAGAACTTTTACTCACAAAAATGAAAAAAACACTTACCATTCTGCTCTCGCTCATGGGTGTAGCTGTGTCTGAGGCGAGCACAGTGCAGGAGCTGTTCACGCTTACGGACGCAGCAGAGTCAAAGGCCCTGTACATCCCCGGCGAAGAGGCTGACGTCCTTGACTGCAGCTGGACTTTCGTTCTCACACTTAACCCGACTGAGCTTGCAAAAATCACTGACAGCAAAAACTGCACCGAGATTTTTGACATGACTTTCGAGACCGCTGAGGGTAGTACCATGTCCACAGGCGTTGGTTACTTTGCAGCGGGTGGTAGCTACGCGGCTGAGTTCGTACCAACCAGGGCTGATGAAGAATCCACGACTAATGGATATGTAAGCGGAGCAGATACGCCCCTGCCTAGGAATTTCAGCTGGGACAACGTATCAGGCGCAGCTATAACTCTCGTTATCAGCCCTGCCAGTAGCGGAAGCGCTCCATATTATGTTTCCCTCTATCACTACATTACCAATAACGACGGAACTGTTGCTTCTGAGACAGAGGAGGACCTCGTAGCAAAGACTCTCTTCACAGGTAGTCCGGCGACCTTGGGCTCTGTCAAAATCACGAGCGACGCAGTTCAGTCTGCCACCTGCTACTATGGTTCTGCAACTAAGGAAGAAGCAACCGCTCTGACTAAGCAGGCTGCCACTGGTGTAGTACCTGAGCCGACCACGGCAACCCTCTCTCTGCTGGCACTGGCCGCCCTCGCCGCGCGCCGCCGTCGCAAGTAATTTTAAAGAAAAAGTTCCTAAAAAACGCAGAGGCCTCCCGCCTCTGCGTTTTTTAATCTCCACAAAATACTTTTTTATTGACGTCTATATAATAAAAGTGTAGTCTGTTTGCGAGCAATATGAAATACTCCCGCGACATAGCAATTTCCATACTGATTGCAACACTCGGAGCTTCCGTGGTGCAAGCTGATACTCAGACTTTCTGGGTAAGCGGCGTGAATCAGGAGAGCGGCTGGGTGGACGTGAACAAAAACTCCATCAAAGGCGACGCTGATGACAACCTGTGCTACGCTGCTGTGGCCTCCAACCTTATTACTTGGTGGCAGCGTAACTACACCACCCTCTCCGGCATCCCGAATAGTGCAGATACTATCTGGGAGACCTATAAAGCCGCAGCTACTGATGCAGGCGGCACCGTAGGCAACGCCGTTCAGTGGTGGATTTCCGGTGTGTATTCTGCTCAGACCGAGGAAGAGAAACTGCGTTCCGTTTACGAATACGGCGACCAACTTCTGAAAACATTTGACGGTTTCTACTATGATGAATACCTGAGCACAAGGGTATTTGCTGATGAGTTTAACAGTTTCTACAACAAAAAAACAAAGGACATCACCGCCAATGATATCATTTCAGCTGTTCAGAATGGCTGCGGTGTAGCCCTGAACCTGAATATCAGCCACGTTGTAACCCTCTGGGGTGTAGACGTTGATGCTGACGGCAACCTCATCGGCCTCTGGCTGACGGACTCTGACCGAGCATACCACAACCCGGACGCCCCTCAGGGCCTCTTTGCTGAACAGATTATCATGAATGGTGATAAGATATGTCTGGCCGGAGATGAGCATGGCTACTATAAAGAGGAGGATAATGTCTCCATCACCGGCATTTTCACCATCAATCCTGAGGTTAGCAATAGCTGGGGCATTCCCGCAGTGCCTGAACCGACCACGGCAACTCTCTCTCTGCTGGCACTGGCCGCCCTCGCCGCGCGCCGCCGCCGCAACAGCTAAGCGAAGCTCCTACACAGTCTTAACAAGAAGCCCCGGGCACTGTGCCGCGGGGCTTTTTGCTGAAAAAGCCTTGCTTCAGCAGCCCATATATGGTATGATGACGTCACAAGCTAATCACTCACGCTTATGGCTACACAACTTGAGCAACTGAAGCAGTACACCACCGTGGTGGCAGACACAGGCGACTTCCGCCAGATGGAAGAGTTCTCCCCGCAGGACGCCACAACCAATCCCTCCCTCATCCTTGCCGCTGCCGGCAAGCCTGAATACCGCAGTATCGTGGAGGAGGCCGTGGCTCCCTACAAAGGCCGCGAGGTAAGTCCCGCACTAATGGATGAGATTGTGGACAAGGTTGTCGTGGCCTTCGGTCTGGAGATTCTCAAGCGTGTACCCGGCCGCGTATCGAGCGAGGTGGACGCCCGCCTCTCCTTTGACACGGAAGCCACAGTAACCCGCGCCCGCAGCATCATGGGCATGTACGAGGCCGCTGGCATCCCCCGTGAGCGTGTGCTTATCAAGATTGCCTCCACTTGGGAAGGTATTCAGGCCGCTCGCATTCTGGAACAGGAAGGCATTCACACGAACCTGACCCTTCTTTTCAGCCTTGTGCAGGCCGTGGCCTGTGCTGAGGCCGGCGTACGCCTCATCTCCCCCTTCGTGGGCCGCATCCTCGACTGGTTCAAGGCCAACACCAAGGAAGAATACACTGCCGAGACTGACCCCGGCGTGGTTTCCGTACGCACCATTTACAACTACTACAAGAAGTTCGGTTATCCGGTGCAGATTATGGGTGCCTCCTTCCGCAACAAGGGCGAGGTACTGGCTCTGGCCGGCTGCGACCTGCTGACCATCTCCCCGAACCTTCTGGCTGAGCTTGCTGCCAGCGAGGAGCCCGTGGCTTCCTGCCTGAATGTTGAGGCTGCCCAGGCCAGCGACATCGAGCGCATTCCCGCCGACGAGAAGAGCTTCCGCTTCCTCTTCAACGAGGACGCCATGGCTACCGAGAAGACCGCCGACGGAATTCGCCGCTTTGCCGCTGACATCCGTAAGCTGGAGGCTATGCTGGCCGCCATGCTGTAAAGATTTTAACCAACACACATACACCAAAAAATCATGAAAGTACTCGTTACAGGCGGTTGCGGCTACATCGGCTCGCACACCGTACGTCAGCTGGTGAAGGCCGGTGCCGACGTGACCGTGCTCGACAGCATGGTATACGGCCACCCCGCCGCCATTGTTGATAAAGAAGTTAAGCTGGTGAAGGGTGACCTCGGCGACCCCGCCGTTGTATACCCCCTGATGGTGAACGGCAAGTTCGATGCCGTGGTGCACTTTGCCGCCTTCATTCAGGTGGGTGAGTCTGTCACGGACCCGCTCAAGTACTATGAGAACAACATTGCCAAGCCTCTGGTGCTGCTGCGTGCTATGATGCTGGGCGGCTGCAAGCGCTTTGTATTCTCCTCCACCTGCGCTACCTACGGTGAGCCCACTCAGATTCCGATTCCCGAGACCGAGAAGCAGGATCCCATCAACCCCTACGGCGGTTCCAAGTTCATGCTCGAGAAGGTTTGCAAGGACTGCGAGCGAGCTTACGGCCTGAAGAGCGTATTCCTGCGCTACTTCAACGCCTCCGGTGCTTCTGTGGACGGCCTTATCGGCGAGGACCACGAGCCCGAGTCTCACCTTATCCCGGTGATTCTGCAGGCCATCAAGGGCGAGCGCCCCGGCATCACCGTATTCGGCACCGACTACGACACCCCGGACGGCACCTGCATCCGCGACTACATCCATGTGGATGACCTGGCAGACGCCCACCTGCGTGCGCTTGATTACCTCATGAAGGGCGGCGACACCAACTGGTTCAACCTCGGCACCGGCAATGGCTTCTCCGTGAAGCAGATTATCGACGCCGCCGAGAAGGTAACCGGTATGAAGGCTCCCGTGGAGTACGGTCCGCGCCGTGAGGGCGACCCGCCCCGCCTGATTGCCGACTCCCGCAAGGCGGCTGAGATTCTGGGCTGGATTCCCAAGTACCAGGATGTCACCCAGATTGTGGAGACTGCCTGGAAGTGGCACAACGGCCCCAACGGTGGTCACTATTAATCCGTTAAAAGTATTTTGAAAAAGCACGGCGGGCTTCGGTCCGCCTGCTTTTTCTGTAATCACATGCTCGAAATCATCATCATCGCGTTCGCTCTGGCGGTAGATGCCACCGTGTACTCCTTCTCGTACGGTTTGGTACTGCGCTGCTGCCGGTTAAGGAACTCCCTGTGGTTGGCGCTGACGGTTGGTGCCTTTCAGGCCGGTATGCCCTTGCTGGGTTATCTGGGCGGCGAAAGCGTGCGCGATTATGTGGCACAATGGCAGAGCGGCATTGTGGCCGCCGTTTTCTGCGCTCTGGGGGCCTACGTTATCTATGGCGCGTGGAAAGGAGAGGAGGATGAGTGCGATTGTTGCAGCAAAGACTGCAATCCGCTGGGGCTTATTGCCCTGCTGCTGGTAGGTGTAGCCACGGCTATTGATGCTCTGGCCGTGGGTGTGGCCATGGCTCTAGGTGATATCGGCGGCACCGACCTCAGTATGCTCCGGCTCTTTACCAATGTCAGCATCATTGGCATCATAACCTTTATTTGTTCATTGGCAGCATTCCACTCAGCCCGTCTGCTGCACCACCTGCCCACCCGATGGCTCGAAACCACGGCAGGCCTGCTACTTGTCGGCTTGGGTATCGAGAGCTTACTCTGAGGGCAACACCTCTTTTAGCGGGGCAGCTATAGCCATGAGCAGCCTCTCCACCTGCCGAAACTCGTCGCGTATGTGAAGAGCAGACAAATGAGTTTTATCCTTCCCCGGCAGAAAAAACAGCAGAATACTACCGTCTGCTAGTATATCCTTGGAAAAGGGATAACAATCAGCGGCCGGACATGGCTCCCACCCAGCCATATATACCCCATTGTTGCCAATAGCAAAGGAATCGGGAGTGCGGCGGAATCTGCGCACATAGGCCCACAACATCAGCATCACAAGGCCCACCATCAACACGAGTATCACCCAGCCAAAGCCGACATACGAGCCGTCCTGAGGTTCAACCAGAGCACTCACCACTACGGATGAGCAGAAGATGAACAGCACCGCAAGAATGCACCATTCTCTCCGCGAGGGGTGTTCAGCAACCTCCACCCCTGCCCCGTACAACAGCTCTCCGGCAGGCAACAAGGGGTGACTTCCTGCCTGCGGCTCCGGTTGAGGAAAAGGAAAATATCCGGCCTGAGCCTGCTTAATGAGAGCAACGAGCTGCGGAGCATTCTCCACTTGTCGAAACCTGACATCCGCCCCAAACCAACAGCCCTCAAGTTTGACTTCACTCCCGTCACTCACGGCGGTCAGCATTGGCAGTGGGTAACTCGTAAGGCAGATTCGCCCATCTGCACGCTGCATGCAGATAACACGCTGAGACGTAACAGCCAGATAGGTCCATTCCCTCATGCGAGCGCCTATATAGCCAAGCAGTCGGCAGACCAATACCACCAGCACCACAGAAAACCAGAACACCAGCAGCTCCGGGGCAAGAGGCGAACAGCACCACCCCAGCGGAAGCATCAACAAGAAAAATATCGGCACCGCACGCTCAAACATATCAGTCACCCAGCGCCACCACCATTTCATGCCCCATTTCTGCCGATGCAAGTAGAGCATCCGCTCACCGGGCAACAGCTCCCGCTCAATCCATTTCTTTGCCGTCATGTGATTGATACGGGGTATTCCGTCTTGGAAGTGGGGATATGCCCATGAGCATTTGCTCCACACGGCGCAGCTCAGGCAGATTGAAAAATCCCTGAGGAACACTGGTGGTACCACCCTCAGCATCACGAGAGCTTTCGTACCCCAGAATCAAATCTCCACTACCATCGGCACGCAGCACCCGCTCTTTCACCAGCCCGGCGGTAAGAGGCCATGAGAGAGTCTGCCAAGCCTTTCTGCCAGCTGCACGCACTACGAGTGCCCGGCGCTCGGTGATGATGTATACCGTGCGCTGCATCTGCCAATACGTGCGCCAGATGCCGCCCACTGGCAAGGCAATAAACAGCGCCAGAAAAGGAAGTGCTGCAAAACCGCTGCAAAAAACAAACAGAGAGACAAAGAAAATCGCAAATACAAGAAAGAAGATGTAAGGCTGCGATACGCGGTTCACTATGGTGGGTACGGGGCGCGCAACCAGCACAGGTTCCTCCCCGGGCCACATGGCACGCAGCACCTGCTCATGTAATTTTTCAGGCAGTGAAGACAGAGATATCATAGAGCTTATTGCAGAAAAGCCAGCAGGCACCGGAGCACCTGCTGGCTGAAGGGTTATCAGTGAATCTTTTTCAGCAGCCAAGGCAGCAGGTCCTTAATGGCCACGCGCTCCTGCTCCATGGAATCGCGGTGACGGATGGTCACCGTATCCTTCAGCGCAGGATCACCCTCCTCACCCAGCGTCTCGAAGTCCACCGTGATACAGAAGGGAGTACCCACTTCGTCCTGACGGCGGTAGCGGCGGCCCACAGCGCCGGTCTCATCGTAGAAGACGTTCATGAAGGGACGCAGCTCAGCCTCAATTTCGCGGGCGATGCGCACCTGCTCGGCGTTCTTCTTCAGCAGCGGGAAGATGGCAGCCTTGATGGGAGCCATGCGGGGATGGAAGCGCATGACGGTGCGGATGTCGCTCTTGCCGTCCTTGCCCAGCTCTTCCTCGTCGAAGGCCTCGCAGATAACAGCCAGTACGGAGCGGTCGCAACCGGCAGAGGGCTCCACCACGTGGGGGATAAACTTCTCGCGGGTCACCTCGTCGAAGTACTCCATCGGCTTGCCGGAGCCTTCCTGATGGCGGCCCAAATCGTAATCGGTACGATAAGCAATACCCATGAGCTCCTGAATACCGAAGGGGAACTCGTACTCGAGGTCGTAGGTCTTCTTGGAGTAGAAAGCGCGCTCGTCCTCCGGCACGTCGAGGATGTGAATCTTATCGCGGGAGATACCAATGTTCTCGTAGAACTGCAGGCTCTTCTCCAGCCACTCATCAGTCAGGCGGAAGCCATCCTCAGCGCGGCAGAAGTACTCCACTTCCATCTGCTCGAACTCGCGAGAGCGGAAAGTGAAGTTACGGGGGTTAATCTCATTGCGGAAGGATTTACCAATCTGAGCGATACCGAAGGGCACCTTGGTACGGGAGGAATCAAGAATGTTCTTGTACTGGCAGAAGATGCTCTGAGCAGTCTCCGGGCGAAGCCAACCGGTGCTGGAGGGATCATTCTCATCGGATGTAGCACCGATGGTGGTCTTGAACATCAGGTTGAAGGAGCGGGCCTCTGTCACGAGAGAACCATTAGCGGGATTGTAGCGCACGCTGTCGGTCACAGTCTCGGTGCTCTCCTCAAGCAGCTCAAGCTCTGCTACGGGGATGTTCTTACCGGAAATCTGACTGTAGTACTGAGCAGCGCTGCGGCGAGCGTTCTTCACCTCCTTCTCGCTACCCTCAGCTGTCAGCATGGAGAACTCCTTCTTGGAGCTCCAAGAACCATCCTTCGTGGTAGCGCCCTTCCACCAGAGAGCCACACCGCTCTGAGCGGGAATCTGGTCTGCACGAAGGCGCTCCTTGCTCAGCAGGCAGTCACACAGAGGGTCAGAGAAACCACCCACGTGACCGGAAGCCACCAGCACGGAGTTGTGCGTCAGGATGGAACCATCCATACCCAGAATGTCAGGGCGCTCCTGCACGTGAACACGCCACCAATAATCCTTCAAGTTGCGCTTGAGCTCCACGCCCAGGGGACCGTAGTCCCAGCAACCGTTAAGGCCGCCATATATCTCAGCTGCCTGGAAGATAAAGCCTTTGCGCTTGCAAAGACTGACGATTTTTTCCATTCGAACGGGGTCTGTATAGGTACGGTCTGCCATAACGCGTGTAATTGTACAGTATTTTACACACAATGCAAGACAAAACAAAAAGCACACACGCGATTTTCACTTGCCAAACAAGGCTTTTACAGGTATGCTTGTAGCCGTAAAACATATAACCATTTATACCATCATGTTGATAGCGCCTTCCATGCTTGCCTGTGATTTCCGCCGTATTGGTGATGAAGCAGCCCGTGCCCTCAGTGCCGGAGCCGATTGGCTGCATCTGGATGTAATGGATGGCTCCTTCGTGGACAACATCTCCTTTGGCCCGGATATCTGTGCAGCCATCCGCAATAGCGTGCCCGCTGATGCCTATTTGGACGCTCACCTCATGATTGACGCGCCAGACCACTACCTACCCCGCTTCCTGAAAGCCGGCATGAACATGATTACCATTCACGTGGAGCGCGAGGGACATGTAGACCTGCACGCTACTCTGGCTGCGATTCGCGAGGGCGGCGCCCATGCCGGTTTAGCAGTGAACCCTGCCACCCCCGTGGAGAAAGTGCTGCCTTACCTCGCCGAGCTGGACATGGTACTGGTGATGAGCGTGGTACCGGGTTTCGGCGGACAGAGCTTCATGGGTGAAGTGCTGGAGAAAGTACGTGTGCTAGATGCCGCACGTAAGGAGCAAGGGCTGAAGTTCATTATCCAGATGGATGGCGGCATCGGTACCACACAGGCTCCCCTCTGCGCTGAGGCCGGTGCAGACTGCCTCGTGGCTGGCAGCAGCACTTTCCGCGCAGCTGATATGGCAGCCGCTATCGCAAGCATGAAGTAAGAAGTCATCATGGACAAAGCGACCAAAAGCCTTCTGAACGTTCTGCTGAGCGTTCTTGCCCCTGTTCTCATTCTGGATAACTGCTCCGCCACTGGTGATAAGTTCTGGCATCTGGGAACCACTTGGGCCATGGTGGTAGCACTTGCTCTACCCATCGGCTGCGGCATCTACAGCCTCATCACGGAGCGAAAAATCGAAGCTATGACGGCCTTCGGTCTGTTGGGTACCATTCTGACCGGTGTGGTCACTATCTACGCCAATACAGGAGAAGCTCTCGCCATCCGCCCGGACACCCCTTGGTGGTACGCTGCGAAGGAAGCCATCATAGCCCTCCTGCTGGCTGGCGCCATGCTGGTGAGCGGCGGTAAGGAAGGCTCCCTGCTGCGCGCCTGTATATACTCTGATGCTATTTTTGACATCCGCCGCATCGAAAGCACCGTGGCAGAGAAAAACCTGCAAAGTGGCTATAACAGCGTACTGAAGCGCGCCGCGCTCATGACATCCGGCTCCCTCTTTTTCTCAGCCATCCTGAACTTCGCGCTTGCCCTTTACTTCCTCCTGCCCGTGCCTGATATGCCCGCAGCGGAACAGGCCGAGCAGTACAATTACGCCGTCAGCAAAATGACTTGGATGGGCTACCTCATCATCGGCGTGCCTCTCCTTGCCACGCTCTTCCTCGTCATGCGCTACCTCGGCAAAGCTCTCATGAAGCTCACCGAGCTGCCGGATGAAAAGCTTTACATGAAGTAAACACCCCCTTTCCAATCCTAAAAGCAAGAAGGCCTGCCGTACAAAAATACGGCAGGCCTTCTGATGTATTAAAAAATAGCAGCTATCAATGCATTATTATCCTTTGCGCCATACTCCAGCGCGGGACTATAAAACTATCTCAGGCGTCCCTCTCAACAGTCCGAAAATCATCCCATCATAAAGCAAACCACACTCAAATCCCATTCTGCGCAATCTCCAAAAGCTTAAGGTAATCACGCTTACTGACGGATCCTAAATCAAAATGCCTGTATGGATTTTTTGGAACTTGCCCCCAATCCCCGTAATATGTATATAAAATCATCTCGGGCTTATTGGGACAAGAAAATAAACAACCTTCGAAATTAACCTCTTTCAAGGGAAAAACCCAATCATGACATAACGTGTGTCTTTTAGAGGCAACCACATCAAGAGCCAAGAACAGATTGCCATCCGGAGCCGCTTCACGCCCCTGCATAACCTCGCTGCGATGCAATTCGCGCCGTTGGTCATATGTGTAATTGACAATACAGTCCTCTTGGTCATGGTGGAGATCGACCTCAAATTTCAACTTATCGGTAGTACGATACACTCGCTTATTGAATTCAAGCTCACCCTCCCCCTCCGGGAACCAGGCATCCGCAGCCGTATCATAAGGGAAAATATCCACCTGCAGCATAGTTCCTCGCAGATGAATCTGTAAAAAACCCATAGAATTGAACGAATACTCGTCAGCCGGAAATTCCTCCCGACACACAGAAAGGAACTTCTCGTAGTCCGGTCGCAACATAGAAATATCGACGTCATCATCCCACGGTATAAACCCCTTGTGACGAACGGCACCCAGCAAAGTGCCATAATCCAGCCAATATCGAATACCATGTTTCCTGCATACGGAATCTACCTTCTTAAGAAATTCCAGTTCGGCCAACTGAAAATTACGCAAAATGCCGTTTGCCGGCGGCATTTCAGAGACATTGACCGTAGCTGAAAGCAGGTGATGAATAGCTTCCTCTGGTGTCTGCTTCCGCAAAATATTCTTATAGATAGGAATGCCAAACAAATACACCACTCTCTCTGCAGTTCGTTTTGTCTTCAGAACCGGAATTCCACACACGGACACAACGGTCTGAAAGTAACCACACCACTTGTCCAAATCAACTTTCCAACCTCTAGTAACCTTGAGAATACTCATATAATATGCTTATTTATAAGGATTTTCTACCGTGTATATGCCGGAAATATCAAAGGGCAGGCGCTTTCCTCTCAGAGCAGCACGGTAACAGGGGGTAAACTCATTATCGCGGGCTGACAGCCATGTTCGGCATTTACGAGAGGCCCATTTTAACAGATGAGCAAACATCCCTCCCCCCGCATTGAGAGAGAATGTACGATTAAATTCTTTTTTCCATGAACCACAGCAATGATGAATACTCACGCCCCGAGACCTAATGAAAGAGGGCTGTTCAAAGACTTCTTTAGGATAAATCCGACAGAACTCATTTTCCCACGCTCTGCCATTAAGCAAAAAATCAGATACAAGGTTAACAAAATAGGCTGTAAAAATGGTATTATTTACCGTCCAGCTATCTGAGCGCAAATATCGATACGAATACAAAATATCACGCAAATACGGATGAGCAGGAGGAGCATACATAACAGCTGTACCCAAAGCACAATCGTACATGTAACCCAATTCCAATTTATCACCAGACACACTCAAAGGCCGCAGCAACTCAACATCAGAGTCTAAATAAAATCCACCTTCTTCCACCAACTTCTCCAATCTCACAATGTCAGCAATAAATGCCCATTTACCACATTCCTGAGCCCTCACTCCCAGTTCATAATTGGAAAAATCAACGTTAGATTCATTCCACTCGCATATTTCGAATTCCGGATTTAAACGAGCCCATTGCTCTACATTCCGCTTGACTGGTTCCGGCATAGCCCCACCAAACCAGCAATAATGAATCTTCTTTACCATTGCACTTGTTTTTTAACATATTTGCCTTGCTATGTACAGGACAAAATACGTAAACGGCTTCTTTCGTGCGCGTTTTTTCCAATCTCACCCCAATATGAAAAAAAACAGTTTATGCCTCAAATAAATCTGTACAACAGAGGAAACGTCGGGTAGTATTTAACGTGCGTAAACGCGCGGAAGGGCCTCAACTGAGCTCAAATTATAATTATTCCATCAACGTCGACTTTTTAAAATGAGTTTTTTAACCCGCATCAGGTTTCATATTGCTTGTATGTTGCCGCCGTTTTTACGCAAACTTGCGCATAACTACTTGGCAGCTAGGAAAGAAAAGCGTGGTCGTTCCATAGAAGCTCAGTTGAAAGATATTCGTACCCTTCTTACATATATCTACCCCATTACTCAGTTACCTCCTGCAACAGGCAAATTACGCCTGTTACAAGATGGCAATACAGCACTGCTGGCACTTTTTGCGAGGAAATGTGAAGAGAACGGGCTGCGGTATTGGTTGGACTATGGTACCTTGCTCGGAGCTGTGAGGCACAAGGGCTTTATCCCTTGGGATGATGACTTGGATGTCAGCATGCTGCGCACGGATTATGAAAAGCTGGTAGAAAAGCTCCCTCTGCTTTTCCCGAAAGAAGAAGGCTTCACGTGGAATAAACACGCCTTTCTCCAGATAAGCTATGTGGGAACCCCTCTGAATATAGACGTGTACCCCTATCACCTGTATTCTGAGCCCATCACAGAAACAAATAAAGCAGCTATCGAGCGCAAACTTACCCAATTTAAGAAAACTACTGTTTTCCAGCCTCCGTACCTGAACTACACAGACGAACAGATACAAAAGAAAATTTGGACCGAAGTTTTGGATAAAAAGGCTCCTGCTGCGGAAAGTGATAGCCCCGGCATCTTCCTCTCCCCTGCCATTACGTTCACAAAAAATACAGCTCTTTCATACGACACTATCTTCCCGCTGAAAAAAATGAACTTCGAAGGGGTCGAGTTGAACGTCCCAAATAAAGCTCGTGCGTACCTACAGTTCTTCTACGGAGATTACATGTCGTATCCGCCCAAGGTGGGATACCAGCATCCTTCTGTGGAACAGATGGTGAAAAAGGTCCCCTTTGAAGATGCAGTGAACCGGTTTATTGACACACACAGGCAATAAACGAACAACCTATCTCACCAAACTTGCTTCGCCTCTTTCTGAAAAAGAAAGAGGCTGCTAGTATTCACCAACCTGCGTTAGGGAGAGTTTGCCGGAGAGAGTGCCGGAAAATCAATTAAAACAGGTTCATCCCGCTCATGGCGGCATAATCACGGGCCGAGTGCCCCTCTGAATCCTTTGCATCCGGATCCGCTCCGGCACGCAGCAAATCACGGGCTATATGCACCCGCCCTGCCCTCACAGCAACGACTAACGGCGGGAGCTCCTTGAAACATTCACCTCGCAAATCTGTACCGGCGGCAATAAAATCACGCACCATACTCCGATTCCCCTTAGTGATTGCCATGATGAGAGGCAATCCATTCATGCCATCCGGGTTAAAGTTCTGGGCACGGTAAGCAGGAAGAAGCGCTCGCACCGCATCTGCATTATTCGCCCAGACAGCATCATGCAATGGCGTGACTCTATTACTACCGGCTGCCATGGGATTCGCCCCCGCTGCGAGCAGGCGGCGCACAATGGGGCCACCGGCATCCGTAGCGGCTACATGAAGCACGCTCTTTGACTGCGGATTCACATAGTTCGGATCCGCGCCATTTTCCAAAAGTACCCGCACCATCCATATTCGGCGTGCTTTCACGGCCTGCATCAGAACAGACATCTGATTATCCGGCGTCAGAGCATTCGCACTCACACCCTGAGCAAGCAGCCTGCGTGCCTCAGAAAGATTTCCGGCCGCCACAGCCTCACTGAGCTGCAACTCCAAATTTCGGGCCTCCAGAGCCGCCTGTAAAACCTCCAAAACCTCCGGCGTAGTAACAAGCGACATCGTACGCATCGTAGGAGAAGCACCATTTGCAATCAGAAACGCCACGGACTCTGCATGCCCGGCTGCCACTGCAATATCAAGAGGAGTGCGCCCCTGCTCGTCCGGCGCATTGGTATCAACCTTATCCTCCACAATAGCGCGCAAAGCCTGTATATCTCCTCTTTCTGCCGCATCGTAAACAGATGACGGTAGTTCAGCAGCATATACCATGGCTGAAAAAAGCAGACTGCAACCTGCCGGGAGTAAATAATCAGATTTCCTCATTTCTTCATCTTAACGCTTTCTTTTCTCAATGACAAGATTATTTTTACTAGCCGAGTGCAAGTTGTAAAATCAAATGCGACACCGAAAGCCCCTCCCCAAAAGTCTCCATAGGAGCCCAAACTGCCCTAGCAGGATGGGGGGATAGGGGGAAGGACGACAGTGAGTCCTTCCCCCTTGTGGAAGCGATGAAATAAAAAAAGGGTGCTTTTCGGTGTTGTAGGTGGCATAATGCCAGTGAACAAAATACAAACAACACTTAACTCAGATGAAAAGCACCCAAGACGATTGTATAGCACC
>JAZQGN010000023.1:0-60672 GCA_045540095.1 Akkermansia sp.
TGGCCGGGTATCATACAGCCCGTTCATTGGCACAATTTTTCTTTTATCCCAACATCGGCGTAAGCCGCTTACTTTTAATTCGTAAATCGTAAATTGTAATTCGTAAATCAACGTGTCCCAAATCTTTGGGACACGTATGGCATGCAAGGGAGCCTCCCCGTCTGCCTCCTAACTAATGAGAGGGCTTGGCATTTACCAAGCCCCCTCATAAGGATTTTGACGCCGGTGACCGCGGCGCATTAGCGGCGACGGCGGCGAGCGGCAAGGGCTGCCAGAGCCAACAGGCTCAGCGTAGCCGTGGTCGGCTCAGGAACGTTGCCTTGCTGCAAGTAGAGGCTCCCGGTCGTGCTCTCGTAAACAATTGTGGTATTTTCGCTGATGTAATCACCGGAGAAGAACACGCTTGCCTGCAGCCCCGTTGAACTGTCAACCTCAATACCATCCAGAAGGAACTTCACAATGCCGACATTGGAGAATAACTGCATCAGGCCATCCCCGTTATATTCTGTGCCTAGGGTGAACACCAGATTGATTTTCTCCCCCTCACTGGTAGCATTGAATGTCAGTACAGAGCCATCTGCCATGTAGATACCGTAGCCATCCGTTACAAGGGTAGAACCTGCTTCGAAGGTCAAATCCGCATTGATGACATTAACGGTGGACGCCCCCCTACCATTCATAGAGAACAGCCCTACGCTCATAACAGCGGGCTCTGTAACGGCTATATCGCCTAGAGATAAGGTAGCCCCGGCCTCAATGCTGATTTCATCGGCTGTAATGGAGGCTCCATTGCTCAGCTGCAGCTTGGCCGTGGCCCCTACCTCAATCTTTGCGTTCGTGGCCACAAGCTCGGCATTGTTGATTTCCAAAGCGGCGTTGCTTCCGTCCTCCACCTCAACGGTAGTTCCGCCGACATTAAGCACAGCTCCATCTACTACCTTCAAGTTACCACCGCTCAGGTAAACGTTTCCTTGGAGCGTACTGGTCTGAGAATTGTTAATTTCATTAGCAGTAGCTGTGCGATTTACGTTATTTTCAGCCAAGACTTCATTCAGATGCAGCTCAGCATACTTGCCGCTGAAGATGACGTCACCGCCGGCGATTTGAGAGTTGCCATCAGCATCCGTGTAATTGCTGTTGAAGTATGAATCCCCCGCGACCTCTACGGAATCATAGAAGGTAATATTACCGCCGGTCTTGGCAGCAAGATTCATCCCGCCGTTTCCATAAATACTGCGCAGGCGATAATTACTGTTGAACTCTTCATAGTTCTTTTCAAACAAGACGCTATCATTACCTCTAATGTTAACATCGCCATCGGCATAGATGGCACCGCCCTTGACTGAGTAGGTACTCACGAGTTCGGAGGAGTTCCCGCTAAAGGAGACAGCAGAATTGTTGTCGACGGTCAAATTCGCGGTAGTATAAATAGCACCGCCATTGTTTGCCGCGTTGTCGCTGAACGTAAGGGTATTATTATTGCTGATAGACAAATCGCCGATAGAAGAAATGGCGCCGCCATAGTCGCGGGAGGAGTTGTTGCTGAAAGTGACGCCTGTATTATCACTGATTGACAATCCTTTAGCATGGATAGCGCCGCCGCCATAAGAAGAGTTCTCGCTGAACGTGATATCCCTATTGCCGATAAAAGTCAAATTATTGTAAGCATAGATGGCACCGCCGATGTAGGCTGAGTTTCCGCTGAATTTGATAGTGTCATTAGCACTGATAAGTGGCGAGTTGTAAGCATAGATAGCACCACCATTGCCGTTTGACATGTTATCGGTGAATGTAACTTTGCTATTATCGCTAATAGTCAGAGTTTCAGCATAGATAGCGCCGCCCGCGGTCGTATATTGCCCCTTGGAGGAGTTCTCACTAAACAAAACATCGTTATTATTGTTGATAGTCAGCGTAGATGCATAGATAGCGCCACCTTTAATGAGAGTACCGCTGCCCGAGACTTCGTTTTCACTGAATAAAACCCCGTTATTATTGCTGATGGTCAGGGTGTCAGCGCATACGCCACCACCATGAATGGAGGTTTTGTTTCCGCTAAACGAGACTGCTGTATTATCGCTAATAGATGCGCTGTTTTTAGCGTAGATAGCACCACCATACGCAGAGCTGTTGCCGATGAACTTGATATCAGTATTTTCGTTGATAAACAATTCTTTTTCGGCATAGAGGGCACCGCCATAGTCGTATCTAGCAGATGAAGTATAGTTACCACTGAACGTGACATCCTTATTGCTGCTGATTGTCAGAGTGTTTGAAGCATAGATAGCGCCGCCGCATGCTTGGGTTGAGACGTTTATGCCGGAGGCGGAAACATAATTTCCACTGAAGAGGACTGTATTATTATCACTGATGCTCAAAGTATGGTCAGCCCAGATGGCACCGCCGTAGGTGGTCATATTGGAGGATGAAGCGTAGTTTTCACTAAACGTAATAGCTTCATTATTGCTGATGAGCAAAGCCCCCATACCGGATATATTGGAGGTAGCAATGGCACCGCCATTGGAATCCCATTTTGAAGAACCGGAATTTCTGACGAACGAGACTGCGATATTGTCGCTGATTGTCAAATCCTTAGAAGTGTAGATTGCACCACCGTTGGAGTCGGATTCATGCGCAGAATTGCAATTCTCTTCAAAGATGATACTGCTATTGCCGTTGATGGTCAGAGTTTGTGCATAGATAGCACCGCCGTAGCTCGAACTCGTAACATCAGTGCTAGAATTCTTGCTGAATTTGACCTCATTGTTATTACTGATTATCAAGCTCTCCCCTACATAGATTGCACCGCCTTCGTTTTTAGAAGCTGAGTTCTCAATAAAAGAAACCACATCATTGTGCTCGAGTATCAGATTATATCCAGTATGGATAGCACCGCCGGAGAGGGCAGTATTCCCATTAAATGAGATATCTGCATTTTCACTGATGTTCAGGTTATAGAATGCATAAATGGCACCACCAGAGCTGTCGGTGGAGGAGTTCCCGCTGAACTTAGCGATTACATTATTGCTGATTGTCAGCGTATTAGCATCGATAGCGCCACCACCAGAATCAGAAGAGTTGTCACTGAATGTGACGCTGGTATTGTCACTAATGGTTAGCGCGAAAGCAGAGATAGCACCGCCGCCGTCGCCGGCGGTATTCCCGCTGAATATGACGTTATCATTGCGGAGGATGGAAAGTTGAGATGTATTTCCGGCTTTAATAGAGCCACCTCTGGCATTAGAGGCGTTTTCTCTGAACTCAACGTTTTTGTTATTACTGATGTCCAGATTTTCTGATACATAGATGGCACCGCCGTAGTCGGCGGTATTCCCGCTGAATGTGATGCTGTTATTACGAAGGATGGAGAGGCGGGTGGAATTGATAGCACCACCATAGCTGACCTTCAAAGCGGAAGCGGAGTTCTCGATAAACGAGAGTTCGTCGTTATCATTGATGTTCAAATAAATAGACGAATGAATAGCACCACCACGGGCGTCGCCTAAAGTAGAATCGGCGCTATTTTTTTCGAAAGCAAGAAGAGTGTTACCACAGAGGTCAAAATATGTAGTATAAATTGCGCCACCAAAGCCATTATTAGTGGAGTTTTCTCTGAATTCAACGTTTTTATTATCACTGATGTCCAAAGACCTCGCATAGATGGCACCACCTTCGCCAACGAGGGCGGATGAGACAAGGTTCTCGTTGAACGAGACGTTCTGATTGCCGCTGATGGTCAGAGTGTTCACGGCATAGATGGCGCCGCCCATAGAATCAGAATCGCGAGAGGTAGAGGTGCTATGGTTGCCACTAAACGAGACGTTCTGATTGGCGCTGATGGTCAGAGTGTTCGCGGCATAGATGGCGCCGCCCATAGAATCGCCATTGATAGAGGTGCTATGGTTGCCACTGAACGTGACGCCGGTGTTGTCTTTGATGGTTAAATCTTGGCTTGCATAGATGGCGCCGCCGTTGCTGGAGCCAGAATCCAATGAGGAACTGGCATTATCGATGAACGTGACGGTTTCGTTATCACTGATGTCCAGCTGATATGCATAGATAGCACCACCCCAGCTGTCATATTGAGCAGAACTGCTATTCCCGCTGAATGTGATGCTGTTATTACGAAGAATGGAGAAGTCCTTCTCTGCATAGATAGCGCCGCCATAGCTATACTTCGATGAGGTAGCGGAGTTCGTATAGAACGAGACCTCGCTGCTATCAGCGCTGTTATCATTAATGTTCAAATTAGAGCCCGCATATATTGCTCCGCCAAGGACATTGCCAGAAGTAGAATTAGCGCTATTCTTCTCGAACCCCAAAAGGCCGTTACCATTGAGGTTTAGATTATATGCATAGATAGCGCCACCCACAGAGGAAAAACCTTTATCGCATGAAACGCTATTCTCACTGAAAAAGACGCTGGAATTTTCACGGACAGAGGTAAGACCTGCAGCTGCATAAATAGCGCCGCCGCATGCTGTGTTATCACCCTGAGCATAGTTATAGTTGAACTCTACCGCCTCATTACCTTTCAGGGTGATATCTACATTATCGCCCGCTGCAATTGCGCCGCCGTATGCTGAAGAGGTAGATTTACTATAGTTCCCTTCAACAATGAGTTCAAAGCTGTTTCCTTCAATGGTGATGTCGCCGGCTGCGGAGTAAATGGCGCCACCTTGGGCTTTAGCGGTACCGGTGGAGCTTGCTTCTACCGAATTATTGAAGATGGCCACGGCCTCATTACCACTCAACGTCACGCCGTTTGTCGTGCTGTATATAGCGCCGCCGTATGCCTCTGCTGTGTCACCGTTTGATGATGTGGCGCTCGCTGTGTTTCCATAGAGCGTGATATCCGTGTTATTAGAGAGCTCTACCCCAGCGGCGAAAATAGCCCCTCCCTGAGACTGAGCAGAGGCATAGGCATCAGCCAGTGCTTCGTTACTGGTGAACTGTACATGCTGATTTTTATCCAGAAGGACGTCCGAAGTGGCGTGAACCGCCCCACCAAAAGCAGATGCGGTTCCCTCATCGGAGGTGGAGCTTGCGCTATTCTCTGTAAATGAAAGCATACCCCGATTCGAAACCAGCGAAATGCCTTTACATGAAATTGCCCCACCGCTTGCGGAGGCATTTCCGGCGGCACTTTCTGCCTTCGTCTCATTATTGCCAATTTCTATCCATCCGTTTTCATTTATGCTATAATCGTCTTGGGTATACATCGCGCCACCATTTGCAGAGGCATCAATGTCGGAAGTTCTGCATATCGCATAATTCTCGGTGAAGTTCAACTCCCCATTATTTGTTAGTTCACCTCCGCCACAGATTGCGCCGCCTAGGGCACTGTTACAATTGGTTGATACGCCATTTCCGATGAAAGAAACACTTTCGGCATTCTGACTTATGGTAAAACTTCCAAATATAGCTCCGCCCTCAGCGGCACCATCAATACTTCCGGCAGCTATATCTTCAGCCGAGGCGTTTACTGTAACGCAATTATAGCTAAAATCTATAACAGTGTTTCCTGTTAATGTGGAGGTACCACATATTGCACCACCTATTGACGAACGTCCGCCCTCTGCATAGTTCTCCCTAAAGGTAACATTACCGTTACCGTTTATTTGCAGGTCTTTGGAGGAATAGATGCCACCACCTTCGGCGGTAGTTTCACTTTTTACACCGTTGAACGAAACGTTAAGTTCATCATTACCGGAGAGGGAGATACTACTGCTGTCACCTGCTGTAAAAATGGCACCGCCCCACACATTGTATTCTAAGCCGCCTTGGTTGTTCGTTAAGTTAACTGTTCCGTTATTATCTATGTTGATGCTGGATTGATACCCGTATATGGCGGCCCCTCGGACATATATATCCCCTTCACTACTGGGGCAGATTAAATTGCTTGCAATCGATATGGACTCATTTCCCGTCATTGTCAGCGCACTACCACTATACAAATAAACGGCAGCGCCGTAGTTCGAATAACTATTATTTGAAATAGTGACCTCGCCATTATTGTAGAATTGAGCAACCGCCCCATCGGTCGCTACAACCGGAGTACTGGTAGTGTAACCCGTAAAACTTACGCTGGGCATATTCTGCCAAACATCAGCATAGCTCTTCGGAGACAGCGTCGCCATGAGAGCGCAAAAAAGGCAAACAGGGAGATGAAGTTTCATATCATTTATTGCTTATTGTGTGGTAAGAAAAGAAGAGTGTGAGGCCCTAGCCATGGCACTTTTTCAACAAGCCGGAAGCTCACTTCAGCCTAATTTAATGTGCACGGTTTAGACGATTATTGACTTATAACATTCTTCCCCCCCGGATGTCAATCCATTTTCACAGAATGGGCTTTCTATCATACGTGTCCCAAAGATTTGGGACACGTTGATTTACGAATTACAATTTACGATTTACGAATTAAAAGTAAGCGGCTTACGCCGATGTTGGGATAAAAGAAAAATTGTGCCAATGAACAGGCTGTATGATACCCGGCCAAGGAGAATTCGGCAAAACACGCTGATTTTGTGTACACAATGGCTATATTTCCCCAAACTTTGGGACACATGTGGCTTTTTTCATAGGCATACAATTTCGGGCTTGCCAGGCGGCGGCAGTTGTGCTACCCTAAAGGGTTATGAATGAAGCAACGATTCAAGATGAACTCTTCGCCGCCATCTGCCACAATGAGGCAGAAACGGCAGCCAAACTCCTACACACCGGAGCGAAAGTAAATGAGAGGTTCACCAATCAACTCACGCCACTCATGGTAGCAGCACGGGCCGGGGCTCACGCCGTCATCCCCGTTCTGCTGGCCCACGGGGCCCATGTAAATGAAAAGGATGGCGTATGGGGCTGCAGTGCCTTCCACCGGCTGTGCTGCCATGGCTTAACCAGCCACTATCATACCGAGGCGCACACGGAGAGCGCCCGTGCCCTTCTGGCCGCCGGGGCGGATGCCTACCTGCCTGATGGTATGGGTGACACGCCGCTGATACTAGCTTTACGCCACAGGCTGACAAACGTCATTAAGCTCATCCACGCCTATAGCCCCATACCTAATGGCTCCGGGAATAAATGCATCATCCCTTGGCTCGAGCCGGACTACTATCGCAAAAGAAGCGTATACCTGAGCACATATACGGACGAAGAAATACACGCCTACTACATAGCCCCGCCACCTCCGCGCAGCCCCGGCACTACCCTGCGGCGCAGCACTCCCCTTCCCTACGATGCCGCATGGGCCCACCAAGCCGACCTGCACGCCACGGACAGGCGCGGCTACACCGCCCTGCACCATGCCGCAGCCATGGGGCTCTATGATGTAGCCGCCATCCTCATTGACCGAGGAGCGGTAGTAGATGCCCCCGCTCACTCCGGCGCCACGCCGCTCATGGTTGCCGCGCGCTGCGGCAGCTGGAAAGTAGGCCAGCTGCTGCTGGCACATGGGGCAAATGCCCACCTGACCGACTGCCACAAGCGCAGCGCCTTCGACTTTGCCCGAAGAGCCCATAATCATCGACTCTTTGGGATAATATAAAAACAAAAAGGCATTCCCGAAATTTTCAAACCCGGGCCACCGATTGGCAGCCCGGGTTCGTGTTACAAAAGCGGTCGCGGTGCAAGCTTTACCAGCCACCGCCGAGGGCGGTGCAGAGGCGAGCGAGGGTCATGCGAATCTGCTGGCGGGTGGAGATGAGATTCAGCTCAGCAGAGAGCCAAGCACGCTCAGAGGCGGCCACGTTCAGGAAGTCACTCTCACCGGAGTTAAAGCGGCGCAGAGAGAGCTCAGCGGCCTCCTTATTAGCAGCTGCAGCGGATTGATACTGCGGGAGCTGGTTCGTGAGGCGGGCATAAGCGATGAGGCAATCCTCCACCTCTGCAAAGGCAGCCAGCACCGTCTTGCGGTATGCCTGAGCGGAGGAATCGCGCTCCAGTTCCGCGATATTCACGTTCTCATTCAGAGCCGTGCGGTTAAAGATAGTCTGGCTGGAGCTGGCACCCAAACTCCAAGCGGCATTTTGGAAATAGTTCGCGAAGTCAGAGCCGGAGGAGGCATTCGCACGGCCGGTGATGCTGAAGCTCGGGAAGAGATCCGCAACGCGAGCGCCGATGTTTGCCGTGGCGCGGTGGAGATTATACTCAGCCTGCACAATATCCGGGCGGCGGCGCAGCAGCTCAGAGGGCAGGCCGGTGGGCACGCGGGGGATGCGGTTGTACGTGGTACGGGAAGGCATGCTCAGGTGCACTTGGTCCACCGTGGTACCCAGCAGCGTGGCGAGAGCGTTCTCACAGCTGCGGATGTTCGCCTCATAGGTGGGAATCTGAGCGCGAGTGGAAGCGATGGTGGCACGGGACTCTGCCAGCTCCAAATTAGCCACCATACCCACAGCTGCCTTCTGCTGCACGATGCGGTAGGTACGCTCCTGATACTCCAGCTGTTCGCGGGCAATGCGGAGACTCTCCTTAGCAGAAATCCACTCAAAATACGTGGTGGCAATGCTGGAGGCCAGTGCGGCGCGGGTGGCGTTTGCCGCGGCCTTCGTGGAGCCGAGTGAGGCATAGGCTGCCTCTACCTCACGGCGAGTGCCGCCCCAGATATCCGGGGTCCAGGAGGCAGAGAGAGCGCCGGACCAGCTGCCATGGGAAGTGGACGTGGTGAAATCACCGGCATTCGTACCGCCAAAGGAAACGGAGCCCGTGGGGAAAAGCCCGGAGCGGGTGGAGCGCAGGGAGGCCTCAGCCTTAGCGATGGCAAGTGCGGCACTTACCATATCAGGGCTGCTCTGGAAGCCACGGTTAATGAGCGCGGAGAGCTGCACGTCTCCAAAGCTCTGCCACCAAGCCGTGAGGTCTTCATCACCGCTGGAGGGCGGCAAGGCATTCACCCACGTGGCGGGCAAGCCCTGATCCGGGGCGCCCGTAAAGTTCGGCCCCAGCTGGCATGAGCTCAGGAATGCAGCAAGTGCAAGAAGGGAAAGATATTTGATTTTCATGTGATGGAAACGAAGGAAAATGTGAGGTAAGAATTATTCGTGACGCAGGGCGTCGATGGGGTCCAGGCGGGAGCCCTTCCAAGCCGGATACCAGCCGAACACGATACCGATAACAGCCGCTACGGAAACGGAGAGCACCATGGCGGAGACGGAGGACGATACGGGCCAGCCCATCTGCTCACTTACGATGGAGGACGCCAAGCGCCCCATAGCAATGCCGATGAAACCACCGATGGTGCACAGCAACACAGCCTCCAGCAGGAACTGCCACATGATATCACAGGGGCGTGCACCCACGGCCATACGAAGGCCGATTTCACGGGTACGCTCCGTAACGGATACCATCATGATGTTCATGATGCCTACACCGCCCACCACAAGCGAAATCATGGCCACGGCGATAAGGAGGCTGCTGATGGTGGAGGTCGTCTCCGTCATCATTTTCACGAACTGAGAGCGGTCACGCATGTTGAAGTCATCCAGCACGCCGGGCTCCAGCTCATGCTGACGGCGCAGCACGGGGGTCATGGCATCCATGGCGGACTCCGGGGACTTGCCGTCAATCACCTGCACCGCGATGCTGTCCACCGTGCGGGTACGCAGCGGGTGGGGAGCATTCGCATAGGGCTGCAGGTCACAGCCGGGGTAAAAGTTCACGGCGGAGGTGGAGAAAGTATCCGTGGAGGAAACGGAGGCGCTGTTAGCGGCACCCCCTTTGGAAATGGAGGCACTGCCACTGGCGCCCATCAGACGCGTACGAATACTGGTCCAGGGCAGCATGATGCAGTCATCCTGGTCATTACCCATGCCATCAGCGCCCTTGGCTTCCAGCACACCGATGACAGTGAACACCACATCTTTAATGCGGATATCCTGACCGATGGGGTCCGTATCAGCATACAGCTCCTTGGCAATGGTCTGGCCGATAACGCACACGCGTGAGGCTTCATTCACCTGCTGGCGGGTAAAGGAGCTGCCGTAAGCCACTTTCCAGCCTTCAATGGAGAGATAATGCTCATTACCGCCCATGATGGAACGCGGGCTCCAGTTCTGATTACCCACAATCACCTGACCACTGGCACGCACCACGGGAGAAGCAGCCTTCACAAACTGGGGGCACTCGCGCATGAGCGCCTCAGAGTCCTCAGCATACAGGGAGGCACGGCCGCCCATACCACTGCTCACACCGGCGGTGCTCACGGAAGCTCCGGAGATGGTGACCACATTAGTACCCATGGAGGAGAACTTGTCAGCCACCTGCTTTTTGGAGCCTTCACCAATCTCCATAATGGCTACCACAGCCGCAATACCGATAACGATACCCAGCACGGTGAGCGCAGCGCGCATGGGATTACGCACCAGAGCTTTCAAGCAGGTTACAAGGAGAGTTCCTATTTTCATTTCTTCAGTGTTGCGGAGAGTTCATCAGATACGCCTTCGAGGATGAGGCCATCGCTCATGTTGATAGCGCGGTCCGTGAAAGCGGCGGTTTTGGGATCATGCGTCACGATGATGACGGTAATACCCTTCTGGCGGTTCAAATCACGGAACATGTTCATGACTTCCACTGAGGTGGTGGAATCAAGGTTACCGGTCGGCTCGTCAGCCAGAAGAATACCGGGGTTATTAATGAGGGAACGGGCAATGGCCACGCGCTGCTGCTGACCACCGGAAAGCTGGGCGGGAGTGTGGTGCATGCGGTCCTTCAGGCCCACCAGCTCGATGAGTTCCAGCGCACGGGCACGAATCTCCGAGTTACTGCGGGCGGGATGGTAATAGTACGCAGGCATCATCACATTCTCCAAGGCAGAGGTGCGGGCCAGCAGGTTGAAGTTCTGGAACACGAAACCAATACGCTGATTTCTCAGGCGTGCGCGCTGGTTCGCATTCAGACCGGCCACATTCCTGCCGTCAATCCAGAACTCACCACTGCTCGGGCGGTCCAAACAGCCCAGAATATTCATGAGCGTGGATTTGCCGGAACCGGAGGCGCCCGTGAGGGAGACAAACTCGCCGTCATCAATGCGAAGGGATATGCCCTTCAGCACCGGCAAGTCAATCTCGCCCAAGTGGTACACCTTGGTGATATCTTTAAGCTCAATCATCTTCTGATAAAAGGGTTATAAGGAGACAGAGCGGAGCTTACATGTGCGGCCCACGCTGCTGCTGCACATTCTGACCGGGTTTGGCCTCCACACCACCGGCGCCACGGGGACGACGGCGCGGGCCATTCATACCGAAGAGACCACCCTGCTGGCCACCACGAGGACCGGCAGCAGCACCACTGACCATGGATACACCCGTCACCAAACTGGTACCGGCCTCAAGGCTCTCACCTGCCAGCGGCGTCACGATACTGCGGGTGCCATCACTCTCACCGCGAAGCACGCGGACGGGAACGACATACTGGCCACGCTGTACCCACACCATAGCAGGCTCACCTTCGGCAGAGCCCTCAGCCCTTGCAGGAGCCTCAGCAGCGCCCTCGCCTTCGGGTCCTTCTGCACGGGAAGGTCTCGGACGGCGGGGAAGCTCAGCCACGGAGGGATCAATCTGCTCACGGGAGGGGCGGAAATCAAAGGCGGCGTCCGGCACGAGGAGGCAATCCTTAATCTCACGCACGATGAAGTTGGCATTCGCGCTCATGTACGGCAGCAGGCGGCGCTCCGGGTTCTCAATGTCCACCTCCACGATGTAGGTCACCACGTTGGAGGACATGGTAGCGTTCGGGCGAATCTTGTTCACCACGCCGGTAAAGCTCTCACCGGGGAGGGCGTCCACCGTGTAGCGCACTTCCTGACCGGGACGCACCTTAGCGATATCAGCCTCATTCACGCTGGCCCAAATCTGCATCTTGCTCAGGTCACGAGCCACGAGGAAAAGCGTGGTGGCGCTCATGTTGCTCACCACCGTCTGGCCTACGTTCACTTGGCGCACCACAATCGTACCATCCACAGGCGTGGTAATGCGGGTGTAATCACGGTTACGCAGCTCACTTTCCAGCATGGCCTCGGCGCTCTGAAGCTGGGCCTCAGCATTCGCCATCTGAGCCTGAGCGCTCTCCAGAGAGGCGGCAGCATTCTCGGCTTGCGTGAGGTACTGGTCATAATCCATCTGGGAAAGAGCGTCACCCACGCCCAGCTGGCGAGCACGCTCAAGGTCACGGTCTGCCTTGCGCTTGTTCACCTCGGCCTGAGAGATGTTGGCGCGAGCGGTGAGAATCTGAGCACGGGCCTGGGCCACACTGGCCTCAGCACGCTTAATATCAAGCTCCACGATGGTATCATCAATTCGAGCCAGAAGCTGACCGGCCTTCACCTCGCTACCATAGTCCACGCGGTTGCCGTTCACATCCGTACCGAACTCCTCAATCTCACCGGTCACCTGTGCACCTACGTCCACAAGCTCCTGAGGCTCAAGAGTGCCGGTAGCCTGCACCTTGCTCACAAAATCCCCACGCACAACCTCTGTCGTGCGAAAACTAACGGCCTGAGCCTCAGATGAAGGCCAGTAATACCACGCAGCAGCTCCGCCACCTACAAGCACGGCTCCAATTCCCCATTTGATAAATGCATTCACAGCTGAGATTCTACTCCTTCCTGTCTTCTTGTCAAGTTATAAACACTAACAACCCGCGCTAACAGACGGGCCCTTATTCCGGAGAACGCAGCACGCTTCCTAATTCTACATAAAAATACAAAAAGCCACAAAAAAGATTGTCATTTTTTAACTACTTTATCCCCCTTCAAACGCCCGACACAATGCGTATCACAACATACGCTCCAATTCCGCCAGCGCCTCCTGCGCCGGCCCATGCCCGGCAGCGATGGCCTTGTTCAACCAATCACGTGCCAGTGACAAGTCTTTCCGTACCCCTAGGCCTTGGGTGTACAGATACCCCATGAAGTATTGAGCGTGAGCGTATCCGCCCTCGGCCGCTTTCCGACACCACTCCGCCGCCAGACAAGGATTCCACTCCACCGGCTCACCCTGCACATACATCACACAAAGCGCATACTCCGCGGCATGGTTCCCCTGCTCTGCCGCAAGGCTATAACAGCGGAAGGCCTCATCCATGTTTTTCATCAGGCCTAACTCAGCATTCTCGTAGGCCTTTCCCAATCGCCACTGAGCATCGGCACATTTCTGCTCCACAGCTCGGAGGAAGTAATTCAGCGCCTCAGCCTCATCTACCTCGCATCCCACACCTCGCTCATACATAAGCCCCAGATTATACAAAGCAATCACGGAACCACCCTCGGCGGCGCTCTGCATCCATGAGAAAGCCTCGTACTCATCTTCTTCCACTCCATTGCCCTCCACCAAAGCCAGCGCAAGCTCCATCTGTGCAGGGGCATCCCCCTGCTCTGCTGCCTTGCGGTAATAAATAGCAGCCTGAGCAGCATCTACCGGCACCCCCTTGCCGAGGGCATACATTTCACCGAGGTGATAGCACGCAAGCGCATCCCCCATATCCGCGGCCTTTTGCAACCAATACGCGGCCTGAACATAATCATGCTCCACCCCCTGACCATACAGATAACAAATGCCTAGCCCACAGCAGGCATCCGCGTTATCTTTCTCAGCGGCTCGGCGGAGCGTTTCCATTTCATCGGTAGGTTGTTGTTGCACAGCCGCATCTTATCCCGCCCACCCGACTATTGCAAGCAAAAAAAACACCACTTTTCACGCCTACAAACGCCCCTCGGCTTTCATATCGCGCACAAAACGCCATACAGTTGCCACGCTCACAAAGAAAGCATCAGCAACCTGCTGCAAAGGAACATCGGGATGCTCTTTCAAATACGCTAGCAAGGCTTCATCCCTTTTGTGAGGACGGCGTTTACGCTCAGCTTTTTTACGAGTTGCCACAGCTTTAGGGCGTTGAATAATAACTCGCACGGCATCACCTGTTAGTTCATACTCCGGCTGCGGTAATTTAGCATTCTCACAGGCCAACGCTACACGGCGAATACCGGTACCCCACTGCTCAACAATGCGCATACGATGAAATACAGATGCCAGCAAGGGATTTCGCAAGCGCGATACCCCGGAAAACATTTCCTCGCGTGACAAGTTGGCAAACAAACCACCAGGTGACAAAACCTCTACTCGGTCATCAAAAACGGAAACCTGAATGTAAGCATTCTCCAAATAATTGCGGTGCAAAATGGCATTAGCTATTGTTTCACGTAAAGCGGCTATGGGAATCTCGTACACGTCCTCACGACGTATTCCTTCGATAACAGCGGCACAACGCAAATACTGCATCAAAAAACGCTGAGCGTTCTCCAACTGTTCATAAACCGGACCATGAAACTCTTTTCTGTCTAAAAAATTTACGCGTTCAGTCCCCTGAAACACAGCACATTGAATACCAGAAAAATGAATACTCTCACCCGTTAACAAGCGAAAAGCATTTGTAGGCAAATAACTGCGACCGGATTTCTGCAACAGTTCCCACCCCAATAATTGAGAAAGCCCCACAGGCTTACCGGAATCCCCGATATATTCGCGAATCTCTCGGCACAGTTTTTCTATTTCTTCTTGCGAGGCGGCGGATACAGCATGCTCAACTACAGAATCGTACGTCTTATTCTGCCCTTTCAGCTGCAATTCCCTCACCTTAGCCGGTTCAGCTCGTCGAGTGGTTGCCCCTACACGTACATACACACCTTTTTCTAATCCTTCCGACTTTATATAATACGGACACTGAGGAGATGATGGTATCTCCACCACGAACAGCGATTTATCATCCACCACCAACCACGAAAACAAGGGATATATCTGCGGTGTACAGGTGTCGGATATCATATCCGTCACTGCATCCTGCAATCGAGCTCGCTCATCATCCGGAACTCCCACTATCTCCAACGAAGCGTTATCAACCCCAAATATCACCTTTCCACCTCCACCATTTGCAAAGGCGACAAACGTTTTAAGTACCTTTTTATCCTTCGCCGGCAATTCACGTTTGTACTCCAGCGTTACTGACTCTCCCTCTCTGATACCACCTTCCAGCATATCTAATCAATTCACCTTTCGTACTTTATTGTATCATAGAGCCACTTATTTGAAAAGCCTTATTTTTCATCTTTTTTCATCTTTTTTCATCTTTTTTCATCTTTTTTCATCTTTTTTCATCTTTTTTCATCTTTTTTCATCTTTTTTCATCTTTTTTTCATCTTCTCTACCGCGACCGAAAGGTATAGCAACAGTAATCCGCAAAGTACCTGAGTGATACTTTGCGGATTAGACTTGGATAGCTTATGTTAATCCTGCTTATCACCGGGAGAGATGAAGCCGGCGAAAATCTTGCAGGTAGCAGGCATGACAAGAAGGTTCAGCACGGTAGCGCTCACGAGGCCGCCAAACTGCACAATGGCCAGCGGGGCCAACAGCTCGCCGCCCGGCTGGTCCTTAGCCCAAATGAGGGGCAGCAGGCCGAGGATGGTGGTGAGCGAGGTCATGATGATGGGAATCACGCGCTCGGATGAACCGGCACGGATAGCTTCTTCCGCCGTCATTCCGCCCATCTCCAAAGCACGGTAGCGGTTCAGGAGAATGAGACCGGAGCGAATAGCAAAGCCAATAACCGTCACGAAGCCCACGATGGAGCTCACAGAAAGGATGGGGTGAATGTATCCCCCGCTCAGAACCGAGCTCACCGTATCAGGCGAGGCCAAGAACACGGCAATGATACCACCCACCAAGCAGAGCGGAATGTTAATGAGTGTAACCATGGCTCGGCGTACGCTGCCAAGAGAGCTGGCCAGCAGCAGCACAATGAGCACACAGACGATGCCACCCATCAGGTACAAGCGGCGGCCCGCCTCCTCACGGCTCTTAATCGTACCGGCGTACTCCACGGAGCAGCCCAGCTCATGCATGGCGGGGTCCAGCTTCTCGCGGCAGGCGCGGGCGAGGTCACCGAGGTTACTATCCGGCGAGGGGTTACAGGAAATCATGGCCTTGCGGCGGGAGTTGTCACGCAGAATGAGGTTTGTCGTTTCAGCACGGTATACATGAGCCACCTCATTCAGCGGCACCTTCTTGCCACCGGGCGCCACAAGCTGGAGATTCCGAACGTCATCCATGCTGCGGCGCAGGTCATCATCCAAGCGCAGCACGACATCCCAGTGGTCCAGATTACGGATAATTTCACCCACCTGCATGCCGTTCATGGCTGCGGACACCTGGTCGGCCGCCTCGCTGACAGTGAGTCCGTAAGCGGCGAGGATTTCGCGGTTATACTCCACGTGGATAGTATCCACCATCACTTCACGGTTAGCTCGGGCATCAGCCACCTCAGGCATGGAAGCAAGGATTTCAGCGGCCTTTTTCGCGGCGTTACGAATCTGCGGGAGGTCATCACCGAAGATGTTGATGGCGATTTCGGAGTTCGAGTTGGAAAGCGCGGAGCTAATGCGGTGGGCAATGGGGAACCCGACCATGCCGGAAACACCCGGTATGCCGCGCATAGCCTCCTGGAACTGCTCGCGCATGCGGCGCTGGTCTCGCGAGAGGTCCACACGTACCACCAACTCACTGGCGCTCACGGGCTCAGCATGTTCATCATTCTCAGCACGCCCCGTACGCTGGGTGACGGTTTTCACGCCATCTATCTGCATGATTTTCTGCATCACTTGGCGGGAAATGCGCTCCGTCTCCTCCAGTGAGGTGCCGGGCACGCAGTTCACGAAGAGAGTATAGCAGTCTTCATTGAAGGGCGGCAGGAAGCTCGTGCCATACGTACTACCCAGCCAAAGGGATGCACCGGTGACAGCCAGCAGTGCACCGAATACGGACTTGGGCCAGCGCAGGCAGAAGTTCAGCACGGGCATGTACATGCGCTTAATGAAGCGTGCCGAGGCGGAATCCCCATCTTCGGTCTTCTTGCGGCTAACCTTAAACCAGATGATGCAAAGCGTGGGAATAAGGGTGAGGGCCACCAGAAGGGAGGCACCCAGAGCCAGCATGTACGAGATACCCAGTGGGCGGTAGAACTGCCCTTCAATACCGCTGAGGAAGAGCAGCGGGGCGAACACCAGCAGAATGATGACAGAAGAATAGCTGATGGAGCTCACAATTTCATTCTTGGCCTCCATAAGCACGCGGTAGCGGCTCTTCTGCTTCTCAGGAGGAAGGGCCGCATTCCGGCTGAGATTACGCCATGCGATTTCCACGAAGATGATGGCGTTATCCACCACATCCCCCACCGCCACGGCCAAACCACCAAGCGTCATGATGTTCACACCCAGCCCAAAGACGGGGAAAAGCGCCATACCGAAAAGCACGGAAAGCGGCATGCTGATGAGGGTAATAATGGCCGTGCGGATATTCAGCAGGGTGAGCAGAATGACGATAACCACCACCACGGCAGCAATGAGCAGCGTCTCCTTACCATTCTCCAACGAAAGCTCAATGAAGTCCGCCTGACGGTAGGCGTCGGCATGCAGCTTCATGTTAGCAGGCAGGCGGCTGGAAGCGAACTCCTTCACCGCGGCGTCCACAGCATAGGTAAGCTCCAGCGTGTTGGCACCGGGCACTTTCTGCACGGAAAGTACCACGGCTTCACGGCCGGCATACCCGGCATTACCACGGCGGGGAGCGCCGTCTATCCGCACCTCGGCCACGTCCTCAAGGCGCACAACACCATCGGTAGGATGGTCCGTCACAATAGCGCGGCGCAAGTGCTCAGGGGTGAAAGCGCGGGTGTGTTGCTGGATGGGGAGCTCCACACCGGCCACATCCTCCAGATACCCGGCAGGGATGCTGCTCTGGGCGGCCTCCACAGTGTTCCGCAAATCGGAAAAGCTCACACCGGCTTGGCGCATACGCTCCGGATTATAGGCCACCCGATACTCAGGAAGGCGCCCACCCAGCACCGTGACCTGCCCCACTCCGGGAATGGCCAGAAGGCGGTTACGCAGCTCGAACTCGCCCACACGGCGCACCTCCAGAGGGTCCGCTGTTTCATCACCCTGAATGGCGATGACCATAATCTCACCTGTCACGGAAACGATGGGAGCCATCTCCGTTTCCACCTGCTCCGGGAGATTATCACGCACGGTAGCCATGCGTTCAGAAACAATCTGGCGAGCGCGGTAGATATCCACATCCCAGTCAAAATCCACCCACACAAAGGACAGCCCCGTACCGGAAGACGAGCTTACCTTGCGCACACCGGGAGTGCCCTGCATGGCGGATTCCAATGGGATGGTGACGTACTGCTCCACCTCCTCGGCAGAGAGGCCGCCGGCCTCAGTCTGGATAGTGACGCGGGGCTGCTCCAGCTCAGGGAACACGTCCACCGGCAGGGTGCCCACCAGCCACGTGCTCACAGCAGCGAGCACGATGGAGATAAGCACCACGGTGATGCGGTTCTTCAAGCAGAATGATATAAGAGCATTCATGGCTGTTTAGTGATCTTCACCTTCATGGAACACACCATCAGCATGGAAGTGCCCGGCCCGGCGCTGCTGGCCGTCTCCGGGAATGATGTAGCGCAGCTCATAGCCTCCCTTCACCACGATACGCTGGCCCGGGGTAAGCCCATCCACAGGAGTCATCCCGCGGCGGCTGGTGCCGGCATGCACCTTCACCATGGCAAAACGCCCTTCCGCTACTTCCACAAATACCACGTCATCCACACCCACTTTCACCACGGCAGAATCCGGGATGGATACACGCCCGTGGTCCTCGCAGGCATCATACAAATCCAAGCGACAAAGCTGCCCGGGCTGCACGTTGGCGGGAATGCTGGAGGGATTGAAGTAAAGCTCGCGGGTGCGGGTGGCGGCGTCCACCTCCTCAGCCAAGCGCCAGACACCCTCCACGGCCACATGCTCACGGCCCACGGGAATAGTGGCACGCACGGCACTGAAGTGGGGCACATCCGAGCTGTAAATGGAGGTGCTGATTTCCATCTCAGCAGTATTGCTCATGGAGATGACGGGCTTGCCCTGCTCTCCCCAGCTGCCCTGAGTCACGCCCACATTACGCACGGAACCATCCGCCACAGCGCGTACTTCCAACACGGTAAGATTATCCTTCTCCACAAGAGTACCACCGAGAGTAAGCATGCTCAGGCGAGCCTCCACGGCAGCAAGTTCACGCTGATGCTGCGTGAGCTCTGCCTTTTTGTTGGCCAGCTCCACTTCCACATCCTTGTTACGGGTACCGGCGGTAGAAAGCGCGGCAAGGCGCTGTTCCAAGGTTCCGATTTCTGCCTCACAGCGCTCAATAGAGGCATGAATTCTGATGACTTCAGCCTGCTGCTCCATGATATCCGGGCTCTGCAGAGAATAAAGAAGGTCACCGGCTTTCACCTGCTGAGCAGATTTTACATGCAGTGTGATGCGCCCCCCACAGGGCAAGGCGTAGGTCTGCATGGCGTGGTCCGGGGTACTCAGGAACCCATAAAGAGAGTGAACAAGCACCTCCCCACGCTGCGGCACGGTCTCAATGCGCATGTTCATCAGGTCACGAGCGCGGGCATCTGCCTCCACGATGACAACCTCGCTGCCGCAGCTCTCGCCCGGAGCGTGATTATGCCCGGCATGACCGTGGTCATGCGTGCAGCCGGGGCCATGCTGGTGCTCCTGGGCCGTTTCCGTAGCAGCGTGCTCATGGGCATGGGCATGGTCATGCGTGCAGCCGGGGCCGTGCTGGTGCTCATGGGCCGTTTCCGTGGTTGCGGCGTGCTCATGGGCATGGTCATGCGTGCAGCCGGGGCCATGCTGGTGCTCATGAGCCGTTTCCGTGGTTGCGGCATGTTCGTGAGCGTGGTCATGCGTGCAGCCGGGGCCGTGCTGATGCTCTTGGGCCGTTTCCGTGGTAGTGGTGTGCTCATGAGCATGGTCATGCGTGCAGCCGGGGCCGTGCTGGTGCTCATGGGCCGCTTCCGTGGTAGCGGTGTGCTCATGAGCATGGTCATGCGTGCAGCCGGGGCCGTGCTGGTGCTCTTGGGCCTTAGCTATAAAAGCAGAGGCCGTAAGAGAAAGAGTTAATCCGAGAATATAAGAAAATTTCATTGCTGATTATGGGAAGGGTTAAGGTAAAGGAGTTTGGTCTGCACCTCAAGCAGGTTGACAAGGCAATCCAGATAAGCAAGGCGACGCTCGTATTCCAGATGCCGAGCCTCTGCAAGTTCCAAGAGCTTGCTCTCGCCCAGAGAGAAGAGGCGCTCTTGGCGCGCAGTGGCAGCTTCCAGCTCCCGCAGGCGGGAATACTCTGAACGGCAGTGGTTCTGAAGCAAGCGCTGCTGAGCCCCCAGCGCGGTGCTCTCCTGAAGAAGAGCGTGCCACGTCTGCAGGGTTTCGGCCTGCTTAAGATCTCGCTCAGCACCGGCCACGGCTATGGCCTCACGGTTGCGGTTCCAGAGAGGCAGAGTAAACTCCACTCCCAAGGCCCCCTTCTCCGTATCGTCATCCTCCGCGAACATGCCGGAGAGGCGCAGCTCCGGGAACTGCTTGCGAATCTCAGCACGCAACTCATCTTCAGACGCACCATAACCGGCCATCTGAGCCTTCACGGAGGCTATATCAAGCAGCATATCAGCCCCGGGCACAGTCACGGCAGACGGCACGCCATGCGGCAGCCCTCCCGAAGGATGAATACCGACGATAGAAGGATGAAGCCCCAGGCGGCTCACAAGCTCTTGGCGCAGCGTAAGCTGCTCACGCTCCTGCTCCTGCACCTGCTTGATAGTTTCGTTCAGGCGCTCCGTAGCCGTCTGAAAATCCGCAAAGGCCACCTCACCCACCTCATGCAAGCGGGTAATACGAGCCTGCTCATCGCGCAGCACATTCAGCCGGCGGCGCATGAGGCTCAGGCGAGCATCTGCCGCTTGACACTTGTAGCAGAGGACATCCAGCTCCATCATGAACATGCGCTCCTGCTCGCGCACATTCCAGTAATCAGCCTCGCTGTACTGCTCCGCAATCTGCTTGCGCAGCCCGGGAAGCCCGGTCACAGGAAGAGCCAGTGAAGGCGAAATGGAGTAATTCGTGATGTTGTTAGCAAACACACGCTCCAGCTCCATCCCCATCCCCGGGTCCTCCCACAGGCCGGCGTACTCTGCACGCCCCTTACTGCGGGCATGTGTAAGGCGAGCCTTTAGCAGCTCCGGGTTCATCATCAGACCAATCCGGCGCAGCTCATCAGCGCTGATGCTGCGGCGGGAGCCACACATCTGCGCTGACACCTGATGCCAGTTCGCCATATCCGCGCTCAGGTCTATGGGCTGAGGGCTATACTGTGCACAGCCCGTCACCAGCAAGGCGACTACTGCCGCCATATATTTGTATTTAAGCATTTTCTGTAAAATTGTAATAATGAAAAGGTTCACCCCGTGCGGGGCTTGTGTGAACAAAGTCACGCCGCGGCCTGTCCCGAAATCACGAGAAGACCTCAGAAAAACACTTCAAATCAACAGTGGCAGCGTCAGATGCCCCGGTGGTATGCCATCCGGCCATTTACTGCCCACGGCAGCCAGCTTCAATCCGCGGTCATTCTGCTCACAACAAAAACCGGGGAGCGAAACCTCCTGCATCTTCACGCTCAGAATCACAGGCACCGGCGCCTCCGTATTACTCAGCTGCAGCTGATAGCTCTCATGCAAGCAGCCCTGCTGCCGCGGGCTATCATGCCCATGCTCATGCCCTTCACAATGGCACTGACATACTTGCACATGCTCCATGTGCCCACATCCGCAATCCTTCACAAACGCACCCAGTCCCACCGCAGGCATTAGCAGCAGTGTCACCAGCAGACTCAACATCGTCCATAGGCGCGTCATCCGACTCTCATTTTACCCTTTCTTCCCATTTTGTCAACCTCATATGCGTTTTTTCCCGCATTCTCTGAACCAATACCTACTTGCCATAACTTATGGCACACATAGAAAACAATACAGGCAAAAGGCTTGACAGATGGGCAAAAATACACATAATAAAAGCAAGTTTACTACACAATTTTTCTATTACAAACGATGAGTAACCCTGACAATGAGTTTTTCGCCCGCTGGATGACGCTGTGGAAGAATATAGATAATGCTTTCAATACAGTTCTGCGACGAGTACACCTCTCATACAATGAATACCTCCTGCTGGAGAGTCTGAAGGCAGCTCCGCAAGGCATGGAACCCTCCGCGCTGGCAGACGCCCGCGAGCTGAGCCGCCAGCATGTAAACCTACTGCTGCGCCAGCTGGAGGCGGCGCAGCTCATCACCCGCACGGAAGCCACGGTGGACAAACGCCGCCGCATCATAGCCCTCTCCCCCGCCGGCGAGGAGATGCTCAGCACCATCAAAAACGCATGGATGGAAATGGATGCCGCAGGATGGGCTTCCTTTGCCCCTTATGAGCGAGGGCGCATCATCTCCCTGCTGGAGCACTACTACGCTACCCTCGCAGAACAAGCGTAAGGGAGAACCGCGCGCAAGGCGCGAGGATAAAGCAATAAACCTGCAAAAAGAAAACCTGCACAACACTTGCTGATAACAGCAGCCGTTGTGCAGGCTTTTTATAAACTCAAACTTCGAACTTAGTTCGAGGAGTGGTACTCCTGAAGGGTACGCACACCGGCCACCTTGTTCTTATTGTGAAGGATGGCAGCGGCGCAAGCGCGAGCGGAGGAGAGGTCCGTGGCGTAAGATACCTTAGTATTCACAGTAGCGGCGCGGATGGCCACCTCATCCTCACGGGCGTCATGAGAGCCGGGAGTGTTGATAACGAAGGCGATATCACCGTTCTTAATGCGGTCCACGATGTTCGGGCGGCGGCCTTCAAGCACCTTGTAAGCGCGCTCACACTCGATGCCGTGCTGCAGCAGGTGAATCATCGTGCCCTTGGTGGCGCAGATATCGAAACCAGCCTCTGCGATATTGCGAGCGATTTCCACGGCGGCATCCTTATCACGATCATGCACGGAGATGAACACGAGGCCCTTCTCAGGCAGGGGGTTGAAGGCGGAAATCTGGCTCTTCATGTAGGCAAGCTCAGGATCCGTATCAATACCCATCACCTCACCTGTGGAGTGCATCTCCGGGCCAAGCACCACGTCAATACCCGGGAAGCGGTTCCAGGGGAACACGGCCTCCTTCACGGTGTAGTACGGCGGGACGATTTCCTTGGTGAAGCCCAGCTCGCTGAGTTTCATGCCGCTCATCACCTTGGCAGCCAGCTTAGCAAGCGGCACACCGATGGACTTGGACACGAAGGGAACGGTACGGGAGGCGCGGGGGTTCACCTCAATGACGTACAGCTGCTCATCCTTAATAGCGAACTGGCAGTTCATGAGGCCCTTCACATTCAGCTTGGCTGCGAGCTCCTTAGCGGCACGCATCATCTCAGCGTGCATCTTGTCGCTCACCTTGTTCGGAGGAATCATGCAAGCAGAGTCACCGGAGTGAATACCGGCAGGCTCAACGTGCTGCATGATGGCGCCCACCACGCTGGTCTCGCCATCAGCGATGACGTCCACGTCAATCTCAAGCGCATTCTGCAGGAAACGGTCCACCAGAACGGGACGCTCAGGGGAGGCATCTACAGCCTCGCGCATATAAGTGCGCAGCTCGGCCTCATCATACACAATCATCATGGCGCGACCACCCAGCACGAAGGAGGGGCGAACAAGCACCGGGAAGCCGATGCGCTGAGCCACGGCCACAGCCTCTTCCTCATTCGTGGCAGTGCCGGCCTCAGCCTGGCGCAGGCCAATCTCATCCAGAAGGGCGGAGAAGTACTTGCGGTCCTCTGCGAGCTCAATGCTGCGGGGGCTGGTGCCGATGATGGGCACACCACGCTCAGCCAGAGCGGCAGCGAGGTTCAGCGGGGTCTGGCCGCCGAACTGCACGATAACGCCCTCAGGCTTCTCCACATCACAGATATTCAGCACGTCCTCAAGCGTCAGGGGCTCGAAGTAGAGCTTATCAGAGGTGTCATAGTCGGTGGAGACGGTCTCGGGGTTGGAGTTCACCATGATGGTCTCGTAACCGAGCTCCTTCAGAGCGAAGGAAGCGTGCACACAGCAGTAGTCAAACTCGATACCCTGGCCGATACGGTTCGGGCCACCGCCAAGAATCATAATCTTCTTGCGGTCAGAGATGCGGGCCTCCTGCTCCTCACCGTAGGAGGAGTAGTAGTAGGGGTTCACGGCCTCGAACTCAGAGGCGCAGGTATCCACCAGTCTGTAGGTGGGCAGAATGCCCTTAGCCTTTCGCTCAGCGCGGATATCATCCTCAGAGCAACCGCGAGCGTATGCAATCTGGCGGTCAGAGAAACCAAGCTTCTTGGCCTCAAGCAGATCCAGAGTCTTCAGCTGCATACCGGCCTCAGCCAGCTGCTGCAGCTGATCGATGAACCAGGGGTCAATCTGAGTGAGGTCCACGATTTCCTCAGCGGTGAAGCCGTTCACGAATGCCGTCTGAATCCAGAAGATACGGTCAGCGTTCGGCACGGAAAGCTTAGCAGCAATCTCCTTGCGGCTGGGGTTCACGGGATCCTTAGCATCAAAGCCGAAGCCCCAGCGGCCGGTCTCCAGAGAACGGAGAGCCTTCTGCAGGGAGTCCTTAAAGGTAGCACCGATGCTCATCACCTCACCCACACTCTTCATGGCGGTGGTCAGGCGCTCATCAGCCTTCTTAAACTTCTCGAAGGTGAAACGCGGCACCTTGCACACCACATAGTCAATAGTGGGCTCAAAGGAGGCCGGAGAGGTCTGAGTCAGGTCATTCTTCAGCTCGTCCAGCGTGTAGCCCACGGCGAGCTTAGCAGAAATCTTCGCAATGGGGAAGCCAGTAGCCTTGGAAGCCAGAGCAGAGGAACGGCTCACGCGCGGGTTCATCTCAATGACCACCTGACGACCGGTGCGAGGGCACACGGCGAACTGGATGTTACTACCGCCGCTCTTCACGCCGATTTCGCGGATAATGGCGAAGGAAGCAGCCTTCAGCTCAGCATATTCGCGAGCGGTGAGGGTCATAGCGGGAGCCACGGTGATGGAGTCACCAGTGTGCACACCCATGGGGTCCAGATTCTCAATGGAGCAGATGGTGATGCAGTTGTCAGCGATATCACGCATGACTTCCATCTCAATCTCCTTCCAGCCGAGCAGAGACTCCTCAATCAATACCTCATGCACAGGGGAAAGATCCAGACCGCGCTGCACAATCTCTTCATACTCAGCCTTGTTATATGCAATACCACCACCGGTACCACCCAGCGTGAAGGCGGGGCGGATAATCATGGGGTAGTTACCGATAACATTCTTGGCGATGTCCCATGCCTCTGCCATGTTGTGCGCCACTCCGGAGGCGGGCACGTCCAAGCCAATCTTCAGCATGGCGTCCTTAAAGCGCTGGCGATCCTCGCCCTTATCAATGGCGTCAGCATCAGCGCCGATAACGCGCACGCCGTACTTCTCCAGCACGCCACTGCGGTGCAGCTCCATGGCCGCATTCAATGCCGTCTGACCACCCAGCGTCGGCAGCAGAGCATCCGGACGCTCGCGGGCAATAATCTTCTCAATGTACTCGGGGGCAAGAGGTTCGATGTACGTGCGGGGTGCCGTCTCCGGGTCCGTCATGATGGTGGCGGGGTTGGAGTTGACAAGCACTACCTCGTACCCCTCTTCTCTCAAAGTCTTACAAGCCTGAGTGCCGGAGTAGTCAAACTCACAACCCTGGCCGATAATAATGGGGCCCGAACCGATGACCAGTATCTTCCTGATAGATGTGTCTTTAGGCATGGTACAAGTGTAAACTTGCAGATATATGCCATACTTCCCCCTGAAATGCAAGCCTTTTTTTGAATTTTCTTTTCAGAAAAAATTGACCCCCATGTTCCAACAGAACACAGCGGCCACAAAATACTCAAAACGCTCAATAGCTGAGCGCCTTATAAAATCTCCCGGCGTAGTCCCTATTTGGGCATCTTAATCACTTTCTTGGCTGTGTACAGCAATATATGATCAAACAGGTACACCTTTATACGAATGCCGCTGCGCACAATCTTCAGCAAAGGCAGAAAGCCAAAAAGGCGCACTCGCGTGACGTGCTCCGCGCGCATCAAATACTCGTTGTACAGCTCAGGATTATCTGTAGCCGCAAACGCACGGACTGCATACGTTGCTACGGTCATCTGCTCCGACATGCGCTTGGATGTATTCGAAGCGTGGAAGCGATAATTGAACAACACGTCAGGCAAATTATGGAAACGCGTGTGCGGTATCAGACGGCACCACAATGCATAGTCCTCAGAGGGTGTAAAACGCTCTTCATAGCAAATACCATGACGCTCCAATAAATCCCGGCGAACCATGGCAGCTGAATGGCTCACCATGCAGCCCCACATCAGCCCCAAACGAATCTCCGTATCATTTTCCGGCTGAATAACAATCTTCCCGCTGGGGTACTCACGCATACCGACGCCCAGCACACCTACCTCCGGGTTGGCATCCAAATACTCCACCTGACGCTGCAAGCGCTCCGGCTCAGATATATCATCATGGTCAAAAATGGCCACATATTCGCCACGGGCCGCCTTAAGCAAACGATTGCGGCTTCTGGATATACCCATATTTTTCTCATTCACCGTGTAGAGTATACGCTCATCAGCATAGGAAGCCACAATATCCCCCAGAGCTGTATTATCAGGAGAATCATTGAGAATGAGGAACTCGAAGTCCTCATATGTCTGATTCAGAATGCTCTCTATTGCCTCACGCAGGTGGTCTTCCCGCGTGTTCCAAATGGGCATTAAAACAGAAACTCTTGGCATGTGCGTTCTCTCCTTATCATGCTTATACCTACCGCCATGCATTCGTTAGATAAACGGCATACCTGTAATGATTTGCACAGGAATTCACCGGCATTAATCTGAATACGTTGGACGGGTAAAATCAGCCGCTGCAATAACTCTCGCAACTACGCAGAGATTGTACCAAAACCACGCTATTTTGCAAGACTTTTTCAGGCGAAACAGCCGCAGAGTCCCTCACGAGCGAGCCCTCCTGTGATACACCGGAATCTTGCATATCTTCACTACGCACCGCTCATCAATACCCCGCTTCCGAAAAAACAGAAATTGACCAACGTGCCGCAAAGCAATCATCGCCCCACTCCGTTTCCATGATGCAGTAAACACATCTTCAATCCTATACCCCTGAAATATCACAGAAAGACCGAAGAAGCGCTCCATCTCATGTGCCAGATTTTCCGAATGAGCAGCATCAGCCAGCGGGAACTCAGCAGGCGATATGTTCATCCGCTGCAAGGACTTCAATAATTCAGCGCGGCAGATGAACATACTCCCCATCACATATTCATACCTCTTATACTCTAGCCCGGAACGCTTCAGTAAGCCCTCTTCAGCCTGCAAAAAACGGCTTTCAGGGCGGCGGCATATCAATCTGTAATCAGCCACCATCCCCAACTCCGGACGGCGTTCAAATGCTTTCAGCACACGGGGGAAATGCGCCTCCGAACAAAAACTCAGAAGATAACGGCGCCAGTAATCATACCCATAATTGAACGGAAGCGGCTTCAGGAACACATCACCGGGCATATCACGCTTAGTATGTAGCTTTATCACATAACTGTAACGTCCTAAATCAACTCCATTTATCACTCGGACAAAAGGAGCTATATCATAGCCGCGATTTTCCACCTCTACAATCCGCGAAATCCTACTATCCCCTTCAGTTCCGACAAAATATCCTCCCTGCCCTCCGGTACCGTCACCACGCACTCGTATGGCATACAGGCCAATGAGCGAAGGTATTCACACACCCCACAATTCGGGATAATACACATGCACATGGATTAAAATAGGTTTCATTTTCGGAATCAATTAGGTAAGCAGTTTATGATTATCGGGGATTCTATCTATTTTACGCCAGCCAATCCATCAGCATCTACTCTTCAACCCGGGCAATCAGATAACCATCTCTATAACTTACCCGAACTTTCTCCCATCAAACATCAGCCAATGGTAGCCCCGGAAAATAACGTTACAACCTAACCATTACAATGGGCATTAACTCTTAATTCTCCCACTACTAATCTTGTAATCATAACTTCTCAATCCCTCCGCGCGGAAATCTTCCTGATAACGCGCGATAACATTCTTGAAAACCTCCTCGTACTGAGGTATGAAAAGATCCGAACGAGCGATGAGATGCTCGATAATCTGGCAGGCCAAGCTACGAGTTTGCACCAAATCCGTTTCACCTTGATTGAATGAAGTCCCTTTGATGGAGCCGGGTGACACATTAAGTATACGATTGGGAGCACCGGCCTTTGCCAGCTCCACGTTTACGCTCTCAATAAAGAAGCGCATAGCTGCTTTGGTCGCGCCGTAAACAGAGAAGAAGGGAGAAGAAAGATAACCGGCTATACTAACCATGGCACCGCAATAGAAGGGCTCAGTACTCTCAAGCTTGGCATAAAAATGCTTAAGAATCCGCATGGAGGCAATGGTATTCACCGAAAAGTAAGTTGAAATGAGCTCTTCGTCAATATCCTTAAAAAGAGCTAGCCGACCAAAACCAGCAGATATAAAGAGAGTATCGATGGTATCAAACCTATCAAAGAAACTGTAGTCCGCCTGAGCGAGGTCAAACTCATAGCTTCTAACATTATCCTTTTTATACTTCTCTGCCAGAGGAGACTTATCCACAATATGCACACATCGCATATCTGGCCGGTCAGCCAGTTCCATAGCGATGGTAAGGCCGATACCATTGGCACCGCCAACAACAAGTGCCTCTTTCATCTTATATTTCAGTTGTGTTAATGTTATTGGTAAATTGCTCCATAATAGCTGCCATGGTCACACTTTCGTTGTGGCGCAATCGTGAAGTATTGAAGCGCTTATTGATGATACAACTGATAAACTCCTGAATTTCGTAGCGAAGCCCTGCACCGTCCCATTTATAAAAGAACTTTTTGTTTTCGTTCTGATTTTCGTAGCGGAGCTCGAAGTAGTCAGTCTTCCACCAAGGTGCTGGTACATATGCATACCCCTTGGTGCCGGAAATGACCAAATTACCTTCGGTCTTAATACCCAAACCAACTTTAAAAGTACAGAGAGCAGTTTTATACCGAACCGTCCCCTTAGTATACACATCTATCCCGTTCTTCCAACGGCTATAGAAATGCACGCTTAAGAAATCAGTTCCCATCAGGCGAATAATGGGCAGTAAAGGGTATGACCCCAGCTCATACATAGAGCCTCCGGCCTGCGCCGCATCCAGCTCACGCAGCGTATAATCGGTCCACAGCTTGGAGAGCGAGGCTTCAACATCAACCACCTCGCCGATAATTCCACTTTTAATCATCACCATCAGGTGATTGAAAGCCGAGCAATATGCGGTTTTGTTCGCCTCCAAAAGAATGCAGCCTTTTTTCTCAGCCAGAGCGAAGAGTTCCCGGGCCTGAGCTTCCACGAGCACCATGGGAGTTTCACAAATAACGTGCCTACCCTCGTTAAGCGCAAGTTTGATATAATCGTAATGGCAAAGGTGCGGAGTAGCGACGTAAACAGCATCCACCATAGCCAGCAGACCTTCCGGGCTATCGCACACATGCGCAATCCCATGCCGCTGGGCATAGTCTGAAGCTGTCTCTTGGTTAGTATCGTATACAGCTACAACCTCTACACCATTCACAAATGAGGCCTCTGGTGTAAAGCGTTCAGCTATACGCCCGGCACCAATAATCCCCATACGCACAAACGCTTGGCTCTTACAGCGGAGCTGAGTGGACGAAACACCCTCCGTACGCGGCAGATAAACTACCTTACAGAACTCTTTGAGGTAGTCAAACTTGCCCTCCCAATCCGAACCAATGGCGAAAACATCAACGTTATAACGCTCAATATCATCAATTTTCTGACCGAGATAATTCTCAATGATAATTTCATCAGCCAAGCCCGTGGCACGCACGGCCTCGACTCGCTCCAGAACATTATTGCGCACATTAAGCTTACCTCGTTCACGATCAAAAGAATCATTGGTAACGCCGACAATCAGATAATCGCCTTGCTCTTTTGCTCGGCGAAGGATATTCAGATGCCCGTGGTGCAATAAATCGAATGTTCCGTATGTGATAACTTTCTTCATGGCTGAGAACAACCGTTAAATCATGTGATTCTATAAAATCTCTATACAATCCGACGCAAACACCAAATTACCACACCGCTCATGTTCTTCCTTTCGTTCAGCATCTGAAATTATCTATAACAACAACGAAGTATACTATCCTTCGCTTCACGCAGGTACGATTCCGGCGTGTTCCAGAGGGGCATTAAAACAGATACTTTCGGAGATGACATGGTATTCTAAGCTCAAAGTCAGTATATCATCTCATTCCCTAGCCGTAAAGACATTTGTTCAAGTTTTGGCGAGTAAGTTTTGGTGAGTTTCCCCACCAAATATTTCCAAATATAAATTAGATACAGAAATATTTGGTGTAAGTATTCATACATATCATCGGCCCAGACTACATTCCATGAGGCGCACACCGCTAAAGCTCGGCATTTACACCAAATGATCCCCCCCTCCTTTGCATTGAGAGAAAAATCCTACTCTTTCGTTAGGGGTTCTATTTTTTCAAATATATTTTAAGTACGGTTACTTTGTAATCTTCCCCGTACTTATAAGCATAATAGCAGCAACGATGTTGTCCATCCAATATGACATTATTAGAGTCTAAAACAGGAACAAACTTTGCATCTATCCCACTATCAAGGTGACGAATCAACGAATCGTAGCGATTTTCAGACATAGAAAAACCTAAAATTTTATTATTATCTTTAGTATACATTAAATATTGTTCCTTCTCACCCTTCAAATACTTATATGGATGGCACTCCGTTAAAGGCAAGAGTTTTCCTTGCCATAATCGGCGAATATCACCTAACCTAACTTCCTCCAGCCTATAGTCTTTAATAAGTCTCATCTCCATGACGCGGTAAAAAAAGTCATAGTCCAACTTAAATCGTTTATCGTATAACAAACGAATTGCTGAAAATTTTCTATACACCGCCAACTCCCTATCATATTTTGGATGTTGAGTAACATTACCATCAAGCGTAAAACCAGCTGGTTCCACACAAGCGCAAACTATACGTTCCATAGCATGAGCCAGAGAGAAAAAACCGCGTTCAGTTTTTTCAAAATCATTAATCGTCAATCCCAGCATCTTTATGGGTTTAAGAAGATGAGAACGAACTGCATAACAAGTGCCCGCAACGTAGCGATAATTATTATTAATACCTATCCCTAATTTGGAAGCCCACTCATTAGTAAAATATTGTTTATGAGGTGGATCATTAACAACAAGATTGGAAGCGGCTATAAGCCCTATTTTTCTACTATTAAGGAGCTTGTCAATAGATATATGCACATTTATTCCGCTTAATACACCATTAAATAAATTAAAAAACCAGTCATGAGTTTTAAAAATCTGTTCATATATGTATATAAACTTCCTAGATGTACCCTTGGAATGAAGCTTGAAAACTATATCATATGCATCTAAATTAATGTCTCTTAGAACATCTACAAAAGGGCCTACATCAAATCCTAGATTCGGATACATTTTGAGCTTTACCGCAGGACACCATTTTATTATATCCGATAAGGTTTTCTCATTATACATCCCATCAACATAAGTTACAATCAGATCAAACTTATACGGACTAAGATTCTCCAAGTACTTAGCTATCACTGGCCACGACTCCATATAAAAAAGATGTAAACACACTAAAATACGTGCCTCGCGATTTTTTTTTATCAATCTACCATATTTTAAGTGTCCGACTATTCTCTCCATAAAGAAGCGCAATCTCCTCAATGTAGATATTTTATAATTCATCGTTACAGTATTGGACTTTTTACACTTTTTGCGTCCTTCGTAGCGTCCATGATAAATATAATGTACGAGGGGATTTATTCGAGCCGCTTTTACGTCAGGATATGATTCCAAGTAAAAAGATGTAGAAAAATCAGCTGAAGGATCTCTGCCCTCAAGCCACCCCGTATCTAGATAATGATAGAGGGGGTCAACCTTTGAGAAATCAATATCCTGATTATTTCTTCGATAAAACTCTGAATTAAACAATCCTGAACGAAGTATGGGACGAACCATGCGTCTCCGACGTCTTTGTTTCTTACTAAAAAAGGAAAAGATATTTAACAATTCACTATTAATTTTCATATCCTTACAATTCACATTACTATTTACACATTTCAAAAAATCGTCTACACTACTAATCTAACCGACAACGGCAAATATTCAAACAGATGTACACTTCCATAAACGTTTCCTGCTTCGTAATTGATTTCTAATTTTCTTCACATGTTCTTGCGCTCGTGTATTCCTCGACACACGCAGCAAACGATAAAAAAACAAGTCTTCATCAATCCGATAAAACTTTTTGTTATCATAAATAAAATTGAGCCAAAAATCCCAATCTTCATATCCCTCTTTAAAAGCAACATCATATCCACCATACTTTTTCCAATCCTCCTTTCTATACATCGCAGAACAGACAACACGATTTCTCTCAATCATATTATTTTTCGTAGGAAGCTCTAATTGAAAACGGGCATCATTAATTCCAAAAAAACGAGTTTGGGAATAAACGACATCTCCCAATCCGGCAACAATGGCAGAATGCAACTTTTCCAAACAACTAGGGGCAATCATATCATCACCATCCAAGGGGAATATATATTTCCCCTTGGCTATTTGTATGGCATTATTTCTGCTCGCTACAACACCTTGATTAGGCTGATTAATGCCCGTTATACGATTAGGATATTTATCAACATATTCCTGGATGATATCCGCAGAAGAGTCACAGGAACCATCGTTCACAACAATGATTTCATAATCGAGATATGACTGAGCAAGAACAGAATCCAAACAGGCAGAAATAAATTTTTCTTGATTATAACAAGGGATTATAACACTCACCTCTCTTTTGAAATCATTGTATATGTGAGGATTGGGACGCAACTGCTCTCGGGGGACAGGCGTTCTCAACAATGACAGCGGAGAATGCACATGCTTGACAATAAGTCCATCTTGAACAGAGCTCTTCCATTTTTCATCGAAACTTTTTTTCTGCCCATCCAACGCCATTCTGTATATAGCAGCTTTTGAATAGAAAGCAAACACCGTATCTTCTCGCTCAACAGAACTAATCGCCAACTTTCCAGCGAATGGAGACTCTCCTTCAAAAGAACAAACACTCAAAACATCCACTTGTTCTGAGTTGAATATTGGTACAATCTCATTAATGCCTTCATCAAACCCATCCTGAATCTCTACCCGGTCTTCGCATACAACAAGTTTGTCGTGCTGAGAATCACATACTAACTGAGATAAATAGGCATAGGATGGCGCATTTACTCTGGGAAATTTAGCAGATTTTATAGCGGGGAAAACTTTGAATCCGGCTGTCGCCAACATTTTCTTCTGTTTATCACTGGTACCAGTTTCGTTATTGGCCAAATAGAAAGTACTAGCCCCTGCGAACACACCTTTTGTAATATGATAAAAAGAATCAAGTGAAAGTAAACCAAAGTAATACAAAACTCTGCCTATAGAGTAGCAAAATTTAACAAACAGAGACTCTATTCTAGAGGCGATGAGTTCTCGACGAGCTTGCAACTCCTGAGGATGCGAAAGCCAGTAATTAATTCTATCCTCCATTGCAGAAACATCCCCCACAGGAACAAAATCTACTAAATCTGCCAATTCCGGATACTCTGCATCATTTACACTTCCTTCGGAAATCACCAAACAACCATGGCTCAAGGCCTCACATATCCTCGTGGTTTCGAGCATTGCCCCCTCATAATAGTGAACATTAAGAACCAATTTTGCGTCATCTAGCTCTCGCTGAATACTATCGCCATAGACATAAATTAACTGCTTAATGTCTATTTTGTTACCCAAGAGCCCCAAAATATTCCTTCGGCGCTCGCAGCGATTATCCCCATAAAACAAAACATCGGTCTTTTTTGTTAAGTTCTCTACGCCACCACAGGGCATAGGTGCAATCGGAACATAGAATGCTCTATTTGTAGCAATCTCATTACTTCTTAAGTATTCGAGATTCTTCAAAGAATAATCAAGCACAGCACGAGCGCCCTTTAACTGACTGATATATTCAGGTGTAAACCAACGATTTGATATAGTCTGCTCCATCTGGATTACCACATGATTAGCAGGCAATCCATGCTTAAAATTCATGGGAGTAAGAACAAAAAAGAACCTTTCATCGTTAATTACGCTCTGATATTTATCTAAGCCAATAATTTCCGAATTTATGTTAAAGCGCATTAGCGCTTTTGATATGGACTCCGCTATGAAGAGGGTCGAATTTGTAGTCAATATACCTACCCCATTAGAGAAATGCCTCGATTTAAGATTGGCTTCATTAGATTTGGAAGATCTCTTAACACGAGCTCCGAATATGTATGTCTTTTTTTTATTCGGAAAACATAACTTTTTCAAAACAGGTATTCCAAAAAACAGTTGTCTTTCTTCAACATGCTCCTCGTTGATAATCCTAATTCTTTCGTAAAGCGGAATCCCTAAAAATTTCGTAAAGCGACGATTGTTACCCTTCAGTTTCTTAAAAAGGGTTTGCCCCAATACCTGGTATCGTTCAGTTTTTCCTTTACAATTCTGAGTTACAACTTTTCTAAAGAGCTTCATCATTATAGGTAAGTACTTAAATTATTAAGCTTTGTACATCTCTTGGTAGTACTTCTCATACTCGCCGGAGGTGATGTTATCCATCCACTCCTGATTATCAAGGTACCAGCGCACGGTCTTCTCGATACCTTCCTCGAACTGGAGGGAGGGTTCCCAACCGAGCTCATTCTTAAGCTTGGTGGAGTCAATAGCATAGCGCAGGTCATGGCCAGCGCGGTCGGTGACGTAGGTAATAAGCTTCTCACTAGTGCCCTCCGGGTTGCCGAGCAAGCGGTCAACAGTCTTAATAACAACCTTCACGATATCGATATTCTTCCACTCATTGAAACCGCCGATGTTGTAGGTATCGCCGGTTTTGCCACGGTGGAAAATCACATCAATGGCGCGGGCGTGATCAACCACATAGAGCCAGTCACGTACGTTCTCACCCTTGCCATAAACGGGCAGCGGCTTACCATGGCGGATATTGTTAATGAAGAGGGGGATAAGCTTCTCCGGGAACTGGTAAGGGCCGTAGTTGTTTGAGCAGTTCGTCACCAGTGTAGGCATGCCATAAGTATCATGATAGGCGCGCACGAAGTGGTCACTGCCGGCCTTGGAGGCGCTGTACGGGCTGTGCGGGTTATACTTGGTCGTCTCAAGGAAGAACTCGCTGCCATAAGGAGCTGAGCCCTCCGGCTTATCGAGCTCGAGAGCGCCATACACCTCATCCGTGGATATATGATAGAAACGCTTTCCTTCCCAATCACCGTTCCAGTACTGGCGAGCTGCCTGCAGCAGACTGAGCGTACCCATCACATTCGTGCGGGCGAAGGTAAAGGGATCCTTGATGGAGCGGTCCACATGGCTCTCAGCAGCAAGATGGATAACACCATCAATTTTATACTCCTTCATGATAGCACACATGCGCTCGAAGTCGCATATATCCGCCTTCACAAAAGTGTAATTCGGCTTATCCTCAATGTCTTTCAAATTAGCCAGATTACCGGCATAGGTGAGAGCATCGAGATTAATGATATTGTACTCAGGGTACTTGTTAACAAAAAGGCGTACCACGTGAGAACCAATAAAACCTGCGCCGCCTGTAATGAGAACGTTCATGATGTAGATTGGTAATTTAAGATTTGCGAAAGGGTACTTCCTTATTTACCTGCGCCAGAGCCGCCATTCTCAGGATTAGCAAATCCTTGCAGCAGGGCTACGCAATGCTTTAGAGAGCTCTGCCAATGGGGAACAGTGAGGTTGAAGGCGGTACGGATTTTGGTCTTATCGAGCACAGAGAAGGCGGGGCGCTCTACCTTGCTGGGGAACTCGTTGCTATGGCATGGATTCACCACGCAGGGACTACCGGCCAGCTGACCAATGGCCACGGCGAAGTCGTACCATGAGCACACGCCCTCGTTGCTATAGTGGTACACCCCCTCGGCAGGCTCAGGGGTATTGAGAATGGTGCCGATAACATCTGCCAAGTCACCCGCATAGGTAGGGGTACCCACTTGGTCAAACACAACATTGAGTGATGGACGGCTGGCCATCAGGCTGAGCATCGTCTTAACAAAGTTCTTACCGTGAATCGAATAAAGCCATGCTGTACGGATGATAACACTGCGGCACCCACTATCGAGAATAGCCTGCTCACCAGCCAGCTTAGTACGTCCATATGCACCCAAAGGATTGGTAGGCATATCCTCGGTGCGCGGGGTATTACCATCACCGCCGAATACATAATCAGTACTCACATGCACGAGAAGAGCTCCCTGCTCCTTTGCAGCAGCTGCCAAATTTGCGGCGGCGGTAGCATTGATAAGATAAGACACGTCTTCATGATCCTCTGCAGCGTCCACGTTAGTGTAAGCTGCACAGTTCACGATAGCACCAACACCTTGGGCGGCTTCGAGCACAGCGGCGGCATCGGTGATATCGAGCTCGTCCACATCGGTGAAGATAAACTCATGCTCACCACATAACTCAGTGGAGACGCGACGCATTTCATTGCCCAACTGACCGTTGGAACCAGTTACGAGAACCTTCATAATTTACGATTTATGATTTACGAAGAGAGATTAATACAGAGGAGTGTTGATATCGAAATCCTGCGGAGCATCCGCCAGAGTGCAACGGTCGGCATCTTTGGCAGAAAGGATAACGTCTTCAGCAGGCAGCTGCCAATCGATACCAAGCGCAGGGTCGTCCCATGCTATACCGCCCTCACAATCAGGTGCGTAGTAGTTGTCGCACTTGTACTGGAAAATGGCTTCCTCGCTCAGCACTGCAAAACCATGGGCGAAACCACGAGGAACGAAGAGCTGGCGGTGATTCTCGGCACTAAGCTCTACGGCCACATGTTGACCATAGGTAGGGGAGCCCTTACGGATATCCACCGCTACATCAAGCACCCTGCCCTTAACACAACGTACAAGTTTGCTTTGACAATGGGGAGCGCGCTGGTAGTGCAATCCGCGCAGTACACCGTAGCAGGACATAGACTGGTTATCCTGTACGAAGGTCGTATCGCACACTTTCTCACGGAACTCTCGGTCGGAAAAAGATTCGTAGAAATAACCACGGGCATCACCGAACACGCACGGCTCGATGATTTTAACGTCAGGAATAGCTGTTTCTATAATGTTCATCTGGAGAATTAACGATTTATGATTTACGATTGTGCTTTCATTGCCTTTCTGCGAGCCTTGCGAACAAGGTGCATCAGATACTGACCATACTGATTCTTCAGCATTGGCTGAGCAAGTTGCTCCAACTTATCAGCATCTATCCAGCCATTCTCATGGGCAATCGCCTCCAAACAAGAAATTTTGAGACCCTGGCGTTTTTCAATCACCTCCACAAAGGTGGAAGCCTCAGAGAGCGAATCATGCGTACCGGTATCCAGCCAAGCAAAGCCGCGGCCAAGAGTCTGCACCTTCAAATTCGCCTGACAAAGGTATTCCTGATTGAGGGACGTGATTTCCAACTCACCTCGCTCTGAGGGAACAATATTCGCCGCCATATCAACGACGCTGTTAGGATAGAAGTACAAACCCACAACTGCATAGTCGGATTTCGGATCCTCAGGTTTCTCTTCGATGGAAAGACAATTACCATCCGCATCAAACTCTGCAACACCATAACGCTCAGGGTCAGCCACTCGATAACCGAACACCGTGGCCTTTCCTTCCTCAGCATCAGCCACAGCAGCTTTCAATTTCTTGCGGAAATCTGCACCGAAGAAAATATTATCTCCGAGCACCAGACAAGCAGTATCGTCCCCAATGAACTCCCTACCAATGATGAAAGCCTGAGCAAGACCATCCGGACTGGGCTGTTCAGCATACGAGAAGTTGACGCCGTAGTCTGAGCCGTCACCAAGAAGGCGCTTAAATCCGGGCAAATCCTGTGGCGTGGAAATAATCAAAATATCCCGAATCCCAGCGAGCATTAACACTGAAATCGGATAGTAAACCATGGGCTTATCAAAAATGGGAAGTAACTGCTTACTCACCCCTTTAGTAATGGGATACAAGCGAGTTCCTGAACCACCTGCCAGTACGATACCTTTCATGATAATTTATCTCCCGAGTCCTTTGCTGTAGCCAACTTAACATAACACTTGGCAAAAGTCAAGATAATTCACACCTTAATCACCACATATTAAGAGCCGAAAAATTAAATGCGCCCCCCGGTGGATGCCTAATGACATCAATCCCGTAAATCATCCCCTCCAATCCACCAAATTGCCCCAAAAACACGCTGCACCCCGACCCATTTCCAACCCTAAAAACCTACCATTAGCGAACCGGCCAGCACAGAGCACGACAACTCTCCCAAACACCTATTTTCACCGCTTTTTAAGAGGTTTTGTAAAGTACGTTTTACCAAATAAGCATTCTACTACATTTTTTTAAAGAAATACGTCATTTTTTTCAAAAAAAATACAGACCAACCCCAGTTTTTCACTTCCATTTTCCCTTCATCAGCACATCTAAATTTAGATTCATCATTTCACTAAAATGATTTTTAGGAGTTCTCTCATCCCATTAAAACACGTTTTTTTCTACTTTTCGAGCGTTCTGAAGCCGCTTTTATTAATTTTTTTTAGAATTTCAACCTCTCTCAGATTTTAAGAAAAGCGCACAAATATAAAGACGTTTCTTTTTTTGCTTGTCGTTTTCCTACTCATTTACAGGAATATAGCGGCTTATATTTTCATCTCTCAACCATCAAACTCTCTGCAGACACTCCTCAATTTTCAGAAGTCATCCATTTCGCCATCGACTTGGAATGAGAAATCCGACACTAATGACATTTCCAAGTTTTAAACTTCATCACCAATGCTTTTTCATACCTAACTCAGGGGATTTATTCTCTTTCAAAAAAACTACAACAAAGTATATATTATATTAAAAAACTTTTATCATAAATATTTTTTTTAATTTTCTCGTTACCTTATGATATATTTTCCATACTTTCATATTATATTTTCTTATTGTTTTGTTTTATTTTTTATCAACTTCTCTATATACTAACTTAATATATTTACACATTATGGGCAAAACAGGGCGCACATTCCGTTTAGCTCTAGATAAATGCGGGGTGTCACAGATTATCCTTGCGCGGGCGCGGGATTTTGGCTAGAATGCATGGCGTGAGTTATCAGGTTTTTGCCAGAAAGTATCGTCCTCGCACATTCAAGGATGTGCTGGGGCAGGATCATGTAGTGCGCACCCTCTGCAACGCCATTGAGCAGCAGCGCTTAGCACATGCTTATCTTTTTGTAGGCCCCCGCGGCACCGGTAAGACCTCCACGGCGCGAATTTTTGCAAAAGCGCTGAACTGCACAGATGGCCCGAAGGTAGATTTTGACCCGGATGAGGACGTATGCCTCGAAATCGCGGAAGGTCGGAGCTTGGACGTGCAGGAAATCGACGGCGCCTCCAACCGCGGTATCGATAACATACGTGATTTGCGCGATAATGTGCAGTTCGCCCCCACACGTGGCAAATACCGCATCATCTATATTGACGAGGTGCACATGCTCACGAAGGAATCCTTCAATGCCCTGCTGAAGACACTTGAAGAGCCGCCGGCACACGTCATGTTCATCTTTGCCACGACGGAGCCGCACAAAATTCTTCCCACCATTCTGTCCCGCTGCCAGCGCTTTGACCTGCGCCCTATCCCGACGGAAACGATAGCGAACCACCTTGTAAACATCGCTAGTAATGAAGGTGTTACGCTGGATACAGACGCAGCTTACGCTATCGCCACAGTGGCAGACGGCGGCATGCGAGACGCACAGTCCATGCTGGATCAGCTCGTCTCCTTCTGCGGCAACCACATCACTGAGCAGAACGTGAACGACATCTTCGGCGTCACCAGCCGTGACACCGTAGCTAAGGCACTCACATACATGCTGGACCGCCAGCTGCCCAGCCTGCTGCACCTCGTGCATGAGCTGGCTGAAGCCGGGCGTGACATGGGACAGTTGCTCAGTGAGCTCATGGGAGCCGTGCGCGAGCTACTCATCACCAAAGTAGCACCGCAGGAGGCTCACAGCACTATTCCTGAGCAGTGGCGCGCCAGCCTCAACGAGCTTCTTTCCCGCACCCCGACGGATAAAATCATCCGCCTTATGGAAGTGCTTTCCCACGCGGAGGAACAGATGCGCTGGAGCACCAACAAGCGACTGTACTTGGAGATGGGCCTCATTCAGGCCGTGCATTCTCTGGCGGAGGCTAATATTAGCGACATCATCCGGGCGCTGAATGGCGCTCCCCTGCCTGAGACGCCCATTGCCACCGTGCCGTTGCCCGCAGTAACTCACCCGGGTGCAGCGGCCCCAGCGCCTGCGCCTATGCCTGCACCAGCTGCAGCCCCTATCCCCACACCTGCTCCGGCTCCCACACCTGCTCCGGCCCCGGAGCCTCAGCCAGTCATGCCCGCAGGACTGGAGCCTATAGATGATGCTCCGCCCCTCTTCGGAGACCTCCCGGCCCCGGATACTGAGGCGGAACCTGCTGAGCATGCCCTGACCCCGCAGGAATGGGAAGCTGCGCTCGCTATCGTGCGCGAAAAATCCCCCATCGCCGGGGCGGACATAGGCCATACCCTCTTCATTAGTGATGATGATGGGCTGGCCACCATCGCCATCCACCCGGAAGATACTACCTCACGAGACGCCCTCCTGAGCGATTCCCTCTGTGAGCTCATCAGCAGCGCTGCCCAGGACCTGTGTGGCCATGGTCTGCGCCTGCGCATTATCACGGATGGCAGCGTACCTCCGCCCGAGGCCGTTGAAATTCTGCCGCCGCCGAACTTCGAAGAGCTCGCTCCACAGCCTAAACCCAAGCCGAAGGCAGAACAGCCTGCCGCGGCCCCGCGCCCGGCTGCCGAGAACACCGCGCCCCCCAGCCTGAAACCCTCAGATGAGGAGTTCTACCATGACCCGCTCATTGAACAGGCTCTGGAGGTATTCCACGCCACACTTATCAAACAATAAACAACACAGAATCACACGATGAACCTTCAGAAACTCATGAAGCAGGCCCAGGCCATGCAGGCAAACATGGCAAATGCTCAGGCTCGCCTTGCAGAAAAAGAATTCACCGCTGAAGCAGCGGGCGGTAAGATTAAGGCCACAGCTGACGGCACCGGCATGATTACCGGCCTCTCCATTGATCCCTCCGTAGTGGATCCTGATGACGCTGATTTCCTTTCCTCTCTCGTCCTTAAGGCAGTACAGGATGCCCTCAGTGGCGCACGTAACATGGCTGAAGCCGAGATGCGCAAGGTAACCGGCGGCCTGGGCTTCCCCATGTAAGTGTGCGTAACAGCTTTAGGCCATGATTCGCAGCCTCATCACCGCCATACTGGTAGCTCTGCCTCTAATGGCAGAGCCTGTGCTGGTGAGTAAGTTCACCGCTAAAATCGTTCCGGAACGAGTTGCTGTTCTGGGGCTGCCCGAGCGCGGCATCATCACGGATTTGGCGGATCCCACCGGCAGGCTGGAGGCGGGCGCCATTATCGCCATTGCCAACAAGGAGCGCACAGCATCAGAGCGTGAGGATATGGAACTGCAGCTGGAGCGGGACCGCCTCACCAAACGTGATGAGATTCAGAAACTGCGCATGAAACGCAGACAGGTAGAGTTTTACCTCTCCCTGAACACCTCCGAACGCCGCTACAACTCTGACTTTGCGCCGGATGAAATCCCCACGGCAGAAACGCTGCAAGACATAGATGACCGCATCTCCCTATTGGAACGAGAGCTGCGCACCTTGGAGCGCCGCAGGAGGGACGAGTTCGAGCACAAGCACGGTCCGCTCACGCTGCGCATGCCCTTCAGTGGCCGCATCCAGTACAGCTTTCCCCTGCCGGAAAACCTGTCAGAGCCGTTCGAGTACACGGATAATGGCCGTTCTTTTGCCACCGTCTGTGATGACTCAGCCTTCTACATCACCATCAGCGTGGGTGAAAGTGACCTCGCACTGCTGGATGAGCAGCGCTTTACTGCTACCATAAATCTCCCCGGAGGCCGCCGCCTGCAGGGCACCTATTCTCACCGCCGAGTGGAACGCGCCGGAAACGGAAATGACATGCTCGTCTACTACTTCCGCCTGCCGGAATCCACGCACGAAACCGCTTTCTCCATGCTGGGCAGCAACTCCACCGCCCAGCTCACCTACGAAACCGGCACCGAAGTACTGAGAGTGAAGAAGGCAGAGCTCGCCGCCACACCTGAAGCGGCCACCTGCGAAAACTGGGCAGAGCTCATCTCGCGCCTTTACCCTCAGCACGCTATTCTGCTCATAGGGCAGAGAGAAATCGTGCTCGTCCCCAGAGCTGAATAAGCTACCGCTATGGAACTCATCTGCGAAAACATCACCTTCGGTTACACGCGCCGAGACAAGGTCATTAGCAACTTTTCGCATGTATTCCGCCCTGGTATCACCGTACTTAAAGGCTATTCCGGCTCCGGTAAAACCACGCTGCTCAAACTGCTCGCCGGCTACCTGAAGGCAAAGCAGGGTAGAATCATCACCCCCACAGGGCGCCGCGTAACCAGCCGCCGCTACCATAGGCAGGACGTAGCGTATATGTTCCAAGGCATTAATCTTCTTCCGCTCATGAGCGTGGAACGTAACCTGCGGCTCGCCGCTGAAATGGCAGTACTACCCGGCAAGCAGTGGAAGCCACGGGCGGAAGCGCTCATACAAGATTTAGGCCTCACGGAATTACGCCACCGCCGCGCTGATAAGCTTTCCGGTGGTCAGGCACAGCGAGCTGCTCTTGCCCGTACCCTCATGAAGGACGCCCCGACGGTGCTACTGGATGAGCCTACCTCCGGCTTGGATGACACAAACACGGATATCATTAAAAAACTTGTGCTGAAGGATGCGGCAGAGCGCATCTGCATCATCAGCACGCATGATGGGCGCTTGCTCGAACTGGCAGATGAAATCATTGATTTTGACACTCCTGTACCTCGCTAAGGATACCGTCCACCGCTGGTTCACCCGAGTATCCAGCCCACTGGCACGCATCCTAGTGGTATACTTTTTGAGCCTCAGTGCATTAAGCGCGCTGGGCAGCTACGCCATCTCTACGAAAGTGGTCATGGATAAAATCATGCGGCTGGGTGGCGACTTGGTATTTGCCACATTCACACCGGCAGAAGAAACGCCCTCTGCCATGCCAACCCAACAACAAATTAGCGATTTACTGAATGCTGATTCATACGCCCTCTCCATTATAGGCTCTGCCACCATGGAAAACCGCAAGACGGTCAGCATGTACACTTTTGATTTCTGCCGCGCCAGCCAGTTTTATCCCCTGATGGCCGCAAGCGGCATCCCCACCATCCTCGCCACCCCTGAGAGTGGAATCGCCCCCGGCCCAAACAGCATCACCTACAGTTCCATACGCCAGCCGGCTTTCGTGCGTATCATGCCGGATGACCACCCGCTCATGCGCATCATTGGCTCCGCCGGACTCATCGTCCAGCCGGAGTACCTTCCCCCAAGCCTGAATAAGGTCAGCAGCACGCAGCAAATAATCATCCGCGCTAGAGAACTGAACAGCTCGGAAGATATCCGCCGCATTGAAAATTACCTCCGCACCTTCATGCGCCTGGACAAGCGCCACGGCAGCATCGTCTCAGCCCAGCGCCAACTGGAAGAAATGGACCTCATGCTCAGCAAGCAGACACAGTGCCGCGTGGCCTTCTGCGTAGGCATCAGTGCCATCGTAGGTATTCTGCTCACCGCTCTGGCCGGTATGGAATACCGCCAGAATGAATATATATATACTCTCATGAAGAGTTTCGGCATCCACCCCATCATGCTGGTGGGTGCATTTATCGTAGAGAATCTTCTCATTGTGGGTGCTTCCTTCATTGGGGCTCTCGCCACATTCATGTACTTCCAAAAACCGATTGTCACTCAGATACTTAAACTCGGAAATTACTCCCTCACGCTGAATGAAATCATGCCGGAAGTGCAGCTCATCTGTTACACATTACTGGGTTGCATCCTCATCTCCTGTATCCCTATCACCGCCGCCGCAAACAGAGATATCGGCCGCGTATTGAAATAATCTGTGCCAGCATGTCAAAACAGGCACATTTTATGCTTGCAATCATACATAATTTTGATAATCTCAGAGAGTCATCATTCCGCGGCTAATCGTCGCGAATGCTATTAAAAATCTCAATATCAACAAATAGTACACACCATGAACGTTCAAGTTGCTGTCCTTTGCGACTACGCCGCCGACTATCAGGGTAAGCTCTGCATCCAGGGCGCCTTTGATACTCTCTTCGCCCGCCAGTTCCCCGTTATCCACCCCTTCTGCGCCCTTGCTCTTCGTCTCTGCTTCGAGCCCGAGGACATCGGTGATCACAAGCTCGGCGTGGCTATCACTGACGAAGACGGCAACATGCTGGACAAGGAGCGCATGCCCCTCATCGGTGACCTGAAGGTAGGTCTGCCCGAGGGCGTTTCCTTCTTCACCCGTAATCTCATCATGAACTTCCAGGGTCTGCCCTTCGAGAAGGATGGTGTTTACTCCGTAGACGTCACCCTTGATGGCGAGCTCGTTTCCCGCACTCCCATCCGTCTCGTAAAGGTGGATGACAAGCAGCCCACTGCCTAAGTCTCCCTGATACAATAACAGCTTATTCCTAAGTCGGTTGCATTTTGCAACCGACTTTTTTTTGCGCAAAAAATTAAAAAAAGTCAGAATTTAGCTTGACAAGCGGCCGAAAGAGGCGTATACTTTCGGCGTTCCAAGTAACACAGGGCTATGGTGTAATTGGCAACACATCGGTTTCTGGCACCGCTATTCGGGGTTCGAGTCCCTGTAGCCCTACTGAAAAGCTCCGAGCTAATCCTCGGAGCTTTTTTTGATATAAAATTACCGAAGAGCGGTGATATATGGCACATAAAGCTTGCAAATTGCACATGATATGGTAGAATTCATGCAACCACAAAGCATCTCATACACACAGCCATGGAAAAACTCATCGTCGAAGGCGGTTACAGACTCAGTGGAACAGTAAACATCAGTGGCTCCAAGAATGCCTCCCTGCCCATCTTGGCAGCGGCTCTGCTTACGGATGAGCCCGTGCGCATAACACGCGTACCGGATGTATCTGACACGAACTACATGCTTCAGATTCTGAGTCAATTAGGCGCCTCCGTGGAACGTTATAGCGGCACAGTCCGCATCGCCTCACCGGATGGCATCAGCTCCAGCGCCTCCTATGAACAGGTGCGGAAGATGCGAGCCTCCATCTGCCTGCTGGGGCCCATGATGGCCCGCATGAAGCGCTGCACCCTTCCCCTTCCCGGCGGCTGCGTGATTGGTGACCGCCCGGTGGATCTCCACCTGCGTGCCATTCAGGCCCTTGGCGCCCGTGTACGCGTAAAAGGAGGCAACATGGTCATCGAAGCTCCGAACGGCCTCGTCGGCACCACGGTGGATATGCGTGGCGACAGTGGCCCCACCGTGCTGGGTACGGATAACCTCATGATGGCCGCCGTACTCGCCCGTGGCACCACCGTCATCGAATCCGCCGCTCGTGAGCCGGAAGTGGTAGACTTAGCAAACTTCCTGAATAAGATGGGTGCCCGCATTGAAGGCGCCGGTTCCCGCACCATCACCATTCATGGTGTGGAGCGCCTCCACGGCTGCGAGCACACCGTCATTCCGGATCGCATCGAAGCTGGCACCTTCATGGTAGCGGGCTGTATGGGCATGAGTGATGGCATCACGCTTAACCGCGTATGCCGCGAGCACATGAAGTCCATTTCCGATCTCCTCATAGAGTGCGGCCATGTGGTGGAATATAATGAGGATGGCACATCCGTCACCGTGAAGCCCGGTGAGCGCCCCCGTAGCGGCAAGATTCTCACGAATCCCTACCCCGGCTATCCCACGGACATGCAGGCACAGATGACGGCCCTCTTCGCCCTCACTCCCGGCATCAGCGTGGTGAAGGACACCATCTTCCCCCAGCGCTTCATGCACTGCTCTGAGCTTAAGCGCATGGGTGCTAACATCAAAGTGGATAACGGCACAGCCATCATCACCGGCGTGGAAGGCCTCTCCGGTGCCCCCGTCATGGCGAGTGACCTGCGCGCCAGCGCCGCCCTCGTACTGGCAGCTCTGGCCGCGGAAGGCACCACGGAAATTCACCGTCTCTACCACATCGACCGCGGCTATGAGCTGCTGGACGACAAGCTCGAGCTCCTGGGCGCCCGCGTGCGACGCGTTCCGGATCTCGAAGGCGGGCTGGTAGAATAAAGCCACCCGGAAGAGATTTTTCATGCGCAGAGTGAACAAAGCCGGCATTCTCGGAGTCTCACTCTGCGTAGTTATATTTCTGGTAGTAGCCGCCAGCCTAACGCTGTGGATATGGGTGGAAGGAGCCCGCTCTCCCGCAGAGCGCAGTGCTCGCATGCGCGGCTGCGCACTCTGCCATGGAAATGAATGGACCAAGCAGCTTCTCCCTGAGCTGCAGCGCCACAAGCCCGGCAACGCTATCCGCCCTATTCTCCGCGCCGCCATCATTGGGGCACATCCCCGCCTGAGCAGGGGCGCGGAAGCTGAGCTCACTGAGTGGATGTACAGCTGCCAGCTTCCCCTGCTAGCGGCCTCACGCCGAGAGGAGGCAGCAGCCACCCTGTACCGGGCCAAGTGTGCCGCCTGCCACGGCACGGATGGCAATGGCAGCCCCGGCCTCTATCCACCGCTGCGTGACTCAGAATGGCTCAGCGAGGAACCCTCTCGCCTACCGGAAATTCTCATGAACGGGCTGCAAGGCCCCATCACCGTACGCGGTCAGGAATGGAACGCTATCATGCTCCCTCCCGGCCTCAGCAGTGAAGAAGAAATGAATACTATTATCCTATATATACGTAAGCATTTTTCCAAATAATATATGATAAATGCATCAACTGTATATCCTAATTAAACAATATCCTTCATTCATATGAAAAAGACTTCAATTATATTACCTGAATACGCAGAAAGCGTCATCCAAAGTCTGGAAAGATACGGATATGAGGCCTATGTGGTGGGCGGATGCGTGCGTGACAGCCTTCTGGGCATCACTCCGAAGGACTGGGACGTCTGTACGAACGCCACACCGCAGGAAGTTTTGAGAGTCTTCCGCAAGCGCCCTGTCATTAAAACCGGCCTGAAGCACGGCACCGTCACCGTCATGATGAATCATGAGCCGGTGGAAGTCACCACTTTCCGCGTGGACGGTGAATACACTGATAATCGCCACCCTGATGAAGTCATCTTCGTCAGCCGCGTGGAGGAAGACCTCTCCCGGCGTGATTTCACCATAAACGCCATGGCCTACAGCCCGGCCCGTGGCCTCGTGGATGCCTTCGGTGGCCAAGAGGATTTAGCAGCCGGCCTCATCCGCTGCGTGGGTGAGCCTGATGAGCGTTTCAATGAAGATGGCCTGCGTATCATGCGCGCCCTGCGCTTTGCCTCACGCTTTGACTTCGGCATCGAGAGCGAAACCGCCTTCTCCATACGCCGCAATCGCCATCTACTGGAAAATGTGAGCGTGGAACGCATTTTCAAAGAACTGAAGGGCATGCTTATGGGCAAAGGCGTGCTGAGCATGCTGCAGGGATTCCCTGATGTGATGGCCTGCATCATCCCCGAGCTGGCGCCTAGCTTCGGTTTTGACCAGCGAAACCCGCACCATATCCATGATGTATGGACGCACACCGCCCACGCCGTGCAAGCAGCCCCGGCGGATGAAGTACTGCGCCTCACCATGCTGCTGCATGATATCGCTAAGCCCGCCTGCTTCACTCTCGGCGAAAATGGCAAGGGGCATTTCTACGGCCACCCGGAGAAAGGTGCTGAAATAGCTCAGTGCATTCTGCAGCGCCTAAAGAGTGATAACGCCACCCTTAACCGCGTGGTCACGCTCGTGCGCGAGCATGATAACCAGTTCCCCACCACCCGCGCCGGCATGCGCCGTTTCATTGGCAGACTCGGCGAGGACACCATCCAGCAGCTCTTTGATGTGAAGCGGGCGGACATGGCCGCCCAGTCAAACCATGAGAAGGAGCTGAAAAACACCGCACTTCGCAAGGCTGCTCTTCTCATCGATGAGCTTATGGATGAACCGCATGCTTTCACCATCAAAGACCTCCGGATTAACGGCCGAGCGCTCATGGCCATGGGCGTACCCGCCGGCCCGGATGTAGGCCGCATTCTGCGCACACTGCTAGAAGAGGTGCAAGATGAAATCCTAGAGAACAGCGAGGAAGCCCTTGCCGCCCGCGCACGCGAGCTCGCCTAACTTCTCGCCGCTGAGCCTCTCACTTTTAGCTTGACAGCAGGAGATGAGGGGAGTACATTAACCCCACGAACTTATCATATCATCATGAATCGAGACGAAAAAACACTCATACTTTTCAAGCCGGACTGCGTGCGCAAGAACCTCTCCGGCATCATCCTGCAGCGTCTTCTGGGCGAAGGTTTCCGCCTGCGCGGTCTGAAAATGATGCAGCTGGACGACGCCATCCTGCGTGAGCACTACGCCCACATTATTGATTTGGTAATTGACGATAAGCCCCTTTTCCCCACGCTCTCCGCATTCATGCAGACCAGCCCCGTGGTAGCTCTCGTGCTGAGCGGCCCCGGCGTCATCACCCGCGTGCGCACCATCCTTGGGCCCACCAACTCCATGAAGGCTGATAAAGGCACCATCCGCGGTGACTACGGCACCAACAGCATGCTGAACATCTGCCACGCCTCGGACTCCCCCGAGAGCGCCGAGGCCGAAATCAAGCGTTTCTTCAAGCCTGAAGAGCTCTTTGATAACGTGGACTAATATCCCGGCCGACGGGAATTATTTCTGACAGGCAGAGCTGCGGAAAGCGGCTCTGCCTGTTTTTCTGTATATGAGAAATACAGCTGCCGTAAATATAGGGCTTGTCTTTTGAGCCGGGGTGTGCATAATAGCCCGCATGTTACATGAACTTATCAGCATTTGGATGGGATGGGTAGTAGACTGGGGGTACTGGGGAGTCGTGCTTCTTATGGCCATGGAAAGCTCCATTCTGCCCGTACCGAGTGAAGTGGTGGTACCGCCGGCAGCCATTCTGGCCGCCCTCCCGAATGCCGAGATGAGTTTCTGGGGAGTTGTGCTGGCCGGTACAGTGGGCTCCTATATCGGCTCTGTCATCATGTACATGTGCGCGCTCTGGGTGGGACGCCCCTTCATTTACCGCTTCGGTAAATACTTCTTCATGCCCCGGCACAAAGTAGAGACCGCAGAAGTCTTCATGCGCAAATACTCCACAGCCGGCATCTTCTTTTCCCGCTTCCTGCCGGTTATTCGCCACCTTATTTCCATACCGGCCGGTATGGCTCGAGTGAACTTCGCCATGTTCAGCCTTACCACCATCACGGGTTCCGCCATCTGGTGCTGGGTGCTTGCCTGGTTCGGTGATAAAGTGGGCCGTGAGCACCCCGGGATTCTGGAATCTCCGGAAGCGCTGATTGATGCCGTGAAGTCGGAATCGCACCTCATCGTGGCCGGCGTGGTGCTCATTGCCGCCCTGTATGCCCTGATGAAGTACCTCACCCGCGAGAAAAAAGAGAAGAAGGGTGACAGCGCTTCATAACTCACGCCTAAGATAATTATACCACAAAAAATCCTCCGCAAAATCATGCTGCGGAGGATTTTTCGTATTATCGGAAGCTTCCGAGCGCCTCTCAGAGCGGCTTAATGGTGATATTCACCCCATCCGGGCTCAGGGGGACAACGGTTTCCGCGCCGTTGATAATCACCTTAATGGCCTGCGGAGCCGGTGCCGGAGCTGCGGCTTCAGGCTGAGGTGCGGGAGGAAGCGGAGCAGCAGTCGGAGCCGGAGGAAGCGGTCGAGCTACGCGCACCGGGCGAGCCGCACGAACCGGACGAGCAGCGCATGCCGGACGCGCCTCACGCTCGCGGCGAATAATCCGCACAGGGCGAGCATGATCACGGCCACAGCGGCGGCACACCTCACCTTGCGCCTCAGGTCTCGGGGCCGGAGCAGCATCAGGGGCGGGCTGCGGCTCAGAGGGTGTCACCTCCACCACACGTGTGCAGCCATCCTCACCGGTAACCAGTCTGAAGGAACGGGCGCGCACTTGAGGAGCCTGCCCCGGAGCAAAAACAGCAGAGCTGATACTCAGCTGACCTTCGGTTCTCCCAGTCTCACCGGCCGGAGGTGTCTGAGCGGCAGAAGTCACCTCCTGTCCATTGATGAACAGGCGAGTAGAAGTTGTCACCGCGGAGCCCTCAGGGGCGGGTGTAGCCGGAGTCTGTTGAGGTTCAGCCACAGCTGCGGCGGCTGCCAGTATGGAAAGTAAAATCGCTTTTTTCATGGAAATCGTGAAGCTGAATTTCACTCTGAAATTTAGCAACTTCACCATGAAAAGGCAAGCTAAAAAAGATTACCTGCCAGAAAAACTCTGAAAAAGACGCTTACTTCCCTAAGCAGAAGGTAGCAAACACACGCGACAAAATATCCTCCGTATCCACCCGGCCGGATATACTCCCCAGAGCATCCAGAGCGGCGCGCAGCTCCACATCCGTAAACTCCGGCGAGCTGCCGGCAAGCAAGTTCTCCTTAGCCGCCGAGAGATACTCAAGCGCCTGCTGAAGCGCATAGCGGTGGCGTGTATTAATCGCGGAAAGAGAATCCAGCTCAGCGGTGTCATGCACAAAGCTCTCCGTAATGGCGGAGGAAAGCGCCTCCAGCCCGGCGCCGGAGTGGCATGATAAGCGAATGGCCTTCACACCTGCCCAGCCCGGGTGCTCAGGCAGGTCACACTTGTTCAGCAGCAGCAAGTGCACAGCGCCCGTCTGCGGCAGCTCAGGGCGAGCGGGCGCGGCAGAGGCATCCGCCACTTCCAGCACAAGGTCAGCCTCCGCACCGGCTCGGCGGCTACGCTCCATACCCGCGCGCTCTATGCTGTCCGCGCTCTCATGCAGCCCGGCGGTATCTATCAACCGCAGCCGCAGCCCTCCCAATGAAACGCTTTCTTCAATAGTATCACGCGTGGTGCCTGCAGTCTCGCTTACAATGGCGCGCTCATAACCGACCAGCGCATTCAGCAGGCTGGATTTTCCCACATTCGGCGGGCCGACGATTGCCGTCCGCACCCCCTCGCGCAGCAAGCGGCCTTCATCCGCCGTAGCCAGCAGGGCGCGCAGCTGAGCCATAACCTCATCCACCCCCTCCACGAGCTGCTGAGTGGTATCCGGCGCGATATCCTCCTCCGGAAAATCAATATAAGCCTCCACATGGGCTGTCACGGAAATAAGGCGGTCCGCCGCCGCAGCCACGCGGCTGCTGATAGCGCCATGCAGCTGATTATGAGCAGCGCGCAGGGCCAAATCACTCCCGGCGCTGATAACATCCATCACAGCCTCGGCCTGCGTGAGATCCATCTTGCCATTTTCAAAGGCACGGCGGGAGAACTCACCGGGCTCCGCCGGGCGTGCGCCACACTCCAGCAAGCGCTCCAGCACACGGCGTACCACCAGCATACCGCCATGACAGCTCAGCTCCACCACCTCCTCACCCGTATAACTAGCAGGCGCGGCAAAACGCGTAGCCACCACATCATCCAGCACAAGGCCTGCGGCATCCTTCACCTGCACCAGCGTAGCGTGGCGCGGCTTCAGCTCACGCCCGGTGCATGCTTGAAACACAGCCCCGGCAGTAGCTCCGCTCATGCGGATAACACCTATCGCGCCTGTTCCCGGCGGCGTGGCTATGGCTGCTATGGTTTCGCGTATCTCCATCTTGGCCTCATACTCTCACATTCACTTGCAAATTGCAACTGTTTTCAGCCCAAAATCAATAAAAAATGAAAATTATTAAAAAAAATCACATTATACGCTTGACGTCTGAAAAAAAAATCTGTATACTGTGTCGACCGCCATCCTACCCTTGGTTGGTGGTGACTGAAACAAAAATTAACATAGACAAGAAAGTTATGAAGACCATCGCTATTCTCGCTCTTACCGCCGCCGCCCTCGTGTCCTGCCAGCAGCAGCAGCAGCAGCAGCAGGTTGTGACTCCCACTCCGGAGCCCGCTCCCGTTGCTCCCATCAAGAAGTAAGTTATAAGGGGCCTGACCCCTTCTACAAAGTCTTTTTCATAAAAAAACACCTGACTTCGGTCAGGTGTTTTTTATTTTCAATGCATTGAAAATAAAGACTTATTAAATAGTTACCCATAGGCAAGCAGCTAATGTTTGAGATAGCTCTAAGTAATCTAACTCATTCAATTAGCGATATTTTTGCATAAAATTCTCATTTTAGGCTTGTCAAGAGCTGAAAAAAGAGTATACTAAGCCCGCCTCCTTCCTACTCTTGGATGTTTGGGGCACTTCAAACAATCAACACTAGTAAAGATCAAATGAAGACCATCGCTATTCTCGCCCTTACGGCCGCCGCTCTGGTTTCCTGCCAGCAGCAGCAGCAGCAGCAGGTTGTGACTCCCACTCCGGAGCCCGCTCCCGTTGCCCCCATCAAGAAGTAAGTGAAGACAGGGTTAACCCTGAATATCATTTTACGATAACGCGTCTGGGTTTCCCTCAGACGCGTTTTTTATTTGTCAAGGCGTGGGGGCATCTGATAGAATAGGGGCATGGCATATCTGGAAATCAGAGAAGCGAGCGTGCATTATCCTGTGCGGAACACATGGGGAAGCACAGGCGAAGTGGTACGCGCAGTGGATGGGGTAAGCCTCACCGTGGAGCGCGGCCGCATACTGGGCCTTGTGGGGGAAAGCGGCTGCGGTAAAAGCACACTTTCGCGCGCCATCATGCAGCTACAGCCGCTCACGAGCGGTAGCATTCATCTGGACGGCACGAACCTCAGCGCCCTCAGCCGCGGCGAAATACGCCGGCGCCGGCTGGATTTCCAGATGGTGTTTCAGGATCCATACGCCTCATTAAATCCGCGCTTCAGCATCTTCCGCACTCTGGTGGAAGCGCTCAGCCGCCGAAAGCCCCTGCCCCGCACTGCCCGAGAAGAAGCCGTGGCGGAGCTGATGAACCGCGTTGGCCTGAGCCCTGAGCACATGTACAAATACCCTCATGAGTTCTCCGGCGGGCAGCGCCAACGCATCGCCATAGCACGCGCCATAGCCCCGGAACCGGCCTTACTGCTGGCTGATGAGCCGGTATCCGCTCTGGATGTCTCCATCCAGAGCCAAATTCTAAACCTGCTTACAGATTTAACCCGCGAGCTAAACCTCACGATGATATTCATCTCTCATGATTTATCCGTGGTGCATTACATCGCGGATGACATCGCGGTGATGCAGCGCGGACGCATCGTGGAATACGGGCGTGCGGAAGACGTCTTCGGCACCCCGCAGCATGAATACACCCGTACCCTGCTGGCCGCAGCCCCGAAGGGAATCCCCCAGCACGCTTAAAGCGCGGGGGAGCCGTCCTCCCGGCGGTAATTGATTTGCTGGGCCTCGAACCACGGATACTGAGCGCGGATACGCTCCATGAACTCAGCCTCATTCTTCAGCTCAGGGGCACACCATGCCACCTCAGCTAGGGCACAGATGCGCGGAACGGTCTGGTACTCCAGTTTGCGACCATCCGCAATACTTTCACTCCAGCAGTTTGCCTGCAAGCCAATAATACGGCTGCGCTGCTCCGGGGTGAGATTCTCCGGGATGGGGTTATAGGAGTACACATGGCGCCAATCCTGCTGTTCGGTGAGGGAGCCATGGGGCTTATACTGAGGGTCCGCCGGCAGTTTACCCTGACTGAAATTGAAATAAAAGTGCGAATCCGGGGACTGAATTACCTCATGCCCGGCACGGAGAGCACGGTGCAGCGCACAAGGGCGCACCCAAGAGCGCCAGTACATAACCACGGCATCCGAAGGCACTTCGCCATCATCCATAATCTCATCCCAGCCCACGATACGACGGCCATGGCGAGCCATCATCTCAGCCATGCGGTGGGTGAACCAATGCTGAATGTGGCCTGAGCTGCGCAGGCCATTCTGCTGCATAAAATTGCGGGCAAAGAGGCTATTGTTCCACTGTTCACGCGGAGCCTCATCACCGCCGATATGCACAAACTCCGCGCGCGGAAAAAGCCCACACACCTCCGCAAAAACGGCCTCCAAAAACTTCAGCGTATTTTCCCGCGGAGCATAGGTGTACGGCAGCACGCCCCATGTAGTGGCCACTCGCGGAGCATACCCCGGCACATCCGTATTCCCCAGCTCGGGATAAGCCGCAATGGCGGCACTAGAATGCCCCGGCACTTCAATCTCCGGTATCACCGTAATCCCCAGGCTATTCGCGTACGCCACAATCTCGCGCACTTCATCCTGCGTAAAGTAAAAGGGCTCCGTGGGCTTGCCATCCCCCACTTCATGATTGGCCAGCGTGGGCGTCTCCTCGCGGTGAGAACCCACCTCCGTGAGGCGCGGGTAGCTCTTAATCTCGATGCGCCAGCCTTGGTCATCCGCCAAGTGCCAGTGGAGGCGGTTCAGCTTATAGCGGGCCATGATGCGCAGCATCTTGCGAGTCTGCTCCACCGTCTGCGGGTGGCGGCAGGGGTCCAGCATCAGCCCGCGGTATGGCAGCAAGGGCTCATCCTCCACCTGCATGCTGGGCAGCGCAGGCTGCCCCTCAGCATCCTTCACCACGCTGTGGGCCAGAGTCTGCGCAGCATAATGCAAAGCCTGTTCACTGCCTACCCGCACGCGAATTTCCTGCGGCGTCACCTCCAAGGCATACCACTCCGCTCCCTTACCGGGCTCGATGGCAACCATCAGCTCGCCCTCATTCTCCTCAGGAAGCATCTGCAGCCCAGCAGCCATAAACGCGCGGATAGCGGCACGCCCCTCCTCACTGCGGCTCACGCTGTAGTGCACCTTGATGCCCTCGCTCATGGAAAAACCGGGCTCACCTGCCTTCACCTGCATGCTCACCGGCATGGGAATAACCGATGGAGCCTCATGTACAGCGGCAGAGGGAGCGGCTTTCAGCGCGGACATCTGCGCACATAACAGCAGAATAACAAAATTGGCAGGTCTCTTCATATCGCGATAATTTAATAGACAAGCCGCTTTATGTCAACTTAGAATTGACGAATGACAGGAGAAAAGGTACAATCACCCCCGACATGAACGCAACAGCAGATTACAAGGTGGCGGATATCTCACTGAAAGAGTGGGGACGCAAGGAAATTCAGGTCTCTGAGTACGAAATGCCCGGTCTGATGGCATGCCGTGAAAAGTATGGCCCCGGCAAGCCTCTGGAGGGCGTGCGCATAACCGGCTCCCTGCACATGACTATCCAGACAGCCATCCTCATCGAGACCCTCGTGGCTCTCGGCGCCGATGTGCGCTGGGCCTCCTGCAACATTTTCTCCACCCAGGACCACGCCGCTGCCGCCATTGCCGCAGCCGGGGTACCCGTGTTCGCTTGGAAGGGAGAAACGCTGGAAGAGTACTGGGACTGCACTTGGCAGGCACTGAGCCACCGTGATGGTCTTGGGCCTCAACTCATCGTGGATGACGGCGGTGATGCCACCCTGCTGCTGCACAAGGGTTACGAAATGGAAAATGGTGACGATTGGGTGAACACCCCCTCCTCCTCCGAGGAAGAGAGCGTCATTAAGGCCCTGCTCAAGCGCATTGCCGCTGAGCAGCCCGGCATCTTCCACCGCTGGATGCCGGAAATTAAGGGCGTGAGCGAGGAAACCACCACCGGCGTGCACCGCCTCTACCAGATGGAGCGTGATGGCCGCCTGCTCTTCCCCGCCATTAATGTGAATGACTCCGTCACCAAGAGCAAGTTTGATAACCTATACGGCTGCCGCGAAAGCCTCACGGATGGCATCAAGCGCGCCACGGACGTGATGATTGCCGGTAAGGTGGCTGTCATCTGCGGTTATGGTGATGTGGGCAAGGGCTGCGCGCAGGCTCTGCGCGGGCTGGGCGCTCAGGTAATCGTGACGGAGATAGACCCCATCTGCGCCCTTCAGGCCGCCATGGAAGGCTACCGCGTGCTTACCGTGGAGGACACCCTCGGCATGGCTGATATCTATGTGACCACCACCGGTAACTGTGATATCATCACCCTCGAGCACATGGAGAAGATGAAGGATCAGGCCATCGTATGCAACATCGGCCACTTTGACAACGAAATTCAGGTGGCCCGCCTGCAGGCCCGTGAAGGCATCATCTGCACGAACATCAAGCCCCAGGTGGATAAATACACCTTCCCGGATGGCCACAGCCTCTACCTGCTGGCAGAAGGCCGCCTCGTGAACCTCGGCTGCGCCACCGGTCACGCCTCCTTCGTGATGAGCAACAGCTTCACCAATCAGGTGCTCGCCCAGATTGCCCTCTGGCAGGACCGCGGCACCCGCGCCAACACTGTGCAGGTGCTCCCCAAGGTGCTGGATGAAGAAGTGGCCCGCCTCCACCTCGCTAAGCTGGGTGTGCACCTCACCACCCTCACCCAGAAGCAGGCAGACTACATCGGCGTAAGCGTCAACGGCCCGTACAAGGCTGAGGCTTACAGGTATTAATCCATTCTAACGTCAACGGAGAAGGACGAAGTGGGCTTACTTGCTTCGTCCTTCGCTTTTTTGCCGCCTCCCGTACGATGATTCACGTCTCCATCAGCGAGCAAACGCTGCGTTATGCTGAGCTCATCTTTCCCTGCTCCACCGGTAAAAATGGCACAGGCTCACAAGAAGGCTCAGGGCGCACCCCCCTCGGGCTTTTCGAGATTTGCAGCATGCACGGCGAAAACGCGCCGCTCATGACGATTTTTCAAGGACGTCTCCCCGTGGGCACGTACCCGGATGCGGCGCGAGGGAATGATGTTATCCTCACAAGAATACTGGCGCTGAACGGGCTGGAAGAGCATAACGCCAACACGCGCGCCCGCTACATCTACATTCACGGCACGAACGAAACCCACCTGCTCGGCACAGCCGCCTCCCACGGCTGCATACGCCTCTCACCGGAGCACATGCTGGAGCTCTTCTCCCGCGTTCACCTTGGCACACGGGTGAGCATTCAGCCATGATTCCCGGAGCCTTCCGGCTTCAGGCCCAGACGCTCCACCACACTACCCCCAGCACTAAAGACAGCAGCGCCAGCCCCACGGAGATACACCTCCTACTCCAGCGCTGCCAACGGCCGTAATGGCGGGTTACCGGCAAAGGCACCTCCTGCCCGCGGCAGATAATGCCATCATGCGTCCCATTCAAGCGCAGAAAGACAGTTTCTTCCGTAAGCCGTATACATTCGCCCATGCTACTCCATGGCAGAAAGCAGGTAATACCTCCGTTCATGCGCACGATGATGCCGCGCTTCGTACGCCGCAGCTCCTCGCCCATGTAGTATTCCATACAAAAATCATCGTCCAACTCACTGACCCCGGATACAGCCACCGCCGCTGCAAGAACAAAACAAATGCAGCATATACCCATTTCCATGCCGGGTATAAAAGGACAAATGATTCCCGCCAGTAGCCATGGGCTTCCCATCTTCACAAAGGGAAGCACCGGAACGCTAAAGGGTGAGCGCGCGCAAAACACGGGGGCACTTATATCCTCATCTTCCTTGTGCAGGTGCCTGTGCTTTTCCACCTGCTGCCGGATACGCTCCAGCGCAGATTCCTGCTCCTGAGCGGATACCGTCAGCTGATAAAAGCTATCATTCACCTCATCCTCCAGCCAGATGGCGCCATCCTTGCTAGTGACATGGCAAATACTCTCCCAAGGAAGAAAAAGAACGGGAGCGGCAGCGGCCTTGCTGTATAAAAGTATGCCCCGGTGGGTAAAATGCCATGCAGAACAAAGCTCCTGCAGCCAGTCGCCGGCACGCGTCGCGGAGGCATGGCGAAAATACACCTCACTGTAGCACACACAGCTCAGCACAAACCCCACCCCTATGCAGAAGCTGGCCACACAGGAGGCCAGCGTCTCCCATGGGTACAGCCACGTCCCCAGAGCACCGGCGCCAGCGGTCACGCCAAACCATATTCCCCACTTCTTCATAACCGGCATATCATAACTCTGGCACGCCCTCCATCAGTCCAGCAGAGGGTTATGCATCTCTGCTCGGGGACCGCAGCGCCCCACGGCGTCCGCGGTGTTGCGCAGATAGAAGGAGCCATCCTTCCAAGCCCAGAGAATCAGTACACTATTGAATATCAGAATCGTCAGATACAGTCCCTTCAGGAGCGCCCGGCGGGGAACAAGTGACTTTCTGCGCCACATCAACCACAGCAGCACACCGCAGGTACTGAGCATATACAAGATGTGAGTGGCAAGTGTATACCACTCCACGGTATAAATGCAAGCCGCCGGAATTGTCAGCAGCAGCAGCCAACACCCCACCAAACAAAGCAGAAGGACTACCGACCATACCAGCCACCTCGGAATACCCCGCTTCACCAGCGCATCCCCCAGCGCGCAAAGCAACCAAATCAGCGGATACACCGGCCACGTGACGCTGAGCATATCAATCACCACCTCACATGCCAAAGGCAGCACCCACCATAAAAACTCAGCACCGAGAGCATAATGCCTGAAAAGCCCCACCACCAACAGGGTCAGCAAAGCCATCACCGGCGGCAGCACCAGCAGATTCCCCATGATGCGCTGCCCCGTAGTCAGCCCCGGCTCCTCATGGCGCGGGCTGATATTTGGCGAGATAATCGGTGCATTTTTTCTTGCGTTCTCAGGGGGCATGGCGATTACAAAAAAGTTTACGTAGTTGTTGTACCACATAGACATATAAAATGTCAACACGCATCACAAAACCTGCATCATTTTCAGCTTTTAGGCTTGCATCCTCCCTCTGCTTCATGTACGCTTACCTTATATAAAAACTTATTCCGGCCTCATGATAATATCTCCCATACTGGCACACAATCCTGCCGGCCTAGTAGCAGCGTTCTTCACCACCGCTCTGCTGCTGCCGCTGAGTTATACGGGCATCAGCCTGCTGTTCTTCCTACTCGGGGGCATACGCAGCGGGTGCGGGATAGTACGCAGAGGGGTGGCGGCTATATTCTGCAGCATGCTGATTTTCTTCCTGTTGTTCCCTCTGGGCATATGGATGGGGTACAAGGTGGGAGGAGAGGATGCAAGCGCCGTGCCCACATGGCTGCCATACGCCAACTCGTTGCTCACCATACTTGCGCTGCTGGTACCCTTATGGATAAGCCGAGTATTCACCAAGCTGACTTGGCTGCGGGGCTCCCTCATCACGATTGGCATCACGCTGACCACGCTTGTGACTTGGGCTCTGCTGATAGCTTTCGGGGTATGCCTTGGCGTTATGTCGCAAGTCGGCTAGCCCCCCGGCATTAAGCTTTCCCGGAAATCATCTTCCAAAGTCCGCGCACGGCTGCAGTGGCGCCTATCAGAATACCGGCGCAGATAAGATTGGTGACAACACTGAATACGGCACTGTAGATGCAATATGATTTGTGGAAGCCGTGGGAATAAAAATCCACATAGGCGCCGATGAATGCAACGGCCGCCGGAACAATGAGGCAAATGACGCCCGTTTCCCGGCTAGCAATCTGGCGGCGCTGAATCCACAGCCACCCCACGCAGCAGAATATCCCCGGCAGCAGGTAACACAGAACAGCCAGCATCAGTGAGCGCGCCATCTCCCCATACTTGCTCGGCAGATAAGCCGGATATGGCAGCTGCAGGGATTTAACGAGATCGGGATTTTTCAGCACACTCAGATTATAATCATCCAAGCTGAAACTCATGCTACCATCCTGCCTTACCAGCAAGCGAGGATAAATGGTATCTGACACCGTCAGCACCATTTCCTGCCCCTCCGGATACACAATACTCACACCGTGATTTTCATATAAGCCGGCGCCATTTTCCTCCAACTGAAAGGTGGAGATAATCCTCTGCTTCATCTCCTCATCTGCCGGCAGATGATACACCGTAACGGGAAAATCATCACCACTCGCCGCCCGGCACTGCTCAATCACAAGCCCTTCAGGAGCCTCCCCCAGCCATGGCGCAACCTGCTTATACCACTCTGCATTCTCGCCGCCCTCGTAATTGCCCAACAAAAACAGCACAGCATAAACAATCGCCAGCAGAACAGAGTAAAAATTAACAGGTTTCATGGAGTGCTTCATCATGTGATTTCAAAGGCTTACAGCGGAAAATATATCACCCGGAACGCGAATTGTCAACCCCAAAGACGGCCATCCCCCATGCACCATACGTGTCCCAAAGATTTGGGACACGTTGATTTACGAATTACAATTTACGATTTACGAATTAAAAGTAAGCGGCTTACGCCGATGTTGGGATAAAAGAAAAATTGTGCCAATGAACGGACTGTATGATACCCGGCCAAGG
>JAZQGN010000024.1:0-20239 GCA_045540095.1 Akkermansia sp.
ACCACGACGACCCTCAGCGCGGCGGCGGGGAGCCTGAGGAGCGGCAGCCTCGGGAGCGGCTGCAGCAGGAGCGGCGGCGGGGGCCTCCGGAGCAGCGGGAGCTACGGCAGCCTCAGGAGCGGCGGGAGCGGGAGCAGGAGCGGCCTCCTGAGCGAAAGCGGGCAGAACGGCCACGAGTGCGAGTATGATGGACTTCTTCATTTATGTTTTTGAGTTAGATTTTTGAAGTGGTTCAGAGCCTTGCGGCGCCTTACGCAGAGGAGAACGATAGCTGTGTCATAAATTCTACACATAAAATTCATTTTTTGCAAAAAAAATAAAAAATGTGTTAGGTGAAGAGTGGCTATCAGCTGTAGCTAGGGCCGTGTTTCAAGAGAGAAAGAGGGTGGTAGAACCCGGTGAGTGTGCTCATGAAGGCGCAGAAATATCTGTGGTGCAGCACTTAGCTCTTGTCAGACGGTTAGTTAAAGCGTATGATGGTGGCAGACATGAATACGTATAAGATAGCAGTGCTGGCGGGTGACGGAATCGGCCCGGAGGTGATGGAGCAGGCCTTACGTGTGCTTGACGCCGTGGAAGAGAAGTATGGTTTCCGCACTGAACGCACGTCCTGTTTTGTGGGTGGTGCCGGCATTGATAACTGCGGCAAGGCTCTGCCTGCTGAGACGCTGGCTGCCTGTGAAGCAGCGGATGCTATTCTGTTCGGCTCCGTGGGTGGCCCCAAGTGGGACACTCTGCCGCCGGATGAACGCCCTGAGCGTGGCGCTTTGCTGCCCCTGCGTCGCCATTTTAACCTGTATGCAAATCTGCGCCCCGGTATTTGCCTGCCGGAGCTGGTGGACGCCTCCCCCATCAAGAACAGTATTATCCCGCAGGGGTTTGATATTCTCTGCGTGCGAGAGCTTACGGGCGGTATGTACTTCGGCGAGCCTAAGTTCTATGGCGAGCGTGATGGTGAGACTGTGGCGCTGGATACTCTTTTCTACAAGAAGAGTGAGGTGGAGCGTATCGCTCACGTGGCTTTTGAGGCAGCTCGCGGTCGCAGTGGGCGCCTGTGCAGCGTGGATAAGGCGAATGTGCTGGCTTCTTCTGTGATGTGGCGTGAGGTGATGAACGCTATCGCCCCGCAGTATCCGGACGTGACGCTCACGCACATGTATGTAGATAATGCCGCCATGCAGCTGGTGCGTAATCCGAACCAGTTTGACGTGATGGTTACGGAGAATACCTTCGGCGATATTCTGACGGATGAGATGGCCATCGTGTGTGGTTCTCTGGGCATGCTGCCTAGTGCTTCCCTCTGCAAGAATGGTGAGAGCACCTTCGGTCTGTATGAACCTTCCGGCGGCTCTGCTCCGGATATCGCCGGTAAGGGTATTGCTAACCCCATCGCGCAGATTCTTTCCATGGCTATGATGCTGCGCTACTCATGCCATGAAACAGCCGCAGCGGATGCTGTGGAGGCTGCTGTGCGTGCCGTCATTGCCGCTGGTTATCGCACGGGTGATCTGAGTACTGGTGCTGAGGGCGAAATCCGCGTGGGCACGGCAGGCATGGGTGATGCCGTCCTCGCTGCGCTGAAGTAATCTGAGCTTCTTCTTTTCATCCGGAGTTCTTCCGGAAACAAGAAAGCCGGGCAAGCTGTTACGCTGCCCGGCTTTCTGTTTTTGTTTATCTTCTGAAGTTCCTATCAGAGCTTCTCGGCGTGTGCCACGATGTTCGGCACGTTCATACCAAGTTCCTTGAGCACCACATCACCGGGGGCAGAGAAGCCGTAGTTGTCGATGGAGATGATGCTGCCTTCAGTGCCTACGTAGCGATACCAGAGATCACTCTTGCCTGCCTCCACAGCGAGGCGGCGTGTGCAGGCTGCCGGCAGTACGCTCTCGCGGTACTCGGCGCTCTGGCGGTTGAAGCGCCACATGGAGGGCATGGATACCACGCGTACATCCGGGCCGAGCTGCTTGGCTGCTTCCAGCGCAAGGATGAGCTCAGAGCCGCTGGAGATGATGATGCGGCCGGGCTGCTCTGTCTGCTCCTTCAGTGCTACGTAAGCGCCCTTCAGGGTGCCCTGACGGCGGTCTTCGGCGCTGATGGAATGCACGGAGCTGAGGCTGGGCACGTTCTGGCGGGTGAGGATGAGGGCGGTGGGGCCGTCCTTGCGCTCCATGGCGCACATCCAAGCACCGGCGGCTTCTTCTTCATCTGCCGGGCGTACCACGTCCAGATTCGGGATGACGCGCAGGCCGGTTACCGTTTCCACCGGCTGGTGGGTGGGGCCGTCTTCACCCACGGCCACGGAGTCATGGGTGAGCACGTAGGTGACGGGAAGCTCGGAGAGGGCAGCCACGCGGATGGAGGCGCGCATGTAGTCCACGAATACGCAGAAGGTGCCGGCGGACACGCGGAAGAGGCCGTCATAGGCGATGCCGTTGCAGATGGCAGCCATGGCGTGCTCGCGGATGCCGAACCAGAAGTTGCGGCCGGCGTAGTTCTCCGCGGAGAAGTCGCCGCCATTCTTCAGGTAATTCTTGTTGGAAGAGAAGAGGTCAGCGCTGGTGGAGAGCAGGGCGGGGCACTGATTACCGATGGCGTTCTGAGCCACGGCACCGGAGGAGCGGGTGGCCTCCTTGCAGCCTTCAGCAAAAGCGGGAATCATGGCGCTGCTCTTTTCGGGGCAGAGTCCGTTTACGGCCAAATCCATGCCGGCATCCAGAGCAGCGGCCTTGTCAGGGTTTGCGGCGCGCCAAGCGTCGTACGTCACCTTCCAGTCAGCATAGGCGGCTTCACGCTCAGCTTTCAGACCGGCCATGTAGCTGCGTACTTCCTCGCTCACATAGTAGCGTTCATCGGTGGGCAGGCCCCAGTTAGCATGAGCCTCAGCCCATACCTTGGCGCCGCCTTCACCGTGGCCCTTGGTGGTGCCTTCAAAGCCGGGCACACCCTTGGCGATGATGGTCTTAGCGATGATGAGCTTGGGGCGACCGTTCTTTTCCAGACGTGCGGTGCGCAGCGCGGTGCGAACCTGCTGCAGGTCATTACCGTCGATCGTGACGGCGTCCCAGCCCTGAGCGGTGAAGCAGGCGGCAATGTCGTCCACCTGAGTCTTCTCAATGGCGGCATCCAGGGTGATGCCGTTGGCATCATAGATGAGGATGAGGTTATCCAGCTTCAGGCAGCCGGCAATGGCAGCGGCCTCACGGGAGATACCTTCCTGTATGCAGCCGTCACCGGCAAGGCAGTAGATGTTCTGATTGAAGATTTCGTGCTCGGGGGTGTTGTAGCAAGCGGCGGCGTGCTTGGCAGAGATGGCAAAGCCAACGGCGTTTGCAATACCTTGACCGAGGGGACCGGTGGTGCACTCCACACCGGGGCAGCACCCGTACTCAGGGTGGCCGGGCGTGTTCGAGCCCTTAGCGCGGAAGGCCTTCACGTCATCCATGCTGACGCCGAAGCCGCTCAGGTGCAGCCAGCCGTACAGGAACATGGAACCATGGCCACCGGAGAGGATAAAGCGGTCGCGGTTAAGCCAGCGGGGTTCAGAGGGATTCACATTCAGCAGCTCGCCATACAGCGCAGCGCCGATTTCAGCACAGCCCAGCGGCAGACCCATATGGCCGGAGGCCTTGTCATAAATCGCATCTATGGCGAGACCGCGAGCCTCATTGGCAGCTTTAAGTAGAATTTCCGTGTTCATGCGCGTCTATCTTAGCACAAAATAGCCATTTGTAAAGTAGTAAGTGTACTTTCAGACCTCAGATTATGCGCTTTCCGGTTCTTTTTGTTCGAAAGCGTAAAACATGGTACCTCCGCGTTTGTACATGGTGGGTACCTGTGTATTGCTTTTGTTATGCTGCCCTCAGGTATGAGTTCAGTGCGTGATAAAGACGGCTTAGTTTGTGATTTATTCCTGCTGTTGTATGAAAAAAGGGAGCTGCTGCTCCCTTTTCCGGTGTAAGTTTGTCAGGCCTGCGGGTGATTAGTGGTGCTTTACGGCATTGGCCAGAGTGTAGTCTCTGATGACATGACTATGGGGGGCACGGCTGCATTCGCGCTGGTCAATGGAAGCCCAGTTGATGTTGCCCATGTAATCCGTGTACTTATTAACGAACTTGCGGTATTCCATGGCGTATGCGTCACCCACGTAATGATCTCCGTACGTTTTGCTGCTAGAGCAGGTGTGGTCAGGGAAGTGGTGCTGCAGGAAGGCCCGGGCTATTTGTATATTGTGAAAGGTGTACCAAGGGAGGTGTGCATCTTAAAGGTTTATGGTTGCATGTCCTCATCGTTGGCTTATGAAGAGTTGGCTCTGCTGGCCGGAAATATGTTCAAAAGAAGTTTGAGAAAAGCCAAGGTGTCCTTAACAGGTACCTTAGCAAAGTTTTTTTACAAGAAAAATCCCCGGTTGTCAGGTGACGACCGGGGATTTTGGGGATAGGAAAAAAGTACAGCAGCTGTTTGCTGTGAATCAGAAGTTTCTGCTGCCTCTGCGCTGGATGCGGTTGGTGATGGTGTAGCCGCGGGGAGCAAAGTTTTTCTCGATGCGGTCTAGCTCTTCCCAGTTTACGCAGCCCTTGCTATCCGTGAATCTGGAGCGGAACTGGCGGTATTCGCTGGCATAATTTCTGCTGACGAATGTTTCATCGTAGCGTGTAGTGGCGGTGATGTGCGGGAAGTTTCTGCGGAGGAATGTGCGCGCGACGTGCATGGCGAAGCCCTCACTAATGGTGTAGCCGAGGCCGTCATTCTCCTTGCCGATATAGTTGTAACGCATGTGGAAGTAGCAGTGAGCGAGCTCGTGCACAATCGTGTCCACAAGGTGCATTTCGCGCAGGTGTTTCTCGCTGTCTGTTCTGGCTGCGGGGAGTGTGGAGGTGAAGATGCTGAGGCTGAAACGAGCGGAGGAACTGTTGGCATCCCAGTGAGTTACACCCATGTTAGTGGATCTCTTGGGGCTCACGCGGATGGGGATGAGGGCGGAATCCAGCTTGGGCAGGTTTTCTATGTGGTAGGCTTCCGCATTTTCGTTTAGTTCGGCGATGATGAGCTCGATTTTGCGGCTAATGCCCTCCTGAGTTTCGGGGCAGGCGGCAAGCTGTTCTGCAAGAGCAGAGCGGCTGAAATCAGTGGCTGCGGCAGGTGTGACCTGCTGAGGAACAGCGGCCACCTGGCTCATCACCGGGGCGGTTAGTGAGAGCAGTAGCAGGGAAAGAATGCGGAATGTTTTCATGATATGTGAAGGGGGTTAGAGTATTCTACTGGGTATTAAGACGCGTGTCAACGTTGTTTTTGTTCAAAAAAGGTTTGATTTTTACAAAAAAGGAAACTAACAGGTGAGTGCATTGCGAGCAAGGCCTGCGAGAGCGGTTTCCTTGTACCCACTGTGGAGGTTTTGCCCGGTTTCATACATGGTGGCTATAACGCTGTCCAGACTGACGTAATGGGAGCCATCACCGCGGAGGGCGAGGCGGGTGGCATTCACCGCTTTTACGGCGCCGATGGCGTTTCGCTCTATGCAGGGCACCTGCACGAGGCCGCAGATGGGGTCACAGGTAAGGCCAAGGTTATGCTCCATGGCGATTTCAGCGGCGTTTTCAATCTGTTCATTGGTGCCGCCCATGGCGGCAGCCAGTCCTGCGGCAGCCATGGAACAGGCTACACCCACTTCGCCTTGGCAGCCTACCTCCGCGCCGGAGATAGAGGCATTCTCCCGGTATAAGCAGCAGATGGCTGAGGCGGTGAGGAGGAATACTTCACGCCCCGTATCGTAGGGGAAGGGAGATTCCTTGTGGCCGTAGCGCTCGTAGTAGCGCAGTACGGCGGGCAGCACGCCGGCACTGCCCATGGTGGGAGCTGTCACGACTCTGCCGCCCGCAGCATTCTCTTCCGCTACGGCAAAGGCCCAGAGGTTAATCCAGTCTATGATGGTGAGGGCGTCCGTTCGGTTATCATGGAAGAGCTTTTCCAAGCGGCTGTAAATGATGGGAGCGCGGCGGGTAAGTTTAAGGGGGCCGGGGAGTGTGCCGGGGGAGGAGATGCCACGCTCAATGGCTGCACTCATGGTATTGCAGAGGTGGCGAATGCGGTGGGTGACAAGCTGCATGGGGCGCAGGGCACCTTCGTTGCAGCGTACAGCACCGGCTATAGTGATGTTCTCTCTGCGGCAGAGCTCGATAAGCTCGGAGCATGTGCTGAATTGGTACGGTACGGGGCGGGTGCTTATGGCGTTCTGGCTCGCCATTTCGCTGCGGCGGCGTACGGCCCCACCACCCACGGAGAAGAAGGTTTCTTCATACAGCAGCTCATCGGCGGCGGTGAAGGCTCGCAGGCGCATGCCGTTGGAGTGCTCCGGTAGGGTTACATCTTTATTCAGGATGATATCTTGCTCCGTTCTGAAAGGGATGGAGTACTTGCCTCCAAGGGTAATTTGACCGGAATTTTGTACTTGTGAAAGGTAATCTGTGTTCAGGTCAAATGTTTCAGCATCCAGCCTCAGCAGGCCGTAAATAACGGCACCGGGCGTACCGTGGCCTTCACCGGTGAGGGCAAGGGAGCCATACAGCTCAGTCTGTACCCGGGCGGTGCGGCTCAGGTAATCCCGCTCTTCCAAGTCCTTTACAAACTGCGCCGCGGCACGCATGGGGCCCATGGTGTGTGAGCTGGAGGGCCCGATGCCGATGGAGAAGATATCAAACAGGCTGGTGTACATGGTGCTGACCGGGTGGGGAATGCTGAAAAAAAAGTCCCGCTCGCCGACCTGCAGTGCGCAGTCCCGGCGAGCGGGGGAAGATTAATCCGTATGTTGTAAGGTGGCAATCATACTTAGATGACGCCCAGTTCCTTGCCGGCCTGTGCGAATGCGGCGATGGCGCGGTCCAGCTGCTCGGTGGTGTGAGCGGCGGAAATCTGGGTGCGGATGCGGGCCTGGCCCTTGGGCACCACGGGGTAGAAGAAGCCCATGGCGTATACACCCAGTTCCAGAAGGCGGTTACTCATGCGCTGAGAGAGGGCTGCATCACCCAGCATGACGGGCACGATGGCGTGGCCGGCACCGGCGAGGGTGAAGCCGCACTGCTCCATGCCCTTGCGGAAGTAAGCTGCGTTGCTCTGTACTCGCTCGGTGAGCTCGGTGGAGGCCTCCAGCATGTCAATCACCTTAATGGTGGTGGCGGCGATGGCGGGCATTACGCTGTTGGAGAACAGGTACGGGCGGGACTTCTGGCGCAGCATGTCCACAATCTCCTTGCGGGCGCTTACGTAGCCGCCGGAGGCGCCACCCAGTGCCTTGCCGAAGGTGCCGGTGGTGATGTCTACCTTGCCGAAGAGGCCGCAATGCTCGTGCGTACCACGGCCACGGCTGCCCAGCACGCCTGTGGCGTGGGACTCATCGAAGTGTACCAGTGCGCCGTACTTGGCGGCAATCTCGTGAATCTTGTCGAGACTGGCTACGATGCCGTCCATGGAGAATACGCCGTCCGTGGAAACAAGGATGGTGCGGGCGCCGTTTGCCTTAGCCTCCTGAAGCTTGGCTTCGAGGTCAGCCATGTCGTTGTTGGCGTAGCGGTAGCGGGCGGCCTTGCAGAGGCGCACGCCATCGATGATGGAGGCGTGGTTCAGGGAGTCGGACACGATGGCGTCATCCTTCGTGAGAAGAGCCTCGAAGAGACCGCCGTTAGCATCAAAGCAGGAGCCGAAGAGGATGGTGTCCTCTGTGCCGAGGAAGGCGCTGAGGCGCTCCTCAAGCTGCTGGTGGAGGGTTTGGGTGCCGCAGATGAAGCGCACGGAGGCCATGCCGAAGCCCCAGCGATCAATGGCTTCCTTGGCGGCCTTTTCCAGCTCCGGATGATTGGCAAGGCCAAGGTAGTTATTGGCGCACATGTTGATGACCTTGCTGCCATCCTTCAGTCCTACCTCGGAGAACTGAGGTGTGGCGATGTAGCGCTCCTGCTTGTAGAGACCGGCCTCTTTCAGAGCGGCGAGGTCGGTGATGATGCGGTTCTTAAAATCTTCGTTGTACATAGTGGGTACTGCCTTTGTTTGGCGGGCAGGGCATTTTATTCCTTAGACGTGTAAATGTCAATTGCTTTTGCGCCTCGCCCGGCTCTGATGGCGCAAAAAAGCCCCATTCCTTCGGTGAAAGAATGGGGCGGATGGTGAAAAGTTTTGGAAAATCAGTAATTCACCTGCTCGAGTTTAGGAGCATTGATGATGTTCATGACTTCCTGCCCGGGCTGAGCTGCATTGGGCTGCGGGGTAAGCACGCGGGTGTCATACGGGGCGAAGTCTGCCTCGGGGCGGATGTTGCCACCGGTTGCGAGGGAGAAGTAGCCACGGGAGGGATTACGGCGGCAGTTAATCTCCATGTTCGGATTAGCATCACGCGTGAAACGGAACTCAGTGGCCTGATTCCACTCGCTGCCGGTCCAGCGCCAAGCCGGGCCGAATGTGGCGCGGCGCTCATGGTTCTTGGAGTCAACGTTGCGCATGAAATCTTCCACGAAACCGCAGCCACCGCCCAGCCCACGGCTCAGGGCCTGAATGCGCCAGCAGCTGATGAGCTCCCAGCGGTTGGTCTCCGGATCCCAGATGTAACCGGCAATCTGGCGGAAGTCATCACCATCCTCCTTTTCCACCACGAGGGTGCGGATGATTTCACCTTCCTTCCAAGCAAAGGGGCGCATGGAGTTACCCCCTGTGCCTTCACCGCCGAAACGGCGGGTCCTGACGAGGCGGCCGCGCTGCACGAGCTTGGCGCGCTCTTCCTCCGGGGCAGCGTGAGGGTTATCGCCAGAATCCTTGGCGTCCCAGATGGAGAAGATAGCCACGCGGAGGGGCTGGCCGTTGGCGTCCTTTTCACAGAGTTCCTGCACGCCGATGTAACCGCAGCTGAAGTTGTTCAGTGCGAAGTAGGTGCCAGGGGCGCTGCGTTCAATGACGGCCTCTGTGTAAGCTGCGTTGTGGAACGGCAGCTGGGGCAGGTAACCGAGGTGCACGGAAGTGCACTGGCGCCTTGCCATATTTTCAGGTGCCCAGTAATCAGAATAGCGATCAGCTTTGACTTCTTGGCTGAACAGTGCAGCCAGAGCCAGAACTCCTGCCAGAATAGTGTTTACGGGTTTCATCGCGAAGCATTATAGCACATAATTTTCCTCAGTGCAAGTATAACATATAGTCGAGTCAAAGTTTAGCGATTCATCATATGGTCGTTAGAAAGCAGAACCCCGCGCTTTGTGGGCGCGGGGTGTTATCTTTTAGCACCGGCCACAGCCGCTGCTGAATGAAGGGATTATTCTGCTTATTTGCCTTTTTCTTCGAGCTTGGCCTTGACTTTTTCTTCCACTTCGGCGTAAAGGGCAGGGTTGGCGCGCAGGGCTTCCTTAGCGGCGTCGCGGCCTTGGGCGAGCTGACTTCCATTGTAGCTGAACCAGGAGCCACGCTTCTGGATGACGTCGTACTCCATAGCGAGGTCGATGAGGCTGCCGACGGAGGAGATGCCTTCGTTGTACATGATGTCAAACTCACATTCGGTGAAGGGGGGAGCCACTTTGTTCTTTACGACCTTGAGCTTGGTGCGATTGCCGGCCACGGTGCCATCAGCGCCCTTAATCTGGCCGATGCGGCGAATATCACAGCGCACGGAAGCGTAGAACTTCAGGGCGCGGCCGCCGGGAGTGGTTTCAGGGTTGCCGAACATGACGCCGATTTTCTCGCGAATCTGGTTCGTGAAGATGCAGACGGTGCGGGCCTTAGCGATAAGGGAGGTGAGCTTGCGCAGGGCAGCGCTCATCAGGCGAGCCTGAGCACCCACAGTGCTGTCACCGATTTCGCCTTCGAGCTCTTGGCGTGTGACGAGGGCGGCTACTGAGTCTACTACGATGACGTCGATAGCGTTCGAGCGTACGAGGGCTTCGCAAATCTGCAGGGCTTCTTCACCGCTGTTCGGCTGGGAGACGAGGAGGTCATCCAGATTTACGCCGAGCTTAGCGGCATAAGCGGGGTCCAAGGCGTGCTCCACATCAATGAAGGCTGCGAGACCGCCGGCGCGCTGAGCCTGAGCGATGACGGTGAGGGTAAGAGTGGTTTTACCGGAGGATTCCGGGCCGAATACTTCCACGATACGGCCACGGGGGACACCGCCTGCACCGAGTGCGCGGTCGATGAGGAGATTACCGGTGGGGATGACTTCCACTTCCATGGTTTTCTTGTCACCCAAGCGCATAATGGCATTCTCACCGAAATCCTTCTGTATCTGGAGCATGGCAGCATCCAGTGCGCGCTGGCGCTGAGCCTGCATCTTCTCCTGTTCGGGGGAAAGTTCTTTACTCATATCAATGCTGAGCTTACCTGTTCGTGCAGCTGCTTGCAAGCACAAAATCTGGCAGTATCCGAAAAAGGGCGGTACCTTATACGGCGTAAATAGTGTGGCCTGTGAGGCTGGAGTTTTAGTGCTCTTCAGCGGCGGGCTTCAGCAGGGCTGCGCATTCAGTATGGCCGGCCTCTTCAGCAAGCTGCAGCGGCGTTTTTCCGGAGGAGTCTTTACGCTGCATATCCATGCCCGGCAGCTTCATCAGGAGTTTCAGCGCGTCGGGAAAGTTATGCGTGGCGGCTATGTGCGGCCCGTAAAGATATACCGGGATGGGTAGGAGTACCAGAGGCAGCAGCGCGACTGTCGTGAGCACGCGGCGGCGTATTCTGCGGAGGGTTTGCTTGCGCATGGCTTCCTGTATCATCTCCACGCAGGCGCTGTGTTCGGCATCTCGCGCTGCTCGCAGGGGGCTACGTCCGCGTGTATCCGCAGCTATGAGGTCAATGCCTTTGTGAGCCAGCAGGAGCTTCAGGCTGCGGGTGCGCCCTTCTTCTGCAGCTCTCGTGAGCGGTGTGACACCGTCTTTATCCGCTAGGTTCACGAGGATTCCCGGAGCTTTCAGCAGGAGTTCTACGCAGCGGGCATGCCCCATGCCGGCTGCTGTGTATAGAGCCGTGTGGCCTATGTTGGTCGTGTGGTTAACATCTGTGCCCGGGTTCTCCAGCAGGCGTTTTAGGCAGGCTGGGTGATTTCTTGCTGCTGCGAGGATGATGGGGGAGGCTCCACTGTCATCCATCGGGTTCAAATCAGTTTCCGGGCAGTCCAGCAGGAGTTGTAGGCAGTTGGCCTGGCCTGCTGCTGCTGCGAGGCAAAGTGCTGTTTCTGCTTTGTGGGTGAGGTGGTTTACGTCTGCTCCGGCGTCCAGTAGGAGGCGCATGCATTCTGTGTGGCCATTTTTGGCAGCATGGCAGAGGGGGGATTCACCTGTTTTAGTAGCGGCGTCCACGTTCACGAGGTTACACTCCAGCAGGAGCTGTACGCATTCGGTCTGTCCACTGGCTGCAGCTCGGTGGAGGGGAGTTTCACCTTTTTTGTTTGTGCAGTCCGGCTCAGCGCCGGGGGCTGCGAGCAGCATGCGCAGGAGCCTAGGCTGACCGGTGGCAGCTAGGTGTAGGGGCGTCTCTCCGGCTGCGTCAGCGGCATGTATATCCGTGCCTTCTGTTGCAAGAAGCCGTTTCACTTTGTCTGCGGCGCCATCAGCCACAGCGAGGTATAGTGGTGGATAATCTCCGGAGGTGAAGGATTCTGCTCCCACGAGTAGCTTAATGCAGGCTTTGTGGCCGGCTGCCGCTGCGAGGGTGAGGGGGGTCTGCTCGTCCTTGTTTCTGCGGTTTGTTCCGGCTTTGCCAACACGCAGAAGGAGTTTCACGCCTTCGGTATATCCCTTTGCTGCCGCGAGGTGCAGGGGGGTGTTTCCGGAGTAGTCCGCCGTGTTAACTTGGATGTCAGTAGCTTTCAGCAGGAGCTCGGTGCAGGCTGCTTCCTCCTTGGCGATGGCGTGGTGCAGGGGCGTGTTTCCGGAGGCGTCCGGTAGGTTTGGGTTCACGCCTTCAGTTGCCAGCAGTTGCTTCAGGCATTCGGCCCGGCCGCAGGCTGCAGCGCGGCAGAGCGGGGGGAGTCCGCCGGGGTCACGCTGACTGAGTGCATTTTTCTCAGCTGCAAGGGCCTGAGGGATTTCTTCAGGCCGGTTCCGGATGATGGCGAGGTACAGCGGGGAATATCCGGCGGTAATGGCACCGGGGGTATTCAGCATGAGGCGTATGCATTCCGCGTGGTCCTGACGTATGGCTTCGCTGAGGGCCGTGCAGCCGTAATAGTCTTCCAGCTCGGTGCGGATGCCGGGCGTGGAGAGCAGGCGCTGCACGCAGTCCGCATGCCCGCCATAGCAGGCGAGCATGAGCGGGGTGCGGCCATTATCATCCGTCACCTCCGTGGAAACGCCTGCCGCGAGCAGCAGACTGAGCTTGTCATGCTCGCCACGTGCTGCGGCGCGTAGCAGATGCTCGGGGTATTCTTCCGGGCTGATGTTTTTCTGGCTCAGGGTGGCAAGGGCCGTGGTGGTGTCCGGTACGGCTGCCTCGGGCTCTTCCGTGTGGGTAGCCTGTGGCCCCGGAAGCTCGAAAAGCCAGTCCTCCGCGTTGGACCATCGGTCAGCCGGGTGTATGCTCAGTGCGCGGTCTATGCCGCTAAGGAGGTCCACGGAGTAGCGCCCTTGCAGTTCCTCTCGGTGGCTGAGCGGTAAGTATTCCTCCTTCCCCTGTGCTCGCAGTACCGCGTTGGGCGGTGTTTGGCCGGTGATAAGTGTGTGGAAGGTGGCACCAAGTGCGTATATGTCAGCCGCAAGCGTTCCTTTCAGGCTGCCTCGGAGCTGTTCGGGGGGCATGAAATCCTTATGGTGCGAAGCGGCGAGGCCGGGTGCTGCGTCCACAAGAATGGGCGTGCGGCCATCATGGAGTAGGATGTTGCCGGGGTGTAAATCATGGTGAGCAAGGCCTTCTCTGTGCAGGTAATCCAGTCCGGCAAGGATGTTACGCAGCAGCGGCAGCAAGCGGCTCTCTGATAAACGTGCTGGCGGAGGCAGCGCGTGCTGAATGCAGGGCGCTTCCACATATGAGCTCACGCAGTATGCTGTGCCCAACTCCTCGAAGCAGGTCACACCTGTGGCCAGGTTCGGGTGGCTCAGTTGAGAAAGGATGCCGGCGTCCTCTAGAAAGGATTCCAGAGAACTTTGCCACTGCTCTTTCTGTAGCTCTTCCGCATGGCTCACGCGCATGGCAATGGAATGGCGCTGGGTGATGCCGGCGGGGAAGTGCTCTTTAATGACGACGAAACGGTGGTTGAGCGTGTTTTCTGCCAGATAGGTAATGGCGGAATTGCCGAAGCCGAGCGTGCGGATAATTTCGAAATGCTGCAGCATGAATCCGGGCTGAAGCATGGGCGGTTCCGTGCGGGCAGCGGGGGACAACGGAGCGGCGGCGGGTGAGGCCGGGCTGGTGGGGGCAGTCATATGGTTGGGGCTCGTCAGTTTTGCGGGCGGAACATTTTTTCCACGTACTTGGCTATCATGTCCACCTCGATATCAACGATGCTTCCCACCTCATAGCAGTGCATGATGGTGCGCTGCCAAGTGTGCGGGGTAATCCAGAACTCCAGCTCTCCGCCTTCATGAATGGCCGCGATGGTGAGTGAAACGCCATCAATGGTGATGCTACCTTTATCAATGGTATAACGGGTGAGATGCTCAGGGATGCGGATACGCACCATGTGATCCTGACCCACAGGGGTGATGGAGGTGATGCTTCCTGTGCAGTCCACATGGCCCATGACGAGGTGTCCGCCAAAGCGGCCGTCGGACTTCATGGCGCGCTCCAGATTACAGAGTGAACCCTCCACCAGTGTACCCAGAGAGGTGACACGCATGGTCTGAGTGAGCAGGTCAAACTCTACATTTGGGCCGTCCACTTTATCAACAGTGAGGCAGCAGCCATTCACTGCCACGGAGTCACCGAGGGCGAGCTCAGCAGCAAAAGGAATCTGGATGGTGTAGCGCGCACCTTTTTCCACAGGGGTGCGCTTTACTACGGTGCCGGTGCATTCAACAATACCGGTGAACATGTGCGTTTGTCAGGTTTCAGCGAATGAGGATGAAGAAGAGGAACATGATGGTGGTGGGCAGGAATGCCCACAGGAAGAGCTTCAGAGCGCTGATGCCGCTCTTGAAGTACTTACCGAGGATGGCTTGGCCGGCGGGGTTAGGTGCATTCGCGATGACGGTGAGACCGCCACCCGTCACGGCACCAGCCACGATGGCGTACTTAATCTCCTCCTGAAGATTCGGCACCGTGCTGGCCAAGAATGTCACGGAGGCGTTATCATTGAATGCAGTCAGGATGCTGGCCACGCCCATAGTGACGGTGGCGCCCAGCTCGGAGAGGGCCTGCAGCATGGGCTGCATCCACCAGCCCTGAACGCCGCCCATTACCAGCAGGCCGGCAAGGAAGAAGGCCACAAGCATGGGTACTTTGATGGAGAAGGCGTTCTGGTACTGCGGAGTGGCCATGGTGAAGCCAAGGAAGAACATGAAGCCGCCGATGAAGCAGGCCGGGTGGTGGGCAAAGTACACAGTCCATGCCAGGAAGAGGATGGAGGTGATGTATACCCACACGGGGATGATATCCTGGCGGTCCTCCCAGGAGGTGGGCACGGCGTTGTCATACGCGCTGTTGATGCGCTGCACCTCTGCCAAGCGGGCGAATTCCTTGCGGAATATCATGAAATAAATCACATTCGCCAGAGCAATGCCGACAATGGCCTTCCAGCCGAAATGCAGGAACATGTGGCCCATGCCCCAGTCCCACTTGCCGGCCACCATGACGATGGGTGGAGCAGCGAAGTGTGTGAGCGTGCCGCCCACGGAGACGTTCACGAAGAGCAGGGCAATCGTGGCATACTTCAGGGAGTCACTGGGCTTAAGCTGATAGAACTTCTTGCCCAGAAGAATGGCAGCCAGAGTCATGGCGGCAGGCTCGGTGATGAATGATCCCAGTAGCGGGGCTATGCAGAGCACGGAGAGCCACCAAGCGGCAGGTGTGCCATTGCCTAGTGATGCACCGAACTTCAGCGTGTTTTCAGCCAAGCGGTAGATGGGGCGGGAGGAGGCAATAACCATCACCACGGCCACGAAAAGCGGTTCGGTGAAGCTGGTGTCGTGGTCAATGTACAGCAGGAAATCCTCCATGGAGTAGTAGCTGTTGCAGACTAGTGCAAAGGGAATAATCCACAGGCCGAACACTACTTCCACCTCACCTAAGAAGTGGCAGAGCGTGGAGGTGAAGGATACGGGCACGCGCTGCTCCGGGTGAAGAATGCGGAACTTCTCCTGCTTAAGCTTCTGCTTATGATTGTGCTCCAGCTTGTGAGCTAGTGCTTGGAATTTCGGCGCCATGAAGGTGTGCAGAATGGCGAAGAGGAAGATGAGGGTGGCAGCGAGGTTAAAGTTATCCACTTCCACACGGTGGCAGAGTTTTTGCCAGAGGTTCATGCCTTCTTCCTCGGAGGCGTAGATGCTCAGGGGAATGGGGAAGCGGCTGTACTGCTCCTTGTCGCCTGTGTAGTGGCGGGTCCAAGCGGGGATTTCGTCCTTGTTGCGGTTCCAGACGATTTCGCCGCAATCCGGGCAGGGCATGCCATTTGAAGGTGGCAGGAAGCGGGCCTTCATGCGGGCGTGTTCCAGAGCGGTGTGGCCGTCAAAAGCATGGTGTTCTTGCAAGTTTAAGTAACCCAGCAGGAAGCGGTAGCTCATATCATGTGAGGCGGCGCGCAGGGCAGCGCGTGCGCGGTCGCTCAGGTTCGGCGCATTTGCAATGAGCTCTTCCTTCAGCTCGTCCTCAGTTTTGGCTCGTTCTGCCGGTGCCTCTTCGGTCAGCGCAGTGGGTGTTTCAGCTACTGTCTCGGCCGGTGTGGCGGCTGTAATTGTTATTGCTTCCGGTGCGGGGACGGGCTGAACCGCTTCTTCCTGTGAGAATGCGGTACATCCCAGAAAAGATAAGCATGCCAGGGCTACCTGATATTTCAACATCTGCATGGCGTGTAATTGACGTTAGTGCACTCATACTAGCATAAATACAGCCACTTGGCGAGTGAAAAATTTTGTCCGGGTTTGAAAATTAGTCATAAATGGCTGAAAGAAAAAAGAAAAACCGCACCAAGTCATCTGCTCGGTGCGGTTTGAAAAATATCTGCAATCTTAAATTAGTCCTGTTGTTCCTCTGCTGCTGGAGTTTCAGCGGGAGTCTCTTCAGGCGTTGCTTCAGGTGTTTCAGCGGGAGTATCTGCAGCGGGTGTTTCTCCCGGGGTGTCCGTCTGCTCTGCTTTCTCCGGTGTATCCGGGCGCTCGCTGGCAGCGCTCACCATCAGCTCGCGGCCCATGAAGGGCTGGCCGTGCAGAACTTCGGCGGCCTTGCGGGCGTCGTCAAGGTAACGCATTTCCACGAAGGCGTATCCTTTGCTCTTGTGGGTGCGGGGATTGTAGATGATTTCCACGCTCTTCACATTACCGAAGCCCTTGAAGAGGTCTTCGAGCTCGCTTTCGTTGGCCTCGTATGAGAGGTTACCTACGTAGAGGCGGGCATTGCGGGTGGGCGGAGTGGAGGTGGCGCGGCGGCGGCCTTTGTTACCTGAGGCAGGGTTGCCGCCGTTGTTGTTAGTTTTGGCCACGCGTACCTTTTGGGGAGGATTGTTGCGCTGGTTTTTCTCACGTTTGGGGGCCTCCTTTTCCTTCTTCTTGAAGCCGAAGAAGCTCAGGATGCGCTGGAGAAGCGAGGGTTTGCGTGCGGGAGTGGGCTCGGGGCGCGGCATACGCTGCCTGCGGCGGCGGCCTTGATTGTTATTTCTGCGGCGGCGGGCGCCTTGGCCCTGCCTGCCTTGCGTGTGGTGTTCAGCCATTGTCTGTGTTTTTATTGTGTAGCGCGTGGCGCATCATCGCGGCCTGTAATTCACTCTCAGGTCGGGAGCAGCCACTGCGCTGCGGTGATTTTTGTATGTGCTATGCGGGGTGGGCACTGCTGCATATCAGAGAGAGAAGCTGTGCCATGGCGGTATAAAGATACGCTGCCCCTGCGAGACAGTATGCACAAAGTGACTGAAATTACAAGCCTTTATTGTGTCATTTGTTCTTTCTCGGGCAAGATTGCTTACTCTCTGTACTTAATGGCTGAAATTAGAGGCTCCAGAGCTCGAATAACTCTTCCGGTAGTGTGGTGAGGAAGCGTGAAGGCGGGCAGAATTGGCTATCGTAGCTGTGGCCGTTATAGCGGGGATAAGTGAGGTAGAGCTGGTCCTCAGCGCGGGTGATGGCCACGTAGAAAAGGCGAGTTTCTTCTTCCATGTCATCCGTGTCACCGGAGGAGATGACTCTGTAATGCGGGAAGAGTCCTTCTCCCAGAAAGATAACGAAGACGATTTTCCATTCCAAGCCTTTTGCTTGGTGGATGGTGGAGAGTGTTACGCAGTCATCTTCCGTGGCTGTTTCTTGGTCTACTTCGCTCATGAGGGCCACCTGACTGAGGAAGGATTCCAAATCCGGGGTGTCTGCGAGGGATTTCTCCAGCTGGCCGATGTCTTCTAAACGTTCCTCGTAGTTGTCATAGGTGGCGCGCAGGTAGGCGTCCATGAAGTTGCGGATGAGCCTTACAAGTTCCCGCGGCGTGAGCTCGTGGTCTGCCGGGTGGAGGCTGTCCATGGAGGTGAGGAATCCTCTCCAGTGGAGGCGGGCCGCGGCAGGCACGCTGACTTTATCCATCACTTCTGTGTGTGGGACTGTGAAGGTGCTGGCCTCCGGGTGCTTGGAGAACCATGCTTCAGCTGTGGAAATCCAGCTTTGCCAGAGCTTGGCGGCAGTGGCATCACCCACGCGCGGGAAGGTGCTGACGATGCGGCGGAATGCTACTTCATCCCGGGGGTTGGAGAGCAGGCGCAGCCAAGCTACGATATCCTTGATATGTGCCTGCTCAAAGAAGCGCAGTCCGCTGGTGATGCGGAAGGGGATGTGGTTGCGCGCGAGTTCCATCTGCACATCCATGCTGTGGAAGTGTGCGCGGTAGAGTACGGCGATGTCCTTGCCGGGTATGCCGGATGCCAGCAGTTCATCAATGCGCTGTGCTACAAAACGTGCTTCCGTACGATTGTCCGGTGCCGGAACTACGGCGGGTTTCAGCCTGCCTTCATCGCGTGCGGGGCGGAGGGTTTTTACGAACTGGCGGGTGTTTTGCGCGATGGCTGCGTTTGAAATATTCAGAATGGCGGGCACACTTCGGTAGTTTGTTTCTATCTTGTAGATAACGGCATCCCGATATGTGGTGGAGAAGTCAAAGATATGGTCCACATTGGCGCCGCGCCATGAGTATATACTCTGGGCATCATCTCCCACCACCATGAGGGATGTCTCGCTACCGCCGGAGAGTAAATCGATGAGTTCTGCCTGCAGGGTATTCGTGTCCTGATACTCGTCCACGAGCACGTGGATGAAGCGGTCTTGCAGGTCGCAGCGCACGTCCTCATGTTCGCGCAGGAGGCGGATGAGGTTCGTGAGCAGGTCATCGAAATCCATGGCGTTGCTTTCCAGCTTGCGAGTGCGGTAGCCTTCAAAAATCTTGCTGATAGCTTCCTCAAAGCGTTCCAGATGGCTGTAGTCATCAGAGAGCGTTTGCTGCCAAGAGCGCCCGGTATTGATAGCAAGGCTGTGGAGGCTGATGAGGACTTCCGGCTTGGGGAAGCGGTCACTCTTGGTGGTTTTGCCGGAGAATTGCTTAATGAGGGAGCGGAAGAGGGCTCGCTGATCATCTCCATCCAGAATGGAGAAGCCGGGTTGGTAGCCAAGGCGCTGGGCGTGGCGGCGCAGGAGGCGGTTCGCGACAGAGTGGAACGTGCCACCCCATATCTGGTCATTCCCGCGGCCGGTCAGGCTTGCCACGCGTTCGAGCATTTCGCGTGCGGCCTTGTTCGTGAAGGTAAGGAGTAAAATGCGCCAGGGTGGCACGCCGCTGTCCAGCAGGCGTGCCACCCTGTATGTGAGTGTGCGTGTTTTGCCACTGCCTGCACCCGCGATGACGAGGGCGTGGCGGGCCTCTGTGGTGACTGCGGCATATTGCTCAGGATTGAGCTCGGCAGCGTAGTCACGCCCACCTGTGGCAGGGCGCAGCACGTACTTCATGATTCGAAGTCGAGATAGATTTCAGCGCGGCGGTTTTCACCGCGGATGTAGTCGATGGTCTGCTCAGTGTCCGTTGCCGCGGGGAGGCGGCGGGGCTGGCTCATACCAAGGCCGTGCGTAGTAATCTGGTCTGCACTGGCACCATAACCCACAAGGGCTTCCTTCACGGCGGCGGCACGGCGCTCAGAGAGTGCCTGATTGTAACGCTCGGTGCCTACGTCATCCGTGTGGCCGGAGATGTTAAGGCGGCGTTCCGTGCCCTTCAGGAGCTCAGCGATAATCTGGAGCTGTCGAAGTGAGCGCGGGGTGAGGTCTGCCTCATTGAAGCCGAAGAAGAGAGCGATGGAATCACCACCCTTGGGGTTCTTCACGATGGGGAAGTAACGCCCGCCTTCTGCCACAGCGCTGTTTTCATAGCTGAGCAGCAGACCTTCAAGGCCGGCTGCCTTCACGCGCCAGCCCTCAGGCGTGCGGGCAAGCTCCACGGCGATACGGGCTTCCTGTGTGATTTCAGGATTGGAGGAGGTGAGGTAAACGAGGTTACCGGCGAATCCTTCATTCACGAAAGTGTTGCGGATGGGGCTGTGCTCGCGCATTCTGAAGTTATCTTCCTCGAAAATCATGCAGAGGCCGGCCACCGTGGCGAAGCTGATTTCTTCACCGGTAATCATGCTGCATGCCTTAACCATATCACCGCTGCGTACGGCTTCGAAGAAGCCCTCAGTGGCGGTGATGTGGTCACTATCAACAGTGATGGCGGTCTTATCCGCGGGAACAGTGGAAGCGTTTTCGATGATGGCTGCGCCGTTTCTGTCCGTTACGACATCCAGAACAAGGTCTTCGGTGCCGTTGGTGGTGTGAACTCGGAAACGGGTTACCTTATTGCCGTCCTCGCGGCGGCTGTTAGCCGTCTCGATAAGTTCTCCGGGGGTATTGTTTGCTGCCCATGTCTGAATGACGGCAGCAGCGGAATCTGTCATCAGTCGGCGCTTGATGAGGTATTCAAGAGCTGCTTTCAGGTCACCATGGCGAATGGCTTCAAGGGCAAGAAGGGCCACGCGGTGCTCTTCGTTGCGTGCGGATTCCGGGTTCGGTAGGGTGAAATCGGGCGTTGCGGGAGGGGGCTCCTCCTTGGGGGTGACAGGCTCCTCAACCGGCTCGGG